>CAXTVT010000049.1:0-25679 GCA_964247745.1 uncultured Beijerinckiaceae bacterium
GACTGCCCCACGCACGCTACCTACCCGACTCAGGCAGGGCGGAAACGGCTCTAGGTCGTTGGAAACGCCGCTATAGCGTAGCGAACCGATGGCTCGCCTGTCAGCGGCAACATCCCGCAACGAACGACTCGGTCACGTCCCGCTGAGGTTCTCGAAGAAGTCCTTCATCTTCCCCAGGAAACCCGAGGCTTCGGGCTGGGTCTTGTGCGAACTCTCGGCCTCGAACTCGGCGAGCAAGTCGCGCTGGCGCCGAGTCAGGTTCTGCGGGGTCTCGACGGTGGCCTGGATGTAGAGGTCGCCGGTGTCGCGCGAGCGCAGAACCGGCATGCCGCGCGAGCGAACCTTGAACTGCTTGCCCGACTGCGTGCCCTCGGGGATCTTCACCTTGGCCTCGCTCCCATCCACGGTGCGCACCGAGATCTCGCCGCCGAGCGAGGCCTGCACCATCGAGATCGGCACGCGGCAGAAAAGGTCCGCGCCGTCGCGCTGGAAGAACGGATGCGGCTTGGTCGAGACGAAGATGTAGAGGTCGCCCGCCGGGCCGCCGCGGGTGCCGGCCTCGCCCTCGCCGGCAAGGCGGATGCGGGTGCCGTCCTCGACGCCGGCCGGGATGTTGACCGAGAGTTGGCGCTCGCGGGTGACGCGGCCGGTGCCGGAGCAGGCCTGGCACGGGTTGTCGATCATCTCGCCGCGACCTCCGCAGGTCGGGCACGTGCGCTCGATCGCGAAGAAGCCCTGCTGCGCGCGCACACGGCCATGGCCGTGGCAGGTCGCGCATTGCTTGGGCTTGGCGCCAGGCTTGGCGCCGGAGCCGGAGCAGACTTCGCAAGAGACGGAGGTCGGCAGCTTGAGGCTCGCCGCCTTGCCAGCGAAGGCCTCCTCGAGCGTGATCTCCATGTTGTAACGCAAATCGGAGCCGCGGTTGGCGCCGCCCTGCGAGCGGCCGCCGCCGCCGCCGCGTCGCCCCGTCATCTCGCCGAACAGGTCGTCGAAGATATCGGCCATCGAGGAGCCGAAACCCTCGGCGCCGCCGAAGCCGCCGCCACCGCCACCGTTCTCGAAGGCCGCGTGGCCGAAGCGGTCATAGGCGGCACGCTTCTGCCCGTCGGAGAGTACCTGGTAGGCTTCGTTCAGATCCTTGAACTTGGCCTCGGCGGCGGCATCGCCCGGGTTGCGATCCGGGTGGCACACCATCGCCGCCTTGCGAAAGGCGGATTTCAGTTCGCCGTCACTCGAGGTGCGCGTGACGCCGAGGATTTCATAGTAGCAGGTCTTGGTGGCCATCGTTCCAGTCCTGCGCGGCCCGCATGCGCCTCGCAAAGGCGGCGGCCGGCGCTCAACAAGGCGTCTGCCCGCCTTTTGTCACAATTCGATCGACACGCGAAAGCGGTAAAAAGCGGTGAGGGGAGGCCGCGAATGCACGGCGGCCTCCGCCTCGAAGTTACGAGGCTTTCTTGTGCTCGTCCGGTCCGACCTCCTTGAAGTCGGCGTCGATGACATCGTCCTTCATAGGGTCGTGCGCCGGGCCGGCCTCGCCGGGCGCGGCACCCGCCTCGGCGCCGGCCTTGTACATGGCCTCGCCGAGCTTCATCGAGGCCTGCACCAACTCGTTGGTCTTGGCCTTGATGGCCTCGACATCCTCGCCCTCGAGAGCCGTCTTCAAGCCGACGACCGCCGCCTCGATCGCGCTCTTGTCGGCCGCGGAGACCTTGTCGCCGTAATCGACGATCGACTTCTCCGCCGAATGGATCATCGCCTCGGCCTGGTTCTTGGAATCGACCAGTTCGCGGCGCTGCTTGTCCTCGGCGGCATTAGCCTCGGCATCCTTCACCATCTTGTCGATGTCGGCATCCGAGAGGCCGCCCGACGCCTGGATGCGGATCTGCTGTTCCTTGTTGGTCGCCTTGTCCTTGGCGGTCACGTTGACGATGCCGTTGGCGTCGATGTCGAACGTCACCTCGACCTGCGGCACGCCACGCGGCGCGGACGGGATCCCGACGAGGTCGAATTGGCCGAGCACCTTGTTGTCCGCCGCCATCTCGCGCTCGCCCTGGAACACGCGGATGGTGACGGCGGTCTGGTTGTCCTCGGCGGTCGAGAACACCTGGCTCTTCTTCGTGGGGATCGTGGTGTTGCGATCGATCAGACGGGTGAACACGCCACCCAGCGTCTCGATGCCCAGCGACAGCGGCGTCACGTCGAGCAGCAGCACATCCTTGACGTCGCCCTGGAGCACGCCGGCCTGAACCGCGGCGCCGATCGCGACGACCTCGTCCGGATTGACGCCCTTGTGGGGCTCCTTGCCGAAGAACGACTTCACGACCTCCTGGACCTTGGGCATGCGGGTCATGCCGCCGACCAGAACGACCTCGTTGATCTCGCCGGCGGTGAGGCCGGCGTCCTTGAGGGCCTTCTTGCACGGCTCGACGGTGCGCTGGATCAGGTCGTCGACCAGCGATTCGAACTTGGCGCGGGTGAGCTTCAGCGTGAGATGCTTCGGGCCGCTCGCATCCGCCGTGATGTAGGGCAGGTTGATGTCGGTCTGGCTCGCGGAGCTGAGTTCGATCTTGGCCTTCTCGGCCGCCTCGCGCAGGCGCTGGAGGGCCAGCTTGTCCTTCTTGAGGTCGATTCCCTGCTCCTTCTTGAACTCGTCGGCGAAATATTCGACGAGCCGGTTGTCGAAATCCTCGCCGCCGAGGAAGGTGTCGCCGTTGGTCGACTTCACCTCGAACACGCCATCGCCGATCTCGAGGACCGACACGTCGAAGGTGCCGCCGCCGAGATCGTAGACGGCAATCGTGCCCGAGCCCTTCTTGTCGAGCCCGTAGGCCAGCGCCGCCGCCGTCGGCTCGTTGATGATGCGCAACACCTCGAGGCCGGCGATCTTGCCGGCGTCCTTCGTGGCTTGGCGCTGGGCGTCGTTGAAGTAGGCCGGAACGGTGATGACCGCCTGGGTGACCTGCGCGCCGAGATGCGCCTCGGCAGTCTCCTTCATCTTCTGGAGCGTGAAGGCGGAGACCTGCGAAGGCGAATAGGGCTTGCCGTCGGCCTCGACCCAGGCATCGCCGTTCTTGGCCTTGCTGATCTTGTAGGGGACGAGGCCCATGTCCTTCTTGGTCATCGGATCGTCGAAGGTGCGGCCGATCAGTCGCTTGATCGCGAAAAACGTGCGCTCGGGGTTGGTCACGCCTTGACGCTTGGCCGGCTGGCCCACAAGCCTCTCGCCGTCGTCCGTGAATGCGACGATCGACGGCGTGGTGCGGGCGCCTTCCGAGTTCTCGATGACCTTGGGCGTCGACCCTTCCATCACGGCCACGCAGGAATTGGTCGTCCCGAGATCGATACCGATGACTTTTGCCATGTGTCTTCTATCCTTTCGTGTCGCAGAACCGCAGGACCCCGAAGCGGTCCAGCAAGTGGGCGGACGTTAGTGCGCCCGGTCCCCGATGTGGCTGAGATTGGCATTGGCTCGGGTGAGCGCAAGGAGGCCCGTATACAAGAGCCGGAAACGCCTCGGCAACGGGGTACGCGCGGTTGCGAGACGACCTTCGCGAGGGCGGTCGCGATGGTCGGCCTGATCGTGGGCCTGCTCGGCGCCCGGGCCGCTTTCGCCCAGATGCAGCTGCCCGGCGCGGTCGGCGGCGGTGCGCCCGCAGGCGAACACAAGAGTGGCGGTGGCGGTGGCGGTGGCAGCGCGGCGCCGTCCTCCTACGCGCCGCCCAAGGCGGTCGTGGTCAAGGCTCCTTCGGAGGATACCGTGACCGGACAGCCGCTGAGCCGGGACGGTGCCAAGGGCGAGATGCGGTTCGAGAAGAGCGGTGACGGCCTGGCCTTGTCCAAGCTGACGCTCGACGGCGACAAGATCTCCAAGGCCGGGACCGCCTGCACCGTCGACGTGGCGCTCGCCTCGCCACTTCCGGCGACGCCGCAGGGTCGTCCCGTCGGCGCCATCCGCTACGGCGTTCCGCTGGCGGCATGTCCATTCACGATCGACATCCTCGATGGCGCCGTGCTGGTCACGCGCCCCGAACCGACCTGCGATTTCGCCGCCGCCGACTGCCGCGTGAGCCCGGGCGGTCTGTGGGGACCGCACGCCGCCGACATCACGCCGAAGCGCGCCAAGGATCTCGAGCGCGAGCGGCAGCGCCTCGAAACCACGATGCGGGCCAATTTCCGCGCCGTGCTGCGCAAGGCCGGCAAGGATCGCACCGCGGTGAAGGCCATCGCCAAGGAACAGGCGGCCTTCTCCTCGGAGCGCGAGATGACCTGCCGCGACTATGCGCAGGAGACGGTGCACGGTTTCTGCTCGACGCAGATCACCCAGGCCCGCGCGCTCGCGCTGATGGCCGAGTTCGGCACGATGCCCGACGGGCCGCACGGGCGCCGCGCGCGCTCCCGGACGGCCGCGCCCGCCAAGGCCTCCGAGGACGCGGACCAGTGACGCGCGGACCAGTCACGATTGCATGACCGGCTTGGCTGGAACCGGTGCCGGCGCACGTATGTTTCCGGCGCAGGATCTCTCACGAAAGGATCGCTGCATGTTTCGTTCCGTCGTTCTCGCCGGCCTCGTCGGCACGGCGTCGCTCCTCGCCCTCGCCGGTCCGGCCGCCGCCGCATCGCCCGCGACCGACGCATTCGTCGCCAATGTTCGCCCGAATGTCGACTATCTCGATCGTTCGAGCCGTTTGGCGCTCGACAAATCGCAGAGCGCCGCCGTGCGCGCCTTCGCCCACGGCGAAGCGCTCGAACAGACGGTCGCCGCCAACTCGTTGGTGGCATGGACCCAAACCAATACGATCCGCGGCGAGGACGTGGCGCTCGGCCAGCCTCTGGCTCCCGCAGGTGGACCCGTGGGCGTCGTCGGCGACATCGCCACGCTGCCGCTCGACATCGCCGGGACGGTCACGGGCGGTCTCGTCACCGGTCGCTCCGTCGCGATCGATCGTCCTCTGACGGTGACGCCGGGCGAGGGCGCTCAGGCTCCGACCTTGGGCGGCAAGCTGCTGCCGTCGGATCGCGACGACCTGTCGAGACTGCAAGGCATGAGCGGTCGCCAGTTCGATGCGCTCTATCGCAACACGCAGCTCGATTCGCTGCGCCAATTGACGACGCTCTACCGCGACTACGAGGCGAACGGCGACGATCCCGCCTTGCGCGCCTTGGCCCATCGCGAGTTGCCCCGGATCGACGCGCGCATCGTCGAGCTTCGCAAGCTCTGAATCATCAGTCAGGTCAGGTCTCGTCGAGCCGTCCCGCCGAGGGGCGGCTCGTCTTGTATTCATCAAGTCACAGTGGTTCGCGAGCGGCCGGACGAAGACAATGAGCGAGGGACTGGGCAAGAAGGCGAAGCGGGCACGCGATGCCCTGGATCGATATCGGGTGACGTCGGGCAAGCATTTCGATCTCGACGGCCACGGCACGCGCGACTTGCCTGACAACGTGCCGGCCAAGCATTGCGCGACGGAGCTGCTTGAGGACGGCATCAAGCGAATGGCGGCTCTCCAGGAGCGGCTCTACGCCAACAAGACGTGGTCGCTGCTCCTCGTCTTCCAGGCGATGGATGCCGCCGGCAAGGACTCGACGATCAAGCACGTCATGAGCGGGGTCAATCCACAGGGCGTGCGCGTCTCGTCGTTCGAGGCGCCGGGCCCGGGCGAACTCGGCCACGACTTCCTCTGGAGGATCCACCGCGAACTGCCCAGTCGAGGAACGATCGGCATCTTCAACCGCTCGCACTACGAGGAGGTGCTGGTCGCGCGCGTCCATGACGGGCTCGTGCGCGACAGCGGACTGCCGCGGGGTCTCGCCACCGCCGACGATCTCTGGCGCGACCGCATCGCCGACATCGCCGCCTTCGAAGCCTACCTCGGGCGCCAGGGCACCCGGGTCGTCAAGTTCTTCCTCAACGTGAGCAAAGGCGAGCAGAAGAAGCGTTTCCTGGCGAGGTTGGAGACGCCAGAGAAGACCTGGAAGTTCTCGTCCTCCGACCTCGCCGAACGTCAACTCTGGCCGAAGTACCGCAAGGCCTACCAGGCGGCGATCGCGGGCACGGCGACAGCCGCGGCGCCGTGGTATGTGATTCCGGCAGACCGCAAATGGTATATGCGGCTCATGGTGGCGGAAGCGATCGTCCAGGCGCTCGAGTCGCTTGATCTCAAAGCTCCCAAAGTGCCCGACGACGAGCGGCAGGCGCTGCGGGCGGCGCATGACGAATTGCTGGGCGAAGCCGGCTGACGGCGGCGGCGGCCGATGGGAGGGATGAGATGAAGACGATCGCGCTGGCGATGTTGGGTTGCGGGATCGCAACGATGGCTTTGGCCGCGCCCAACGACTTGCCGGCTTCGCCAGCGCCACAAGGCGCGGCGCAGGGCAACACGAGATCCGCGGTCCCCTCGCCTGTCCCGCTCGCGACCGCGCCGACCAGCGCCTCGTCCGTCGAGGCGAGGATCAACGAGGCCACGCTGAACGACACCGGTGTCAAAGACGGCATCGACCCGGCGGTGCTTCGCGCCGAAGTGATGCTCGACCGGCTGCACGCATCGCCGGGGGTCATCGACGGCAGGATCGGCACCAATTACCAGCACGCGCTGGAGACCTACGAGAAGGAGAACGGTCTCAAGGTCACCGAGACGCTCGACAAGGACGTGTGGGAGTCCCTCGTCAAGCGGGCAGGGGCGCCGGTGCTCGTCGACCACACCCTCACCGATGCCGATGTCGCCGGCCCGTTCTTCCCCGACCTGCCGAAGGACTATGCCAAGCTCGCGGCGATGAAGGCGATGGGCTACCGGACTGTGGCGCAGAAGCTCGGCGGTTTGTTCCACATGGGCGAGACGCTGCTGGCGGAGCTGAACCCGGGCGTCGACCTCGGCAAGGCCGGCGGCCACATCCTCGTCGCCGATACCGCAGGGCCGGCGGTGCACGGCCGCATCCAGCGCATCTTCGTCGACAAGCGCCGCAGCCAGGTGTTCGGCTACGATGCCAAGGGCCACGTGATCATCGCGGTTCCCGCGACGATCGGGAGCCGCGAGCTGCCGTCACCGTCCGGCACCTACAAGGTCAAGGGCGTGGCCTGGAACCCGATCTATTATTACGATCCCAAGAACTTCGTACAGGGCGACAACCACGACAAGCTGCGCCTGCCGCCCGGTCCCAACAATCCGGTCGGCAGCGTGTTCATCGCTTTGACCAAGCCGACCTACGGGCTGCATGGCACGCCCGACCCGTCGGCGATCGACAAGACGGCGTCGCACGGCTGCGTGCGCATGACGAACTGGGATGCGACCGAGATGGCGCATCTCGTGCGCCCCGGCATCAAGGTCAGCTTCGGGAGGTCGAAGACCTGACCGCCGCCCGACGGATCAGCGGTTCAGGCGGTTGTAGATGTCGATAGCGTTGTCGACGTCGTCGAACATCATCAGCCGCCCGTCCACGAGGACCGCGCCACGATCGCAATAATCTTTCACGGTCCCCACGCTGTGCGAGACCATGATCACGTCGGCGCGCGATCGACGATCGGTGAAGGCTTTCGTACAGCGTTTCTGGAAACGCGCGTCGCCGACGCCAGTGAGTTCGTCGATCAGGTAGCACTCGAACTGGATGGCCATCGAGAGCCCGAACGCGAGCTTCGCCGACATGCCGGACGAGTAGGTCTTGGTCGGCGCATCGAGATAGTCGCCGAGTTCGGAGAAGTCCTCCACGAAGTCGAGCACCTCGCGCACGTCCTGTCCGTAGGCGCGCGCGGCGAAGGTGATGTTGTTGCGTGCCGTCATGTTCGGATTGAACGCGGCAGCGAAGCCCAGCGGCCACGAGATGCGCACGTTGCGCTTGATCTTGCCGGCGTTGGGGTACTCGGAGCCCGAGATCAGCCGCAAGGTGGTGCTCTTGCCGGCACCGTTGACGCCCAGGATGCCGTAGGAATGCCCGCGCTCGAAGATCGCGGTGACGTTGTCGAGGACCATCTTCGTATGGCCGCCGTTCTTGTAGAACTTGAGGACGTTGTGAAGCTCGATCATGGCAGGGCCGCCTGACGATGCGCGAAGCGACCTGGATGCTCCGCCAAACGAAACCGCGCCGCCGCGACGAAGGCGGCGATCAGCGAAGCATCCTTGACCCCGGGCGCGCGCTCCACGCCCGAGGAGACGTCGACGCCATCCGCTCCGGTGGCCGATAGGGCCTCCGCGACGTTCCCCGCGCTCAGACCGCCGGCGAGCAGCCAAGGCGCGCGCGTGGCGAGCCCGCGGAGCAGCGACCAGTCGAAGGTCGCCCCGTTTCCGCCTGGGCGTTCCACCGATGGCGCTGCCGGCGCGTCGAACAGCAGCAGATCGGCCACGGCGTCGAACGCCGGGATGCGCGCCAGATCGGCCCGCGCGCCGATCGAGAGGGCTCGCATCACCGGAAGCGCGAAGCGACGCTTGACTGCCGCGACGCGGTCGGGAGTCTCCGCGCCATGCAATTGGAGGATGTCGGGCCTGGCTGCGTCGACGATCGTGTCCAACGTCGGGTCGTCGGCATCCACGGTAAGCGCGACGCGGCGGCCACGGGACCCCATGCGGGCAGCCAGTGCCGCGGCCTGCGCGAGCGTGACGTGGCGCGGACTTCGCTCGAAGAAGACGAACCCGATCATGTCGGCATCGGCCTTCAACGCCGCGTCGAGGCTCCTGGCCTCGGTGATCCCGCAGATCTTCACGAGGGGAAGCGACAAGGCCGCGTCTCCTCTAGGCGCCGGTGCGTGCAAGCTGGCGCGATGTCGATGGCACGACGATCGGCGGCTGCGCGCGCAGGCGATGCGCCTCATCGCGCCAGCGTTCCGCCTCGTCGCGGGCGACGCGAGCGCGCCGACGGCTGCCGCCTTGCGACATCCAGCCGGCGACGCCGCCGAGGAAGGTCCCGAGCACCAGCACCAGGAACAGCAGGATGAACAGCGGCGCCGTGATCACGGCCGACGACGCTGCCGGATCGGAGAAAGGATCGAACGAGATGGACACGCCTTGCCTGTTGGCGATCGCGAACGCCACGATCACCACGGCGATCGGAACGAGGATCAGAAGCTTCAGGATCTTGGCCAACGTCATCTCCCCAGGTCGCCGGCCTAGCCGAGGTATCCCTCGTTCAGGCGCTCGCGCATTTCCTTGCCGGTCTTGAAGAATGGCACCGCCTTCTCCTCCACGTCGACGTGCACGCCGGTGCGCGGATTGCGCCCGACTCGGGCGTCCCGCCGCTTCACCGAAAACGCGCCGAACCCCCGCAACTCCACCCGATCGCCCCGCGCCAACGCCTGGGTGATCTCATCCAGAATCGCGTTCACGATCTTCTCGATGTCGCGGAGATATAGGTGTGGATTGCGGTCGGCAATGCGCTGGACCAGCTCGGACTTTATCATAGGGGCCGTGCACCGGAGTTCGACTAAATATCAGCGAATAGAACGAGATAAGGCGGGCGCGGTTCCCCTCAACGCAGCGGCCAGCGCGAGACCAGACCCTCGTCCGGCATTTCCGGCAGGCGGGCGAGCGCGTCGAGCGTTCCGGCCAGAGCGTCGGAGCCGAGCAGGCGGGCCAAAGCGCCGGCCGAGCTGAACAGCTTGAGGCCGGTCAGGCCGGTCGGAGTCTTCCAGTCGACCACCGGCAGCGCCTTGCCCACGCCCCGCGACGTCTCGAGGTAGGTGATCGCGTCACGCTCCTCGCCCAACGCATCGACGAGGCGGAGGCCGAGCCCCTGTCGCCCGGTGAAGACGCGCCCGTCGTCCACTGCGGCCAGGGACGCGTCGTCGAGGTGGCGGCGGTCCTTCACGAGCCCCTTGAACCAGTCGTAGCTGTCGACCACCAGGGCGTCGATCGCCGCCTTGGCCTCGGGCGTGGTCGGCTCGTAGCCGTTGGGTGAAGCCTTCAGCGGTGAAGACTTGATCGTCTCGACCTTGACGCCGATCTTGTCGAGTGCGCCGGCGACGTTCGGGAATTGGAACAGCACCCCGATCGAGCCGACGAGCGAGTTGCCTTCGCACACGATGTGATCGGTGCCGATAGCCGCGATGTAGGCGCCGGACGCGGCGAGAGAACCCACGACCGCGACCGTCGGCTTCTTCGCCGAGAGCCGCCGCAGCGCCTCGTAGAGCCGCTCCGATCCGGAGGTCGTGCCGCCGGGACTGTCGATCTCGACCAGGACGGCCGAAGCGTTCGACTTGGCGATGTCGTCGACGAGCTTGATCGTCTCCCGGTCGCCGGTGATGAGGCCGCCGATCTGCAGCCGGGCGATGTGGGGCACCAGCGCGCCCGGGCCGCCGCGCCCGGCAAGCCGCCATCCCGCGACGATGATCGCGAGTGCGATCGCCGCGAAGGCGAGCCAGCGCCAGAGCGACAGGCGGCGCTGCATGCGCCGGCGATCGAGCAGTTGATCGGAGGTGAGGGAGACCATGGGGCGCCAGCGGGGACGGAGCGCCGCGACCCTAGGACCGGCTCAGCCGCGAGGCAAGGGCGCGCGAGATCCCCCTACCGCGCCGGGAACGCGCGTTGCAGAAGCGCGCGCTGGGTGTCGAGCGCGCTGGGCACGACGCTCGACGCCGCCGGTTCGCAGATCATCGTATCGAGCCGTTGGATGCGGCTTTGCAGATCGAGCGACGCGTCGATCAAGGCCAGCAGCGACGACGGAAGCTGGGCGGCCTCCAGCGCGGGAGAGGGCACGGCCTGCCAGGCGGTCCGGGTGCGCCGCTTGTCGGAGGCGGCCTCGCCGGCGCTCATCTCGCCCTCGTTGACGGCGCGTTGCAGCAGGAGCCACGACGCGATCTGCATCAGCCGCGTGGTGAGCCGCATGCTCTCGGACGCGTAGGCGAGCGCCGCGACGCGGCCGAGGTGCCGCGACTGGTCGCGACCGTCGCCGTCGAGATAGGCGGCGGTGTCCTCGACCAACGCCATGCCATCGCGGAACAGCGAATCGAACGTGCTCGAGGCGGCGAGCTTCTCGCCGAAGGACACGGGAGTGGTGACGGCGACGATGCTGGCCATGGCGATCCTGTACGCAACGCTTTCTCGAACCATGATGGGCAATCCTAGCGCCAAGCGCCGGAATGAAGTCGTTTACCTCTCGTTAGGGTTAATATGGGGCACCTTTCGAGGAGCGCGAGCGGAACCGGCGCGCTCCCACGCGGCGGGTGGGCGCTCAGCGTTAACGAAACTCTGCCTTCAAATGCGACAGGCGTCCCATCGCGGTACGGGTCAGGTCCGGCCGAAGACCGATCCGGCGGCATCCAGCGCCGCGCGTTTGCGGTCGCGGGCCGCCTCGAGACGCGCGATCTCCGCGTGCAGCAGTGCGAGGCGGTCCTCGAACTCGTGCAGCGACAGGGTGTCCAGTGGCTGTCCGATCTCGTGGACGGGGGCTCTCGCGCGGGGCTCGTCGTCGTTCATCAAGGGGCGCTCCTCCGCAGGCGCGCCGCCAGCGATGCCGGCCCGCCGCCGAGCGCCGTCCGGGCCTGCGCGGCATCCTCGTGCATCTGCGTCGTCAGGAGCTCGAGGCTCGCGAACTTCTCCTCGCCGCGCAACCAGGCGACGAAAGCGACCTCCATTTCGCGGCCGTAAAGGTCGCCGGCGAAGTCGAAGAGGTGCACCTCGAGCAGCGGTGCGCCGTTGTCGACGGTGGGTCGTCGCCCCCAGCTCGCCACGGCGTCGTGGACGACGCCGTCCACCGTGGCGCGCACCGCGTAGATGCCGTGGCGCAGGCGGCAGCTCGGGTCGGCCTGCAGGTTGGCGGTGGGAAAGCCGAGGGTGCGGCCGAGCCGCTGCCCGGGCAGGACCGAGCCGACGATGGAATAATCGTGGCCCAGCAGCACCGCGGCACGCGCCACGTCGCCGGCCGTCAGCGCGACCCGCGTCGCCGTCGAAGACGCGGTCTCGGTGAGGCCGCTCGGGTCGGTCGCGACCTTGTCGACGATCTCGACCGCGAAGCCATGGCGCCGCCCGGCGGCCTGCAGGAAGGCCGGCGTGCCGCCGCGCTTGGCGCCGAAATGGAAATCGTAGCCGGCCACCACGCCGCCCGCACGAAGCCGCCCCACCAGGATGTCGGTCACGAACGCCTCGGCCGGCATCGTGGCGAGGCCGGCGTCGAACGGGAGCACCGCCAGGCCGTCCATGCCGAAGCGTTCGGCGAGACGCGCCTTCAATCCGAGCGGCGTCAGACGGAAGATCGTGGAGGCGCCGGAGAAATGATCGCTCGGATGCGGCTCGAAGGTGAGCACGGCGGCGGCCGCGCCGCGGGCCTCGGCGAGGACACGAGCGCGCATCAGCACGGCCTTGTGGCCGCGGTGCAGGCCATCGAAATTGCCCAAGGCGTAGACCGCCCCGGCGAAGCCCGCCGGCGGTTCCCGAGGGTCGATCGAGAGGGTGAACCGCGGCGTTCGATGCGTTACGGCCAAGGTCGCGCCAAGGAGGAGTGGGGAGATGCCGGTCGGGACGGGCGGCGGCATCGCGAGGCGCCGCCCACCAGGAGCCGGCGGACCCTGGCCCTTCGTTGAACACTCGTCAAGCATGAGGCGAGTTATGGCGCGCGCGGCGCCAAGTGCGTCGCATTGCCTCGATCGGCTTAACGGGATGCTAAGCGCCAAGTCGTCACATGAGGACCGAAGCGCTGGGCCTGCGCACTTTCCCCGTCCCATGGGCGCCGTAAGGCGGAGTATGACGATGACGATCGATCCGAGCATGCCGATCCTGGTGGTCGACGACTACCAGACCATGGTGCGCATCATCCGCAACCTGCTGAAACAGGTCGGCTATGAGAACGTCGACGACGCCGCCAACGGCGAAGAGGCGCTGCGCAAGATCGCCGACAAGCGTTACAGCCTCATCATCTCGGACTGGAACATGGAGCCGATGACCGGCTTCCAGCTGCTCCAGAAGGTGCGCGAGCAGGGCGTCGGAAGCGAGGTCCCGTTCATCATGGTGACGGCCGAGTCGAAGACCGACAACGTCATCGCCGCGCGCCGCGCCGGCGTCAGCCATTACATCGTGAAGCCGTTCAACGCGGCGACGCTGAAGAACAAGATCGACGCGATCTTCGCGCCCGCCGTCGCGGCCTGATCGGCCGCGTCACCAGGCGAGCGCGCCGAGCGCCGCCAGCGGCGCGACGCCGGCCTCGCCGAGGACCTGCCTGAGCGCCGCGCTGTCGAGCGGCCTGTCGCGCGCGCCGTGCAGCGCGGCACGATGGATGCCGGCGGTGATCATCAGGGCGTCGATGCCCTCCCGCGCGGCACCCTCGATGTCGGTGCGGACGGCGTCGCCGATCGCGAGGATGCGGCCGCCAGCCGTCGGCGTGCCCCGGATCTCAGCCGCCATGTCGCGAGCCCGTGCGTAGATCGCCGGGAACGGCTTGCCCGTGTGCACGACCGTGCCGCCGATCGCCTCGTAGCGCTCCGCGATCGCGCCGGCGCAAAAGACGAGCTCGTCGCCCACCTCCACCACGATATCGGGATTGGCGCAGACCATCACGAGGTCGCGGCCGCGCAGCTCGGCCAGCACGGCGTCGTAATCCTCCGGCCGGGTCCCCGTCGCGTCGAGGCCGATGCAGACCGCGAGTTCGGCGTCCGCCAGCGTCGTGCGCCGTGGCTTGCGCGGCCCGAGCCGCTCGGCTTCGCGATAGATCGCGACGTCGAAGTCGGGACCGATGTTGAACACCGGCGGGCAGCCCGCCGCGACCAGCGTCGCCGCCGCGACATCGCCCGACGTGGCGATGCGATCGAAGCAGTCGCGCGGCACGCCGAGCCGCTGCATCCGCGCCCACACCTGCGCCTCCGGCACCGGCGCGTTGGTGACGAGGATCACGGTGCCGCCGCTTTGCCGGAAGCGCGCCAGCGCGTCGACGGCGGTCGGGTGGAAGACGACGCCGTTGTGGATCACGCCCCACACGTCGCAGAGCAGCAGGTCCTTGCCCACCGCGAGGTCGGCGAGCCCCTTGTCGAGATGGGGGAGGGCAGGCGGCACTGGGGTCATGCCCGGCGGCTAGAGGGCGGGAGCGAGCGGGTCAAGAGCGGGGCGAACGACCTCGCGTACCTTGAAAGTGGCCTATCGAATCCGTCCTAGGATCAGCCGTCGACGGCTGATCGACGGCGCTTGACCCGGAATCGGCGCATCCGTACGCTTTGATTGTTGGACGGAGGAGTGTGCAGGAAAGTGTCATGATGGCGTTCGCAGACGTCGAAGTCGGAACAGCGCTTAGTCTTGGCAATGCCCGCACGGTCATTTGCGAGCAGCTTGATGGATAAGTTTCTAAGACTTTTGAAGACCGGCCTTGGGCCGAACCCATTGTTCAGTCTTTGCATACTGATCACGACGATCCTGGCCCTTCTCGCCTCATTCAAGATCGTTCCATCTCTACCGCCTGGCTTCGCTTACGTATTCTTAGGGCTACTGGTCATTTCGGCCAATTTGTACTGGGGCTGGAGCGTCGCCAGACTTTGGCCACGAGCCGTCGGTGGCGTCGACGGACATTGGTCTCTGCGATCTCGGTCGCAAGCACGGTTGGTCGATGGCACGATAACGGGCATCCCCGCGCTCGACGAACTGTCCAGGTTGACCGGGCTGGACATCGTCAAATCCGAGATCAGCACGCTGATCCAGCGTTTGCAGATCGAAACGGCGCGGCGCGAGCGCGGTTCGCCTATTACGCCGATCTCGATGCACATGGTCTTCGCCGGACCGCCGGGCACCGGCAAGACGGTGGTGGCGCGCCTCTATGGTGCCATCCTGCGTGATCTCGGGGTGCTCGAGAAAGGTCATCTGATCGAGACGGACCGGGCCGGGCTGGTCGCCGGCTATGTCGGACAGACGGCGCTGAAGACGCGCGACAAGATCGCCGACGCGCTGGATGGGATCCTGTTCATCGACGAAGCCTACGCGCTGGCGGAACAGCAGGGCAACGTCGGGCACGATTTCGGCCGCGAAGCCATCGATGTGCTGCTCAAGGAGATGGAGGACAAGCGCGATCGGCTGGTCGTGATCGTCGCCGGCTATCCGGAGCCGATGCGCAAGTTCCTGGCGAGCAACCCCGGCCTCCCCTCGCGTTTCACCAAGACCTTGCAGTTCGACAGCTACACGGCCTCCGATCTGGTCGCCATCGCCCATGGCATGGCACGGCACGACGGCCTTCGCTTCTCGCCCGACGTCGATCAGACCCTGCACAATATCTTTGCGCGGGCCGCGACATCGTCGGACTTCGCCAATGCGCGAACGGCGCGGACGTTTGTCGAGCGCTTTCGCGAAGCGCAAGCCGCGCGCATCGCGCCGCTGATCGGCGACAAAGGGGTCGACCTCCACGAACTGACCCTGGCCGACATCCAATCGGCTGTCGGCATCAAAGGGAAAGCCGCCACCTCCGGCCCAAGCGCGTTGGACCAGCTCGGACAGATGATCGGGCTGGAGGCGGTCAAGGCCGAGATCGGCACGTTGATCTCCCGCTTGAAGGTCGATGCCGCCCGGCGCGAGCGGGGTTTACCGGTGGCGCCGATCTCGCTGCACATGGTGTTCGCCGGACCGCCGGGCACCGGCAAGACCGTCGTCGCGCGCCTCTATGGCGCCATCCTGCGCGACCTCGGCGTGCTGGAGAAAGGCCATCTGATCGAAACGGACCGCGCCGGGCTGGTCGCCGGCTATGTCGGGCAGACGGCGCTGAAGACGCGCGAGAAGATCGCCGACGCGCTGGATGGCGTTCTCTTCATCGACGAGGCTTACGCGCTAGCCGCGAAGACGGGCAACGTCGGGCACGACTTCGGCCGCGAGGCCATCGACGCTTTGCTGAAGGAAATGGAAGACAAGCGCGATCGCCTGGTGGTGATCGTCGCAGGTTATCCCGAGCTGATGGGCAAGTTCTTGGCGAGCAATCCCGGCCTGCCGTCGCGTTTCACCAAGACCATCCTGTTCCAAAGCTACCAGGTCGAGGATCTCGTCACGATTTTCCATTCGATGGTACGACATCACGGTCTTCGTGCATCTCGCGAAACCGACGCGGTGCTCGGGTCCTATTTCGAGCGAGCCCGCAAAATGCCCGACTTCGCGAACGCTCGGACGGCACGAACCCTGCTTGAGCGAGCGCGTGAGGCGCAAGCCTCGCGGGTCGCCCCGCTGCTCGAAGATTCCGACGTCGATCTCGACGAGTTGACCACGTCAGATATCCGGACTGCGCTTGTCGAGAACGACGCCGCCCTGCTCGGAAAAAAGAACCTTTCGAACGGCACCGGCTTCTTCGTCGCTTCGAGTGGATACATCGTCACGAATGCGCATGTCGTCGAGGGATGCGACGCGCCCAAGATCATCTCGGGGTTGACGGAACCGCTCGCCGCGCAGGTCCTGGCGCGAGACGCGAAGAACGATCTGGCCTTGCTGAAGGTCGATCACACGATCGACCTTCCCGCGACATTGCGCAGAGGCGTGAAGATCGGTGAGGAAGTCGCCGCGTTCGGCTACCCCCTGCTAGGCATGTTGTCCCGCGGAGGCAATTTCACGCTCGGTAATGTTTCGGCTCTTGCCGGAGCGCAAAACGACAGCGGTAACCTACAGATCACGGCACCGATCCAGCCGGGCAACAGTGGCGGCCCGATTGTCGATCGCGCCGGAAATGTGATTGGTGTCGCCGTGTCGGTTATATTCGGCCATAGCCGGGGGCCAGCCCAGAATATTGGTTTCGCAGTTCATGTTCATGTATTGACCGCATTCCTGGACGCAAACGGCGTCTCTTACGCCACTGACGCGAGCGACATTCGGTTGGAGAACGTCGAGCTCGCGGAGAGAGTGCAATCGATGTCCGTCTTGATCGTCTGCGAAACGTAGAAAAAGTTTCCTTTTGCGCCTTCAATGCGCTCCCTCGACACCCTTCGGCACCGGCCTGATCAATTCGTCCGCCGTCGCGGGCTTCAGGACCGACTCGTCGGGATGACGCACGAGCAGCACGAGGTCACCGACTCCGACCATATGGTCGCCGCGCCAGCACCCGACCGCGACCTGCACGAGAAGCAATCCTGGTTGCAGTCGAAACTCCGTGGGAGCGAAGTTCAACACCGCCGTTCCCGCCGAATTGAGGACGATGTTTCGCACCATCTGATGGTGGCCCGAGGCAAGGCGAACCATGCAATTGGCCGATTGCGTTCCCGCTCTGTTGAGCCGCACCGAGAATGCGTAGGAGCCGGCGGTCCGAACGACGAAGAACGATCTGCCCATGCCGACGAACAGGCCTGTCGGCGGCGCGGCATCCACGAGGCGCTCCAAGTGAATGGTCGGCTGATCGAGAGTGAACCGACCCTGCACGGAAGCGACCACGTTGACGTCGAACGTCGCATCCACCGTCAAAGGTTGGATTGCGCCGAACCAACCGGCCTGGAACCCCAGGAAGCCGCCGTGCCCATCGCTGGACGGCAATGCCGCGGCGGGCATTTCCGTGAATGGCTGACCGTCCTGGGCGACGGGTCTGGTCCAATGCGCCCATGGCGCGTCGCTACCGGCGGCCGGCAACGGAGCGTGCGCCGCGTATCGGTGTGCGATCGCCAGCGCCAAGGCGGCCACGGCGCAGCCGAGCAAAGGCGGCGGACCCAGAAGGGCAGCCCAGCGATAGGCGGATTGGCGATGCCACAGCGTGCGATGGACGAAGCCCAACTTGGCCGCGAAACGCTTCATGCCAACTGTCGTCCGAGCCTACGGGAAATCGTCTCGCACCCTAGCATCATCAGAGCGTCGCGGTCTGTAGCACCGTCCGCCCGACCCTACTTGGCGGCGCTCGGGCAGGCGCCGACCGGCTTCCAGGTGACCTGTCTGGCTGCCATGCCGGCCTGGGCCGGCACGTGCCAGGGCGGGGTCAAGGCCACGAGCGCCGATGTCGTCGCGCCGACCACCACGATCACGCCGCGGCCCGTCTCGTAGGGCGCCGGATAGGGGAGGGCGACCCGGACCGGCGTCTCCCCAAGCTCGAAGGGCGGCGAGTAGTAGCTGCCGGATTGCAGCCTGATCCGTCCCGGTGCTTGGCCCGGCGCCCGCATGATCGTCACCCAGGCAAGCCGTCGACTGCAAGCCGCACGCTCACGCAATTGCGCCAACTGCCGGGGAGTCCCCGCCAGCGTGTCCGACGCGGCCTGGAATTCGTCCGGCGACACGTCGGCCACGCTGCTGACGTTGGCATCGTTCCCCGAAGGCAGCGGGTCTTGAGCCTGTCGGGCTCCGTAACCGACGAGCAATGCCGCAAGTGCCGCGACCATGGCGGCCAGCCATCCCCCTGGCACACGTGCCGGTCGGCTTTGTCTGCTCGGCGATCGAGCGCGCGTCTGCGCTTCGTGCGGCATCTCGGTCCCAACCGTCCAAAAGAATGGTGTTCAAACGCGGGGTCGTTTTATCGGAAAAGCTCGACCTTGGTAACTGGCACGACGCCGTACGCGCTGCAAAGGGTCTCATCACGATGTGATGATCGTCGTCGCAACGACCCCATTTGCGATCTGTGACCTTCGGGTCACCAACGACGTCAGTCTGCTCTAAGCTGCGATAGCGGTCGCGCGCAGAATGACACGCGCTTGGAAATCGGCGTCAAAGCGGTCGACCATAGGCCACCTCCCCAACGATCAAGCTGCGTGTCGGCGAACGGCCCCTTTGTTTCGGGCCTTGTCGCGGTACGCGGCAATGGCAGGGCTGCGTGTCGCGGTACCCTGACAGCGACCCGCTTTTTTGTCGCGGTATCCTGACTTTGGCAGGGCGGAATGTCAGGTCTCGCGACAGGGGCTTTCCGGGAAAGACGTGCGCGAACAGGGCTTTACCTAGTCAGGTATTTCGGTTATGTTACCTAGCTACCGGAAGGTCGCCGGTCAAGTGTTGCACCGGCAAAGGGCGGGCTACAGCTTGCGGAGCGCGACGTCGGCGATGCGGTGGTCCTCGCCCTTGGTCAGGATCAGGCCGGCGCGGGCGCGGGTGGGCAGCACGTTCTCGTGGAGGTTGGCGAGGTTGATGTCGCGCCAGATCTGGCGGGCGCGGGCCATGGCGGCTGCGTCGTCGAGGTCGGCGTATTTGCCGAAATAGGAGCGCGGGTCGCGGAACGAGGTCTGGCGCAGCCGCATGAAGCGCTCGACGTACCAGCGCTCGAGATCGTCCTCCGCCGCGTCGAGGTAGATGGAGAAGTCGAAATAGTCCGAGACGAAGGCGGTGGGGCGTCCCTCCCGCGAGCGTCGGCCGGGCAGCAGCACGTTGAGGCCCTCGACGATGAGGATGTCGGGCCGGTCGACGGTGACGGTCTCGCCCTCGACGATGTCGTAGGTGAGGTGAGAGTAGACCGGCGCGGCCACGGCGCGGCGGCCGGCCTTGACGTCGGAGATAAAGCGCAGCAGCGCGGCGCCGTCGTAGCTCTCGGGGAAGCCCTTCTTGCCCATCAGGCCGTCCTGCTCCAGCACGGCATTGGGGAAGAGGAAGCCGTCGGTGGTGACGAGCGCGACCTGCGGCGTGTTGGGCCAGCGTGCCAGCAGGGCCCGCATGACGCGGCAGAACGTCGACTTGCCGGCGGCGACCGAACCGGCGACGCCGATGATGTAGGGCACCTTGCGGTCGCCGGCCCCAAGGAAGCGCTGGGTCGCCTTGAACAGGCCCTGGGTCGCGGCGACGTAGAGCGCCAGCAGGCGCGACAGCGGCAGGTAGATCGCGATGACCTCCTCGAGCGTGATCGGCTCGTTGATCGACTGGAGGCGGGTCAGATCCTCGATGGTCAGGGTCAGCGGCGTGTCGGCGCGCAGTTCGGCCCATTGCGCGCGGGTGAAGCGATGATAGGGCGAGAACGAGAGGTCGGCGCGCTCGTCCATCAGGGCCGCCTGGCGGCCTTTTCCTCGTGGCCGGATTGCGCGGTGCGGCGCTCCAGCTCGCCGAAGACGTCGGCGAGCGGCACGCCCAGGCTCTCCAGCAGCACCAGCAGGTGGTACAACACGTCGGCGCTCTCCCCGACCACCGGACCCAGCTCGCCCTCGGCGGCGGCGATGCAGAGCTCCACCGCCTCCTCGCCGAACTTCTTGGCGACGCGCGACGGCCCCTTGTCGAGCAGCGCCTTGGTGTAGGACGCCTTGGCGTCGCCGCCGGTGCGGATCCGGATGATCTCGGCGAGGGTCTCCAGGGTGAAGGCGCTCACGCCGCGACCTCCCCGCGCGCCGCGAGATGGCTGCCGAGCCCGTCCAGCCGGACCGGCAGGCCGGCGGCGGCCATCGCCCGCTTGGCCTCGCCGATGGTGAACTCGCCGAAATGGAAAATGGAGGCGGCCAGCACCGCGGTGGCGCCCCCGTCGCGAACACCTTCGACCAGGTGGTCGAGCGTGCCGACCCCGCCCGAGGCGACGACCGGGACGGCCACCGCGTCGGACACGGCCCGGGTCAAGGCAAGGTCGAAGCCGCTCTTGGTGCCGTCGCGGTCCATCGAAGTGAGCAGGATCTCGCCGGCCCCGAGCCCGACGACCTCGCGGGCGTAGGCGACGGTATCGAGCCCCGTGGGCCGGCGCCCGCCGTGTGTGAAGACCTCCCACCGCCCGGGCGCCACCGCTTTGGCGTCGATCGCGACCACAATGCACTGGTTGCCGAACTTCTCCGCGGCGCGGCGCACGAAATCGCGGTCGGCCACCGCCGCCGTCATGATCGAGACCTTGTCGGCCCCCGCAAGCAGCAGGGCGCGGATGTCGGCCTCCGTGCGCACGCCGCCGCCGACGGTCAGCGGCATGAAGCAGGCCTCCGCCGTGCGCCGGACGACTTCGAGCAAGGTGCCGCGCGCCTCGTGGCTGGCGGTGATGTCGAGGAAGCAGAGTTCGTCGGCGCCGGCCGCATCGTAGGCGATCGCCGCCTCGACAGGATCGCCGGCGTCGCGCAGGTCGACGAAATTGACGCCCTTGACGACGCGGCCGTCCTTGACGTCGAGGCAGGGGATCACGCGCGCCTTGAGCATGGCAAGGTCATCGGCCTTCGCGACCGCGAGATCAAGACCCGCGGTGCGACGAGACGACGACCAAGTCCACGCCAAGCGAGACGATGCAGCCCCGCCGTGCTTTCTGGACGATCGCGTCCGACTATTCCGCAGCGATCGACAGGTCCCTGTCGAAATATTCCTCGACCTCCTTCGCCGCCGCGCCGAACAGTTCGATGCCCTGGATGACCAAAGACTCGATGCGATCGGGGGTATCGGAATCGTCGTAGGCACGAGCGAAGTCCATGACGATTTCCTCGTGAGACGGCTCGCCGTCGTGAGGCAATGTATGCACCTCCATCCAAATCGCTCGACGCCGCTCGAACAGATTGGTGTAGCCTGGCGACGCCGCGAGCATCGCACCCAACGCTTCCGCGATGAATTCCGTCGAGGCCAAGGCGCCGGCGAAGAACTCGACGAGGTCTCCCGACTCGGTACCGTCGATGAGCCGCTGGACGAGCGGGAGGGCAGGGACCGATTGCAGGACGTTCAAGCTCAGGCCCAGGTTCCTGGCATCGGCTTCCCAATGCTTCGAATGTCTGAACTCGTCCTTTTGCATGTCGATGAGGTTCGAACGAGCTTCCTCGAAAAGACCCGTGATCTCGCTGTCGAGGAGGTTCCTCACACTGCGCGCCGAGCCGGCGAGCGCCTCCCGGGCCTTGCTGCGCCCGAACTTAGCGTAGAGCGGCTCGCGCGGCAGATTGGCCGAGTTGGCGCGTCGATCGATCGCCTTCTCGAAGTCTCGCGTGAACGGCCAGAAGCCGCGGCTGAGCGCGATCGCGGCGGCGCGATCACCATCGCGGGCCCGACAGATCAGTGGTGAATTGGTGAGGGTCTCATAGGCGGCATTCTCCAGCCGCCCCATGTCGAAATACGACTGGTTGTCGAAGTGGAAGAGCGACATCGGACACCTCTCCTGCTGTTAACGAAAGATTAACGCTTATACTAAAGTTGGCAAGGCCGATCAGGGCGGCGGCGCGCGTTTGCGGTCGGAAGCCGCATTTCGTGGTTAACGCGCCACTCGAGGAGCAGTCGGAGGGTACGCGACCTCACTCCCCGTCGACGTGCGGCCAGGTTGATATCGCCGGGTGCCGAGGAGGCTTGCGTGGAGCGGCTGAGCGGTCGGATCGACATCCCGCTGTCGTAAAACTGTTATGTTTTGGCAGTGAGAAGGTGGAGGCTGACGTGTCCGAGGCGGCTCCGGCCCGGGGTCGCCACCGGACGCGATGCTTCGGGAGCCACGTATGTAGTTTGGAGAAGCACCTGTCCTGGGCGGCGCCTCGGGGGCCTTCGGCCGTCCGCCATCAACGGCTTCCGGCCTATGGGACTGCTAAGCGATCATCCGCTCGTAGCTTGTCCGAGACCGTCGCGCGGCGGTGGCTTCACCGACGAACTGAGCGGTGAACGGTTTGGGAGGCGCGATGCCGTAGCCTTGACCGTAGTCGACACCGATGTCGCGTAGCGCCTCGACGAGAGCTTCCGACTCCACGAACTCCGCGACGATGCGCTTGCCCATGATGTGTCCGACATGGCTGATCATCTCGACCATCGCGCGATCGGGTCGATCCTTGAGGAGGTTTTTGACAAAACTACCGTCGATCTTCAGATAGTCGACCGGCAATTCCTTCAGGTAGTTGAACGACGACATGCCCGAGCCGAAGTCGTCGAGCGCGAAGGTGCACCCGAGGCTGCGGAGGTCGCACGCGAAAGAGCGGGCGGCCTGCAGGTTGACGATCGCCGTCGTCTCGGTCACCTCGAAGCAGATGGTCTCGGGAGGGATGTCGTACTCGGCAAAGGCGTTCTTGAGGAAATCGAGGAAGGCATCGTCGCCGAAACTCGCGCCCGAAAGGTTGATCGCACAACAGGTGATCGGCATCTCGCCTTTGAGCAGGCGGCCCTCGACGAGCGTCTGGAACGTACGGGTGACGACCCAACGGTCGATCAGCTTCATGACTCCGAAACGCTCGGCGGCAGGAATGAAGCTCGATGGCGGAACCAGCACGCCGGTCTCGTCGCGCATCCGGACGAGGACCTCGAGGTGGACACCCCCGTCTCCGCAATCGGTGAGCGCGACGATCTCCTGCTGGTAGAGACAGAATCGATCGTCGGCGAGGGCCTGCTGAATACGCTGGACCCAGTTCATCTCGCGGATGCGGTCGAGCACTTCCTCGTCCTCGTCGCGATGCGCATGGACGCGGTTGCGGCCTTTCTCCTTCGCCATGAAGCAGGCCATGTCGGCCTTCGTCATCATGTCTTCCGGAGCGACGAGCCGGAACTCGTTGTGAACGAAACCGATGCTGGCGGTGACGCCGAACGAGCGTCCCTGCCAGGAAAAGTCGAGACGCTCCACCGCCGAGCGCGCCCGCTCCGCGGTCTCAAGCGCGCCGGCGACATCGATGTCCGGCAGCAGGATACTGAATTCGTCGCCGCCCAGTCGCGCGAAGAGATCACCTGGAGCGAGGAGGTCCTGGAGCGGAACGCGAAGGTATCGGAGCAAAGCATCTCCGGCAGCGTGTCCGCAGGTGTCGTTCACGATCTTGAACTGGTCGAGATCGATGTAGAGCAAGGCACAGCCAGTCGGCCTGTCATCTCGGGTTTCCTTCGTCGCGGTCGCAAGGCGACGCTCGAAGGCGCGGCGATTGAACAGCCCCGTCAATTCGTCGTGCGACGCCTGCCAGGCCAGCGCATCCTCGGAGAGACGGCGCTGCTTGAGCACTCGTCCGACACGCCAGACCGTCAGCGCGGCGAGCAGGCCTGCCAGGCTGAAGTTCGCGATGAGGAGGATCTGTCCGACCAATCTCGCGCTGTTGTCGAGCTCCTGCGAGAACGCGATGGTGCGAGGGGTGATCTCGCTGTCGATCTTCTCGACTCGATCCCGCAGTTCGACGGCATCGTCTATCGACTTCTGGGCTTCGACCCTCTCGCCGAGACGCTTCAACTCGATGATGAGCTCGTCGGTCTCCTTCCATTTCGCGAGTGCGTGGTCGAGGTAGGGAAAACGACTGAAATGGCGAAGCAGCCAAATGCCTGCAGGAATATCCTGTTCCGCGATTCCGCCGGCGATGAAGGCATGGTGTGCGAGATCGAGATCAGGCGGTCTTTGATCGAGCGCGTCGCGGCCGGTGCGATAGGCGAGGGGGACCGCGATGGATCGATTGAAGGCATCGAGGTAAGCATCGTTCCTGGTGTCGAGGTAAAGGGTCAGGAAATAGACGGCTTCGTGCTGACCTTTGGAGAAGAAGCTTTCGCCCGTCACCAGCGTGCGAGTCGCCGACAGCGTGTAGACGCTGAAGCTGCCGACAGCCATCTGCGTCAGGATCACCACGACGAAAGGCCACGCCGACAGCATGGGGCTGCGGCGACGATCTTCCCGCGGAGCGGAACGCTTGAAGAGACGAACGATGGTTCTGTCCTTTACAGGGTATCGGTGACCTAGATTCTGCTCCTGTACGGGCCTTCGAGGCGGAGCGCCTGCGTCTAGCTATCCAGACATAAGTTAACTTAAGTTCAACAAGTCGAGGAGGATTGAGGATGCCGGATCGCTACGGCAAGCCGATCCGCCAAAGCTTGCGGGTCGGGCTTTCGGCGTGCCCGGGGCGATCTCACGGTCGGCGGTCCAAGACGTCCTTGATGGCATCGAGCACCGTCGGATCCTCGATCGTCGCCGGCATGGCGTAATCCTCGCCGTCGGCGATCTTCTTCATCGTGCCGCGCAGGATCTTGCCCGAGCGCGTCTTGGGCAGCCGGTCGACCACGATGGCGCTGCGGAACGCGGCGACCGGGCCGATCGCGTCGCGCACCAGGCTCACGATCTCGTCCGAGATCGTCTCGGCCTCGCGAGCCACGCCGGATTTGAGCACGAGGAAGCCGCAGGGCACTTCGCCCTTGATCGGGTCGGCGATGCCGATGACCGCGCATTCCGCGAC
This sequence comes from uncultured Beijerinckiaceae bacterium, assembly GCA_964247745.1. Lineage (GTDB taxonomy): Bacteria > Pseudomonadota > Alphaproteobacteria > Rhizobiales > Beijerinckiaceae > RH-AL1. The sequence continues at coordinate 24,857 of CAXTVT010000049.1, forward strand.
GTCGGCGTGGCGCGCCACCACCTCCTCGATGCCGCCTGTGGAGAGGCGGTGCCCGGCGCAATTGATGATGTCGTCGGTGCGGCCCAACAGGAAGACATGGCCGTCCTCGTCGACGAAGCCGGCGTCCGAGGTCTTGTAGGCGCCGGGATGATCGACGAGGTAGCTTTCGCGCATCCGATCGTCGTTGCGCCAGAGCGTCGGCAGCGAGCCCGGCGGCAGCGGCAGCTTGATCACCAGGTTGCCCATCGTGCCGGCCGGCACCGGGCGGCCGCTCTCGTCCACCACCTCGAGCGCGTAGCCCGGCATCGGCACGGTGGCGGAGCCCGGCTTGATCGGCAGCAGGCCCAGCCCCTTGGGGTTGCCGGCGATGCACCAGCCGGTTTCGGTCTGCCACCAATGATCGATGACCGGCAGGCCGAAGGTCTGCATCGCCCACTCGACGGTGGCGGCATCGGCGCGCTCGCCGGCGAGGAACAGCGCGCGCAGCTTGCTCAGGTCGTGGCCCTTCGCCAGCGCGCCCTGCGGATCCTCCTTCTTGATCGCCCGCAACGCCGTGGGCGCGGTGAAGAGCGAGACCACGCCCCATTCGGCGCAGACCCGCCAGAACGCGCCCGCGTCGGGCGTGCCGACCGGTTTGCCCTCGTAGCAGATCGTCGTCGCGCCGATCAGCAGCGGCGCGTAGACGTTATAGCTGTGCCCGACGACCCAGCCGACGTCGGAGGCGCACCAGAACACCTCCCCCGGCGCGATGTCGTAGAGCGCCGTCATCGACCAGGCGAGGGCGACGAGGTAGCCGCCGGTATCGCGCACCACGCCCTTGGGG
>CAXTVT010000050.1:0-25182 GCA_964247745.1 uncultured Beijerinckiaceae bacterium
CGGAGATCTTGACGACCGACGCGATGCTTCATGTCGCGGCACTGAAACGCGGCCGCGTCGCAGTCAACTTCAATCACCTGCGATAGCGAGCCTCGTGCGCCGCGTCCGCCATCTCGTCCTCGCGTCCCTCGCGCTCGCCGCCATCGCCCTCGCGCTGGTGAAGCTCAACGCCGCCACCCGCGGACTCTTCGTCACCACGCTCGACATCGCCGGCACGCCCGCCACGGTCTTCCGCCCCCACGACAACAAACCGGCCCCCGTCGTCGTCATCGCGCACGGCTTCGCCGGCTCACGGGAGCTGATGCAGCCCTTCGCGATCACGCTGGCACGCAACGGCTACGTCGCGATCACCTTCGATTTCCTTGGGCACGGCAAGAACCCGCATCCGCTGCGCGGCAGCATCACGCAGGCCGACGGGGCCAGCAAGGCGCTGGTCGACCAGCTCGACACGGTCGTCGCCTACGCGCGCGCCGCGCCCGGCGGCGACGGCCGCGTCGCGCTGCTCGGCCATTCGATGGCCTCCGACATCGTGGTGCGCGAGGCCATGGCGCATCCCGACATCGCCGCCACCGTGGCCGTGTCGATGTTCGCGCCCGACCTCACGGCGACGGCGCCGCGCGACCTGCTGGTGATCGTCGGTGCGCTGGAGCCGCAGGTGCTGAAGGACCAGGGCTTGAAGGCCGTGGCCATGGCCGCGCGGGGCCCGGTCGAGCCGCGCCACACCTACGGCAGCCTCGCCGACGGCACGGCGCGGCGCGTCTCGTTCTCGGCCGGCGTCGAGCATATCGGGGTGCTCTACAGCGAGGACTCGGTGCGGGAGGCGCTGGACTGGCTGAACGCCGTCTTCGATCACCATGGCTCGGGATACCTGCAGGTGCGCGGGCGCTGGCTCGGCCTGCTGTTCCTCGGCCTCGTGGTGCTGGCGCGGCCGGTGCTCGGCCTGCTTCCGCCGGTGACCGCGCAGCCGCGCGGTGCCGGGCTGCGCTGGCGCCGACTCGCGCCGGTGGCGATCGCTCCGGCGATCCTGACGCCGCTGATCCTGTGGAAGGCGCCGACGCACGTTCTGCCGCTGCTGCTCGGCGACTACCTCGCCGCGCATTTCCTGGTCTATGGCCTGCTCACCGCGGCCGGGTTGTGGCTTGTCCGCGAGCGCGGTCCGCAAGTCGACGCGTCGATCTCGGCGCCGCGCTTCGCGCTCGGGGTCGTCGTGCTGGCGTTCTACAGCATCCCGATTTTCGGCTGGCCCATCGACAGCTTCGTCGCCTCGTTCCGGCCGATCCCGGCGCGGGTGCCGCTGATCCTGGCGATGCTGGTCGGCACGCTGCCCTACGTCCTCGCCGACGAATGGCTGACGCGGGGCGTAGGCGCGCCGCGCGGCACTTACGCCTTCACCAAGCTTTGTTTTCTCGTCTCGCTCGTCATCGCCGTGGCGCTGAACCTGGAGAAGCTGTTCTTCCTGATCATCATCGCCGCCGTGATCCTGCTGTTCTTCGTGATCTACGGCCTGTTCAGCGCCTGGACCTACCGCGCCACGCGCCACCCGCTGGTCGGCGGCCTCTCCAACGCGCTCGCCTTCGCCTGGGCCATCGCCGTCACCTTTCCGCTGCTCACGGGCTGATCGCCGTTCGCGAGGCGGGAACTCGTTTCAATCTCGGTTATTCTACCGTAAACGTATGGCCGGCGGCGACGGGCGCGACGCATCGCGCCGCAAAAAGGGGGTGTGTGATTGCAACGACGACGTCGACGGATGCGGGGATGTCGCCGTACGGCGACACCGCTTTCGCTGGCCGGCAGTTCAGAACCGCAGCGTCACCGTGCTGCCGAACACCGCGGCGTCGCGGATCGGCGCGATGCCGTTTCCGTAGGGGTTTGGCACGTGGCCGCCGGGGTGGACGATGTATTGGAAATCCGGCTGGATCGCGAGACCGGGCACGATGCGAGCCTGGTAGGTGACCTCGATCACGGCCTCGTAGTCTCGGACCGGCCCGGCGAGGCCCGTGGCGGCGTTGCGCGCGATGTCGGATGCGGCGGCATCGGAGGAGATCTTGGCGATGGCGGCCGCGACGGCGAACAGGTCGTCGGGGCGCCCCGGAAGCACGCCGAAGGCCGAGAGCCCGGCGTCGACGTAGAGGTCGACGAGGTTGCGGTCGGCCGGCGCGCCGATCACGCGGGCGAACAGGCCGATGCCCTTCTCGGCGTCTCCGCCCGGCACGCGATAGACCTGCTGATCGACGATGCCGTAGAAGGCGCCGTTCCTGAAATGCTCGACCGGCATCCCGGTGCTGCCGCGTGCCGCCAGCGGCTGCCCGTCCGAGCCGAAGCGCTCGTCGGCGAACCGCCCGAAATGCCCATAGGCGCCGAGCTTGAGCGTGCCGGGCAAGCCTGTGGCACCCTCGCCGCGATTGGTGCTGTAATGCGCCTCCGCGATGACGAGCGGAGGGTCTCCGACCCGGAAGTTCGTGCCGGAGGGATCGCAGACCTGCTTCTCCTGCGTGCAAGGCCCGGCGGGATCGCCGTCGAAGATCGCGGCGATGAACGAGAGCCTGTCGTCGGCGACGATCTTCAGCCGCGCCGCGGGTGTCGCCAGCGGATAGGCCGGCCCGCCGTCGGGCAGGTCGGCGGACGGCAGGCCGGGCCAGCCGAAGCTGGCGTTGATGAGGTTGGCGGCATAGTCGCTCGTCAGGAACTCGACATCGATGCCCTGCTGGCCGAGACGGAGCGACACGTGCTTGCCGAAGTGCTGCTCGTACCAGGCCTCGTAGAGGCGCGTGCTGGGCAGCGCGCCGATGTCGTTGATCGAGAGGATGTTGCCGATGTGAGTGCTCGAGAGATCCTCGCCGTGGATCTGAAACAGGTTGGCGTGCAGCGTGGCGCCTGGCAGGCCGAACAGCTTGGTGGCGTCGAAATCCGCCTCGACATCGAGCCGGCCGCTGTAGGTGCCGCCGCGCCGCACGCCGCCGGACAGCACGCCGTAGGGATCGCCGAGGTAGACGCCGTAGAGCGAGACGCCGGCGGCGCGCAAACGGTCGCGTGCCGCATCGATCGGGTTCAGCGCGGGAACTCCCTCGAAGATCGATGGGCCCTCCAGCTCGTCCTCACCGACCGCGCGGGCCGCGTTGACCTCCGGAGAGCGCAGCTGCGGCTTCTGCGTCGGCCCCGCAGCGGGCGCGTCGTCGTCGTCTCGCCCCCAGGACGGAGAGGCGAGGGCGAGCATGAGCGCCAGGGCGGCGAGGGCGACGACGGCCTTGCCGCCGGTCATATCGCCTGCCGCTTCTCCATCGGAGTTCGTTCACTCCCATCGGGAAATCAGCCCGATGGTACGGGCGACTTTCCTGATCGCGATCGAGACACAGCTGGTGCCGGTGCGCAATCGTCCGCGCGGAAGGGCGTCGGGTTTCTCGGCGTCGTCGTTGTTCCGGCAACACTCGGTCCGTTGTCAGCTTTCCCCGATCGCGCTCTCGAGATCGTCCGAGAGCGCCTGCACGCGCTCGGCGTTGGCACCGGGCTGCTCCTGCCAGATCGAGCGCGAGGTCGAACGGATGTCGACGCGCGTGCGGGCGCCGATGCCGCGGATGCGGATCGTGACGTCGGCGGGAAAACCCATCAGTCCCGGCTTCACCACCAGATCGATATGGCCGGTGGCGAAGTTCTTGGCGTCGGCTTCGTCGACGATCGTCCATTTGCGGCGCTTGATGAGCTTGTGGAGCGCGGCCTCGACGTCGGAGGCGTCGGCATCGAGATCGAGCGTCTGCAAGTCCGGATAGAGCGCCTCCTGCAGCTTGATATCCGCCGAACTTGGGCCTTTGGGCGGGATGTATCCATGACGCGCGAGGATGGCCGGGACCGTCTCCATGTAGAGCGGCGGGTCGTCGAGGTTGGTCGCGGCATCGACGACCGTAGGCGCGCGATGCGTCTGCGCGAGAAAAGCCGGGTAGGCGAAGAGCAGCGCCGCCAGGACGAGACCCTGCAGCGCCAAGCCGATCCCCTTGTATCCATTGTGCCAGACGACTCCCAGGCCGAACAGCGCCAACAGCACCGCAAGTCCGGCGAGCGCCAGGGCGCCGCCCTCTATCGACAGCGAGGCCTGGGCGTCGAGCCCCTTGTGCGACAGCGCGATGCCGATCAGCGCCACGACGAGCGCGAAGAGCGCGAGATTGCGGCTCCAAAGGGTCGAGCGTGCCAGCGGGTCTTCCAGGATCAGGCGACGCATGGGTCCGCTTAGGTGGTGCTCACGACGCCGCCCGCTCCGGCGCGAGCGTTGCCGGCCAGCGATAATCCTTCAAGAGCGCGCGCAAGCCAAGCTTGTCGATCTTGCCCGCCGCGGTATGGGGAATTTCGGCGAGGATCGACACGTCGTCGGGCATCCACCATCGCGCGATCTTGCCTTCCAGGAACGCGAGCAGCTCGCCCTTGACGGGCGTGCGCCCGGGCGCTGGCACGATGACGAGCAGCGGACGCTCGGCCCATTTCTCATGCGCCATGCCGACGACGGCCGCCTCGAAAACGTCGGGGTGCGCGACCGCGAGGTTCTCGATCTCGATGGAGGAGATCCATTCCCCACCCGACTTGATGATGTCCTTGGCGCGGTCGGTGATGTGCATAGTGCCGTCGACGTCGATCGTGGCGATGTCCCCGGTGTCGAACCAGCCCTGCGCATCCACCGCCGGATCATCCTGCCGGTAGTACCCCTGCGCAATGCAAGGTCCGCGCACCTTCAGCCGGCCGAAGGTCTTGCCGTTCCATGGCAGCGGCCGCCCGTCGTCGTCGGCGATGATCATCTCGACGCCGAACGGCGCGCTGCCCTGCTTCGCCTTCGCGTCGTAGAACGCCTCGCCGGTCAGGGCCGCCGCGCCGGGTTTGAGCGTGCCGATCGTGCCGAGCGGACTGGTCTCCGTCATGCCCCAGGCGTGAAACACCTCGATCCCGAAATCGCGCTCGAAGGCGACCACCATCGAGCGCGGACAGGCCGAGCCGCCGATCGCCACCTTGCGAAGCTTGCGCGGCTTGCGGCCGACCTTGGCCATCTCGGCGAGCAACATCATCCAGATGGTGGGCACGCCGGCGCTGATCGTGACGTCCTCGTCGTCCATGAGCCCGAAGACGGAGGCGCCGTCCAGCTTGGCGCCGGGCATCACCATCTTGGCTCCGGCCATCGGCAGGGCATAGGCGGTGGCCCAGGCGTTGGCGTGGAACATCGGCACGATCATCAGGACGCTGTCCTGAACGCCCGCGCAGAGCGAGCCCGCGGCGCAGGCCTGCCAGGCGTGGAGCACGTTCGAGCGATGCGAGTAGAGCACGCCTTTCGGCTGGCCCGTGGTGCCGGAGGTGTAGCAGAGCCCGGCGGCGGTCCGTTCGTCGAAGTGCGCCCAGGCGAAATCGTCGTCGGCCTCGTCGAGCCAGGTCTCGTAGGCGACGGCGTTCCTGAGACGGGTCGGCGGCATGTGCGCCGCGTCGGTCAGGATGATGTAGCGCTCGATGCTCGGCAGGCGGTCGGCGATCGTCTCGAGCAGCGGTACGAACGTCAGGTCGACCATCATCAGCCGGTCTTCGGCATGATTCACGATCCAGGCGATCTGCTCGGGGAACAGGCGAGGGTTCACGGTATGGCTGATCGCGCCGATGCCGGAGATCGCGTACCAGGCCTCGACATGGCGCCAGGTGTTCCAGGCCAGCGTCGCGACGCGATCACCGATCCCGATGCCCTCCGCCGCGAGCCGCTTCGCGCCGCGCAGCGCGCGCGTGCGCAGCGCGGCATAGTCCGTTCGATGGATGGGGCCTTCGATGGAGCGGGTGACGACCTCTCGCTCGCCATGCTGGATCGCCGCATGATCGATGATCTTGTGGAGCAGAAGCGGCCAATCCTGCATCAGACCCTGCATCGTATGCCCTTCTCCGCATGCCAGGTGCTGCCCAAACGCAAGGCATGCGACCCGAGTCATCCACGAAACAGCCACAGGCGCGGCTCATCCTCTTGGTACATCCAGCGCGCTACCGATGTCCCACGGCCGAACGCGGGAGGACGACCGCCCCAGTCGTTTAGACGGCGGTAACCCTCGTGATCGAAGCTGGCCCTACGAAGACGACATGGCCACCTCTGTCGTCCAACGAGTGAGTCTCACCATGGAACCCATCCTCTCGAACGTCTCCACCTGTCCCCGCAACGAGCCCCGCGATCTCCAGTCCCGCCTCTACCGTGAGATCGGAATCTCGGCCGTCGCCGCCGCGCTCGAGGCCAGCGATACCGTGGCGCAGGCGAGCGCCCGCGAGAAGCGCGAGCGTCAGGTCCGGCGCGCCGCCTGAAGAGGCTTTTTTTCCGCTGATTGGCTGGACGACCCGGCGACGGCAGCGCCGCCGGATCAATGCGGCGCGAACGCCGGCGTCGCGCGCATCGCTGCTTCGGTCCAAGACGGCTCGTCAGACATGCTCCGGCGCGTCCTCGGCGGCGTCACCCTTGAGCTCGTTGCGCATGATCAACGGCACCTGGGCGAAGGTGAAGACGAAGATCAGGATCACCGTGCCGGGAAACTTGAACAGCACCCAGTGATCCCAGGTCATCGTGCGTCGGACGACCTCGTTGAGAACGGCGAGGAACAGGAAGAACACGCCCCAGCGCAGCGTCAGGATGCGCCAGCCGTGCTCGGTCAGCTTCATCGCCTGTTCCAGCATGATCGGCAGCAGCGGTCGCCCGAAGGCGAGGCCGCCCAGCAGCGCGACGCCGAACAGGGCGTAGAGGATCGTCGGCTTCATCTGGAAGAAGGCCTGGTCGTGCAGCCAGAGCGTCAAGCCTCCGAACACCAGCACGAGAACCGCCGTCACCAGGGGCATGACCGGTAGGCGCCGCGTCTTGGCGAAGAACACGATGAGCGCGGCCACCGTCGCCACCATCAGCACCGCCGTGGCGGTGAAGAGGCCGGCCTGCTTTCCCTCGAACAGCGAGGCCGGGAAGATCAGCCGCACCGTCGGTTCGAAGATCTTGGGCCGGAAGTTGGCGATGAGGAACAGCACCAGAGGGCCCATCTCCAACGCAAACTTGAGCCCCGCCGGCATGGTGCGGGCGGGTAGGGTGGCGGCGGGTGGTCCCTCGGACGGCATGCTCATGGCGTCCTCTCGCAAATGGCTGCGGCTACCGCAAGGCTAGTGGCGACAAGCGGGTCGCGGCAAGGCGGGTGCGGCATCATGCGAGCCGTTCGAACCCGGCGCATGGGCGACTACCCCGCCGTCGACGCTCGCTCCTTCAGCAAGTCGAGGAAATTTCGTAGCATCGGCGAGCGGCTGCCTTTCGCGAAGGCGAGCGCCAGCCGTGCGATCGGTGCCGGCCCTTCGATGGGGCGGTAGGCGACTCCGGACAAATGCACCTGGGTCAGCGATCGCGGCACGATCGAGACACCGAGATGCGCGGCGACGAGGTTGATGGTGTCGGCGATGCGCTGCGCCTCCTGGCCGAGAACCGGCGTGAACTCGCAAGCCGCGCAGGCCGCCAGGATCTCTTCGCGCAGGCCCGGTCCGACCTGAGAGGGGAACAGGATCAGCGGTTCGCCCGCCAGGTCGCCGAGCCGGAGGCTGGCCCTGGCGGCAAGCCGATGGTTCGAGGGCAAAGCGATCACGGTCGGCTCGTCGGGCAGCGGCGTCAGGACGATGCCGTGATCGGGCCGTTCCGCCGCCGGTCGGACGAACGCCGCGTCGATCTCGCCGCGCAGGACCCGGCCGAACAACGCGACGGTGTTCAATTCGTCGAGCGAGATCGCGACGTCGGGCCAGCGGCCGTGGAATGCTTCGATCGTCTCCGAGATCAGCGGATTGTAGGTGGACGAGGTGGTGACGCCCAACTTGAGCTGTCCGCTCTCGCCGCGATGCGCGCGCTGCGCCGCCCAGATTGCGCGCTCGGCCGATGCCAAAGCCAATCGCGCCTCTCGCTGGAAGGCCTCGCCGGCGGCGGTCAGTTCGGCGCCGTGTGGGACGCGATGGAACAGCTGCACGCCGATTTCGGTCTCGAGCGCGCGGATCTGCTGGCTTAGAGGTGGTTGCGCGATGCCGAGCGCTGCCGCCGCGCGGGTGAAATGGCCGGCGTCGGCGACGGCGAGGAAATAGCGGATGTGCCGAAGCTCCATCATCGAACCTTGAGCGCACCGGACGCGCGCGACAAGCGCGCCTCCGGTCACGAGGTTCAGTTGCGGTTGGGGTAGCCGCCGACCGGGCCGCCCGTCGCGGAGCTGCGGCCGTGGTACCCGACGCCGTAGGACACGCGGGCGCGGGCTGCCTGTGCGGGCGACGGCTGGACCGCGGCGGCGGCGGGCACGGGGCCGTAGGCGCCGGGCTGTTCCAACGGAGCGGCGGAAGCCGCGCCGGCGGTGAGCATCAGGGCGGCGGTGGTCAAGGCGAAAAGCGTCTTCATGATCTGTCTCCTTCTGTCGTGAAACAGACATGGCTCCGTCGCGACGAAACATCCAATATATGAAAATGTGCGTCTCGATACTTTTTGTGTATGAAATGTCCTACCCACGCGAGGATCCCAGGACGAAGATCGAGACGAAGGCGTCGAGCTCGGCATCGATCTCGCCGGTCGGCATTTCCACGAGCTTCTGCTCGAGCCCGAGCGCGACGATGCCGTGGACGGCACTGAACAGAGTGCGGGCCCGACGCTTCACCAGAGCCTCGTCGCACTCCGGCATGAGGGCGGCGAGACAGCTCTCCAGACGCACGAAGATCCGGAGCTGGTCGGCGGCGAACCAATCCGGCAGTTCCGCGGCTTCGGCCATGCGAAACTCGAACAGAGCGCGCCACAGGTTGCGGTTGCTCGCGGCAAAGGCGGCGTAGCATTTCGACCAGGCGAGCAGCTGCGCCCCGGCATCGGTCGAGTCGAACACGCCGACGGCGTCGAGTTCGGCATCGAGCGCGGCCAGAGTGCGCTGGCTCACGCGCAGGACCAGCTCGTCGAGATCGGCGACGAGATTGTAGATCGCACCCAGCGAGCAGCCGACGCAGGCCGCGAGGTCGCGAGCCTTGAGCGCGGGAAGGCCGCCGCGCGCGATCGCCACGCTCGCGCAGCCGATCAAGACCTCGCGCTGCGCCTCGCGGCGTGCACCGGTATCCACCATTGGCCGCCGACACTCCTGACGCTCTTGAACATCGTTCAGAACGTTGTTAGATGAACATCGTTCGTAGCAGATGCCGGCCCCTTCGCAAGCCGGGGCAGGGCCGGTACAAGCGTCACAGACACGAGGACGAAAGCATGGGCGGCCATCTCCTTCGACGCCGTAAGTTCGCACCGCTCTTCGTGTGCCAGTTCTTCTCGGCCTTCAACGACAGCTACCTCAAGGCGGCGCTGGGCTTCATTCTCATCGATCGTCTTGCGGCCGGCGCCTCGCAGACGCTGATCCAGGTCGCCACCGCGATCTTCATCGCGCCGTCCTTCGTGCTGTCGGCGCTCGGCGGCGAATGGGCGGATCGCTACGACAAGGCGCTGATGGCGCGCCGGCTCAAGCTCGTCGAGTTCGGGGCCGTGGCCGTCGCCGCCGCCGGCTTTCTGCTGCCTTCGCTGCCGCTGCTGTTCGTCTCGCTGGCGCTGTTCGGCACGCTGTCGGCTCTGTTCGGTCCCGTGAAATACGGCATCCTGCCGGACCACCTGCATCGCGACGAACTCGCGTCCGGCAACGCGCTGGTCGAGGGTGCGACATTCATCGCGATCATCGCCGGCACCTTCGTCGCCGCCCTGTCCTCCAACGAGGGCCACGCCAACCCGATCGGCTTCGTCATCCTCACGCTGGTCTTCGCCGGCATCTCCTGGGGCGCGTCGCTGTTCATCCCGCGAACCGGCGAGGGCGCGCCGCACCTGAAGATCGACGTCAACATCGTCCGCTCGACCAGCGTGCTGATGCGCGAGCTGTGGGCCGACACCCGGCTGTGGCGCGGCGGCATCGTGGTCAGCCTGTTCTGGCTCGTCGGCGCCATCGTGTTCGGCATGGTGGCGCCGATCGTGAAGACGCAGCTTGGCGGCACCGAGATCGTGGTCTCGGTCTACTCCGCCGTGTTCGCGATCGGCATCGCGCTGGGGTCGGCGCTGGCCGCGTGGCTGCTGAACGGCCGCATCCTGACCCTGCCGGCCCCGATCGCCGCCATCGTCATCGCGATCGTCTCGCTCGACATCGCCTGGACGCTGCACGGGGCCACGTCGCTCGGGGTCGGCGTCAAGGTCGCGCCGTTCTTCCAGCACCCGATCGCCTGGCACCTCGCCGTCGACATGCTGATCCTCACCGCGGCCGGCGGCCTGTTCATCGTGCCGTCCTTCGCCGCGGTGCAGGCCTGGGCCAAGCCCGATCATCGCGCCCGCGTGGTCGCGGCGGTCAACGTGCTCTCGGCGCTGTTCATCGCCGCCGGCGCGATCTCGGTCGCGCTGGCCCTACAGGTGCTGCATCTCTCCATTGCGATGGTGTTCGCGGTGATCGGCGCGCTCGCCTTCGCCGCGGCGACCTGGATCTTCCGGACGTTGCCGACCAACCCGCTGCGCGACCTCGGCGCGATGGTGTTTCGCGTCGCCTACCGGCTCGAAGTCCATGGCCAGGAGAACCTCGAGGCTGCCGGACCCAACGCCATCATCGCGCTCAACCACGTCAGCCTGCTCGATGCGCCGGTGGCCTTCTCGATACTCGACCAGGACCCGATCTTCGCGATCGACACGGGCTGGGCCAACAAGTGGTGGATGAGGCCGATCGTGCGCCACATGAACGCGCTGCCGCTCGATCCAACGCGGCCGCTCGCCACCCGCCAGCTGATCCAAACGGTGAAGGGCGGCGCCACGCTGGTGATCTTCCCCGAGGGCCGGCTGACGCGCACCGGCAGCCTGATGAAGGTCTACGACGGCCCGGGCCTCATCGCCGACAAGACCGGCGTGCCGGTGGTGCCGATCCGCATCGAGGGTGCCGAGGCGTCGCGCTTCTCATATCTGACCAACACCCAGGTGAACCGCCGCTGGTTCAAGCGCATCAAGGTGACGATCCTGCCGCCGCGACGCGTCGAGATCGCCCCCGATCTGAAGGGCCGCGCCCGCCGCCAGGCTGCCGGTGCCGCGCTCTACGCCATCATGTCGGAGATGGTGTTCGAGACGACGAACACCGATCGCACGGTCTTCCAGGCGGTCGTGGATGCCGCGATCGAGCACGGCCCGAGCCACAAGGCGTTCGAGGATCCGGTCTCCGGCACCATGACCTACAAGCGCGCGCTGATCGGCGCCCGCGTGCTGGGCGGCAAGCTGATGCCGCTGGCTGGCCCGGGCAAAGCCGTAGGCCTCATGCTGCCGAACTCGATCGGCGCGGCGGTGTCGTTGTTCGCGCTGATGTCGGCGGGCCGCGTCGTCGCCATGGTCAACTTCTCCTCCGGCGCCGCCAACATCAGGTCGGCCGGCATCGCCGGACAGTTCGACACGATCGTCACCGCGCGCAGCTTCATCGAGAAGGCCAAGCTGGACAAGTTGGCCGCCGAACTCTCGGGGACCTTCAAGATCGTCTACCTCGAGGACGTGCGTGCCGAGGTCGGGACGGCCGACAAGCTGAAGGCGCTGCTGTCGTGGCAGCGTCCGCTCGCCGGACGCAAGGCCGACGATCCCGCCGTGGTGATGTTCACGTCGGGCTCGGAGGGCAAGCCCAAGGGCGTCGTCCTCTCGCATCGCAACATGCTGTCGAACTGCGCCCAGGCCCGCGCCGTGGTCGACTTCGGGCGCGACGACAAGGTCTTCAACGTGCTGCCGATGTTCCACGCGTTCGGCCTGACCATCGGCACCATCGTGCCAACGGTCTTCGGGGTGAAGGTCTACCTCTACCCCTCGCCGCTGCACTACCGGATCATCCCGGAGCTGGTCTACGCCTCCAACGCCACCATCCTGTTCGGCACCGACACGTTCCTCAACGGCTACGCCCGCGCGGCGAACGCCTACGATTTCCGCTCGCTGCGCTACGTCATGGCCGGGGCCGAGCCGGTGAAGGATTCGACGCGCAAGACCTACCTCGAGAAATTCGGGCTGCGCGTGCTGGAGGGTTACGGGATCACGGAGATGGCGCCGGTGCTCTCGCTGAACACGCCGATGTTCAACAGGAACGGCACCGTGGGCCGGCTGATGCCTGGGATGAAGGCCCGTCTGGAAGCGGTCGACGGCATCGAGGAGGGCGGCAAGCTGGTCGTCTCCGGCCCCAACACGATGCTCGGCTACCTCAAGGACGACCAGCCCGGCGTCCTGCAAGCGCCGCCCGAGGGCTGGCACGACACCGGCGATATCGTCACGATCGACGACAAGGGCTTCATCACGATTAAGGGCCGCGCCAAGCGCTTTGCCAAGATCGCCGGCGAGATGGTCTCGCTCGCCGCCATCGAGGCGCTCGCCGCCGAGCTGTGGCCGGATGCGATCTCCGCCTGCGCCACGCTGCCCGACGAGCGAAAGGGCGAACGCGTGGTGATGATCACGCAGAACCCCAACGCCAGCCGCGGCGAGTTCTCCGCCTTCGCCCGCTCGAAGGGTGCCTCCGAGCTGATGGTGCCGGCCGAGGTCAGCACGCTGTCCGCGATCCCGGTGCTGGGGTCGGGCAAGCTCGACTACGCCGGGGTGAAAGCCTTGATCGAGGAGCGGGCGAAGGAGGCCGAGGCGGCGTAGCGCCGGTCAAGCCCACCGACGCCGATCGTAGGGTTGAGGTCGGCACGCCTGATCGAGGGCTATCAACTCGACCTCATCAAAGCCTCTATGGTCTTGTAACCATCTCTATACCATCCATATGGATGGTCGGAGCATGGTGAAGATGGACGGCGACAAGCAGCGAGCCAGAACCGCAGACAGCGAGAAGATCACGCTGAACCTCGGCCACGTCGATCTCGGCCGCATGGATCTGCTCGTGCGCGAGGGCTTCTATGCCAACCGCACCGACGTGATGCGGACCGCCATCCGCGCACTGCTCGATCGCCACGACGATGCCGTTCGCAAGACGGTGGCGCGCAGCGATCTCGACCTCGGCATCCGGCACTTCGGGCGCGCCGAGCTCGAGGCCGCGCGCGATGCCGGCCGACCCCTGCGAATCCGCGTGCTCGGCCTCGCCACGCTCGCCGCCGACGTCGATCCCGATCTCGCGCGCGCCGCCATCGCGAGCATCGAGGTGCTCGGCACGCTGCAGGCCGAGGCGAGCGTCAAGGCGGCGCTCCGCGACCGCATGGTGTGACCAAGCCGATCCTTTGCCGTCCAACGAGAAGAGCGACACCATGACGATCATGCCGACGATGAAGGACGTCCTGCACCTGACCAGGGCCGGTCGCCTCGGCGAGGCGACGGCGCTGCTGCGCGATCGGCTCCTCGGCGACGGCGGAGGGCGGACGGAAAAGCCGGCGGCGCGGATGCCCGAGGCACTCGACCTCGCGGCCCCGGCGCGGGCCGGTGCCGCGTGGACCTTGTCGCCCGAGCCGAAGCCGGGCGCTCCGGTGGCGGGACGCTTCGAGTGGCGCACGATCACCGCCGGTCTCGCCAGCCGGCGCTACAAGCTCTACGTGCCGCCGGGGGTGGCGGCGGCACCGCGGCCGCTCGTGCTGATGCTGCACGGTTGCACCCAATCGCCCGACGATTTCGCGATCGGCACGGGCATGAACGCGCTCGCCGACGAGATGGGCCTGCTGGTCGCCTATCCCGAGCAGACCGCCGCGCACAATGCGGCCAAATGCTGGAACTGGTTCAAGCCGGGCGACCAGCGCCGCGGCGGCGGCGAGGCCGCGCTGCTGGCCAGCATCGTCGGCGACGTCGCGCACGACCTGCCGGTCGATGCCGGCCGCGTCTTCGTCGCCGGCCTCAGTGCGGGAGGCGCCGCGGCCGCCATCCTCGCGCACGAATATCCCGATATCTTCCGGGCCGTGGGCGTCCACTCCGGCCTCGCCTGCGGCGCCGCACGCGATCTGCCCTCCGCGCTCGCCGCGATGAAGGGCGGCGCCATCGGTCGTCCGGCCGCGGTCGACCCGGTGCGCACCATCACCTTCCACGGCAGCGCCGACCGAACCGTCGCCCCGATCAACGCCCGCCACGTGCTCGCTGGTGCCATCGACGGAATGACCGCACCGAAGATGGAGCGCGGCAAGGCCCCGGGCGGCGCCGCCTACGTGCGGGAAACGTGGGTCGACGAACGAGGTGTCGCGCGGGCGGAAGCCTGGACCATCGAGGGCGCCGGCCACGCCTGGTCCGGCGGCAGCGCGGCCGGCTCCTACACCGATCCGCGCGGCCCCGATGCCTCGCGCGCGATGATGCGATTCTTCCTAAAGGCGTAGACGCGCGCCGGCAAGGCGCTCACGAGGTGCGGGCCATGCGGTTCCAGGCGTCGAGGCCGGCGATCTTGTAGGCCTCGGCCAGCGTCGGGTAGTTGAACGTGTTCTCGATGAAGAACTCGATCGTGCCCTTCAGGTTGAGCACCGCCTGCCCGATGTGGATCAGCTCGGTCGCGCCCTCGCCGATGATGTGCGCGCCGAGCAGCCGGCGCGTCTCGGTCGAGAAGATCAGTTTCATCATGCCCGACTTCAGCCCCATGATCTGGCCGCGCGAGGTCTCGCGAAAGCGGGCGATGCCGCACTCGTAAGGTGTGCCGGCCCGTCGTACCTCGTCCTCGGACAGGCCGACGGTCGAGATTTCGGGCACGGAATAGATCCCGTAGGGAAAACCTTCCGGCGGTTGCGCCGCGGTGACGCCGAAGGCGTGGCAGGCGGCCAGGCGGCCCTGTTCCATCGAGGTCGAGGCCAGGCTCGGGAAACCGATGACGTCGCCGGCGGCGTAGATGTGCGGCACGCTCGTCTGCAGCGTGGCCGGCGTCACGGCGAGCCGACCGCGGTTGTCGACGGAAAGCCCGGCGTGTTCCAGTCCGAGGTCTTCCGTCGCGCCGACGCGGCCCGCGGCGTAGAGCAGCATCTCGGTCTGGGCGACCTGTCCGTTGGCGAGCTTGGTGATGACCCGGCCGTTGTCCGCGATGTCCAGCGATTCGATCGCCGTACCGAGCCGCAGCGTCAGCTTGCGGTCGCGGAAATCGTGCGTCAGCTCGGCGATGAGCTCGCTGTCGATGAAGTCGAGGAAGGTCGGGCGCGGCTCGATCAGCGTCACCGCCACGTCGAGCGCCGAGAAGATGGTCGCGTATTCGACGCCGATGACGCCGGCGCCGATGACCGTCAGGCTGCGCGGCAGCTTCTTGATGTCGAGGATCTCGTCGCTGTCGAGCACGGAGTTCCCGTCGAAAGGCACGTGCGACGGACGGTACGGCCGCGTGCCGCAGGCGATCAGCACGTGCGCCGCGGTTATCTTGCGCGTCTCGCCCTTGTCGGTCGCGATCTCGATCGTGTGCGGGTCGCGGAAGCGGGCGTGGCCGTGCGCGGTCCGCACGCCGTTGCGATGGAACTGGTGGTCGAGGACCTCGACCTCGTGGTCGAGCGTCTTGGCCATGCGCGCCATCAGGTCGGCGGCCTCGATGTCCTGCTTGACGCGGTAGGCGCGACCGTAGAAGCCGCGCTCGCGCCAGCCCGAGAGGTTGAGCACCGTCTCGCGCAGCGTCTTCGAGGGAATCGTGCCGGTGTGAACCGAGACGCCACCGACACGACGGCCCTTCTCGACCACGAGAACGGAGCGCCCGAGCTTGGCGGCCTGGATCGCGGCGCGCCGGCCGGAAGGCCCGCTGCCGATGACGATCAGGTCGTAGTCGTGCATGGGGTCCCCCGACCGGCCTCGCTCGCGAGCGGCAACACCGTACGAAGCAAGACTCCGGCCGGCACCGAGGCCCTCCGGTTCGCGAGGCTGGTCTTTCGCGATCATCCATGGTGAACCGCAGGTCCCATGGAAATCGTCACCGTCGTCCTCGCGCTCCTGTTCGCCGTGCTCCTCGGCGATTGGATCACCCGTTTCGTGGCCGTGCCGCCGCCGCTCGTGCAGATCGTGCTCGGCGTGCTGCTCGCGGTAGGGCCGGTGCCCTCGGTCGAGCTCGATCCGCACATCTTCTTCCTGGTGTTCCTGCCGCCGCTGCTGTTCCTCGATGGATGGCGCATCCCCAAGCGCGATCTCAAGCGGGATGGGGCCACCGTGCTGGCGCTGGCGCTCGGCCTGGTGCTGTTCACGGTCGTCGGCATCGGCTTCTTCATCCATTGGCTGATCCCGACCATGCCGCTGGCGGTGGCCTTCGCGCTCGCCGCGGTGCTCGCGCCGACCGACCCGATCGCGGTGGGGGCGGTGGCGGCGCGGTCGCCGATCCCGCGGCGGCTGATGCACATCCTCGAGGGCGAAAGCCTGCTCAACGATGCCTCGGGCCTGGTCTGCCTGCGCTTCGCGATCGCCGCCGCGCTCACAGGGCATTTCTCTTTGGGCGAGGCTTCGCTCTCCTTCCTCTGGCTAGCGCTGGGTGGCGCGGCGGTCGGCGTGGCGTTGACCTTCGCCATCACCTTCGTCGAAGACAGGGTGCTGGCGCGCGGCGGCCGCGACCCCGGCGCGCAAACCCTGTTCTCGCTGCTGATCCCCTTCGCCGTCTATCTCGTCGCCGAGGCGATCCACGTCTCCGGCATTCTCGCCGCGGCCGCCGCCGGCATCGCCATGAACTACGTCGAAAACTTCGGCCAGGCGCTGGCGCCGACCCGCATCCGCCGCACCGCCGTGTGGGACACGGTGCAGCTCGCCGCCAACGGCGCCATCTTCGTGCTGCTCGGCGAGCAGCTGCCCGACATCCTGAAGAACGCGGTGAACATCGTGAACGCCGGCCCGCGCCAGGCGATATGGGCGCTGCCGCTCTACGTGCTGGCGATCACCGCGGCGCTCGTCGCGCTGCGTTTCGCCTGGGTCTACGTGACGTTGCGCCTGGTGCTGCTGCGGGCGCGCTTCAACGGCGAACAGCCGGAAGGTTTGACCTGGCACCTCGTCGCCACGACGGCGCTGGCCGGGGTCAAGGGCGCGATCACGCTGGCGGGCGTGCTGACCCTGCCGTTCGCGATGCCCGACGGCAAGCCGTTTCCCGCGCGCGACCTCGCCGTGTTCCTCGCCATGGGCGTCATCCTGCTGTCGCTCCTGCTCGCCACCGTGCTGCTCCCGGGGCTGCTGAGCCGCCTGCGCCTGCCGGCCGAGCCGCCGCGCGATGCCGAGGAGGACCGCGCCCGCGCCGTCGCCGGTGCCGAGGCGATGGACGCGATCGAGGCGCTGAAGGACCGGCTGCTCGCCCGCGCCACGCGGAAGGACCGCAGGGTCGACGACAGCCTGTACGCCGAGGCGACCGACCGGGCGATGGAGCGCTACAGCCGTCGTGCCGCCCATGCCGAAGGCGGCGACGAAGCCCGCGCCCGCTCGCGTGAGCTCACGCGCATCAAGCGGCGTCTGCGGCTCGCCGGCCTGCGTGCGGAACGCGACGCCCTGTTCAAGCTGAGGCGGCAGGCGCGCCTGGAGGACGTCTCGCTGCGACGCATGGTGCGGGAGGTGGATCTGCTCGAGGCGCGCTACGCCGAATGACGCGTCGGGCGGCGGCGCAAGACCGCCATGCTCAGTCGGGGATGCTGGTGAGCTTCGGGCGCCAGATGCCGAGCACGACGTTGGCGACCGCCACCGCAAACAGCACCCAGAGCGTGCCGCGCTCCGCGCCGAGCGACACCGCCAGCGACGCGGCATCGGCGTGGCCGGCGAGAACGGTGGCGCTGCGTTCCGCCTCGTTCTGGATCGGACCCTGGATGCCCTGCAGGCCACCCTCGAACAGCAGGACGCCGCTGACGAGCTTGGCCCAGGCCCAGCCGGCATTGTGGAACGCGCGATTGAAGGCGACCGCCAGCAAACCGGCCATGATGCTCAGGCCCAGCGACGGCAGGAACAGCCAGGTCGAGACGGTGCCCATCGCGGACCGAACGGCCGCGTAACCGGCCGGGAATGCGGCGGGCGGCGCGGCGCTCGACAGGATGAGCAGCGCGGCCATCGCGCCGAGCAGGCCGGCGGCGCCCATCACGTGGAGAAATTTCAGAGCGCGTCGCACGGTCTCGTCACGACTCCGGAAGGACGCTGTAGGCACCCTTGAAGATCGTTCCGTGGGTGCTCACCACGATCGTGCCGGACACGCGCAACTGCCGAGCCTGAACCTCGGCGGTGTCGCCGATGTGCCACGGCGCGTCGTGGCACAGGTTGCGGGTGTAGATCTTGGCGGCGCCATAGCCGGTCAGCAGTTCCGTCACGCATTCATGTCCGTGCTTCATGTTCCAGCGATCGACGAAACCCACCACCGTCGCGGTCGTCTGCCGTCGTTCCACGCCGACGGCCTCCGCGGCATAGTAGAACGTCAGGCCGGCGAACATCAGCAGCATCGTGATGGCGACGTGCTTCAAGCCGCGCCGATCCATTCCCGAAGCGGCGCGTCGCCGTTCGCGGGCGGCGGCCGTCTCTCGGATTTTCTCCCCTTCCGTGGGAAACATCGCACCATCTCCGCGGCCCGCGGAAGCTATCACGACATGGCGCAAGGCGGTCGAGGAAAAGGTCGTGGGTGGCGACTCGACGGCCGGATCGCGGAGGGCCAGCGCCCCTCGGTGCCTCCGAGGCGATTGGCAACGCCGCGTGAAGGCGATTACGCTGCGATCATGAGCGACGAGCCCGAAAGCCTGATCCTCCAATTGCTTCGCGACATGCGCGCGGAGATCGGCGACATGCGCTCGGACATGGCGACCAAGAGCGATATCGCCGACCTTCGCTCGGAGATGACCTCGCTACGGGCGGACGTCGCGGCGGACCTGCACGACATGCACGATGAAATCGTCGTGGTGCGAAAAGACTTGAGCGACCAGATCGTCGGCCTGCGTCGCGCGGTCATGGAATACCACACCTCCGTCATCGGCCACGGTGTGATCATCAGCGAGCTCGAAGCCCGCCTGCGGCGCGTCGAGCAGCATCTCGACTTGCCCAGCCTCGACGCGCACTGAGGGAGCGTCATCGCAGGGGCGGGAATCGTCTCGATGACGGCCTCAGGGGTCCGAACTCAGGTTAACGCGGCGTCATTCCGGGACGCCGCAGGCGGACCCGGACCCGGAGAGCGTCGGTTTTTCCGGATCGGCTCAAGCACGCCGGTTCCGGATCTTCGCTTCGCTCGCCCGGAAGGACGCCAATCGTTAACCTGAGTTCGGAGCCCTGACGACGGCCTCGGCCATGTTGACAACCCTCCGCCCCCTTGCCACTTCGGCCCGATGACCTCCGCCGCCACCCTGGCAGACCCCGTCGCCCGCCGGCGGACCTTCGCCATCATCTCGCATCCCGACGCCGGCAAGACGACGCTGACGGAGAAGCTGCTGCTGTTCGGCGGCGCGATCCAGCTCGCCGGCGAGGTGCGCGCCAAGGCCAACCGCCGCCAGACCCGCTCGGACTGGATGGGCATCGAGAAGGAGCGCGGCATCTCCGTCGTGACCTCGGTGATGACCTTCGAATACGGCGACTGCGTCTACAACCTGCTCGACACGCCGGGCCACGAGGACTTCTCGGAGGACACCTACCGCACGCTAACCGCGGTCGATTCCGCGATCATGGTGCTCGACGCCGCCCGCGGCATCGAGGCGCGCACGCGCAAGCTGTTCGAAGTCTGCCGCATGCGCGACATCCCGATCGTCACCTTCATCAACAAGCTCGATCGCGAGACGCGCGACCCTTTCGACCTGCTCGACGAGATCGAGAAGACGCTGGCGCTCGACGTCGCGCCGATCACTTGGCCGCTGGGGCAGGGTCGGGGCTTCGTCGGCACCTACGACCTGGAAAAGAAGCTGGTGCGCCGGCTCGATCACGAGGCCGAGGCCGTTTCCGTCACGGGCCCCGACGATCCCTACATCGAAGCGCTGATGAAGCCGCAGGACTTCATCGACACCGTCGAGCAGATCGAGCTGGCCTCGTCGGGCCTCAAGACATTCGACCGCGAGTCCTTCCTCGAAGGCCACCTCACGCCGGTGTTCTTCGGCTCGGCGCTGCGCAATTTCGGCATCCGCGACCTCATCGACGCGCTGGCGGCCTTCGCGCCGCCGCCGCAGGGACTGGAGGCCGCGAGCCGCACCGTGGATGCCCACGAAGCCAAGATGACGGGCTTCGTGTTCAAGATCCAGGCGAACATGGACAAGAACCACCGCGATCGCATCGCCTTCATGCGCGTCTGCTCCGGTAAGCTCCAGCGCGGCATGAAGGCCAAGCTGGTGCGCACCGGCAAGATGGTGGCGCTGAACAGCCCGCAATTCTTCTTCGCGCAGGACCGCCAGCTCGCCGAGGAAGCCTACCCCGGCGACGTCGTCGGCATTCCCAACCATGGTTTGCTGCGCATCGGCGACACGCTGACCGAGGGCGAGGACCTGGTGTTTCGCGGCGTGCCGAGCTTCGCGCCCGAGATCCTGCGCCGGGTGAAGATCGGCGACAGCATGAAGCAGAAGAAGCTGCGCGAGGCCCTGAGCCAGATGGCGGAGGAGGGCGTCGTGCAGCTGTTCATTCCGGTGGACGGCTCCGGCTCGCTCGTCGGCGTGGTCGGGGCGCTGCAATTGGACGTGCTGATCGATCGTTTGAAGGCGGAATATGGGCTCGACGTCTCGTTCGAGACCACACGCTTCACGCTGTGCCGCTGGATGACCGGCGCCAAGCTCGAGATCGAGAAGTTCGCCAAGGCGCACGGCTCGTCGATGGCCGAGGACCTCGACGGCTCGCCGGTCTTCATGGCCCCGGCGGTGTGGGACCTGACCTACGAGGCCGAGCGCTGGCCCGAGATCGCCTTCGCCGACGTGAAGGATTACCAGAAGGAGCACGCGTAGGCTGTGGTGTCCTGATCGGGCGCTGCGCGTCGTCAGCCTTTCAGGTCGAACGCCCACAGGAACTTCTGTCCCGCCACGAAGAACCGAGACATGTCGGCGAGTCCAAAGCAGCAGTTCGAAGGCGTGGCGGGCAGCGCGATAAACCCAAGCTTGACGCCGGCATCGTCGTAGACGTGGACGCCGTCGCCGGCTGTGGTCCAGACCCAGCCCCGTCTGTCCACGGCAAAGCCGTCGGGATAGCCATGGTCCGTGACGCAGAAGAGGCGGCGGCCGGATAGAGAGCCGTCGGCTGCGACGTCGAAAGCGATGATTTCGTGGCTGTCCTGGGCATGGGCGCCGATAATCTCGCCGAGCGAGCGCGCGGTGTCCGATACGTAGCAGATGCGGCCGTCGGGCGAGAAGAAGATCCCGTTGGGCTGATCGAAATCCGCCATGCGGCGCAAGCCGCCGTCGCTAGGATCGAAACGGTAAACCGAGCGGTGATCGAGGTCTGGTTCGACGATCGAGCCTTGGTTGGGCATAAGGATCCCGAAGGTTGGGTCGGTGAACCAGATCGCGCCGTCTGCCGCCACGGTGACGTCGTTCGGTGAATTCAGGCGGCGTCCGTCGAAGTGGGTCACGATCGGCACGGCACCGCCGTCCCCGGCGCTGCCATCCCCGCTTGACCGCGAGATGCAGCGCCGCCCGTGCTCGCAATGTACCGGCACGCCGTCAGCGCCGATGGCATTGCCGTTCATGAAGAAAGTGGCATCGATCGCCACCTCGACGCGCCCATCGGGGTGCCAGGCGAGCAGGCGGCGGTTCGGCACGTCGGACCAGAGCAGACGCTCGTGCACCGGGTCCCAGATCGTGCCTTCGCCGTGAAGGGTGAATTGGTAGAGTTGATGCAACGGCGCATCCGGCGCGAGCACGGCGGCGAAGCGCGCGTCGCGGATGTCGAGGCCGGGCCAACCCGCAACGGCCTCGGGCGGTAAGGCCTGTCGCAGCAGTCGACCGGGCAGCAAATCGCGATCGTTCGTCATCGGCCTCTCCTCCAAACTGCCAAGTCATGGGCCTCGCCTTGGTTTCCATGCCGCCGATATCGCCGTTGGGATTTCGATCCCGATGCCTTGAGCCCGCCTCCGCGGCGGGGCATGAGAAGCCTCTTCTGGAGGAATGCCATGCATCGTCGTCTCGGACCCTTGCTGACCATTCTGACACTCGGCACTGCGGCGATCGTCGCGGCGCGCGCGATCGCGGCGGATACGAAGGCGTCCGCCCCCGTGGCGGTCAGCCCGCTCACCCCCATCAGCAACGATGCCATGATGCTCGGCGGCGATTTCTCCGCCCTTTCCGCCGTGCTGGGCGCCGACAATGCCGTGGCGGGCCCGCGCACCGTACCGGGGCGCGTCATCCCCGTGCCGACGACCATCAGCCCGCAGTTCAAGGCGCAGGTTTCCGCGCCATATCGTGCGCCGGACTGGAACGCCGACCCCAAGACGCCGCTCGAGTGGCACGATCTGGTCGCCAAGCTCGCCGCCAAGGGTGCGGCCAAGCTTCCGGCCCTGCGTGAAAAACTCGGAGTGACCAGCGAGCCGACCACGCTCGGCGGCGTCAAGGCGTTCCGCGTCGCGGCCAAGACGATCCCCGCTGCGCACCGGGGCAAGGTGATCTACGCGGTCCACGGCGGCGGCTTCGTCTACAATCCCGGCGAGGCCGGGACGCTCGAAGCGGTGCTGATGGCGGGCTTCGGCGGCTACGAGGTCTACGCGATCGACTATCGCATGGCGCCGGACCATCCGTTCCCCGCCGCCAACGACGACGTGATGGCGGGCTACAAGGCGCTGTTGAAGGACCACAAGCCGGGCGATGTCGCCATCGTCGGCACCTCCGCCGGCGCCGGGCTGGCGCTGGCCCTGTGCCTGCGCGCCAAGGCGGAGGGCGCGCCGCTACCGGCGGTGATCGCGCCGGGCACGCCGGAGGCGGACATGACCAACCAGGGCGACACGGTCCGCACCAACGAATGGCTCGACAACGTACTGGTCAGCGCCGACGGCTACATCGAGGCGGCGCGCAAGGTCTACGTGCCGGCGGGGCACGATCTGAAGGACCCGCAGCTCTCGCCGATCTTCGGCGATTTCACCGGCCTGCCGCCGGCGATCATCACCTCGGGCACGCGCGACCTGTTCCTGTCCAACGCCGTGCGCGTGCACCGCAAGCTGCGCCAGGCCGGCGTCGAGGCCACGCTGCAGGTCTTCGAGGGCATGAGCCACGCGCAATATCTCTTCAACGCCGACGCGCCGGAGACCAAGGAGGCCTTCACGGAGATCGCCGCCTTCTTCGACCGGCACTGGGCGCGCTGAAAGCCCCGCGCCGGCTCAAGAAAAAGGCCGCCCGTAGGGCGGCCAAGTGATCGGAGGATTGCCACAAAGTGACGTCCTCCGCCTAATCGCCCGCGATCTCCGCGGGAAGGGCGCAAGTTCCCGATCTCGAAGACCGGACCGATACGATCGGACGATCCCTTCTTGCGCGCGGGCGCCGCGCCTTCAGAGCTTCGCCAGGAGCTTCTCGGCGCTGGTCTCGTCGGCCTGGCCGGGGCTGGCCTCGACCGCCATCGTCTTCACCACGCCGTCGTCGACGACCATGGCGTAGCGTTGCGATCGCATGCCGAGCCCGCGCTCGCCGAGATCCAGCGTCAGCCCCATGGCCTTGGCGAAATCGGCGCTGCCGTCGGCCAGGTAGGTCACCTTGCCTTCGCCGCCGGTGTGCTTGGCCCAGGCGCCCATCACGAACACGTCGTTGACGCCGGTCACCACCACCTCGTCGACGCCTTTGGCCTTCAACTGGTCGATGGCGGCGATGTAGGGCGGCAGGTGGTTCATCGAGCAGGTCGGGGTGAAGGCGCCGGGCACGGCGATCAGCACCACCTTGCGGCCGGGAAAGATCTCGGCAGTGGTGCGCGGCGCCGGGCCATCCTCGGTCATGACGAAAAACGTGGCGTCCGGGATCTTGCCGCCGACTTCGATGCTCATCGCTGCGCTCCTTTGCTGCGGTGCACGCTTACTTCGCCGGTTCGCCCACGTCGAATGTTTCGGTGACGCTCGTCGGGTCCTTGGGGCGTGCCAGAACCAGCGACACCGCGACGCTCGGCGCTTTCGGCGCCGTGACGCTCTGCTGGGCCGTGATCGTCCATTTGGCCGGAGCGATCTTCTTCGTGTCGAAGTAGAATCCCTCCGGCGCGTCGGGGAAGATGTCGTCGGGCGCATCGGCGCCGTTCCAGCTCAGCGTCCAGGTCGGGTCCGACGTGCCGGAAACGCGGGCGATCGAGAGGGGCGCGCTCGGCACCGGCTTCGGCACCTTGGCCAGTGCGGCGGTGACGTCGTCACCGCCGACCGGGGCGCCGCGTGGCGTCAGAGTCAGGGTCGCCTCGCCATGACCCGGCACGCAGATCTTGTTGCACACGGCGTAGGTGACATCCGCGTGGAGCACGGACGGCTTGCCGCGGTCCACCGGCGTCACGGCGACAGGAAACACCACGCCGTCGCCGTAGCCGAAGGCGTCGATGCCTTCCTCGCTGATGCGCGAGGGCACGGGGAAACTCACGACGGCCGCTGCGACGTTCTCGGATCCGTTGAACGTGAAGACGGGGGGAACCCCGGCCTCGCCGGGGATCTTCCAATAGGTATGAGAGCCCGGCGCCATGGTGAGATCGACGCCGGCTTCATAATGGCCGCCGTGAAGGCCACCGGCCGAGACGAGCCGCAGGATGGACATCTGGCCGCCCGTTTGCGGGACCACCATCGCCTGCGCCCGCGCTGCGCTGGCACCGCCGGAGATGCCGAAAGCACACAGCAGAGGGCAAATCGCGCGCCCGATGCGAACGGATGCAGATGGATGGAGGGAAATTTGCTTAGATGTCATCAAGGGGTTCGCCGGGAGTGAATCGCTGGAGACCGCAAGGACGGCAAGACGACGAAATAGGGCTCGAGATCAAGAGGCCGCTGGCATGAGACATTCGACGACCGGAAACCACGAGGCGCCCGAGTGCGCCGCCGCCGAACCCGCAACGGGCAAGCCTCCCGAGTTGCCATTCGTCCTCTCTCAATCCGATCGCGTCCACAGTCACGGCGGCTTTCTCGACGGCCAGATGCTCGTCGCCATGCCCGGCATGGAGGACGAGCGCTTCGCCCGCTCGGTCATCTACCTCTGCGCCCATTCCGACGAGGGTGCGATGGGCATCGTCATCAATCGCGCCGCGCCCAAGGTCAAGTTTCCCGAACTGCTGGTGCAGCTCGACGTCATCGGCAAGGACGAGGCGATCCGTCTGCCCCGCAAGGCCGGCGCGATGCAGGTCCTGACAGGCGGCCCGGTGGAGACGGGGCGCGGCTTCGTGCTGCATTCCTCCGATTTCTTCATCGACAACTCGACGCTGCC
>CAXTVT010000051.1:0-24429 GCA_964247745.1 uncultured Beijerinckiaceae bacterium
TGAGCTTCTGCGCGTCGCCGAGCTTGCCCTTCTCGGCCTGCCAGCGCTGCGTCAGGGCGGCGGACTTCTCCTCGAGGTTGCCGAGATCGCCGCTGAGCCGCTCGAGCCGGTCGCGAGAGGCCATGTCGGTCTCCTTCTTCAGGGCCTCCTGCTCGATGCGCAGCTGCACGATGCGGCGGTCGAGCTCGTCCAGCTCCTCGGGCTTGGAATCGACCTGCATGCGCAGGCGCGAGGCCGCCTCGTCGACGAGGTCGATGGCCTTGTCCGGCAGGAAGCGGTCGGCGATGTAGCGGTTCGACAAGGTCGCGGCGGCGACGATCGCGGCATCCGTGATGCGGACGCCGTGGTGCACCTCGTATTTCTCCTTGAGGCCGCGCAGGATCGAGATCGTGTCCGCCACGGTCGGCTCGGAAACGAACACCGGCTGGAAGCGCCGCGCCAGCGCCGCGTCCTTCTCGACGTGCTTGCGGTACTCGTCGAGCGTGGTGGCGCCGATGCAGTGCAGCTCGCCGCGCGCCAGCGTCGGCTTCAGCAGGTTGGAGGCGTCCATGGCGCCCTCGCCCTTGCCCGCGCCGACCAGCGTGTGCATCTCGTCGATGAACAGGATGATGCCGCCGGCCGCGGCCTGCACCTCGTTGAGGACGCCCTTCAGCCGCTCCTCGAACTCGCCGCGATACTTCGCGCCGGCGATGAGCGCGCCCAGGTCGAGGGCGAGCAGCCGCTTGTCCTTGAGGCTCTCGGGCACGTCGCCGTTGATGATGCGCAGCGCCAGGCCTTCGGCGATGGCGGTCTTGCCGACGCCCGGCTCGCCGATCAGCACGGGGTTGTTCTTGGTGCGCCGCGACAGGACCTGGATCGTGCGGCGGATCTCCTCGTCGCGGCCGATGACCGGATCGAGCTTGCCCTTGCGCGCGGCGTCGGTGAGGTCGCGCGAATACTTCTTCAGGGCGTCGTAGGCGTTCTCGGCCGACGCGTTGTCGGCGGTGCGGCCCTTGCGCAGGTCCTCGATCGCGCCGTTCAGCGTCTGCGGCGTCACGCCGGCATTGGCGAGGATCTTCGAGGCTTCGGTGCCCTTGTCGAGCGCGAGCGCGAGCAGCAGGCGCTCGACGGTGACGTAGCTGTCGCCGGCCTTCTGCGCGATCTGTTCGGCCTGGTCGAGCAGGCGCGCCGTGCCCTGCGCCAGATAGGTCTGGCCGGCCGACCCTTGCGCCTTGGGCAGCTTGCCGAGCGCCAGCTCGGTGCCCGTCAGTGCGTCGCGCGAACGACCACCGGCCTTGTCGATGAGGCCGGCGGCGAGCCCCTCGGAATCGTCCAGCAGCACCTTCAGCAGGTGCTCCGGCGTGAATTGCGGGTTGCCCTCGCGCATCGCGAGGGTCTGGGCGCTCTGAATGAAGCCGCGCGCGCGCTCGGTGTACTTCTCGATGTTCATGCGTCCTCCTGCCCGCGGCCGTCCCGTAGCGGCGGCGCGCGTCATGACCGGGCCCCGTCAGCGGCGGCCCTGCGGACATGTGGGGTGCACGGATCGTTCGATGAAGACGGGCGCGCCGTCTTTTCCGCCAGCCGTCTTTTCCGTCCTGGCCTCAGTGCGCCTCGACCGGCGCGGCCACGCGCGTCGGACGCTTCAGGAGCAGGATCGCGGCGAGGCTGATGATGAGCCCCACGCCGACCAGCCAGAAGGCGTCGGCGTAGGCGATCACCGTCGCCTCGCGGCGCACCTGCGCCGCCAGCGTGGCGAGCGCGCGTGTCCGCGCCAGCGCCGGATCAAGCGTGGAACTCAGCCCGGCGATCATCGCGTGCAGCCGCTCCTGCGTGCGCGTCGCGTTCTGCGTCATGGCTTCGGCCAGCACGGAGAAGTGCATGTGCTCGCGCCGCTCGATGATCGTCGACAGCGAGGCGATGCCGATCGAGCCGCCGAGATTGCGCATCATGTTGGACAACGCCGAGGCATCCGCCGTGTCGCGCGGCGGCAGGCCGGCGGTGGACAGCTGCGACAGGGGGATCGAGAACAGCGGTTGCCCCGCCGCCCGCAGCAGCTGCGGCAGGATCAGCTGATCCATGCCGACGTCGTGGGTCAGGTTGACGTTGATGAAGCAGGAGGCGGCGAACAGCAGCGTGCCGGCGAACACCAGCAGGCGCGGATCGACGCGACGCATCAGGACCGGCATCAGCGGAAACACGAAGAGCTGGGGGATGCCGCTCCACATCACCACCCAGCCGATCTGCTGGGCGTCGTAGCCCTGGATCTGCGCGCAGTAGAGCGGGATGATGTAGGTCGAGCCGAGCGATACGGCACCGACCACCACCATCAGCGTGGTCGAGGCGCCGATGGTGCGGTTCCTCAGCACCCGGAGATTGATGAACGGGTGCCGCGCGGTCAGTTCGCGG
Organism: uncultured Beijerinckiaceae bacterium; assembly: GCA_964247745.1. Taxonomy (GTDB): domain Bacteria; phylum Pseudomonadota; class Alphaproteobacteria; order Rhizobiales; family Beijerinckiaceae; genus RH-AL1. Next base: position 2,386 of record CAXTVT010000051.1, read on the forward strand.
ACGATGAACATCACGATGCCGGCGATCGCGGCGGCACCCGCCACGCGGATGATATCGCTCTCGAACCATTCCTTGCGCTGGCCCTCCTCGAGCACGAAGGTGAGGGAGGAGAGTCCGATCGCCATCGCGACCACGCCGAACCAGTCGCCCTTGGCGAGCTCTTCCCATCGCGTCGCCTGCTTGGGCAAAGCGGTGAGCTGCAGCGCCGCCGCGATCGCGCCGGGGATCAGGTTCAGGTAGAAGATGTAGTGCCAGGAGAGGTTCTCGGTCAGCCAGCCGCCGATCGTCGGCCCGATCGCCGGCGCGAAGGTCGCCGTCAGACCGAAGATCGTGATGCCGATCGGCTGCTGATGCTTCGGCAGCCGCGTGCGCAGGATGGTGATCGCCGTCGGGATCAGCACGCCGCCCGTAAAACCCTGGCCGGCGCGAAACAGGATCAGCTGCGGCAGCGACGTCGACAGCGCGCAGGCGACCGAGAAGCCGACAAACAGCACGGTGTTGACGCTGAGATAGCGGCGCAGGCCGAAGACGCTGTTGCCGAGCCAGCCGGTGAGCGGGATCACGATGATCTCGGCCATCAGATAGGCGGTGGAGATCCACGATCCCTGATCGGCCGAAGCGCCGATGCCGCCCTCGATGTTGGCGAGGGAGGAATTGGTGATCTGAATGTCGAGGATGGCGGTGAAAGCCCCGAGGATGCCGCCGATCGTGGCGCACCAGTCCGCCAGCGAGGCCTTTTGCAGCGGCGCGACGCTCACCGCTGGCTCACGCGCTCGGCATCGCTCCGCCGAGGCGGCGGCGTCGCCCTGCCCTCGCCACGGATGTCCACCATCGCCTCGGCCGACAGGCCCGGCCGGAGCCGCGCGATCATCGGGTCGCCGGGATCGAGCGCGATCTTTGCCGGCACGCGCTGCACGACCTTGGTGAAATTGCCCGTGGCGTTCTCCGGCGGCAGCAGCGCGAACTGCGACCCGGTGCCCGGCGAGAAGCTCTCGATTCGGCCATGGAAGACGTGGTTGCCGAAGGCGTCGATCGTGAAGCTGGCCGGCTGGCCCTCCTTCATCGCCCCGACCTGCGTCTCCTTGAAGTTCGCGACGAGGAAGATCGCGTCGCCCATCGGCACCACCGTCAGGAGGTTGGTTCCGGGCTGCACGAGCTGGCCGCGGCGTACCGAGCGGTCGCCGACGACGCCGTCGATCGGCGCGACGATGGTGGTGTATCCGATGTTGAGCTGAGCCTGCCGAAGGTTGATCTCCGAACGCCGCAGCGTGGCGCGGGCAGCGGCCTCGAGCGAGCGCAGCCCGTCGATCTGCTTTTGCGCGGCATCGTAGCCGGCATTCGCCTTGTCGCGCGCCGCCGTCTTCATGTGGAGGTCGGAGACGGCCTGCTGGGTTCGCTGGCTTGTGCCGGCACCCCTGGCGTAGAGATCGGCGTAGCGCTTGTCCTCCTGCTCCGCGAAGGCCAGCGCAGCCGATGTGTTGGCGACGTCGGCCTTGGCCTCGACAATGCGGGCCTGCTGCTGGATCAGCGCCGAGCCGACGCCCTCGAGACTCGCTTTCGATTTCTCGAGGTCGGCCTCGCTTTGCGCCAGGGCGACCTGGTAGTCCTTGTCGTCGATGCGGGCGAGAATGTCGCCGGCGTGAACCGGCTGATTGTCGCCGACCGCGAGTTCGGCGACGAAGCCGCCGACCTTGGGTGCCACCACGACCTTGTCGGATTGCAGAAAGGCGTCGTCCGTCGTCTCGCGGAAGCGACCGTCGATCCACCAGTTCCAGCCCCAGTCCGCACCATAGCCGGCGACGCCGGTCAGGGCGAGGGCGAGAAGGATCGGCTTCATGCGTAGCCGGCGCGGCGTGGATGCTGGAGCGGCAGTCGTGGTCACCTTGACCTCTTAAAACGGAACGGTACTGTTCTAATCGGACGAGCGTGGCGGATCAATGGCGATGGCTTTCATCGGCGCGACGTCCCGGCTAGTTTGATACCGCATGAACGATCTCGCCCAACCTCCGGCTCGTCGCGGCGGCCGTCCGACCCGGGCGGCGGCGGCGGAGCGCGACGAGCGGCTGCTCGAGATCGCGACGACGATGTTCATGGAGCAAGGCTTCGAAGCCACGTCGATGGATGGGCTCGCCGAGGCGGCCGCGATCGGCAAGGCCACGCTCTACGCCCGCTGGGCCGACAAGGCCGCGCTGTTCGCCGACGTGCTGCAGCGGCGCATCCTCCAGATCTACGGACCCCTGGAAGCGGAATTCCGCGTCACCGCGGGTGGCGATCTCGAGGTCACGTTGCGCCGGGTCGCCGCGCGCCTTCTGGAAAAGGGGCTCGCCCCCGGCGCGGTCGCGCTGTCGCGGATCCTTTCGGCCCAAGGTCCACGCTTCCCGGACCTCGCGAGACTGGCCGTGACCGAGGGCTTCGGCCGTCAGCAGCGCCTCGTCGCCGGCATCCTGGCCGGACACGCCGACGATCCGCGCTGGGCGATCGACGAACCGATGCAGCTCGCCGATATGTTCCTCGCCCTGGTTCTCGGCCGTGCCTCGCGTTTCAAGGTCTTCGGTATTCCGATGGCGCCCGCGGAACTCGAGGCGCGGACCAACGCCGCGGTGTCGCTGTTTCTGCGAGCCCTGCGCACGTAAGTCGGCGAGGCAGATTTGCCGCGCGGACGCCGCTCGTCAGGGCTCGGACGCTTCGCCGCCGGGCGCAGGAGCGGCAGTTCCCTCGGACCCGCCCTCGGCACCGGCGAACTCCGGCTTCGGCCGGCGGCGACGGCGCGGACGCATGTGGAAACCGGCATCCTCGCTCGTCTCGGGCGCGGTCTCCGGAGGCTGAGACTGCGCGATCACCGGCTGCTCGGCCTCGGCCGCATCGGTGACGGGCGCTCGGGTCGGCGCGGTGATGAAGGCGGGGAGGCCGACGACGGGCTGCTCGTCCGGCACGGGCGCGCGCGGCTGGAAATCGCGCACCGGCTGGCCGTCGCGCGAACGATCGTCGCGCCGGTTGCGGAAGTTGCGATTGTCATAGTCGCGGCTCTGTCGCTCGCCGCCGTTCGCGTTGCCGCGATCCGCCGAACGATCCTGGCCCTGAAGACGCTCTTGCCCACGCTCCTGCCCGTTGCGTTCGTGGCTGCCACGCTCCTGGTTGCCACGATCCGGAACGTTGTTGCGATCCTGTTGCTGCGCGTTGCGATCCTGTCGGTCGGCGTACGGCGGACGCGGCCGATTGTCGTTCTGCTGCGGCCGGTCCCCGTAATAGCCGTTCTGGGCCTGGCCGTTCTGGGCTTGGCCGCCTTGGCCCTGTCCATTTTGGGCCTGGCCGTTGTGGCGCGACTCGTAGGGCTGCCGATCGTTGTAGGCGCGCTCGTTGCGCGGCTCATAAGGCTGGGCAGGCGGCTGCTGCGGCGGCTGCGCGACCACCTTCTCGCTCGGCGAAGCGAAGCGGTCGGGCAGGCTGTCGAAATCGTCGTCGCCGTCGTCGTCCTGCTCGACCGGCTCGCCGGGCTGGCGCTGGTAGCCGAACTGCGCTTGTTGCTGCGCGAGCTGCGCCGAGGCGATGAGCCGGAAGTAATGTTCGGCGTGCTGGAGATAGCTCTCCGCCATCACCGGATCGCCGGACGACTGCGCATCCCTGGCGAGCTGCAGGTATTTCTCGCCGACATGGTGGGCCGTTCCCCTGATCTTCACATCCGGCCCGTTCGATTCGTACGAACGGGTCAGCGGATTGGGACCCCGACGATTGCTGCCGTTATTGTTGTTGTTGTTGCGACCGCGCATACGCTTGTTCTGGCCGGGTCTCATCGATGATCCTTGTTTGGCATCGGTGTGTCTCGTTGACCTGGAACGCCGCGGGACCGTGCCGGACGAACAGGATACCCTGGACTTTCGAAATCAATGCCCGGATCAGGCGCCGATGCGCTCTGGCGGCGTTCGATTCGAAGTCACCTGCCTCAAACGAAGATTTCCTCGCCGGACCGGCGCCCATCTCGCGATTGCAGCATTGTCATCAGATGTGGCAGTCCGTCTCTTGCATCCGCTTCGTCGCGGGAAACCGAGATGTCCACGGCACCGATCGTTGCTCTGCGTGTCCAACGGAGACGCGGCGGCGAATGGCGCTTGCGAGATGTGTCTACGCGTTTTCGTTGCGTTCGCCAAGTGCTTTCCTTCAGGTCACCCAACGATCGGCGATTGCATCGAACCGAGCACCACACGTTGGTGCCCTGCGAGGTCGCGATAGACCATCACGCCCGCGAGACCCGCCTCGCGACACAGGGTGGCGACGTCGTCGCCCTGGTCCCAGCCGCATTCGACGGCCGCGACGCCGCCCGGCGCGAGGTGGTCGCAGAGCCCTGGTAGAAGGGCGCGATAGGCGTCGAGCCCGTCCCAGCCGCCGTCGAGCGCGACGTCGGGATCATGATCGCGAACCTCCGCGGCGAGCCCGGCGAGTTCGCGCGACGGAATGTAAGGCGGGTTCGAGACGATGGCGTCGAATGTCCCGGCGAGCGACGTGGTCCAGGAGCCGCAGACCACGCCGGCGCGCGCGCCGAGGCCGAGGGCGCGAAGATTTCCGGCCGCCACGGCGCAGGCTCGCGGCGAACGGTCGAGACCGATGCCGAAGGCTTCGGGCAGCTCGTGCAGCAGGGCGGCCAGGATCGCACCGGAGCCGGTGCCGAGATCGAGCAGGCGCAACGGCGCGGCGCGGCGCCCTCCGAGCGCATCCAACACCGACCCCACGAGCCCTTCGGTCTCGGGACGCGGGTCGAGCACGTCGGGCGTGACGGCGAATGACAGCCCCCAGAACTCGCGGCGCCCGAGAATGCGCGAGACCGGCTCGCGGGCGAGCCGACGCGAGAGCATCGCAGCCAGCGCCGAGCCGGCTTGCTCTCCGAGCTTTCGTCCCCCCTCGCGGACGAGCCCCGCATGGTCGAAGCCACAGGCGGCGCCCACAAGGAGCCGAGCATCGAGCTGTGGCTGGTCGATACCGGCCCTCCGCAGCGTCTCCACGCCCTCTCGACGCGCCGCGTCGATGGACGCGGCGGGGTCAGGCGGCAGCGGCGGTCCCACCGGCTTGCGCCACCTTCGTCAGCACGCGGGTGAGCCGGGCGGAGAAGCCCGGCGCATCGGCCGGCTTCTCACCCTCCATCAGCCGAGCCTCGTCGAGCAGCAGCCAGACGATGTCCTCGAAGGCGCCCTTGTCGGCCGCATCGACGTGACCCTGAAGCGCCGCGATGAGCGGGTGCGATGGATTCACCTCCAGCACCGGCTTGGTCGACTTGCCGCCGAGCTGCCCGTGCTCGGCCAGCATGCGCTCGAGCCGCAGGTCGAGGCCGCGGTCCTGCGCGACGAGGCAGGCGGGGCTTTCCGAGAGGCGGTCGGAGGCGCGGACGTCCTCGACCTCGTTCTCCAGCGTCTGCTTCATCAGGGCGTAGAGCGAGGCCTGATGGGCACCGGCCTCGGCGTCGGCCTGCTGCTTGCCCTCTTCGAGCGCGATGTCCTTGATGTCCGACGCGCCCTGCGAAATCGACTTGAACGGCTTGCCGTCGAAGCCGACCGCGTTGCCCACCCAGAAGGCGTCGATCGGGTCGGGCAGCAGCAGCACCTCGATGCCACGGGCGCGAAAGCCCTCGAGCTGCGGGCTGGCCTGGAGACGCTTCACGTCCTCGCCCAACACGTAATAAATCGAGGTCTGATTGGTCTTCAGGCCTGCGACGTAGTCGGTGAGCGTGCGCTTGCCCTCGGGATGGGTCGAGGTGAAGAAGCGGGCCATCTTGTAGATCGCGTCGCGACGCTCGGGATCCTCGTAGAGGCCCTCCTTGATGACGCCGCCGAAGATCTCCCAGACCGAGTCGAAGGCGCCCTTGTCGCTCTCGGAGAACTTCGTCAGTTCCTGCACGATGCGGTTGGTCACGCCTTTCTTGATCGCCGCGAACACCGCGCTTTCCTGGATCAGCTCGCGCGACACGTTCAGCGGCAGGTCGGCCGAATCGACGACGAGCTTCACGAAGCGCAGCCAGTTCGGCACGATCTCGGCGTCGGACGAGATCAACACGCGGCGCACGTAGAGCTTGGCCTTGCCCTTGCGCTGCGGGTCGAACAGGTCGAACGGCTTGGTCGAGGGCACGAAGGCCAGCACGGTGTATTCGTGGCGCCCCTCGGCGCGCCAATGCACCGTGAGCGCGGGCTCGTCGAATGCGCCGAGCGTGTGGTAGAATTCCTTGTATTCCTCGGGCGTCACCGCGCTCTTGGGCTTGGTCCAGAGCGCGACGCCTTCGGAGAGCTTGCGCGGCTCGTCGCCGGCCTTTTCCAGCAGGTCGATCGGCACGGCGATGGCGCCGGAATGCTCGCGCACGATGCCTTCGATCTTCCAGGCCTCGAGGTAATCCTGCGATTCGGCGTTGAGGTGCAGCACGACGCGGGTGCCGCGCACCGGCGCCTGGTCCAAGTCGAGCGGGGCGATGGAATAGGCGCCCTTGCCATCGGAGGTCCAGCGGTGGGCGAAGTCGGCCCCGGCGCGGCGGGTGTCGACCTCGACATGATCGGCGACCATGAAGGCCGAGTAGAAGCCGATGCCGAACTGGCCGATGAGGTCTTGGCCCGTCGCCGGCTTCTCGGCCTCGTTCTTGGCGGAGAGCTTGTCGAGGAAGGCACGGGTGCCCGACGACGCGATCGAGCCTAGCGCGCCGATCAGCTCCTCCTCGCTCATGCCGACGCCGTTGTCGGACACGCTGAGCGTCTTGGCGTCCTTGTCGGTCGCGATCGTGATGCCGAAGGGCTGGCCGTCCTGCACCAGGCTCGGCTCGGCGATCGCCTCGTAGCGCAGCTTCTCGCAGGCATCGGCCGCGTTCGAGATGAGCTCGCGCAGGAAGATGTCGCGCTCGGAGTACACCGAATGCACCATGAGGTGCAGCAGGCGCGCGACGTCGGCCTGGAAGGCGTGCTGGGTGCCCGCGGGCTGCGGCGTCGCGGTGATCGTCTCCTCGGGCGTCACGCCGGTGGGCGCGTTGGCGGTGTCGGCTTCACCGGTCGTCATGTCTGGGGCTCCCGATGGATTGGGGTCTTAGGGCGCGGCTGATATCGCTCGCGTTTCCCGCGAATTCAACCCGCGCCATCGGTTTCCGACAGGCGCATGCCCGCCCGTCGGCGAACGCCGACACCGCACCCCCGCGCCAAGTCGCTGCGATCACACATCGCCATTTTGCGGCGCGATGCGGCGCGGCGAGCCTGTTGCTGCAGGTGAATGGCCGGGAGGACCGCCCGTTCCGTCGAGCTCGGACCGGACGGCGCCTGGATGGCTCACGGGGGACATTTCCCGTCTCCCAGCACGGCGCGAACGTCCTGCCGCCCGCCGTGCCAGACGACGCTGCGGGTGAACCAGGCGCGGACCCAGGCGACGAGCAGCACGGCGTCGCGGCCGAGGAAGGCGGTCGGCGTCCAGGGCGCCAGCTCCCAGCCTTTGCCCGCCGTCACCGCCAGTTCGATCGCGTACCAGCCCAGCAGGGTCGCGACGAAGCCGATACCCGCAGCAACCCCGAGCAGGGGCGCCGCGAGCGCTCCCGCGAGCGCGGCCGGCAGCGGGCACGCCACCGGTTCGAAGGCGAAGGTCATCGGCTCCTCGGCCCGGCGGATCACCGCCCAGCGCGCCTGCCTGGCATAGACATCGCGGATCGTGCGGGTGCCGATCTCCTGATCGACCGTCGCCTCGGCGAAGACGGTCGCCAGCCCGATCCCGGCCATCGCCCGCGACAAGGCCGTGTCCTCGGCGATCGTGTAGCCCAAGGCTTGAACGCCCCCGCCTCGGGCGAGGTCGGAGCGCCGGAACAGCATCACCTTGCCGACGCCGTAGCCCTTGCCGAAGGCCGAGGCCGTGAGCAGCAGGCGGGCGTCACGATTGATGAGAATGGCCTCGATGCGGCCACCCAGCGTCTCGGCGCGCACCGCCACGGGGACGGCGCAGACCAGGCCGACGCCCGGCACCAGGCTGCGCAGCATGACCCGAATCGTGTTCGCCGACAGCGAGATGTTGCTGTCCTTGGTGGCGACGACGTCGTGCGCGGCGGCCTCGAGCGGCGCGCTCAACGTGTCCAGCTTGGGGCTCATCGCGCCGAACCCGGGCGAGCGCAGGAGGCGCGCCGGCACTTGGCTGGCCGCGACCAGCCGCTCCATTCGCTCCAGCGCCGGAGAACGCTGCTCGGCGGCGCCGACCAGAACCTCGTAGACCGGCAGGTCCTGGGCAAAGGCCGAGGCCTGGGCCCGATCGAAGCCGGGATTGACGACCTTGACCGGACAGATCAACGAAACCGGCGGCACGACGTCGGACGCCGCGCGGCGGCGCTGGTGGCGCGGCTGCAACAGCGCGCCGAAAAGCGACACCGCGAACACGGCGACGCCCACCAGCCACCAGGCTGCCGCAAGCCATTCGATCCACGGGCCGACGTGCACCCTGCCCCCTTCGCCGCCGCATGGTCCAGGCGAAGGCCGCGGCGCGCCGGCCCTCGTTGCGGAAACGAGGATCGCGGTCAAGCCTGCGGCCACGCTTGCAGCGAGGAGACGGGAGGCATTTAAGACACAGCGTGCTCGCCGACGCCGCTCTAATCTCGGACGCGCCCACAGGAGACATTCCGGCCATCGCCAGCCCGACGACGATCAGGACGGCGGCGCACGCTCTGCTGCGGGTCGCGCCCGCACGGGCGGACGAGCGCTGGCGCGAGGGCCTCGGCGCGCGGCGCCAGCAGTCCTTGATCGTCGCGATGGTCGCGGTTTCGCTGGTCCTGCATGCCGCGCTGCTGTCGTTCGTGCTGCTCGCGGCGAAGGCCGAAGCCGCGCCGCCGCCGGAGGAGACGCCGATCGAGGTGATCGAGGAGGCTCCGCCCGAAGCTCCGAAGCCCGCTCCGCCACCGGTCGAAGCCGCACACGACGCGCCCAAACCGCCCGAGCCTCCACGACCCGAGCCTCAAACGACGGAGCCCGTGGTCGCCAAGCCGGCGCCGGCGCCCCAACCCTCCCCGGCCGAGACCCAGCGGGCCGAGACACAGCGGGCCGAGCTGGAGCACCAGCTGGACGAGCTCAAGGCCGAGCAGCAGGCCCTCAAGGCGGACGAGCCGGACCTCGGCCCGCTCCGCGATTCGATCCATGCCGTCGCGCTGCCGTCCGAAGGAAGCGACGGCGACGGTGAGCTCGTCGGCTACCAATCCTTGGTGTTCAGCCAGCTCGCCAAGGCCAAGGATGGCGCGCGGCAGGCAGCGAAGCCCGCGACCGTCGGGGTCCGCTTCACCGTGAACGACGACGGCGGCCTCGTCGAAGTCGCGGTCGCCGTATCGAGCGGAGTCGCGGACCTGGATGCGGAATCGCTGGCCATCGTGCGCCGCGCCGCACCCTTTCCCAAGCCGCCGACCGGCGCCGAGCACACGTTTTCCGCCAACTTCGCCTACGCGGGGGCGCGGCGATGATCGAGCGTCCGGCCGCCCCGCAGCGGCCGCCGCGGCGCGACTGGTTCGCGCCCGCGATCCTGGCCGGTTCGCTGGTCCTCCACGCATGTCTCGTGGCGCCGTTGATCTGGACGCCGCACGCGCACGCGGCCCGACCGCCGATCGAGACCCCGATCGAGGTCGTGCAGCTGCCGCCGGAGCCGGACAAGCCGAAGCCTGCGGCCCCTCAGGCCAAGCCTTCCGAGCCGCCGCGTCGACAGGCGCAAAGCAAGCCGGTCGCATCAAAACCGCCGGCGCCTAAACCTCCGGCACCCAAGCCCCCTGCACCCAAACCCTCCGCGTCGAAGCCCCCTGCACCCAAGCCACCGGAGAAGCAGAGTGCCGCGAAGGCGGAGCAGACGCCGGACAGGAACGTGGCACAACGCATGGCACAACTGCTCGGGCCGATGCCGGCGATGGCGATGCCGGCTCTCACTTCGGGCGACAACCCGCTCGACGATTCCATCTCGTACCAGCAGCTGGTCCTGAGCCGGGTCGCCAGGCAGAAACGCGACGACGAGCACAACGGCGTCCCCACGCACGCGGTGATCGCCTTCGCCGTCGGCGACCGGGGCGAGGTCGTGACCTGCGAGGTTCGGGAGAAGAGTCTCGATCCTACCCTCGACGCCGAGGCGGTGGCCATGGTCTATCGCGCCGCGCCCTACCCGCCGCCGCCGCCCGGCGCGCCACGACAATTCTCCTTCGGCCTTGCCTTTCACACGTTCTGATCCGCCGCTCTTCCTACGCCGCGCGCTACGGCTGCTGCTCTTCGGCACGATCTCGATCCTCGCCGCCTGCGGCCGCGACGCGACGCCGTCGTCGACCTGCCGGGTGCGCGGCATCGACGTCTCGCGCCACCAGGGCGTCATCGACTGGCCGGCGGTGGCCCGAGCCGGAATCGCCTTCGCCTGGATCAAGGCCACGGAGGGCGGCGACTACCTCGATCCCGCGTTCCGTCGCAATTGGTCCTTGGCGGGCGCGGCCGGGGTGCGGCGCGGCGCCTACCATTTCGTTTATTGGTGCCGACCGGCGGCAGACCAGGCGCGATGGTTCGTCATGAACGTCCCCGACGATCCCGACGCGCTGCCGCCCGTGCTGGACGTCGAGTGGAACCCGGGCTCACGGACCTGTCCCATCACCCTACCGCGGACGGAGGCGCTGGCCGAGATGAGGACGATCCTCGCCGCGATGGAGCGCGCCACTGGGCGGCGCCCGATCATCTACGCCCCGCGCGACTTCTTCAGCCAGGTCATGGATGGCGCCTTGTCGGACTATCCACTCTGGGTGCGCGGGCTCGGCCGCACCTTACCGGAGGAATACGGCGACCGCGCCTGGCTCGCTTGGCAGCACAGCGAAACGGGGATCGTGCCCGGCATTCAGGGCGCCGTCGATCTCGATTGCGCCAAGCAGAGCCTGCGGTGACGCTCGACCTCCATCATTCCGGGACGGACGAGGCGAACCCGAAACCCATGGCGCCGGCCGGTTCGCGTCTGCGGTGGGGAGAAGCGTTTCCGGATTCCCGCCGCGCGGCCCGGAGTGGCGGAGACAGCCGTGAGTAAAAAAAGCCGCTGTCGGCGACCGGCAGCGGCATGTCGTCTCGCCAGGGACGCTCAGTGAAGCGTCACGCTCCGAAGCTTTGTGATCTCGTCCTTCAGGACGAGCTTGCGACGCTTGAGTTCCGCAACCTTCACCCCGTCCGCCGCGGGGTGGATACGCTCCTTGGCGATCTCGCGCTCGAGATTGCCGTGACGACGCTCGAGCTCCGAGAGGTGGTTCTGCAGCGACATGCCTGGGTCCTTTTCATCGCGTTGGGACGACGGCAGTGTGACACAGCGGTAACGGCCCGCAAGCTCTTTTCATGAGCCGTTCATTTTCCAGGCTGCGTGTTTTTCGAGCACCTGGTATGGGCAAAGGCTCCTGTTTTCGTTGAGGCTTCAGCCGGTGATGCCGGCCACCGCCGACAACAAGCGCTCGATGTCCTGCGGGCGCGACAGGCGGTGGTCGCCATCCTTGATCAGGGTCAGGACGGCGGCATCGCCGGCGAGATGCTCGACCAGCGTCGTCGCGGTGCGCCATGGCACGTCGGGATCGTTCATGCCCTGAAGGATGTGCACGGGAGCATGGGTGCGTACGACGCCGTCGAGAACGAGGTGGCGGCGTCCATCCTCCAGCAGCGCGCGGGTGATCGGCACTGGCGGCCCATAGTGCGAAGCCTGCATGAACACGCCGGCCGTCTCGATCGCGTGGAGCGCCGCGGCATCGAGCCCCGGCCGGATCAATCGTTCGGTGAAGTCGGGCGCCGGGGCGAGCAGCACCAGGCCCGCCGCCGGCGTGCCGGCCGCGGCCAGATCGCGCGCGACGAGCAGCGCCAGCCAACCGCCCATCGACGAGCCCACCAGGATCGGCCCGGCGCCGTCCCGCGTGGGCGACCCGGCCGCGATCGCCGCGTGGCTGTCCTCGAGCCAGCGCGTGATCGTGCCGTCCTCGAAGCGGCCGTCCGATTCGCCGTGTCCGGAATAGTCGAACCGCAGGAAGGCGCGGCGATGCTCGGCCGCCCAGGCGTCGAGCGCGCAGGCCTTGGTCGCGAGCATGTCCGAGCGGAAACCGCCGAGCCAGACCACCGCCGGCCCCGCCCCGTCCCGACGGCGCAGCGCGAGGCGTCGCCCACCGGATCCGGGCTCGATGAAGCGGGGCACGCCGTGTTCGGCGGCCGTTAACCTTGACGCGCTAATCTCGTTCATAGGCGCGATGCCGCCCTCCCAGCCTGCCCGGCTTCCTTAGCGCATCGGTGCCATGACCGAACAGGATTACGGTTTCTCCCTGCATCGGCGCGGCGCGCATCGTCTGGCGGGCCGCACGGTCCTCCAGGTGGTGTCGGCCCTCGCCGATGCCGATCTCGACCGGTCCGCGATCGACGTGGCCGCGGCGCTGGCCGACGTCGGCGCGCGGCCGCTCGTCGCCGCCCCGCCGGGTCGCCTGGTCAGCGACCTGCAGGCCAAGGGCGGCGTCTGGGTCGAATTTCCCTCCGCCACCAAGAATCCTTTCGCCATGGCGCTGGCCACGCGGCAGCTGCGGCGGCTGCTCGCACAGGAGCAGGTCGACCTGGTCCACGCCCGTTCCCGGCCCGCCGGCTGGATGAGCTACGCCGCCACGCGCTCGGCCCGGGTGCCGCTGGCGACGAGCCTCACGGCGCTCGCGCCGGGCCAATCGGTGCTCCGGCAGCGCTACAATTCGGTGATGGCCAAGGGGGACACCGTGATCGCCGGCTCGAAGTTCGCCGCGGCGACGATCGCCTCGCTCTATCCCGCGGCGGCGAGCCAGATCGCGCTGATCCGCCCCGGCGTCGACCTCAAGCCCTTCGCCGCCGCGACGATCGGGGCGGCGCGGGTGCAGGCGCTGCGTCGCGCCTGGGGGGTGACGCCCGAGGAGCGCATCGTGCTGCTCGTCGCCCGCGCCAGCGTCTGGAAGGGCCACAAGGTGCTGATCGAGGCGGTGCGCCTGCTCGTCGAGCGCGGCACGCCCGACCTCAAGCTCGTCTTCATCGGCGAGAGCCGAAGCGGGTTCGATCGCGAACTCGACGTGGCCGTCAAGACGGCCGGCCTCGGCACGCGCGTCCACAGGGAGGCGACCTGCCCGGACATGCCGGCGGCGCTGCTGGCGGCGAGCGCGGTCGTCGTGCCCTCGATCGAGGCCGAAAGCTTCGGCCGCGTCGCCGTGGAAGCCCAGGCGGTGGGGACGCCAGTCGTGGTCTCGGACCTCGGCGCCCTGCCGGAGACGGTGCTGGCACCGCCCGACGCGGAGCCGGCGCGGCGCACCGGATGGCGCATCTCGCCGAGCGATCCCGCCCTGCTCGCCGATGCGCTGGGCGAAGCGCTGGCGCTGGGTGCGTCGGGGCGCGACGCGCTCGGCCTGCGGGCGCGGCGCCAGGCGGAGGAGCGCTTCTCCATCGCGCGCATGGCCCACGAGACGCTCGAGGCCTATGCCGACCTGTTGGAGCGGCACGCCGCCAAGTGACCCCCGCGATGCGGGCGGCGAGGCCAATCTTGCTCTATCGCGCGAGAAGCGTCGCCTGGAGCGCTGGTCTTCATTGACTTTGCCCGCCCGGCAAACGATCTTTTGGATTGGTCCTGCGCCAGCGACGTCGATCGTCGGCGGGACCGTTCAATCATTCGGGAGAACACCATTCGTCGTCCTATGAAAGCTCCGCCGGTTCCGCAGAAGGACGGGCCGCGCACCAACCGGGAGATACGTGTCAGGGAAGTCCAGCTGATCGACGCCGAAGGGCAGAATCGCGGCGTCACCGAGATCGCGGCTGCGCTGCAGATCGCCGAGGATGCCGGCCTCGACCTCGTCGAGATCGTGCCCAACGCCAATCCGCCGGTCTGCAAGATCCTCGATTACGGCCGTCATCGGTTCGCCGAGCAGAAGAAGGCTGCCGAGGCGCGCAAGCGCCAGAAGACCGTCGAGCTGAAGGAGATCAAGCTCCGGCCGGGCATCGACGACCACGACTACGATACGAAGATGAAGGCCGTGAAGCGCTTCTTCGAGGACGGCGACAAGGTCAAGGTGACCCTGCGCTTCCGCGGTCGCGAGATGGCCCACCAGGATATCGGCTTCCGCCTGCTGGAGCGGGTGAGGTCCGAGACGTTGACCTTTGCCAAGGTCGAGGCCGAACCTTCGATGGAAGGTCGCCAGATGGTCATGGTGCTGGCGCCGCGTTGACCGTCGCTTGAATGAAGAGGCCGTTCGGTTCGCATTCAGGTGTGTTGCCGCAGAAAACGATCGCGGACGATTGAACAAGCTTGGCCTTGATGTGTTGTGCCGCGGGACTTCAAGACAAACCCATCCCGGAGACACCATGAAGATCAGCACTATCGCCGCTCTGTCGTTCGCTGCCCTGATCGGCGGCACGTCGCTCTCGGTCGCGCAGACCGGGACGCCCCAGACCCCGACCCCCGCCAACCCGGCTCCCGCCAACCCGACGGCCACCAACGGCGCTCCGACCGAGGCGCCCGCCAAGGCCGGCAACAAGATGGGGACCGGCGATGCCGGCGCCATGGGCGGCGAGAAGATGTCGAGCGGCAAGATGATGACGAAGAAGAAGTCGAAGAAGAAGATGATGCATCACATGAGCCACAAGCGCATGATGCATCACACCAGCGGCAAGATGCCGGGCCACCACACCTTCTGATCCGAGTTCTTCCGACACGGAAAGGCCGCCGCGGTCATCGCCCGGCGGCCTTTTTCATGCCCGCACCCCGGCGTCAGAACGGCTTCACGATCACCAGGATGACGATGCCGATCAGCAGCAGCGTCGGCACCTCGTTGAGGATGCGGAAATCGCGCGAACTGCGCCGCGACGTGCCAGCCGCGAGCTTCTTGCGTTCCACCGAGAGATAGCCGTGCAGGCCGCTGAGGGCCAGCACGAGCATGATCTTCCAGTGCAGCCAGCCGGCCTTGACCCAGCCGCCCTGGATCATCAGCCAGATGCCGGTCGCCCAGACCACGACGATCGCCGGCAGCATGATGGCCTTCATCAACCGCCGCTCCATGACCTGGAACGTCGCCGCCTGCTGCGAGCCGACGCCGGCCTCGACGTGGTAGACGAAGAGGCGGGGCAGGTAGAGCAAGCCGACCATCCAGGAGATGATCGCCAGCACGTGCACCGCTTTCAGCCAGAGATAGCCGTTGCCCATCGTCGCTCCGTCGCTCAAGACGCACGCAGCTAACGGGTTTCGCGGACGAAAGCCACGCGCGGCCGTCGCGACACGGCCGAAAGGCCCGACCCGGTTGTCCCGAAGCCGATTCGGCTTACCTGCCGTCGAGACGCGGCGAAAGGAGACCGGCATGCGAGCGATGATGGCGGCGACGGCCGCGTTCGTGGCAGCGACCGTGCTGACGGCTCCCGCCATGGCCGCCGCGCAGAAAGCCGCGGTGTTCGAGTTCCAGCTCGCCAATCTCGCGCAGCTGCCGCCGACCGCTGCGGACAAGGCGCGCCTGCCGCACCTCTCCGACATGCTGCGACAGCTGTTGGTCGACAGCGGCCGCTACCAGATCGTCTCGACCGATCCGATCAAGGCCAAGGCGCAATCGGAGGACCTGCGATCGTGCGGCGGCTGTGCCGACGATTACGCCAAGAGCCTCGGCGCGGAGGTCGCGGTGACCGGGCAGATCCAGAAAGTGTCCGACCTCATCTTGAACATCAACGTCTACATCAAGGAGGTCGGGTCGAAGGCGCCGGAGAAGGCCTACAGCGTCGACATCCGCGGCGACAACGAGGACAGCTTCGATCATGGCGTCAGATACCTGGTGAAGCACGAGATCCTCGGCCAATAGCGCGAACGGCACCAGGGCGCTTTGCCTTGGCGGCGCCATCGCCTATGACGGCGGCGCATGACCCAAGCGCTTGAGACACCCGCCACTGAGGCGAACCTCGCCGCGCTGCGCCGGGAGATCGACGCGATCGACCTCGCGCTCCACGAGCAGCTGATCGCGCGCGGCGAGATCATCGACCGGCTCATCGCGGTCAAGGCGTCGGCCGGCGGCGGCTCGGCGTTCCGCCCGGCCCGCGAGGCGGCGATGATGCGCGCCCTGGTCGAGCGTCACCGGGGCATCCTGCCGCTCGACACCGTCGAGGGCATCTGGCGCATCATCATCTCGACCTTCACCTTCGTGCAGGCGCGCTACACCGTCCATGCGGACATCGCCGGCGGCGACGCGCCGGTGCGCGACAGCGCCCGCTTCCACTTCGGCTTCACAGTGCCCCTCGTCGTCCACGGCTCGGCGGCTGGCGTCGTCGGCGCGGTGGCGGCGGCCAAAGGCGACCTCGGGCTGGTTCGCGCCCTCGAAGGCGAGACCGCGTGGTGGGATATGCTGCGAGCGCCCGACGCCCCAAAGATCATCGCCCGGCTGCCGTTCGTCGAACGAGACGATCACGCCGCCGGCCTGCCGCTGTTCGTGGTGGCGAAACCGCTGGCCGAGTCCTCGCCTCACGACGTGCTGCTCCACGCCGTGACACTGCCCGGCGCCCGGCCGACATTCGACGGCGTCGTCGCGGTCGTCGCCGAGGCGCCGGCTGCTGACGGAACCAGCTACCTGCTCGCGGCACCCGGCGCCGTGCCGGCCGACGCCCTGGCCCGAGCCCTGCACGCACCCGGTGCGCCGATGCCTTCCGTCGCCTTCGTCGGCTCGCACGCGCGCCGCACCGAGATCGACGTGGCCCGCGGTGCGAGCGCTGCCGGGTGCCCTCTCCCTGCTGTCTGACCCGGGATCGAAGCCATGAGCGAAGGACGCGGCGACGGTCGCCCGGCCGCGATCGATCCGGTCGCGATGGCCCGGCGCGACCTCAAGAAGGCGCTGCCGCGGCGGTTCTACGCCGAGGCCAGGATCGACCCGGCAGCGACCGGCGGCTTCGCCGTGCTGCTCGACGGGCGCCCGGTGCGAACGCCCGCCAAGGCGCTCCTCGCGGTGCCGAACGAGGCCCTGGCGGAAGCCCTCGCCGCCGAATGGCGTGCGCAGGGCGAGATCATCGAGCCCGACACGATGCCGATGACGCGCCTCGTCAACTCCGCGCTGGACGGCGTCGCCGGCGCACGCGCGGCGACCCTCGACGAGGTGGCGAAATTCGCCGAGACCGACCTCGTCTGCTATCGCGCGGCGGAGCCCGCCGCCCTCGTGACCGCGCAGGCCGTCGCCTGGAACCCGGTGCTCGCGTTCGCGCGCGACGACCTCGGCGCGCACTTTCTCCTCGCCGAAGGCGTGATCTACGTCGCCCAGCCGAAGACGGCGCTCGCGGCGGTGCGGGCGGCGCTCGAGATGGAGACGACCGGGTCGTCGGGCTCGTTGCGGCTGGCCGCGCTGAGCGTGATGACCAGCCTGAGCGGTTCGCTGCTGCTGGCGCTGGCGGTGGCACGCGGCGCGATGGATGTCGCCGCCGCCTGGAGCGCCGCTCATGTCGACGAGGACCACCAGATCTCGCTCTGGGGACAAGACGGGGAGGCGGCCGCACGGCGCGAGCGACGCTGGTGCGATATGACGGCCGCCGCGAACGTGGCGGCACTCACCAGGGGTTGAAGCGAGGAACCTCGGCACCGGCGTCTTTGTTGTTGCCGGGATAGAGGAGCTTCCATGCGTCTCGCTTCGGCCCTCGCGGCACTCGCGCTGTCGTCTCCCGCCTTGGCAGCGGGGCAATCCGCCGACATCCAATTCTCATCGACTTGGGCGTCCTTGCCCACCCTGCATTTCTCCGTCGAAGCGCATTCGCCCGTCGCTCACGTCGTGCCGGCACACGCGGCGGCGGTGTCCTCCAGCGCCGTCGACCAGGCCCTCGTCTCGGCCGCCGAGATCACCTCTCGTCGCGATCTCGCGGTCGACGAACTCGCCGCGGGCTGGGAGACGGGACAGCGCGCCGCTCTGGAAGACTTGCGCGATGCGCAGCGCGCCTACGCGGCAGCAGCCGGCGGAGATCGAGACGCGCGGGGCCAGCAGTTCGTCGCGCTCCTCAAGCAGGTCATCGACGGCAGTGGTCGCTCCGTCGCACGCGCGCCGGCAGCGCCCGATGAGGGCACGTTGAGCCAAGTCTACGCCCGCGTCATCCGCGACGCGACCGACGATCGCCTCGCGACGATCGAGGCATCCGAGACGGCCTGGATCGGGTACCGCGACGCGTTCGACACTTTCGCCCGCGCGATGGATCGGCCCGATGCGGCCGCAACGGTGCGCGACGAGCTCGCGCATCATCGTGCCGACGAGCTCGAGGTGGAGGCCCGCCGCTGATCGTGTCTGCCAGCCTTCTTCCGCTTTCGCGACGATCCAGTAGAGCCTGACCGCGCCCGCCATCATCGGCCGCGAAGCTTGGACCATCGTGGTTCACATATGTCTTGCCGTCACTACCAAATCCGCGCTCGTTTTGGCAGAAGACATGTCCTTCCTCGGTGAACGACAGGACTGCCTATGACCACCACGTCGCACGGCCCGTTGCGCGTAGGGATCGGCGGCCCGGTCGGGTCCGGCAAGACGGCGTTGATGGAGCAGATCTGCAAGCGCTTCCGTACGCTCTACGACATCGCGGCCATCACCAACGACATCTACACCAAGGAGGATGCGCGCATCCTGACCGAGGCCGGCGCGCTCGACGCGGAGCGGATCATGGGCGTCGAAACCGGAGGCTGCCCCCACACGGCGATCCGCGAGGACGCCTCGATGAACCTCGCCGCCATCGCCACGATGCGCCGTCGCTTTCCCGCGCTCGACCTGGTCCTGATCGAGTCCGGCGGCGACAATCTCGCGGCGACCTTCTCGCCGGAATTGGCCGATCTCACGATCTACGTCATCGACGTGTCCGGCGGCGAGAAGATCCCGCGCAAGGGCGGTCCCGGCATCACCCGCTCCGACCTTCTCGTCATCAACAAGATCGACCTCGCGCCCCATGTCGGCGCCTCGCTCGCGATCATGGAGCGGGACGCGAAGCGGATGCGCGGCGACAGGCCTTTCGTCTTCACCAATATGCGAGAGGGCGTCGGCCTCGACGTCGTGACGGGCTTCATCGAGAAGACCGGCGGCCTCGTCGCGGCTTAGCACATCCGCTGTTGCGGGCTCGCTCCCCGTGGGCAGAATGTCAGGAACGAAACAGCCGGGAGTATTGCGTCTCGTGCCGCATGGCGGCGATGTCGGAGCGCAGGGCGCAGGATCCGAGGTCGTCGAGCGTCGTCCGCTCCGCCCAGGCGGCGCAACAAAGGATGCGCGGCGCGAGGCCGGCCACGATCGTCAGGCCGGCGGTCTGACCGATGGTGCCGAGGCGCAGCGCCGCCGAGATCAAGGCGAGCATCTGCGCCTGCAGGAAGACGTCGAGCGTCGCGCGCAGCGGCACGCCGTGGGCGGCCGCGGCGATCGCGATGGCCACGGGATAGGCGAGATCACGATCCGCGAAATCGCGCGCCGTCGCGACGAGGCTGGGTACGGGCCAGCCCGCCGCCACGGCCACGAGAAAGGCCGAGCCCTGCGCGGCGGTCTCGAGATGGCGCTCCGCCGACGGTGCCAGCGCCAGGGCGAGCTCGTTGATCGCCCCGATGTCGGCGCCCTCGCGCCACGCCGCCGCGAGCAGCACCGCGTCCGAACGTGGCCCGCCGTGGCGAAGAAGGTCTGCCAACCATTCCGCGAGCGACACGGCGTCATCGATGTCGGACGCCTCGACCGCCTGTTCGAGGCCGTGGGAGAAGGCGAAGCCGCCGACGGGAAAGGCCGGCGACAACCAGGCCTGCAGCGCCAGGCGCGCCGCACCGTCAGTGCTCATGGTCGTGCATCGGACCATCGCCGTGACTGTGGCCATGCCCGATCGCGTAGGCCCCGCCCTCGGGATCGAAGGGCGCCTCGATCGCGCGCACCCGTCCACCGAGACCTTCCACCATCGCCTCGATCACGTGATCGCGGCGGATGCGGAGCCGTTGGCCGGCAAGCTGTACCGCGAGGTGCCGATTGCCGAGATGCCAGGCGATGCGCACCATCGCCGCCGCATCCTTGGCGCCGATCTCCGCCAGCGGCTCGGGAGCGGCGACGACTTCGACGAGCCGGCCGTCGTCGAGAGCCAGCGCGTCGCCGCCGCGCAGCGCGACGGCCTCGGCGAGCTCGAGCAGGAAGGCGGTGCCGTGAACCCCGCGCATCGCGACGCGCCGGCGGTGGCGGTCGTCGTAATCGAGCACGACGCTGTCGCAGGCCGCCTCGTGCCAATCGCCCCCTGCGACGACCCGGCTCGCGCGTATCGGTCGATCCATCCCGGCCTCCGTGTCCTAGGTCCAGCCGCGCGGCATCGGCGCCTCGCGTATCACATGCAGCGCGGCGGCGGCGCAGGCGCGCAACCGCTCCGGCGAGCGCGACAGAAGACGGACCACGAGGACATCGGCGCGGACGCTGGCGCCGGCCTCGACAGCCATGGGCCCGGCGGCGAAGGATGCCAGGACCGCCCGGATCGGCTCCAGATGGCGTCCGATGGCGATGCCGGCGGCCACGAGCAGCGATATCGCCCTCGCGCCGCCGCCGACGGCCTTGCGATCGAGCGTCGCGCCGACGGGGTCCGCCAGCGCTGTCTCGTCCGCGAAGACCAGACGACCGGCCCGGCGCAGGCGCCACGAGTCGCGCAATGATCCGGTGTGCATGACTTCGCCGCGGGCGAGCCGCCCGAAGACGATGGTTTCGAGCCCGACGAAGACGCCGTCCGCGTCGAGATCGATGTCGAGAGAGCGGCGCAGGCGCGCGCCGTCGAAGAGGATGAGCTCCTGCGGCAGCCAATGCAGCACCGCGCCGTCGGCGATGGCGAGCCGCGTGTCCACCGTCGCCGCGTCGGCGGCGGCGCGGTAGCATTTTTCCGCGGCGGCCGTCCCGATGGTGAGCGCGGCGCCGGCCCCGTGGACGGCGAAGGACAAAGCGAGCCAATCGCCGCCGACGAGGCCGCCGGCGGTGTTGACGACCAGCGCCTCGGCTGGCTTGCCCCGCAGGAGACGCAGCCGCAGATGGCCGGTTTCGCCGAGGCGCTCGAGCCGCGTGGTCGCGGCATCGCCGGAGAACGTAGCCACGATCCGGCTCTGTGGTGCCGCGCCGGCCTGCGTCACATCAGAACAGGAAATAACGTTGCGCCATCGGCAGAACGGCAACGGGTTCGCACGTGAGGTGCTCGCCGTCCGCCTCGACCCGGTAGAGTTCGGGATCGACGCTCAGCTTCGGCGTGGCATCGTTCAGGATCATGCTGCGCTTGCCGATGCCGCCGCGCGTGTTCTCCACGGCGACCAGACGCCGCTGCGTGCGGAGCGTCGAGGCCAAGCCCCTGTCGAGCGAGGCGCGCGACACGAAGGTCAGCGACGTCCGCGTCAGCGCGCCACCGTAGGCGCCGAACATCGGCCGGTAGTGCACGGGCTGAGGCGTCGGGATCGAGGCGTTGGGATCTCCCATCAGCGCCGCCGCGATGGACCCGCCCTTGAGGATGAGGTCGGGCTTCACGCCGAAGAAAGCCGGCGTCCACAGCACGAGATCGGCCAGCTTGCCGACCTCGACGGAGCCGACGTGGCGCGACACCCCATGCGCGATGGCCGGATTGATGGTGTATTTGGCGATGTATCGTTTGGCCCTCATATTGTCGGCGTCGGCGGTGTCGCCGGCGAGGGGCCCGCGCTGGCGTTTCATCTTGTCGGCGGTCTGCCAGGTGCGGATGATCACCTCGCCAACGCGCCCCATCGCCTGCGAATCCGAGCTCATCATCGAGAGCGCGCCGATATCGTGGAGGATGTCCTCCGCCGCGATCGTCTCGCCGCGGATCCGGCTCTCGGCGAAGGCGAGATCCTCGGGAATGCCCGGATCGAGGTGATGGCACACCATCAGCATGTCGAGATGCTCGTCGAGCGTGTTGACCGTGTAGGGTCGCGTCGGGTTGGTCGACGAGGGCAGCACGTTGGGCAGGCCGGCGACGGTCATGATGTCGGGGGCGTGGCCGCCGCCCGCACCCTCCGTATGGAAGGCGTGGATCGTGCGGCCCTTGAAGGCGGCGATCGTGTCCTCGACGAAGCCGCTCTCGTTCAGCGTGTCGGTGTGGATCATCACCTGGA
>CAXTVT010000052.1:0-24081 GCA_964247745.1 uncultured Beijerinckiaceae bacterium
CGGGCGCCGCCCACGAGACCGCCGGCGACGTCAAGGACGCCGGCAAGAAGGTCGCAGACGCGTTCAAGCGCTAACTAGCAAGCGGGTGCGCGCCGGTGACGGAGCACCCGCCCTTCGGAGCTCGTGTCGACTCAAGGGCCGGCTTCTCAACACACCGATCTTGGCCGTCGTAAAGCGAATATTTCGTGTTTCTTCTGCCAGCATTACGGACATTTCGCCAGCTACTCTTAGAATCCATTGTTAAATTTCTACTCGCCAGTAGCTAAGGGCCTCCCGGACTTCGTTCAGCGGGTAATGAGGACCCGCCCCATTGATGTCCTTCCTTATCGCGGCCTTGCGATCTATGATGGCTTGTTTGATTTCACGCGTTAGCTCTGCTGTTCCCAAAGGCCGCTTCTCGTTGGGACGGCGGGGCCAACTGGCCGGATAGTCCTCCCATGCGTCCCATGCATCGAGCGTTGTAACTGTTTCGACAAGGCTTTGATGGTCACAGGTCCAGTCATACAGGTTGCGCGAGCAGATGCGAAGCATCGCTTTAATCTCAGGCATTGTATCCGTAAAGGCCTTCAGAGGCGTTGGCAGCAACACCATATTAGCGACACAGGAAAAGAAACGACGATCTTTCACCACATCGTTTGATTTTTGATACTTGGGGTCGTCGAGCCCCCAAATGTGGCAGCACGACCAATTCGGCCTCTGCGCCTTACGTAAGCCGAGCGCCAGCGTTAGGGCTTGATTGGCATTAATGTTTCCTTCAACTTTGTGAGCCGACGCGCCGGTGGCGCGAGTGGTGTTCATCTGCGGCTCGGACCAGTTTGTTTTATAAAAATGGTGCCCTCGACCATGCTCGGGATACCAAACGGGGAGGAGGCGAAACGTCTCCGGAGCTACCCATCGTGCTGTTCGTTCGATCAGGGCAGCTATCTCTTTTACGCCAATTTCTGACCTCAAGGCGTCAAGGCCGTCGGCAGCAAATCCCCGCATTAGCTTACTCCATCACATCGATTTTTATATCGGCTGTCCTATCAAAGGTTTGACTGAATAAGCAATTCTCCTGCAGTGCAGGATAATACATATATTTCACCAATATTAAGAAAGAGTAGAGCAGTTGGCACTCTACAGCGGAATGTTTCCGTGCTTCTTCCACGGGTTCTCCAGAGTCTTGCCGCGCAGCATGGCGAGGCCGCGCGCCACCTTGCGGCGAGTCGTGCGCGGCAGGATCACCTCGTCGACGTAGCCGCGCTCGGCGGCGACGAAGGGCGACAGGAAGCGGTCCTCGTACTCCCGGGTGCGCTCGGCGATCTTGGCGGCATCGCCGTTGTCGGCGCGGAAGATGATCTCGACGGCGCCCTTGGCGCCCATGACCGCGATCTGCGCGCTCGGCCAGGCGTAGTTCAGGTCGCCGCGCAGGTGCTTCGAGGCCATCACGTCGTAGGCGCCGCCGAAGGCCTTGCGCGTGATCACCGTCACCTTGGGCACGGTGGCCTCGGCATAGGCGTAGAGCAGCTTGGCACCGTGCTTGATGAGGCCGCCGTATTCCTGCGCGACGCCGGGCAGGAAGCCCGGGACGTCGACGAAGGTGACGATCGGCAGGTTGAAGCAATCACAGAAGCGCACGAAGCGCGCCGCCTTGCGCGAGGCGTCGGAGTCGAGCACCCCGGCGAGCACGGCCGGCTGGTTGGCGACGAAGCCCACCGTGCGCCCCTCGACCCGACCGAAGCCGCAGACGATGTTGCGGGCGAAGGCCTCGCCGATCTCGAAGAAGTCGCCGTCGTCGGCGGTCTTCTGGATCAGCTCCTTGATGTCGTAGGGCTTGTTCGGATTGTCGGGCACCAGCGTGTCGAGCGAGGCATCGTCCGCCTCAGCCGCCTCGGCCGGCCATTCCGGCGCCGGCGCCACGTTGGAGGCCGGCAGGAAATCGACGAGGCGGCGCATCTGTAGCAGCGCCTCGAGATCGTTGGCGTAGGCCTTGTCGGCCACCGCCGACTTCGTCGTGTGGACGCTGGCGCCGCCGAGCTCCTCTGCCGTCACCGTCTCGTTGGTGACGGTCTTCACGACGTCGGGGCCGGTCACGAACATGTAGCTCGTGCCCGCCACCATGAAGATGAAGTCGGTCATCGCCGGCGAATACACGTCGCCGCCGGCGCAGGGACCCATGACGAGGGAGATCTGCGGGATCACGCCCGAGGCCAGCACGTTGCGCTGGAACACCTCGGCGTAACCGCCCAGCGCCGCGACACCCTCCTGGATGCGCGCGCCGCCGGCGTCGAACAGGCCGAGGATCGGCGCGCGGTTGCGCAGCGCCATGTCCTGCACCTTCATGATCTTCTGGGCATGCGCCTCCGACAGCGAGCCGCCGAACACCGTGAAATCCTTGGAGAAGACGAAGACCGGCCGTCCCGAGATCGTGCCGTGGCCGGTGACGACGCCGTCGCCGGGTATCTTCTGCTCGGCCATGCCGAAATCGGTGATGCGATGGACGACGAAGGCGTCGAGCTCCTCGAACGAGCCCTCGTCCAGCAGCAGCTCGATGCGCTCGCGCGCGGTGAGCTTGCCCTTGGCGTGCTGCGCCGCCACCCGCCGCGGGCCACCGCCGGCCTGGGCTTCGGCGCGGCGCGCGGCGAGCTGATCGAGGTTGGTGGTCAAGGGCGTGGCGCTCCCGGCATGCGCGGCCGCCCTATCACGAGGAGCCGGGCGCGCGAAACCGCTCCTTCGGCCTGCCGGTCTCGGAGGCTTCGCGGCGTGTGACGGGCGGGCGCCAAAGCGCGATGCGGGTTTTCCTCGACGAGCGTCAAAAAAATATTGCCCCGCGCGGCATCCGCGGCGGCGGCTCTGGCACGGCGGGCGCTATGGCGGTCCCGTCCGGGCCCCTGTAGACCATCGAGGGGTCGACCATAGCCGGTCCGGCAGGCGAACAGAGCGGGAGCGTCGCGCGTGACCAACATGAAGTCGGAAGCCGCCGAATTCGCCGAGTTCCAGCCGTTCGCCGACAAGGACGGGCCGCTGCGCGACGACATCCGCCTGCTCGGCGCGATCCTCGGCGACACCATCCGCGACCAGGAGGGCGAGGCGGTCTTCGCCATCGTCGAGGAGATCCGCCGGACCTCCGTGCGCTTCCACAAGAGCCGCGACCCCAAGGACGGTGCGCAGCTGACCGAGATCCTGAGCCGCCTGTCGGCGGGCGAGGCGGCGCTGGTGGTGCGCTCGTTCTCCTACTTCTCGCATCTCGCCAACATCGCCGAGGACGCCCATCACCGCCGCCGCACCCGGGCGCACGCCATCGCCGGCTCCAAGCCCCGCATCGGCACGATGCGCCGCGCGCTCGACGACGCCAAGGAGGCCGGCATCACCCGCGACGAGCTGCAGACCTTCTTCGAGGGCGCGTTCATCTCGCCGGTGCTGACCGCGCATCCCACCGAGGTGCGCCGGCGCTCGACGCAGGATTGGGAGTTGGCCGTCGCCCGGCGGCTCGACTATTACAACGACCGCGACCTCCCGGCGGACGAGCGCGAGCAGATCGCCCAGACGATCCGCGAGGCGGTGCTGTCGCTGTGGCAGACCAGCCTGCTGCGGCGGCGCAAGCTCACCGTGATCGACGAGGTCGACAACGGTTTGACGTACTACAATTATTCCATGCTGTTCGAGCTTCCCAACCTCTACACACAGCTGGAGAGCGAGGTCGCGGCGTTCGATCCCGAGGCTCCGGTGCGGGCGATCCCCTCGTTCCTGCGCATGGGCAGCTGGATCGGCGGCGACCGCGACGGCAACCCGTTCGTCAAGGCCGACGTGCTCGCCGAGACGGCGCGGATGCACGGCGGCAAGATCATGAAGCACTACGTCGACGAGCTGACCCAGCTGCGCCGCGAGCTGACGCTGTCGGAAAACATCATCACCATCTCGCCCGACCTGAAGCGACTGGCCGACATCGGCAACGACGGCCGCGAGCAGCAGCAGAACGAGCCCTACCGCCGCGCACTCAACGGCCTCATGCAGAGGATCCGCGCGACGCTCGACGCCATCGAGGACAAGCCGGAATCGGATTGGGAGGCCTACGCCCAGCCCGCCGAGTTCCGGGCCGACCTGGAGATCATCCGAAGCTCGCTCTGCGACAACGGCGCCGCCATCCTCACCCGGGGTCGGCTGCAGCGCCTGCTGCGCGCCATCGACTGCTTCGGCTTCCACCTGGCCTCGATCGACCTGCGGCAGAACTCGGCGGTGCACGAGCGTACCGTGGCCGAACTGATCGAGGCGATGGCGCCGGGCACGAATTACCTCGCGCACGACGAGGCCGGCCGCATCGCCATCCTGGAGAAGGAGCTGGATTCGCCGCGCCTGCTGGCCTCGCCCTTCATCGACTACAGCGAGGAGACCCAGATCGAGCTGGCGGTGTTCCGCATGGCCGTCGAGGCGCAGCGGCGCTACGGCCACAAGATCATCCACACCGCCATCATCTCGATGGCGGAATCGGTCTCCGACCTGCTCGAGCTGGCCGTGTTGTGCAAGGAGGTCGGGCTGATCGACCGCGAGATGCGCGCGCGCGTCAACCTCGTGCCACTCTTCGAGACCATCGAGGACCTGCGGGCCTGCTCCGGCATCATGGCCGAGGTGTTCGCCAACAAGCACCTGAAACGCATCATCGCCTCGCGCGGCAACGTGCAGGAGGTGATGCTCGGCTATTCCGATTCCAACAAGGACGGCGGCTTCGTCACCTCGGGCTGGGAGCTCTACAAGGCCGAGATCATGCTGGTGGAGGTCTTCAAGGAGGCCGGCATCGGCATCCGCCTGTTCCACGGCCGCGGCGGCTCGGTCGGGCGCGGCGGCGGCCCGTCCTACGACGCCATCCTGGCGCAGCCGCCGGGCGCCGTCGCCGGGCAGATCCGCATCACCGAGCAGGGCGAGATCATCTCGTCGAAATACGCCAACCAGGCGAGCTGCCGGCGCAACCTCAACATCCTCGTCGCCGCGACGCTCGAGGCGACGCTGGTCGACGTCAAGAAAGGCCCGGCCGCGGTGGGTTTCCGCGACGAGATGGACCTGCTGTCGGGCTATGCCTTCAAGGCCTATCGCGGTCTGGTCTACGAGACGCCGGGCTTCACCGACTTCTTCTGGGGCTCGACGGTGATCAACGAGATCGCCACGCTGAACCTCGGCAGCCGCCCGGCCTCGCGCAAGAAGACCCGGGCGATCGAGGACCTGCGGGCGATCCCCTGGGTGTTCTCCTGGGCGCAGTGCCGGGTGATGCTGCCCGGCTGGTACGGCTTCGGCTCGGCGGTGGAGGAGCGCCTCGCCAACGGCGGCGACATCGCGCTGCTGCAGCGCATGTACAAGGAATGGCCGTTCTTCCGCACCCAGCTCGCCAACATGGACATGGTCCTGGCGAAATCGTCGCTGGCGGTGGCGTCGCGCTACGCCGACCTCGTCGAGGACGGCGCGCTGCGCAGCCGCATCTTCGAGGCGATCTCCAAGGAGCACGCGCTGACGATCCGCCACCTGTCGCGCATCATGGAGCAGAATCGCCTGCTCGAGACCAACCCGCTGCTGGAGCGCTCGATCAACAATCGCTTTCCCTATCTCGACCCGATGAACCACGTGCAGGTCGAGCTGCTGAAGATGCTGCGCGCCGATCCCGAGGCCGAGGAGGTGCGCGGCGGCGTGCACCTGTCGATCAACGGCGTCGCGGCCGGCCTGCGCAACAGCGGGTAGATCGATGCCGGTGTCGAACTCGACACCGGCATCGCGGCCTCAACGCGCGTTGAGCAGATCCTCGAGACGGGCGAGGTTTTCGGTGCGGCCGTTCACGGCGGGGCCGACTTCCACGCGTGGGTACATCTTGAGGTTCACGCCGAAGTCGCCGATGCGCACCTTGCCGAGATGCGGCGTCGACGTATCCGAACTCGGCGCCGTGTCCGACGCCGTATCATCGAGGATCGAGTCGAGGCTGTTCGACGCGTTCTTGTAGTTGACCGCTTGAGCTTTATCGAGAAAGCCCGTCACGAACTTCGCGTACAGCGCCGTCGTCGGATCGAGAACATCCGAGGCCAAGCCGGTGACGTAATATTCATATGTGAAATTGAAGGTGATCTTCTCGAATTTGGAGCAAGGCGAGGAGAATTCCTGCTGCTGCGACGCGATGTTGATATAGTAATATTTGATCTTCGGAAAATAACGGAAGTCCTTTCCGCTCTCGTCTTCCTGGACCGCCTCGTGACATTGCGCGAGGATCGCGGTCTGATACGTCCTCGATCGATCGTCCCAGGAGGCACGGAGACTGTCACCGACGCCTTGAAGGAAGTTGGTGACGTCCGTGATGACGAGTTCCGGTACGGTCGCGGCATCGAAGAGCAGCTTGACGAAGGCCGTCGAGAACTCCGCGATATACTGGGTGTAGGAGTAGGTTTCGGTGACGATCTTGAAGTTCGTCAGTCCGCCAGCCTGGGCGAGCAGATACTGCATGTAATGCGTGACCGCAGGGTCCCACTGGCTGGCAGGCTTCGGGTCGCCCGCGAGCGGCTGCAACTTGCCCGCGCTCATCGCCGAGAAGACCTTGATCCGCAACGTCGAGAAGAAGTTGGAGACCTTGTCGCAGACGTTCTGCCCCGTCTTGAACTCCGGGTTGCTCGTCACGAAGCCCGAGGCCAAGTTCACGAAGGAGATCAAGCCGTCGGCGTCTTGGAAGCTGTTCGCAGCCGGCTCCGGGTCGAGCAATCGAGCCAGCATCTCGTGCGCTGGCTGCGAGGCATCCGACCCCAAGGGCCGCAGGACCGGTGGATAGGCCGTCGGGCGGTCGCACTGCACGTCGTTGGTCTTGTTCTCGAACGGCATGCTCTCGCGCGGGATCCAGATGTAGGTTCCTGCCGGGCGTCGTTCCCCGCCAAGGCGGTTCACGGGATTGTCGCCGGGCGGATTTGAGCCGGCGATCACGATCGTCTCCGGCCACGAGGACGGTGGATTGGTGGAGGCCGGGATCCACCAGGATCCGCGGGGGTTGGTTCGCAATTCCTGAACTTCGTAATGGATGTGCGCGGTGTTGGACCAGCTCCAGTCGCGCGTGACGTTGTTGTATCGCCGCCCGTCGCTCTGCCACACCTCGACACCGCGCCAACTGGCGATATCGTGTCCTGAAATGATGATCGATCGCATTTGCGGCTTCCTTCTGCTCGCGCCTGGATTCACCCGGGCCGACCGATCAAAGAGGAGCCACTACTCAGTCTCAACGACTTAAGGTTGTTCTCAGCAACTCATGGTTGCGTCCAGCGCAAGGGATCCGGCAGGCTCGCCGCCACGGCTTCGGCAAGATCCAGCAGATGGCTCGTGACATGGGCTGGAAGGACGCGGGTGGTTCGGCGAAATCGCTGCATGTCTGCCGCGTTCACGCCGGGTTCGTCGGCGCCGAGCTTGTGCTGGTCCATCAGGCCTCGGCCGAGGATCAGCCAGTCGAGGGAGATGTCCAGGATCTCGCAGAGCCGGCAGGCGCTCACGAGCGACATCGGCCCGTCCTCCTTCCATCGCGTGATCGTGCTCTGATGCACGGCGAGGTCGAAGGCGAGCGCCATCTGCTTCTCGATGCCCTTTACCGCGAAAGCATGTTTCAGACGTTCCCCGCGCGTACGCAAATCACCGACCGACAAGAAGCACGCGCCCACTGCGGTCGTGGCTATCGCCAAACCGTCTCGGTTCGAGGCGATGAAGTCCAGCGTCTTGTCGGTTGCGCCGGACGTTCACCGCGACGGCTCGACGTCGAGAGGCTAAGCGAGCGTCATGGGCTCGCGTGAGGCGAGCTCGACCCGCGAGCCGTGTGCTCAACTCCTTCTCCTCGCCGATCCGCAATTCCTCTACGGCACTTGTTCATGGTGCCGCAGCCGATCCGCCTTGACGTGGGATATTTTCCCACTAAACTGATCCTCATGTCCCGAACGGGTCCGAGGGAGTGAGCATCGTGACCAAGCGCATCGTGCCGATCGCCATCGAATGCCTGTTCGATCTCGGCTTGACCATCGTCTACGCGTCGCTCGCCGGTCTTCTGATCGCCGCCATCACCGTGTCGGACGGCGGCGTGTCCTCGCTGTTGCCGGCGCTGTTCTACGCCGCATTGCTGCCGATCGCCGTGCTGGCGCTGATCGTCGTGGATGCCGCGCTCCGCGCCTTCGGCGAGGGACGCGCGGCGCGTCGATCCGTGCGGCTGGCGCCGGGCTTCCCCGGTGCGGTGCGTCCCGCCCTGCGTTAGGGTCTTCGGCGCTTCGCCGCGCCGAGGACCCGCATGACCGACCAGCCCAACGCCGCCCGCTTCGCGACCCTCGCCGTCCACGCCGGCGCCCAGCCCGACCCGCACAGCAAGGCGCGGGTGACGCCGATCTACCAGACCGCGAGCTTCGTCTTCGACGACGTCGACCACGCCGCTTCTCTGTTCGGCTTGCAGGCGTTCGGCAACATCTATTCGCGGATCACCAACCCGACCAACGCCGTCCTGGAAGAGCGCGTCGCCGCGCTCGAGGGCGGCAGCGCCGCGCTGGCGGTGGCGTCGGGCCACGCTGCGCAACTCGTCACCTTCAGCGCGCTGATGCAGCCTGGCGAGGAGTTCGTGGCCTCGCGCCGGCTCTACGGAGGCTCCATCAACCAGTTCAATCACGCCTTCAAGGCGTTCGGCTGGCACGTGAGATGGGCCGATCCCGACAAGCCCGAGAGCTTCGTCGAGGCGCTCTCGGACAAGACCAAGGCGATCTTCATCGAATCGATCGCCAATCCCGGCGGCACGATCACCGACATCGAGGCGATCTCGCGCGTGGCGCGGCGCGCCAACGTTCCCCTCATCGTCGACAACACGCTGGCCAGCCCCTACCTCGTGCGCCCGTTCGAGCACGGCGCCGACATCGTCGTGCACAGCGCCACCAAGTTCCTCTGCGGCCACGGCAATTCGATCGGCGGCCTCGTCGTCGACGGCGGCACGTTCGATTGGGCCGGCGATGCCCGCTACCCCGCGATCTCGGCACCCTGCCCGAGCTACGGCGGCATGGTGCTGGCCGACACGTTCGGCAATTTCGCCTTCGCCGTCGCGGCGCGCGTGCTCGGCCTGCGCGACCTCGGGCCGGCGCTGTCGCCGTTCAACGCCTTCCTGATCCTGACCGGCATCGAGACGTTGCCCCTACGGATGCAGCGCCATTGCGAGAACGCGCTCGCCGTGGCGCAGCACCTGTCGCGCCATCCGGCGGTGAGCTGGGTGCGCTACGCCGGTCTCGACGGCGATGCCGGCCATGCGCTGGCACGGCGCTACAGCCCGCGCGGCGCAGGCGCCGTCTTCACCTTCGGCCTCACCGGCGGCTACGAGGCCGGCGTGAGGCTGGTGAAGGGCCTCAAGCTGTTCTCCCACCTCGCCAACGTCGGAGACACGCGCTCGCTGGTGATCCATCCGGCCTCGACCACGCACCGCCAGCTCGACGACGGCGCGCGCGTCGCCGCCGGCGCCGGTCCGGACGTCGTCCGGGTCTCCATCGGCATCGAGGACAAGGACGACATCATCGCCGACCTGGATCAGGCGCTGGCGGGATAACGTAGAGGCCGTAAAATCTCCTCTTCGGGGCGGAAGATTTCCGAGGCGAAACACACGGCCTCGCCACAAGCCGGCATCCGACACCTCGGCAGGATACGTTCGCCGGCTCGTTTGCGCCGCCGCTGCCGGTGCCGGTGCACCACAGCCATCGCCAGTCCTATCATCGCGAAGAGATGATGCAGCAGCTCAGCTCAGATCGGCACCACGAGCAGCAGGTTAGGCTGCTCGTCGCTTGCACCTGATCCGAGCGGGACCCTTGATGTTGACAACGTATCATATCCCCTATGTTTACGGCGTAATCACCGCCGGAGACATCGACCATGTATCACGCCATCGTCCGCCACCTGACCCGCCGCTCCTTCGACGCCGTCAGCGGCCACGATTACGAAACGCTGCTGAAGGGCTGCGCGCCCGACCTGCACCATCGGTTCGGCGGCCATCATGCCGCCGGCGGCGAACGCCGCGGCACCGACGCGATGCGACGCTGGCTCAACCGCGTCGGCCGCGTCATGCCCGACCTGAAGCTCCACGTGCGCGACATCTGGGTCAAAGGCCTGCCGTCGAACACCTGGATCTTCGTGCGCTGGGATGCGACGGCCACGCTCGCCGACGGCGGCCCTTACGCCAATCGCGGGGTCCACGTGATCCACATGCGCTGGGGCAAGGTGACGTCGATCGACGCGCACGAGGACAGCCAAGCCGTCGCCGAAGGCCTGCAACGTCAGATCGCCGCCGGCATCGAGGAGGCGGGTGAGCCGCCGCTGCACTGACGACGACCCCGATGAGAGCTTGCATCATGTGTCCTTCGGCGGCGGCTCGGATGCGCTCCGCCGAGTGTCTGTCGGGCATGAGCCGTCGGCGGAAAAGTAATGCCTCTGCCCGGTGATGAACTGCGCAAAGGCGTCGATGGCGGTGATCACCATCGAGGCACCGTGGTAGGCCGGACCCATCGGCTTCACCGTGCGCAGCACGTCGATCATCGCGCCGCGGCAGACCCCCATCGCCCGCATCGCGCCGGCCGGATCGGTGGGCATGTCCGATCGTCCCGTCCGCCGCGCCATGCCCGCTCCTCGTTCTTCTTTTGTTCTATAACAACAGAGCACCCGTCGCCAGCCCAAAACGGTGGGTCGCCGGGATCCGCCTACGCCTCGACGACGGTCAGCCGCCGACTCGTCGTCTCGAGGCTCGTCGCCGCGGCGGCACCGAGCCGCTGCCGATGCACCACCGCCATCGCCAGCACCACCATGGCGAAGAGCTGGTGCAGCAGGCCCGCCCAGATCGGCACGACGAGCAGCAACGTGACGATACCGATCGTCGCCTGTGCCGCCACGAGTCCGGTCAGGGCGATCGAGCGACGCGCCGCGGAGGTGCCCGGCGCGGCGCGCGCGGTGATCACGGCCTGCACGATCGCGACGGCGAGCAGCAGGTAGGCGGTCATGCGGTGCTGGAACTGCACCGTGGCGAGGTTGTCGACGAGGTTGCGCCACGCCGGATGCAGCGCGCCGAGCACGTCGCTCGAGGGGACGAGCTGCCCGTCCATCAGCGGCCAGCTGTTATAGACCATGCCCGCCCGCGACCCCGCGACGAGCGCGCCCAAACCGATCTGCACCAGCACCAGCGCTGCGACGATCGTGCCGAGGTGGCGCAGCCGCCCCGGCACGCGCTCGACGCCGGCCGGCTTCTGACACGCGGCGATCCACACCAGCGCGGCGAAGGTGATGGAGGCGAGCAGCAGGTGCACGGCGAGGCGCTCCTGCGCCACCTCGATCCGCCCGGTCAGGCCCGAGGACACCATCCACCAGCCGACGAAACCCTGGAGCCCGCCGAGCGCGAAGATGCCGAGCATCTGCAGGCCGAGCCGCGCGGTAACGCGCCGCTGGATCGCGAAGACGATCAGCGGGATCAGCAGTGCCGGCGCGAGCAGCCTGCCGACGAGGCGGTGAAACCATTCCATCAGAAAGATCGCCTGGAAATGGCCGAGCGTCATGTCGGGGAACAGCGACGTGTATTGCGGGATCGCCTTGTACTTGGCGAAGGCGGCGAGCCAGGCGGCGTGGCCGAGCGGCGGGATCACGCCGGTGACCGGCTTCCACTCGGTGATGGAGAGCCCTGATTCGGTCAGGCGCGTGGCACCGCCGAGGAACACCATCAGGAACACCAGACCGGCGACGCTCCACAGCCAGGCGGACACCGCGCCGCCGCGCCCGACCGCGTGGGCGGTCAGAATTTGGCGGGCCGTCATCGACTTGGCGTTGGCATGGAACAGCATGGCCGCAAGGTCTCGGTCGGGCGGGAGACGCGTCGCATTGACGGGCGCCGAGGGCGGCAGGTAAAGCCCAAAGGTCGGGTCAAGTCCAGCCAAGCGGCCCGCGCCCATCGCCGCGCCCGCGCGCCGTATTCGTCCGGGAGTTTCGCCATGACCCGCCGTCAGCGCAAGTTCGTCGGCGTCATCCTCACGCTCGTCATCGTCGTCGTCTGGGCGCTCGGGGCGATGATGCTGTCGCTGATCAGCGTCACGCAGGGTGCGCCCAGCGTGCTGCAATGGGTCTATTACGCCGTCGCCGGCATGGGCTGGGTGCTGCCCCTGATGCCGCTGATCCGCTGGATGCAGAAGCCCGATCCCGGTATGGAACCGGAGCCTTGGATCGACGAGGCCTAGCGCGAGGGTCGCGCGCTCGCGACCGGGGACGGGGAGCACGGACATGGCGTGGGGACGATCGCGGGCGAAACCGCGCGGGCAGCGCGGCTGGGCGTTCCCCACCAAGCCGCCGCACCATTGGAGCTATCTGATCGCGCTGGTCCTCGCGGGTCTCGGCGTGGTGGGCACGCGGACGCACATCGAAGGCGTGTCCTCTCATGCCTTCTGGCTCGTGCTCGCCGCCTACGTCCTGCTCGCGCTCGCCTGCGTGATCAACGGGCTCTAGGCGGCGCGCCGACCCCATTTCCACAACGCGGACGGCGCGCCCGACAACAGGATCTCCAGCGCGTAGAGGCTCTGCCAGCGGCCGTTGAGCGAGAGGCGCGGCAGCGCTGTCGGGCGCTCCGCATGCGCGGGGAACAGCGGGCCCGGCCGCGTCGTCACCGCCGACGAGAATCCGAGCTCGGCGGCCATCGCGAATTCGCGCGGGCCAGCCGATCCCGCATCGCCGACGGGAAAGGACAGGTGGCGCACCGGGAGGCCGATCGCCTGCTCGATCGCGCGGCGCCCGTCGGCCATCTCCGCCCGCGCGACCTCGGCCTCGTGTTTGGCGAGCATCGGGTGGGTCACGGTATGCGCCCCGATCGTGCAGAGCGGATGACGCGCGAGCGCGCGCACCTCGCTCCAGTCCAGGCATAGCGCGGCCGGCAGCGCCGCAGCGTCGATCCCGGCGGCTATCGCGAGGCGCGCGATGCTGGCGCGCAACGCGTCCTCGGGGCCGGCCCGAAGCCTCCGGTACAGGCTGCGGAACGCCGCCGTCTTCTCCTTGGGTGTCGCGGCCGGCAGGCTCGGGCCGCCGGCGGTCGGCTCGACAGGGTCGAGCGCTCGCACCGCCGCCTCGAGCTCCAGCCACCACAGCCGCGCGGTGCGGTCGACGAAACCGGTCGTGACGTAGGCGGTGAAGGGTGCGCCGTGACGCTCGAGGATCGGCAGGGCGTGGTCGCGCAGGTCGCGGTAGCCGTCGTCGAAGGTGAGCGCCACGAAGGGTCGGGCGTCCGGCACGGCAAGCCGGCGCAACGCCTCGTCCATCGAGACGAGATCGTAGCCGAGCGCGCGGATGCGGCCGAGCGCGGCGTCGAGGAAGGCCGGCTCGATTTCCAGCAGCCGGTTCGGCGCGAAGGCGCGCGCCACCCAGGGCCGCACGTGGTGCAGGGTGAGGATCGCGCCCCGGCCGCGCGTCCATGGCGCGAGCCGCGCGTGGAGGCCGGTCGCCCTGAAGAAGGCGAAGCCGGCATCGATCACCCGCTCCTTCATGCCCCGCCCCGACTTCGCCTGCACGCGATCGCGCCTTTACCCATTCTGGCAACCGCTCCTTGAGGTTTCGTTGCCAGGCTCGTTCCATGATCGCCGACGTCCTCGCACCCTCCTCCGCGCCCGCCGCCGTCGCGGCGCCGGCGGTGCCGTTCGCCGTGGTGGAGGCCCATCTCGACATTGCCGCGGTATCGGCCGCCTGGAGCGAGCTGGAGCGCACGGCGCCCTGCTCGATCTACCAGACGCGGCGTTTCCTCGAGCCCTGGGCGGAGACCCTGGGGCGCGCGGCAGGCCTGCGGCCCTGCTACGTGCTCGCCCGCGACCGGGCCGGCCAACCCGTCGCCCTGCTCGCGCTCGGCCTGCGGCGCCGCGGCCCGGTGATGGTCGCGCGCCTGCTCGGCGGCAAGGATTCCAACCTCCAGCTCGCGCTGCTGCGCCCGGCGTCGGGCTGGACCCGCGCGAGCCTGCGCCTGCTGCTGCGCGAGGCGGCAAGCCTGAGCGGCGCCGACGTCTTCGTCTTCGCCAACCAGCCACACGCCTACGGCGGCGAGGCCAACCCGTTGGCGATCCTGCCGCGCGCCGCCAGCCCAAGCGCGGCCTACGGCACGGCGCTGCCCGCGTCAGGCGAGGCGCTGTTCGCGACCAAGCTGTCGAAGGATGCGCGCAAGAAGCTGCGCAAGAAGGAGGCGAAGCTGGCGACGATGGGGCCCGTCCGGCACGTCGTCGGCGCGAATGCGAGCGAGCGCGCTGCCATCCTCGAGGCCTTCCTGGCGCAGAAGACCATGCGGTTCCGCGATCGCGGCATAGCCTCGCAAGTCGGCACGGCGGCGATGCGCGGCTTCATCGCGCGCGCCGCCGCTACCGAGCCACCCGGCATCGAGCTCCACGCGCTCTACGCCGGCCAGCGGATCGTCGCGACCTACGGCGGCGCCGCCGAGGGCGATCACTGGAGCGGCATGTTCAATTCCTTCGACGCCGACGAGGCGATCGCCCGCTCCAGCCCCGGCGACCTGCTTCTCATGCGCATCGTCGAGCATTGCTGCGCGCGGGGTCTTCGAGCCTTCGATCTCGGCGTCGGCGAGGCCCGCTACAAGGCCGCGCTGTGCGACGAGCCGATCCCGCTGTTCGACGCCGCGATCGGCTTCGGCCCGCTCGGCCGCGCCGCCGCCGCGCTGGCGATGGCCGGGCAGGCGCTGAAGGGCTGGGTGAAGCGAAATCCCAGGCTGCTCGCCCTGGCGCGCCGGTGGACGCCATCAGCGCCGTAGCAAGATCGGGCTCGCCGAAGTCCCAGGACACCGGAAGCTCAGAGGATCGAGCCCGCTGCCCTATCGCGCCAGAGCACCGCGGCTGGTAGAACGCCAGCCGAGCGCCTCACCCAATCCGTGGAGCGTCAGGAGCGCGGCGAGGGCGCCGGCGTTGACCTCGAGGATCCGCAGGACGATGCGCGGCGCGAAAGCACCACCTTCCGAGCCGAGCGCGAAGCCCGCCAGATAGAGCGCCGCCTCGTAGCCGAGAAAGGCCAAGGCGAAGGCAGCCAGCGTTCCCACGAGAGTCCGGACGCCGAGCCGAGTCACGCAAGAGGCGGCGCAATAGCCGGCGAGCGCCGCGACACCGATCGCCGCGCCCCAGCCGTAGCAGTTCCCAGTGTGCGGATAGTGCAGCAGGCCGAAGCCGATCGCCTGGTTGCCGGCGAAGGCGAGCAGCACGCTCAGCAGGCCGGCGCGACGCGGCATCCGCGTGGCGGCGATCGTGGCCAGCGCCGCGAACGGTGTGGCGCAGGCGAACGCGAAACTGCAGAGGACCGTGGCTCCGGCCAACAGCGCGACCCATCCGGCCTCGCCCCATCTGCGCGTATCGTCATGCATGGTCGTTCTCCTCGGTAGGATTCTAGCCGATCTCGTCGGCGCTGTCGTCGAGCGCGTGACGGGGATCGGGACGCATCGGGTGCAGGGTCAGGCACGGCACGAGGCCGTCGGGGATCGGCAGGTTGGCGGCGTGCGTGCGCTTATGCGCCAGCAGCTTGGGCAGCACGTGGGTGTGCGGACCGTCAGGGCTCAAACCATCGGGTGGCGGGATGGGGCCGAACACCTCGATGCGTCCGCAGCGCGACGCGAAGACGCGGTGCGGGCTGAGGCGGGGCAACGCCTGGAGCAGCATACCCGCCGCGAACAGCGGACGGCCTTCCGCCGCTCGCAGGAGATCGAGCGTTTCCGGGTCGGTGCTCCGCACCATGGCGTCGACCTGCAGCAGGCCGAGCCCGACGTCGAAGAGGACCGCGTCGCGGTGCTCCGCGCGGGCGGCAACCGTATCGGGGCCGAGCTCGGTCACGACCGTGCGTCCGGCCATGAAACAGCAGTCCAGCGTCAGGCACAGCGCGGTGGCATGGCGACGCCGCGCCGGATCGCGGCTCGGTGTCGTGTAGGGCACGACTTCGACGCCGGGCGGCAGCACGACGGAGATCGCGCCGCGCGGCGTCACGCGAGCCGACGCTACCGCGTCCTCGAAGCCGCCGTTCCGGGAGCCGCCGTCGTCGACACCGTCCTCGAGCGGCGACCACATGAACTCGGCGATGGCGCCGAACGAGCCGAGGCTCCATGCCACCGCCGGATCGGCGAGCGCGGCGGCGATCAGGTTATTCGCTTGGGTCATCGGCGCCTCTGCATTCTCGCGTTCTTCGACATTCTCGACGTGTCAGAAGGTGAGCTGGGCGCCGCCATAGACGGCGCGGCTGGGTTGCAGGAAGCCGGTCGGATCCTGGTAGCGTAGATCGAGCAGGTTATCGACGCGGGCGAAGACCGATGTGCGCTCGCCGATCGCGTAGTTCGAGGCGAGGTTGACCGTCGTATGACCGCCGTTGACCAGCCGCGGAATCGAGAAGTCGCGGTTGCCGTCGATGAAGCGCCCGATCGCCAGCACGGTCGCGGAAAGGGTGAGCCGATCGACGGGCGTCCAGAACACCTGGAGGGTGGCCTTGTTGCGGGGACGGCGTAGCAGCTCCTGGTCCAGGATCTCGTCGCGCGCGATCGTGAACGTGTAGTCGGCGCGGGCCTTGAGGCGGCTCGTCACGTCCCATGCGACGAAGGCCTCGGTTCCGTAGGTCTTGGCGCGGCCGATGTTGGTGTAGGAGGTGAACGTCGCGTTGTCGTCGATCAGGTTGTCGATGTCGTTTTGGTAGTACAGCGCGCCGAAGCTGAAGCGCTTGACCGGCTGCTCGAAGCCGATGTCGTAGCCGCGGCTCGTCTCCGGCTTGAGGTTGGGATTGCCGGTGAAGTCGTAGGCGGGAAAGGCGACGTAGAGCTCGCTCAGTGTGGGCGCCTTGAAGCCCGTGCCGTAGCTGCCCTTGATGATCGTCTCGGTCACCGGCACGTGGAAGGACGGCGCGAACCGATAGGTCAGCGCACCACCGAAGTTCTCGTTGGCATCGTAGCGCACGTTGGACGTCAGGAAGGCGCGGTTGCCGAAGTTCGACGCGAGCTGGACGTAGCCGGCGCTGTTGGCGTTGCGCGCGTAGGTCGGCAACGACACGAGGCGGTCCTGCTCGGTTTCGGCGCCCACGATCAGCGTCTCCCCCTTGAGAAGGTCGATCTGCCCTTGGTAGTCCGCCTTGATGCGCTCGCCGAGCGTGGCGGTGAGCGGCGTCGGCCCGTAGATCGTGTCGGGCTCCTTGTCGGTCGAATAGGCCTGCGTATAGGCGAGACTGACGCGGTTGCGGATCGTCGTGCCGACGGGATCGAAGTGCAGCGCGCCGCGCGTGTAGAGCTGATGGTCGTTCTGGAGGCTCGACTGCGCGTTGGGCACCGTCGGAAACACGATGTAGTCCTGCCCGGTGAAGTGCAGGTCGCTGTCGATGTAGCGCATGGTGGCTTCCGTCCAGACGCTGTCGCTCACGTGCAGTCCGACCTTCGCCGACAGGCTCATATTGTCGTAGAAATTGCCGATCGCACGCTGGCCCGGCGGTTCGAGCTCCTGAGGCGTCACCGGCACGTCGCGCGTCATGAAATGCGACAGGCTGAACGCGTAGTCGTAGATCGGCATCCCCCCGGAAAAGCCAAGCGTCTGGTTGAAGGTGCCGAAGGTACCTCCCTCGATCCGCAGCGTCGTGCGCGGCGGCCCTTCGCCGGCCTTGGTGAAGATGGAGATCACGCCGCCGATCGCGTCGGACCCGTAGAGGCCGCTCTGCGGGCCGCGCAAGACTTCGATCCGCGCGAGGTCGGCGGTGAGCATCTGGCCAAAGTCGAAGGAGCCGTTGGGATTGCTCGGATCGCTGGCGTCGATGCCGTCGATCAGCACCTTGACGTGGTTCGAGTTGGTCCCGCGGATGAACACGGAGGTTTGGCCACCCGGACCTCCCGTCTGTACGACGTTGAGCCCCGGGACCTGAGCCAAAGCATCCGGCAAGGTGCGACGCTGCTCGGCTTCGATCTCGGCGGCGGTGATCACGGTGACGGTGCTTCCGACATCGGCGATCGGCGTCGGTCGCGTGGTGGCGCTGACCGTGACCTCGGGCAGCGTGACTGGTGCGTTCAGCCCCTCCTGAGCCCAGGATCGTGGGCTGGACAAGACGGCAAGCGTGACGGCGGCGGCGGACAGGCGCGCGCGAGATGCGGAATAGGACATGGAGGTCGGCTCGCAGCAACGTGGACCGTCACCGCGCTGGACACGAGCTCCCGCCAGGCAGGCAGGATTTCCCATCCCCCTCGGTGCACCCCGCCCGAGCGTTTACGCACGTGACCACGGCTGGCGGCAGGTCTCCTGGCTCACGGGTCATCACCTCGGACCGACCTTCCCGAAGGCAAACCCCCTTCAGTGGTCACGATTGGTCGTCGGCTCGCCGCTTACAGTTGCGGGGGCAGCCGCGGCATTGCCCGGATCGCTCCTGACGCACCGCGTTCCCTTTTGATCCCCGAGGGGAACCACCTTCGCCTAAGCACCATCCTGGCACCGCGGGAGTCAAGGGTTCGGAACCGAGAGCCTGGAGCCGATGCAGGGATGCCACAAGCATCGGGCGCCGGCGACCGCCGGTGCGAGATCGGCCGAAGCCGCCGCAACACCGCAGCTGGCGCTCGTCAGTTCAAGCGACGATCCGGCTCGACGGCGTGCCCGCCGGACGCCCGATGACCAGCACCTCACGGGCGCCGGCGGCGGTCAGCTCGTCCTCCAGCGTGGCGAGCACGGACCGGTCGGCGCTGCCGGCGCTGCTCAGCACGACGAAGTCGGCGTAGGGCGCCATCACCTTGGCGATCTCGCTCTGGGGAAAGGCCGGGGTGAGCAGCACGATGAAGTCGTAGGTCTCGGTGAGCGCGTCGAGGATGAGGTCGAAGTCGCGGAAGTCGGCCTCCTTGCGGCCGGCCGGCACGAAGTGCAGCCGGGTCGCGTGGTCGCGGTGGATCACCTCGGCGAAGCTGGCCTCGCCGGCCAGCAGCTCGGAGAGCCCGTCGAGCGTCGTCACTCCGGCGCGACCGTCCCGATCGCCGAGCGGCGCCAGCTTGGCCGCCGTGGCGTTGAGGTCGACGATGATCGAGCGACCCTTCTCCGCCAGCACGCGGGCCAGCGCGATCAGCCTGTCGGACGCAGCGGGGCCGGCGCCGATGGCCGTGCCGACCACGTGAAGGCCGCGGCCGGGCACATGGCCGGCGACGATGCGCTGAGCCACCTCGTGGTCGGACGAGTCGACCTCCGCGTGATCCGCGACCGTGTCGGCGACGGTCGCGGGGCTTGGCGGGGCAATGACCGGATCCCAGCCGAAGTCGGTGTCCTTGACCTTGGACGGGCCGCGCTTGGAACCGATGCGGAGCGCCGGCTGCTGCGGACGCGTCTCGGAGGCCGGACGTCCGAAGGCGACAACGGTGGCGGCGAGCGCCGCGATCCTGCCCTCGGCCCAGCGTCGCGATCCCATCTCCGCCAGCCTCGGCTTCGCCGCCCGGCGCGGCAGGACGGGTGCCAGCACGACCTCGTCCTCGTCGCGCGCCCCGCCGAACCGGCGCAGCAGGTCGAAACGGCTCGGCGCGGCCGATTTCGGGACGGGATCGGCCGCGACCGGCGCAACCGGGACCGTCGGCGTGGGGCCAGCCGGCACGGCATCCGACCAGAAATCGAGGACGTCGCCGGGTCGTGCGGCGAGGTTCGCGTCGTTCGCGCGGCGACGCGGCGGCGCGGCGAGAGGCCGCTCCGGTCGAGCGAGCGGCGCCGGAGCCTCATCCGTCCGGGTTCTACGGGCTGGATCGTCGTAAGTTCGGGTCTCGCGGAGCGGGGCCGGCGCCTGGAGGTCGGCGCGACCCGACAGGATCTCGCTGGCGACGACCCAGCCGACGGCGAACACGAGCGTCGCCAAGGTGCCGAAGATCAGGAAGGGCAGCTTCTTGGGATAGGACGGCTCCTGCGGCGGCGTGGCGCTCGAGATCACGCGGGCGTCGGCCGGCGTCGCGGTGGAGGATTGGCGCGCCAGCGCCTCCTCGTATTTGGTGGTGGAGCTCTGCAGCTGGTCCTTGAAGCTCTGCGCCACGCGGTCGAGCGCGTTGAGGCGCACCTCGTCGGAATTGGCGGTGCCGACGAGCTTCTTTTGCTGGGAAAGGGCCGTCTCCAGGTTGGCGACGCGCTGGCCGGCGACCTTGGCGTCGTTCTCGAGCGTGGTGGCGGCCTGCTTGGCCGCGCTCTTCAAGGTCAGGTCGTATTCCTTGAGCTGGGCGGCGAGCTCCTTCACGTGCGGGTGCTCGGGCAGCAGCGTGCGCGCCGCCAGCGCCAGCTGGGCCTGGGCCTGGGAGCGCTGGCTCCACAGCTGCCGCACGATCGGGTTGTTGGTGACGTCGGCGACCTCGGCCGCGCGGCCCTGGCTCAGCAGCTCGCGGATCGTCGCCGCCTTGGCCTGGGCGTCGGCTTGCGCGGCGCGGGCGCGCGACAGGTCGGTGTTGATGTCGGCGAGCGACTGGCCACTGATCGTCATGTTGTTGGTGCCCGCCAGCAGGCCCGAACTCAGCCGGTAGCGTTCGCGCGCGGCGTCGGCGTCGGCGAGCTTGCTCCGCAAGTCGGCGATCTGCCTCGACAGCGCCTCGGCCGAATCCTGGGCCCGGCCGCGCTTGGCCGCCGACTGCTCCTTCAGATAGAGCGCGGCGACCTCGTCGGCGCCGCGTGCGGCGAGCCTGGGATCGCGGCTCGTGAACTCGATCGTCACGACGCGCGTCTTCGGCGGAGAATAGACCGTGAGCTTCTGCTCGAAGGCCTGCACCATGCGCGCGTCCGCCGTCTCGCGGGTCGGGTCGGGCAGCACGCCGACCAGCACCAGCGCGCGCGTCAGCGGGTTCATGCCCTTGGCGAGCGGGTCGAACTCGTCGTTGCCCTCGAGGTGCAGCGCCTTGATCGCCTGGCGCGCGATGTCGGGCGAGGCGATCAGCTGGACCTGGCTCGCCACAGCCGCCTCGTCGAGCTGGCCGGAGGTCTCGTTGGGCAGGTTCACGCGATCGGGTCGCGTGAAGAAGGTCTCTTGGTTCTCGAGCAGGATCTGGGTCTGCGCGGTGTAGCGCGGCGTCACCAGCGTGACGAAGATCGCCACCGCGGCGAACGCGAGCAGCGTCGGCAGCATCCAGGCGCGGCGGCGACGCGCCAGCGCCGCGCCGATGGCGCGCAGGTCGATCTCGCCCGTCGGCTCGGCCGGGCCGACGGAAGGATCCAGGGAACGCGGCATGGAGGTCTCGTCGCACTACGATCGCACCAGCAAACCGCGTCAAAGTTGCGACCGGGTTAACCATCGCGGGAAAGGCCGCCGCACAAGTCTTTGTTAACCACGATTGCCTAACGATGCGGGCATGCTTGACGGCCGGCACTCCTGGCCGCGCCACCGCGGACGGCAGGCTCATGCGACGTTGGATCACGGCTTTCTGCCTCGTCGTGGGGCTTCTCTGCGGGGGCTGCGCTCCGCGCCCGAACGGCTATGCCGATCTCGGCGCCGACGTGCCCTACGCGCTATCGAGCGGCGATCGCCTGCGCATCATCGTGTTCGGCCAGGACGGGCTCAGCAATTCCTACGCGGTCGGCCCGGCCGGCTCGATCTCGATGCCGCTGATCGGGGCGGTGCGCGCCCAGGGGCTCACCACGGCGGCGCTGGAGAAGGTCGTCGAGGCCAAGCTGAAGAACGGCTTCATCCGCGAGCCGAAGGTCTCGATCGAGGTCGACGCCTACCGTCCGTTCTTCGTGCTCGGCGAGGTGCTCACAGCCGGTCAGTTTCCCTACATCGCCGGCATGACCGCGGAGACGGCGGTGGCGGTGGCCGGTGGCTTCACCCCGCGAGCCAACAAATACGAGGTCGACCTGACCCGCGTCGTCGACGGCCACCCCGTGACCGCGAGCGTGCCGGTCGATCAGCCGGTGAAACCCGGCGATACCATCTTCGTAAGGGAACGCTTTTTTTAAGCTTGCGGCGCAAGCATGCGGGACATGACCGAGCCCCGCGCCCTGCCCGACCACAAGCTGCGCGTCCTCCACGTGCTCCGGGCGCCGCTCGGCGGGCTGTTCCGGCACGTGCTCGATCTCACGCGCGCGCAGATCGCGGACGGCCACGACGTCGGCCTGGTCGTCGACAGCCTGACCGGCGGGGCGCATGCCGAGGCGGTCCTCGCCGTGCTGGAGCCGCGGCTCGCCCTCGGGCTTCGGCGCATGCCGATGCTGCGCAAGCCGCAGCCCGCCGATTTCGCCAACACCGTCAGGGTCGAGCGCCACGCCCGCCGCCTCAAGGCGGACGTCGTCCACGGCCACGGTTCGAAGGGCGGCGTCTACGCCCGCGGCTTCGGGCTGTGGCGGCACGGCAAGGGTCCGATCCGCTGCTACACGCCCCACGGCGGCAGCTTCAACCATTTGGCCTCGCCGCCGGTGCAGGCGCTCTACATGGGCGTCGAGCGTCTGCTGGCCGCCCGCACCGACGTGCTGCTGTTCGAGAGCGTCTTCATCGCCAACCGCTTCCACCAGCGCATCGGCGACACCCGCGCGATGGTCCGGATCGTCCAGAACGGCATCGGGACGGAGGAATACGTGCCGGTGACGCCCGACGCGGATGCGGCGGATTTCCTCTACGTCGGTGAGCTGCGCGCGGCCAAGGGCATCGACACGCTGATCGACGCGCTGGCGATCCTGCAGCGCCGGCTCGGCCGGACACTCAGCCTCAACCTCGCCGGCACGGGCCCGGA
Organism: uncultured Beijerinckiaceae bacterium; assembly: GCA_964247745.1. GTDB lineage: Bacteria > Pseudomonadota > Alphaproteobacteria > Rhizobiales > Beijerinckiaceae > RH-AL1. Next base: position 22,667 of record CAXTVT010000052.1, read on the forward strand.
CCAGCCCCAGCTCGAGGCGCGCGCCCGCTCGCGCGGCATCGAGGCGAGCGTGCGTTTCCTCGGCCTGGTGCCGGCGCGACGCGCCTTCGCGCTGGGCCGCGCGCTGGTCGTGCCGAGCCGCGCCGAATCGTTGCCCTACATCGTGCTCGAGGCAGCCGGCGCACAGATCCCGATGGTCGCGACCGACGTCGGCGGCATCGGTGAGGTCTTCGGCCCCTACCGCGATCGCCTCATCGCCTGCGACGATCCCATCGCGCTGGCCAACGCGCTCGAACGCATGGTCGAGGCCGACCCGCGGCAGGTCGCGGCGCAGGCGCAGGACCTCGCGGCCTACGTCTCCGCCCGCTTTTCGATCGATCTCATGGCCCACTCCGTCGTCGCCGGCTACCACGACGCCTTCGCGCGACGTGCGCCGGCCCCGACCCCGCCCGAGAGATCCGTTCTCGTCCACCCCTGATCCATTGCTCGTGAGTGTCCCGATGGCTGCGTTTTCCGCCCAGGATCTGCGTACGATCGACGTCGCGCCCACCGCGCCGGCCGGGCGCGTCAACCCCCACGCCCAGGAGCTGAACAAGCTCGCCGACGCGATGGCGCGCCACAGCGGGCGTCGCCTCATCTCCGCGACCATCCTGGAAGGCCTCGTGCGCATGGGCGAGCTGGCGATCGGCGCCATCGCCGGTCTCGCCACCTTCGCCGCCACGGTCGTGCCGAAGGCCGGCGTGTCGGTGGCGCCGCTGCTCGCCGTGCCGCTGATCGCCCTGCTCGTCGTCATCGTCATGCAGTCGCTCGGCTGCTACCGCGTTGCCGCCTTGCGCGCACCGACGCGGTTCGGCCTGCGGATCTCGGCCTCGTGGTTCGGCGTCTTCGCGCTCGCCTTCGGCGCCAGCCTGCTCGCCGGGATCGAGCCGATCTACGCCAAGACCTGGCTCGGCCACTGGGCGTTCGTCGGCTTCGTCGCCATCTCGGCCGAGCGCTTCGCGCTCGCCGCCGCCACCGACTACCTGACCCGCACCGGCAAGCTGTCGCGCCGCACCGTGCTCGTGGGCGGCGGTCCCGCGGCCAAGCAGCTGCTGCAGGACTTCTCGACGCAGGGCAGCGAGGACCTGCACATCTTCGGCATCTTCGACGACCGCACCGACGAGCGCTCGCCCGACATGGTCGAGGGCTTCCCCAAGCTCGGCAACGTCGACGACCTCGTCGAATTCGCGCGCGCCAACCCGCTCGACCTCGTGATCTTCACGCTGCCGATCTCGGCCGAGCAGCGCCTGCTGACGATGCTGCGCAAGCTGTGGGTGCTGCCGGTCGACATCCGTCTCGCCGCGCACATGAACAAGCTCAAGTTTCGTCCGCGCGCCTACAGCTACATCGGCAAGGTGCCGGTCATCGACCTGTTCGACAAGCCGCTCGCCGAGTGG
>CAXTVT010000053.1:0-23444 GCA_964247745.1 uncultured Beijerinckiaceae bacterium
GTCGCTCGCGACAAGACCTTGCAGCCGCGCGAAGACCTTCTTCAGCGGCCTGCTAAGCTCATCGCTTCGGCGTTGCCGGGTTACGCGCGGCGACCGCAGGTGAGGCCAACGCAGGCGGCAGCATCTGCACCGCCGACGGTCCTTGTGACGGGCTGCCTCTAAAGAGACTGTATTCAAAGGCCCGCTCGCCGCTGATCAGTCGGAGGTTTGCGGCCGTGATCTGAACCACCCAGCTGCCGATGTGATCTCCTGGGCGCAGTGTCTCGGTCTTGCCCTTGTCGTTTCGATATACTACCGCGAAGACGGATCTCGTGCTCTCGATTACACCAAGAAGGCGGAGCGAGGGCGGCTGCTCGATGATGGTGGGCGCTGGCGGCGCGACGTAGACGCGCGGCGGTGCTACGAGAGGCGGCCTGCGCGAAAGCTCGAACAAGGGCTGTTCGACAAAGGCCTTGAGCGTCGCTTCATCAAGGGTGGCGAGCGGATTCGGCGAACGAATCGCCTCCTGCGCCGCAAGCTGCCCGGTCGTCGACAAGATTGCCGCGGCGAGCGTTGCAAGGCGGGATGCGATCATCCCGGGCCTTTCCTAAAGTGCCCCTGAACCGTCAGGTCGACGTGCAGGAGACCCACTTCTTCGGAAGCTGAATTGTTTCGAGCATCGATCGGCTTCGCGCTCAAGTCGGTAGCCTCGAGCAACGGTGACGCGGTCTCGACGGCATAGAGCAGGTCGCGCAGGCCCTTGTTGTCGATCGTCAGGCTCAGCTGAATCGCGACGGTGCCATCGGCCTCCTGCTCAGGGGAGGCAGTAAACTGCGCCTCTTCCAGATGGCCGCCGGACGCCTCAACGAAGCGCCCGGCGCGCTCCTGCAACTCAGCACGCGCGAGGCTGGGGCTCGCCGCAGCCAGGTAGAGTGCACCGGTGTCCTGCGGTCGCATCCGATGCGCCTGACGTTTGGCCACCTCTCGCACGATCTGCGCGGCGGTGGCGTCCTGCTTAGCCGCGATCTCGCGTGACCCCGAAGCCTGCGCGAGGTTGCCAACAGCCAGCGCCAACAGGAGCAGCGGCAGGCCGAAGAACAGCGCCAGCGCACCGAAGCGCCAAAACTGGGCGCGATCGAGCGCCTTCACGGCGCATCCTCCGCCTTGAGCTGCGGCCGGTCCGCCCCGAGCTCGAAATCGTCACGTCCAGCGCGGTCCCGTGCAATGGTCGAGGTGAACCGCACGTTGTTCAGGCCGACTGCCTCGAGCTTGCCAATCAGCGCCGGCGCGTTGCCGGAGGAGCCGACGAGGCGCAGCTTGTCGGGGTGGATCTCCAGCTCCTTGAGGTAGGTGTCCGCCGGAATGCTGTTCGACAACGTATTGATCAGCACCACCGTGGAACGGGCCGGCTGCTTATCCTCAAGCATTGCCTGCTCGCGGCTGCCGACGTTTCCGAACGACGCCGACCGGAGCAGCCGCCGCGCCTTGGCGAGCTTCTGCGTCGCGGCGTCCTGATCGCCCGCCGCACGCACGGCCAGCATTGCCGTCGCGACGAAAGCGAGAACCACGACCCCTGCTACGGCAAGCGCCACCTGCGATACGAAGCGGCGCGACTCCGTGCGCGGCGGCGTCCCCGCACCGCCGCCGAGCAGGTTCACGGCAAGCGGGAGCCGGAGCGCGCCGGCGTCGGCGCCGATTGCGGTAGGGACCAAGCCTGCGGCGCCGAGGCGCTGCAGCGGCGCCTCGACGAGATCGCGCGAGGTGGCAGTCAATGTCACCGCCACGAATCCGGCACTGGCGCCGTAGCCCTCCGCATCGGTGCGAAATCCGTACAGCACCCGGTCCGGACGCCATGGCGTCAGGCGGTCGAGCCGATGCTCGAGGATGGGGGCCAGATACTCGCGGCTCGTTGCAGGCAACATCAGCTTGCGCTCGAGCAGCTGGGTCGGTGGCAGCCGCAGCTCCACCGCCGACCAGCGTGTCGCGGCCAGGGTGGCGAGCGCCTCGGGCGCCGTTTCATCGAATGCGCCGAGATCCGTTGCGCCATCGCGTGCGACCCGATGCAGCACGAGACCACCGGCACCGTCAGCCATCGCAACAAGCCGCAGATCGGGGAAGCGGCGTTCCAGCAGCGGTTCGATGGTCTGGCAGAAGGCCTCGACCAGCTGCGCCCATATCGCCGCGACCCGGTCCTCCGCCTTGGCCAGCGCGGGCACCCCGCGCAGGCGATCGTTCAGGCGCCGTAGATGCGGCGCGATTATGCTCGTTCCGTCGACAACGCCGCGGGCGACAAGGGCACGCGAGGCGTTTAGAGGCCTCCCGCCGGCCTTGCGCCCTTGTTCCAAATCCTCGGGTGCGGACAGCGGCGCCGCCATGGTCAACCTGTCGTCCGCAGCACTTCGTCGACGGTGGTTAAGCCGCGAGAGGCCTTACTAAAGCCGTCCTCCACCATGGTGGTGAGCCCTTTGCCGCGGCCGGCGGCGAGCAGGCGGCTCGAGTCCGCCTTGTCGCCGATCAAGGCGCGGATCGCACTGTCGACGCGCAGCACCTCGAACACGCCAAACCGGCCGCGGAAGCCGGTCTGGCCGCAGGCTGCGCAGCCGCCGGTCTTGAAGTAGCCGTGCTCCGTCGGCGCGGCGACACCTTGGTGCCGGCAGTACGAGGCAACGACCTCGGCGGCGTCAGGATCGGGCAGCCGGCATCGCTCGCAAAGCCGGCGCACCAGGCGCTGACCGAGCACGCCGCGCAGCACGGCGGCGACAAGGAACGGCTCAACCCCCATGTCGACGAGGCGCACCACGGCGTCGCAGGCGGTGTTGGTGTGCAGCGTCGTCAGCACGAGGTGGCCGGTCAACGCGGCCTGGATGCCGATCTGCGCGGTTTCACCATCTCGCATCTCACCGACCATGATAACGTCGGGGTCGTGGCGCAGGAACGAGCGTAGCGCGGTGGCGAAGGTTAGCCCTATAGAGGGCTTGATCTGGGTCTGGTGGACGCCGGCGATCTGATATTCGATCGGATCCTCGACGGTGACGATTTTGCGAGAGGGATCGTTGAGGATGCCGATGGCGGTTGCGAGCGTCGTGGTCTTGCCCGAGCCGGTCGGGCCGGTCACGATCACGATGCCATGCGGCTCGCGCAGCAGCGCCTCGATGCCCGACCGATGCGCCGGCGTCATGCCGATGCGGCCGAGGTCGAGCAGCTTGGCGTCTTTCAACAGGATACGAGCGACCGCCGTCTCGCCGTACATCGTCGGTGCGAGCGCAACGCGAAGGTCGGCTTCGGTGTTGCGAATGGTGATATTGGCGCGCCCGTCTTGCGGCAGACGCCGCTCGGCAATGTCCAGCCCTGCCAGGATTTTGACGCGCGAGATTACGGCCGGCGCGAGATGGCGCGGCATCGTCTGGTCGAGCCGCAGCTGCCCGTCGACGCGGAAGCGGATGCGCAAGCTGTCGCGGCCGGTCTCGAAATGGATGTCGGTGGCACCGCATTCCAGCGCGCGCTCGAAGATCTGGTCGATCGCGCGCACGATGGGCGCGCCGCGCGCAAGATCCTGCAGCGCCTCGATCGAGTCGGGATCGACATGCTCGATGTCGATCTCGGGCGCCTCGGCCTCGGCCGCGGCCCGACCCTCGCGCGCGATCCTCTCGAACAGCAAGTCGAGTTCCTCGAACGAGAGCACGCACAGCCGAGGTACGGCGCCGAGCGCCAGCGTCACCGCCTGGATCGCGTCGAGCGCACCGGGATCAGCCACGGCGAGCCAAAGCACCTCGCCGTCACGGAACGGCAGCGCGAAACCCTCCCGCAAGAACTGCAGCGAAAGCTTCTCGTGGACGAAGGTGACGGCGCCCATCGCCTCGTAATCGGCTCGGGGCAGCTCGTGCCACTCGCAGGCCAGCGCCGCGAGGTCGGTGCCGGGCGAACGGCCCGAACGCCAGGCGCTCTCCATCTCGCCGATGGTACTGCCGTCGTCGCGGCGAGTTGTGCGGCTGTTCCCCGCAGGCACGCCGCGCGCGCGCAGGAACGCGGAAAAGCTCTCCGCCGGAGCGATACTGGTGTCGCGCGTCATGCCGAGCGCTCCGATCTCGCGCTCATTCGCGCCACTCCAGTATGTAGTACGGCTGATTGGGACTTTTCGAGGCTGCGATCACGGCTTCGCCGCTCTTTTTGCGGCCGCTCTTCTCGTTGGCCTCGATCCGCACGGTGTAGGCAGGCCCAGGCAGCACCTTCGTGAACGAGGCGAGATCGCCGCCGAGCGCGGCTTGCGCGTCGCGAGCGGCATCCTCCGAGCCGGATTCGCGGGCTGCGAGCAGTTGCTCCAGCTTCAGCTTGGTCATGCCGGGGACCGAGCGCAGCGTGTCCTCGTCAGCGGTCATGATGTCGAGCCGACCATCGGAATTGTAGATCGTCAGCCTCTTGCGCAGCAGCCGCATTTCTTCAGGTCGCACGCCCTCGATGTCGCCGATGTCCTCCACAGTCTGAAGGCCGCGTCGCTTGCGCGGTGTGTTACCGGCCTGGGCGACGCCTCCCGAACTCGCACCCAGCTGGACACCGTTCGTCGGCTGCGTTGGGCCGACACCGGCTGGCCCACCGTTCTGCGGCGGAGACGCGCCAGGCGTCGAGCCGCCAGCGTCCGGGATCGCGCCGTTGGGCGGACCGCGCAACTCGATGATGCGCGCGACGACCTCCGCCGCCGTTGCCTGGTCCATGCCTACGCCCATCATCACGCCAGTGAGGAGCTTCGGATCGGCCGCGTTCAAGTCGACCTTGCCGGCCTCGTCGGTAACGAGCGGCGTGACGCGTCCGCCGGTTAGGCGGATCGAGCGATGGTCGACCAGCTCGGGTCGGATCCGCAACACGGCAAGCTGATAGGCGGCAATCTCCATGCCGCTCGTCAGCAGGTCGCCGGCGGCGATGTCGGCATCCTCGACGCGGGCAGTGCCGATCGTCGAGCGAACCAGGATCGAGCCAGCCGCCAACAGACCGGTCAGCATGACCGCCACCGCCAGCACGGTCACGAGGATATAGCCGTCACGCGGGCCGCGTACGCGAGGGTTCACAGCGCGGCACCCGGCAGCGGCACTCCGGGGCCTACCCCGGGCCCCTTAAGCGCGATGCCGCCGTCGGCGCGACCGCAGAACTCGTTCTTGTTAGCCACCTGCGCGACGTCATTGACGGAGAAGCCCGCGCCGTTGCCCTGCCCCTGCGTCGGCCCCTGCGTAGCACCTGGCGTCTGCGGCGCGCCAGGCGTCTGCTGAGTGGCGCCCGCCACCGGCCTGGCGTTTTCGTCGTGCCGCGCCGGCGTCTTGTCGGCGCAGCCGATGTCGCCGTCGGCGCGCACGCCGATGCGAGCGCTGACCAGCAAGCGTGTAGAGCCGGGCTCCACCGCCTCGACGATGACGAAGGCTGGCAGGGTTGGACCCGATGGCCAGGAGTCGACGGGCCTCGGGGCGTGCCCATCGGGACCAACTTCCCCCACGTAGAGGAAGCGCAGTCGCGCCGGACCCGTCGGCACAACGCGTCCCGGGCCGAAGCGCAGGTCGCCCCAGCCGGCGGCGGATGCCGAGAGATGCGCTTCCGCCCGCATCAGCGCCGTTCCCGACCCGCCGTCGATTTCGCGCAGCGACACCACGCGCAGCCCGTGGCCGCCGCTCTGCACTGGTGCCTCCTGCGAGAAGAACAGGCTGTTGGGTCCACCGCGGAACACGAAATCCTGCGGCTCTTCGCCGTTCCAGCGCGCGCGCTTGAGGCCCGACACGTCGCGGGTCAGGGCGGCGAGTGTGCGACCGAGATCGTCGGCGGAACCAACCGAGGCGACGCTTCGATCCGTCGCCCGCATCAGCACCGCGGCGGAGGCGACGAGGCCGACCATCACCAGCGCGCTGAGCGCGAAGGTGATCAGCGTCTCTGCCAGAAGAAAACCGGCATCCGCGCGCCCGCGCCTCATCGCACATTTCCCGCGTCGGACGGCGCCAGCTTCACGAGGTGCACCACCTCGGACTCGAGCGGACGGGCTCCAGTGGCGACCCGCAGCACCAGGCGCTGCGCCACCCAAACCGGCTTCGACGGCTGGGGCCGGCCCGTCGACGGACCGGGAACGCCCGGATCGGAGACTCCGGCATTAGGAGCTTTTGCGGCGTCTGTAGAGGCCGCGGCGGCAGGGTCGGCGCCAAGCTTCTTATCACCCTTGGGCAGCTGCTCTTTGAGGTCCATCGCGCTGGCCTTCAACGTCCAGCGCCGGCCGTCGCGCGTCCCGGCGTAGCTGCCGTCGCGCAGGTCGCGGCGGGCGCGAAAGTCGGCGATGAGCGAGCGGGCGACGACCTCCTCCTGTGTCCGCGCGGCGAAGACGTCGGCGCCGGCACGGGTCTGCACCACGCCGCGAAAAAGCACGCCTAGGACCATCGCCATCACGGTGAAGGCGACCAACGCTTCGATCAGGGTGAAGCCGGAGCGATCGACCCAACGGCGCGAAGCGCCGCCGATGAAAAGACCGCAAGAGGCGCCGCCATCGACAGAACCGCGCGCAGCGCCGCCACCGTAAAAACGACGCGAGGCACCGCCGCTGACAAAAAGGCACAGAGCGGTGCAATTAGCGCGCCGACACATCGATCGCGCCCGAGTCTGGGTTGACACCGATCACGAAGGCCGCGCGTCCGGCGGCCAGCGTCAGTGGCCCTCCCGAGGCTCGCCCGTCCGGCATAAAACGAATAGTGGCGCCAAGCGGCCCGGCGACGGCACCCGGTGGCATCCCGACGAACGCGCCGGACGCGCGCACGAGGCCGCCGGCGGCCACTGCCGAGGTCGGCCGGCCGCTCGCCGTCGCATCGTTGCGCGCATCGCGTAGAAGCGCGCTAACGTTCATGGCTGCGATCCGCAGCGTGCCGGGTCCGGTCGGGCGCACCAGCCCTGGCATGGCGAGGGCGGCGATGAACGCGATCATCAGCAGCGCAATCATTACCTCGATAAGCGCGAAACCGCCGCGCCGGTTCTTGGAGCGGGTCACCGCGACCGCCTCAATCGGAACCGATGGCGGCATGTTCGGTGCTGCCGCCTTTGCCGTCGGGGCCGGCGGAGGAGATCGCATACGGCCCCGCTTTGCCGGGCACGTGGTAGGTGTAGGGATTACCCCACGGATCGACCGGCACGTTGGCCTGCTTAAGGTAGGGGCCGGCCCAATGCGGCTCCGAGGCCGGGCGGCGTGCCAGCGCTTCAAGGCCCTCGCTGTTGGTCGGGTAGCGGCCGTTGTCGAGAAAGTAGAGGTCGAGCGCCGAGTTGAACGATTCAATCTGCAGGTGCGCCGTGCGCTCGCGAGAGCTCGACAGATAGCCGAGCACGCGCGGCCCGACGAGGCCCATGACGAGCCCGAGGATGACGAGCACCACCAGGAGCTCGACAAGGGTGAAGCCGCCAGTGGCATCGCGGCGGGGGCGGCGCCCTCCTGCCTTGCGCAGGCGGGCGCCGAGGGATGCAAGGCGGTACAACGAGGATGTCATGGCGGGACGCCTCTCACTTCAGAAGGTCGTTGACGCTCATCAGCGCGGTCATCACCGAGATGATAAGCCAGGCGATAAGGATGCTGACGAGGATCATCGTCGCCGGGCCGATCACGGCGATGGCGCGCGTCAAAGCGATGTCGAGCCGGGCCTCGTAGAACACGGCGACGCGGCTGGCGCTGTCGGGCAGACGACCGCTGTCCTCGCCGACCCTAAGCATCTGCACGACATGCCGCGGCAGGAACGAACGGCTCTCCAACGCCTCCGACAGGCGTCGGCCCTTGCGCACGTCGGCGACGACGCCGTCGACCTCGGTCGCGTAGGCTGGTAGCCGCACCACGTCGCGCAGCAGGCGTAGCGCCGTGGAAATGTCGACGCCATTGCCGATCAACACGGCGAGCGTGCGGCAGAATTTCACCGTCACCTCGTGGCGGAACACGGTGCGCGCCACGGGCAGCCGGGCGACGAGCTGGAGCCAGAGGCCGCGGCTGGCGCCGAGCTTGCCGAGCACGACGAACGCGAGCACCGTGCCGCCGATGACGATCGTGATCCCCTGCCCGTGCGTGCGCAGAAAGCGCGAGGCGTTAAACACCATCAGCGCGGTGGGATCGATCTTGTCGCGAAAGCCCTCGAGCGCGGTCTCGAACTGCGGGATGACGTAAGTGAAGATGAAGACCATCGCCGACAGCGCGGCGACGATGAGGAAGGCGGGGTAGGAGATCGCGCCGACAAGCTTCTTGCGCATGCGCTCGATGCGCCCGCGCTCTTCGGCGAGGCTCGCCAGCGCCTGGTCAAGCCTGCCGGTGGCTTCGGCTACTTCGACCATCTTGACGTAGATCGGCGAGAACAGCCTCGGATGCTCGGCCAAGGCGGCGGAGAAGGTCTTGCCCGTGGCGATCGCCCGGTGCAACTCGCGTAGAACCTTCACCCGCCAGCCGCGGCCGTCCATCTGGGCGAGCAGTACCAACGCCTCCGACAAAGTCACGCCGCCCTGCAGCAGCATGACGATGTCGAGCGTGAGGGAGGTGACGTCCTCGCTCTTGGGTTCGGGCGTCAGCATGTCGCGTAGCGTGCGGCCGGAGGCGGCCCGCGCCTCCCAAGCCTTGATCGGCAGGAAGCCGGCGCGGTTCAACTCGGCGATGATGTCGCCGGGCGATCCGCCGTCCATCGTGCCGGACATGCGGCGACCGCTGGTATCCAACGCCTCGTAGCGAAAGCTCGGCATGCGCTCAGCCCCCGGAAAGGCGTGGCAGCGCCTGCTCGATCAGCCAAACGGTCCAAATGGCCGGGGCCAGCACGGCACCGAAGGCGAGGCGGTCCGCGCGCACCCGCCTGGGATGCAGCAGCCGCAAAGCGCCGACGGCGGCAAGGCAAGCCAGGCTGGCGGCGAACAGCGCCCAGGAAAAACCGACGCTGCCGACCAACAGCGCGCCCGCCGCCGCCAGCTTGACGTCGCCGAGCCCCAGCCCGTCGACGCCTTTCAGGCGATAATAGGCCTCGCGAAACAGCAGCAGCATGCCGCCGCAGAGCCCGACGTCGAGCGCAATGGCGGCGAACGCGCGCCACGGTGCTTCGCCCTCGGCCGAGGCGCTCGACCAGCGGAAGGCGAAGGCCAGGGCGGCGACGGCGAGGAGCGCGGCATCGGAGATCGTAAAGGTTGCAAGGTCCTGCCAGACGATCCAAACGAAGAGCGCGCCCGTCGCGCAGGCGACCAGGGCCACCGGCATGAGCGCGCCCGGCGCGGCGCGGAGGATCGCGAACGCCAGCGGCACGCCCAGCACCGGCGCCGCCCATTCGGCGTGACGCAGGCTCGGCGCGTGCAGCATCATTTCGTCACGCTCGGCGCGTGAAGATCGATCGTGCGAAGCTTGCCGCGCTGGTTCTCGGCGTAGGCGCTCGCATCGCGACCGCTGCGCAGTACGACGGGGTTGATGAAGATCACGAGTTCCGTCCTGGAGAACGCGTTGTCGGTGTTACCGAGTAATGAGCCAATATCTTGTCCGACGAAAGGCAACTGGCCACGTGTTCGCTGACGTTGCTCTTGGATCAGCCCGGCGAGCATAACGCTCTGCCCGCTGCGGACGGATATGTTGCTTGCGACACGGCGTTTGGAGATCGTCGGCGTCAGGGATTGCGAGCCGTCGGCCTGCGGCACCACAGAGGAGATAATCTGGTCGAGGTCCATATCGACCTCGCCCTTCTGTCCGACGCGTGGAATGATCTTCAAAATGACGCCGGTGTCGAGATACTGCACCTGGTTCAAAGTCGGCGAGTTCGTGCCGATGCTGCTCTGCGCCGACTGGGTGGTGACCGGCACCTGGTTGCCGACCTCGAAGGTCGCGGGCTTGTTCTCCATGACCACGATCGACGGGTTGGAGAGAATATGGACCTTCGACACCGAGTCGAGCGCTGATAAGATGACGTCCTGGGTGCTGGAGCCGGAGCTGGTGAGTCCGCTCAATCCGAAACCGAATGCGCCGCCGCTGCTCGAGAGAGAGGCCACCGAGGAGGCGAGAGCGAGCCCCTGCTGCGTCGTCGCCTGCAGGCTGATCTGCCCCGGCATGTTGTTCAGGTAGAATTGCACACCGTATTTCAGCGCGTCGTTCAGGTCGACTTCGGCCACCGTGACGTTGATCGCGACTTGCAGCGGCGGCAGGTCGAGTTGGCGCAGCACCGCGCTGACCTTGGCGTAGGTCTCGCCGTCGGTATAGGCGACGATGGAATTGTTGCCGGTGTCGGCGGTGAGCGACAACTTGCCCCTGTCACCGGCGCCATCGCCGCGACCGGCCTCTATCGGCTCCGCCGCGGCTCCGCCGAGGCCGCCGGGAGCGCTTGCGCCTCCTGCCCCACCGCCGGCCGAAGCCCCAAACCCGCCGCCGCTCCCAAAACCACCTTGCCCGCTTCCGCCAAAGGCGCCGTTACCGCCGCTCTGACCACCGCCGCCACTGCTCTGGCCGTTTCCGCCCGCGCCGAAGCCGCCCGACGACAAGCCGCCGGCAAACGAGGCGGACGATTGGCCGATGCTGCCGTTTAAGCCTTGCCCTTGCCCCTGGCCGGGTGTCGACGGCCCGTTCAAACCGCCGTTGCCGAAAGACACGTCGCCCGAGCCGCCGCTCGAGACGCCGAACAGGCCCTTTACCAGTCGCACCAGCTCCCGTGCCTCGCGATATTGGGGCCGATACACGTAGATGCCCGGCGTGGCCGAGACGTCTTGATGGTCGAGCCGCCGGATCCAAGCCATGGCGCGGTGGACCAGTTGCGAGTTGCGCGAGATCACCATGACCGAGCGCAGCCGCTTGATCGCCTTGAACTGGATGCTGCCGACTGCGCCCCCGGTGTCCTTGTCGATGTCGAAGATGCGGTTCAACTCGCCGATCACGTCGTCGGGGGACGAGCGGCGCAGCTCGACGACGCTGACCGATTGAGTGTGCATCCAGTCGGCGTCGAAGTTCTTGATCGCCCGCACGATCTCCTCGCGGCGCGGTGCTGGCGCACGGACGATGATTGTATTGCGCGCGGCATCGATACGGACGCCGTCGGCGTCCGACAGGAAGCCGCCGACAAGCTTGAGAACGGAGGAAGCCGAGGAATACTGTAGCGGCACTACCGTTATGCCGAAGCCGGCCTCTTTGCCGCTGGCGTCGATGACGCCGGTGCCCAAGGCTGCGGGTGCGATGCGGTAGCCAGTCGACGTCTGCGTCATCGTCAGCCCCTGCATGGAGAGCACGCTCTCCAAAGTCGACAGCAGTTCTGAACGGTTCTGAGGAGCAGCCGAGGAGATGGTGATCTTGCCTGTGATGTTAGGAGCCAGGGTATAGGACACGTGCAGCACGCCGCCGAGCACCGCCTGCAGCACGTCCTTGATGTCGGCATCGTCGAAGTTGAGCTTGTATCCGCCGTCGCTGTCCTTGACCGCGTCGGCGTCGAGACGAGCCTGGCGATCAGGAGAGACATCGGCTGCTTGGGCGTCGGCATTGTCGGAACGCCCGGCATCGAAGGCGGACTTGTCCGTCACGGGATCAGCCACAATGGGGGCGCGCGGCTTTTTCCTCTTGGCGAGAGCGAGCAGCGTGCCGCCGGTCGCGGGTTCGTGTGCGCGGAAGTGCCCGAGCACCGCCAGCAATGCGCTGCCATCGATCTCCGGTTTAAGGCATGACTCCGGCCCGAACTCACGGCTCCGTCCGGGACCGCTCTCCACGGGATCAACGCGCCCGGAGGCCCGCTGCGGCGGGGGGTTGCTGATAACGTGCTCTCGATAGTCAAGCGCCAAGGGCATGCTGGTATCGGTAACTGGCGGCGGCGGTCGATCGCCGACGCACCCCGCCAGCGGGATCAGGCCGGCTAGGAGGGCGTACACACGCATTCGCACGAAGGATTGCATCCTTTGATCAGCAGGACCTGGCGCGCGGAGCGCTCGAACACCGGCTTGCCGACCGTACGTTAAAGCGTGCGCCCAACACAAACCAGGGCGGGGACAACCAAGGCGCTTATATCCGCAAAAGCGCCATATCTATCCGACGCCACGTAACCTTTTTGTCGCGCTGGATATGATCGATGCGTCGTCAGATCTGCCTGATTTACGTTGAGTACAATCGTTTGAGCACCAACTTGGTGCTCATGCTGCTTTGATCGGCACTAACCTCCCCCATGATCAAAAAGAACCGCGCATACGTTTTGGAGAGAATTAAAGTTTCGTGGAAACATGCAAGAAATTTCTCCTATTTCCGAGAAGTTTAAAATACGAGCATTCGTAGCCTAATTTCATAGCTGAAAGAACAAATTCCAAGCATAAATCCGGTGAAAATTATGCAAAAGGGAGTCAATATCGGCTCGTTCCTGTTTTTTTTTCGGACTGCTCAAGTATTGACGCAGCGGCGAGGTTGACATGAGACGGTTGGAATTTTAGCCTAATCGTGTCGTGCAAGACACAGTTGCGCAAGACATGAATGCGCGGTCGGATGGAGAGGCAACATGAAGTGCTACGGTCGTCTCGTTGCGGGTGCTGCGGCAGCCGTGCTGCTGGTGTCGACAGCGTTATCGCCTGCGTCGGCAGCGGGGTGGCTAGGCGCATGGACCGGCGACCCTGCCGGCCCGACTGGAATTATCCCGCCGGGGACACAGACCCTGCGCGAGATCATTTCGCCTCGCGTCAGCGGCGACGCCTTGCGCCTTCAGTTGACCAATCGCCTCGGCATTTTGCCGGTGACCTTCACGCAGGTCTGGGTCGGCACGCAGCAAAGCGGTGCGGCGGTCGTCGTCGGCAGCAACAAGCAGCTGACGTTCGGTGGCGCATCGAGCGTCACCCTTGCGCCAGGTGCGACCGTGACCAGCGACGAATTGAGCTTCCCTGTCGTTAGCTTCCAGAAGCTTGCTATCAGCATGCAGGCGCTTCCCGGTACCATACCAGCAGCCTCCGAGACGCATTCGGTGTCGCGCGAGATCAATTATTTCTCGGCCACCGCCCTGGCGGCGCCTGAATCCGGCGGCGGGTTCCTCCCCTTCGAATTAACTGACGGCGCGTTATTCCAGGCCTCGTGGCATTACATCAACGAACTCGACGTCTTCAGCATGAACGCCGCGCCGCGGGTCATTGTGTCGTTCGGTGACTCGATCACGGACGGCTTACAAGTCAACCCGACCGTGGAGAACACGTTCGTGGAAAACATCACCAATCTTGGTCTGGAACAGCGTTACGAGGATTACATTCAACAGAAGGTTGTCGCGACCAACGGCTACTCGCAGTTCAGCTTCGTCAATGCTGGAATCGCCGGTAACAGACTGACTGCGGGGCCCTTCTTGCCGTTCTTTGGTCCTTCCGGTCTCGATCGTCTTCAAACAGACGCGATCAATGTCTTCGGCGTGACCGATGCGATCATCGGATTGGGGATCAACGATATAGCCTTTGATATTCCGGCACAGACGCTTGGCAGCACCGCCATCGTCCAGACCATCGAAAGCGACATGACGACGCTTATCACGCAATTGCACTCTCATCGCATTCGCGTCGTCCTCACGACGATCCTGCCGGCGCTGGGAGCCGAGGCGAGCCAGTTCGCCCCAGCGTTGATCGCGCTGCAAGGTGTGTTGCCGGCACCGGTCTCGGGTGGTGCTCTACACGGCACCGCGATCAGCGATGCGCTCCGGCGCCAGGTCAACACTTGGATTTTAACGGGTCCCGGCAGCAAGCTGGCCGATGCCGTCGTGGATCTTTCAACCTGTATGCAGAACCCGGCTAACACGAGCCAGCTCAACCCGAAATACGACAGCGGCGACCACCTCCACCCCAATGCCGCGGGCTACTCGCATATGGCCGATTGCACCCCCATCGCCTCGACGTTCGGCACGGTCGCCAAATAGATATCTACGGTGGCGTCACCTCCTTGTCCTACTCGTGGTGGTTCTTCTGAGCCCCTACGGGTCGGCAGAGGCAATGGAGGCGATGCCTTCGCCGAAACTGCTCGTGGTCCTCGACGAGGCCTCGCTGAGAGGCTTCGTCGAGCGGTTGCCGTTCGAGCCCTCGCGCCGCCGCTAGTGCACTGCCTCAGACGGATGGTTCAAGCTGAGTTTGGATCTGATAGCTTTCGCGGTCGCGGTCAGACGAAGGGCTTCGGGTCTCGGTTGTTGGCCGCGATGTAGCGGGCGATCGCTTTTTGAAGATCCTCGATCGATTGGAAGACGCCGCGCTTCAGGCTCAGGCGGGTGTGCTTGGAGAAGAGACCCTTCACGGCGTTCAGCCAGGAGCAAGAGGTCGGCGTGAAGTGAAACGTCCAACGGGGGTGCGCGGCAAGCCAGGCCAGCACAGCGGGGTGTTGTGGGCGGCGTAGTTGTCCAGGACGGCGTGGATCACCTTGCCGGCAGGGACGGACCGTTCGACGGTGTCGATAAAACGAATGAACTCCTGATGCCGGTGGCGAGGCACGCAGCGGGTCCTCGGACTTGATCCGAGGATAACCTTGCCTTCGAGCACGCTGAGAGCGGCGAACAGCGTCGTGGTGCCCTTGCGCTTGTAGTCGTGTGTCATGGTCGCGCAGCGGCCCGGCTTCAGAGGCAGGCCCGGGCGGGTGCGATCGAGCGCCTGGATCTGGCTCTTCTCGTCGATCGACAGCACTACAGCGTGACGGGGCGGGTTCATGTAGAGGCCGACGACATCGTCGAGCCTGGACGCGAAGTCGGGATCGGTCGAGCGCTTGAACGTCCTGATCCGGTGCGGCTGCAGCTTGTGGGCCGTCCAGATGCGCTGGATGGTGCGTAGCGACAGCCCCATGGCCTCGGCCATGGCGCGACCGGTCCAGTGGGTCACCGCGCCAGGCGGCTCGCGAAGCGTGCGCTCGACCACGGCATGGACCTTGGCCTGCGGTGTCGGCGGGATGCCGGGCGGGTCTTGTCGCGCAGCAGGCCGTCCAGCCCCTCTTCGGCGTAGCGCTGCTGCCAGCGCCACACCATCGGCCGGCTGACGCCGACCCGCTTGGCGATCTCCAAAACCGAAAGATGATCGGCCGAGAGCAGGACGATCTGCGCCCGCTGCACGTGCTTCACGGGACGGCCGCGGTCTTCGATGACACTGCAAAGGGCAGCCCGCCCTGGAGCCGAAAGGAGAAGCGAGATAGTCTGAGCTATGCGCCTCCTCCGATCGCGTCAGTGGACTAGATGTTTGATCCCGGGGTCTGATGGTGCACGGCAGGCGAGCTCTTCCGGGCTCACGCTTTCGACTACGCCTGCGCCCAAAGGAGGCCACGGTGAAGCGCTTCCACTACGAGGCGCACGACCAGCTTCGCAGGCACCTCGCCGACTTCGTCGACGCCTACAACTTCGCGCGACGTCTCAAGACGCTCAAAGGTTTGACGCCCTACGAAGCTATCTGCAAGGCATGGACAAACGATGCCAAACGCTTCAACCTCGATCCACTCCACCAGATGCCGGGACTCAACATCTAGGTTGTTCCGCCGCCTATGGCGCAGATCGCGCCGCCGCCGCCGCAAGCCACAATCGAACGACCGCCGTCGCTGCGCTTGCTCGGCCTAGTGGACGGCTAGCAGTCCGCGCTGACGATCGTCCATTGCCACGACACCGGAGGGACCAAGACGTTGCGGTCCGGCGATCGCGTCGGCGCTCAGATCGTAGAAATCCTGCCGGCCGCCTTAAGGGCGACGCGGGACCGCGTGATCGTTTTGGCGATCTACCGGGGCTAGCAGTCTCGCAGATCGTCGCCCGGACGCATTGCCGGCACCGCTGGCAACGGGCGAGATCGGATCAAGTCGGCGAGGCGCTCCCTTCTGCCATTAATAGGCGAAGGGCAGCTCGCTGGGCGTCTCCAAGTTCTCGCGGAGCGCGATGATGCGGGTCATCAAATCCCGTATATCGCTCGGCGCGAGATGCGTCATGCACACGAGGTTCTTGTGCATGATCTCGGCGCGCGCCTCGAGTGCTCGTCCCGAAGCGGTCAGCTTCACGTCCACCTGCCGTTCATCGCTCGTCGAGCGAGTCCGCGAGATGTGACCCTGCTCTTCCAGCCGCTTCAGCAACGGCGTCAGCGTTCCGGTCGACAAACCCAGGTCATCGCCAATCTCACCGACACGCAGGTCGTCACGCTCCCACAGCACGAGCAGCACGAGATATTGCGGGTAGGTTAGACCCAGCGGATCCAACAGGATCCGGTAGGCTCCTGTGAAGGCGTGGAAGGCCGAGTAGATTGCGAAGCAAAGGTGCTCCCGCGGCGGCGTTGTTCTCTGCTTCCTGATGGGTCGAGGCATCATCCATCCTGCTTCGATCCAAGCGCTGGTGGAGCGCGCGAGCTAATATCGCGGACGATCTTATCAAAGAAAAGGGAAAACATGGCATCTCGTACGTCGCATTGGCTCGACGTCTTTGGCCGCCCAGCGCCAGAATAGGTTGGCGCAGGTCCGTAGCGCTCAAAAATATCCGCCCAGGGCGAGTCGATGCAAAGCCGCCAGAAGATGCTGTCCAGGATCTTGCGATGATCGGCACGCGGCACGCCACGTGGCTTGTTGGGAAGAAGCGGCTGGATGATCGACCACCCCAATCGGAACTCACACCGGCACCGGATCATCTCGACGCCTCCTCGGCATCTTGAATCACCTCTTGACGCGCGCGAAACGCTTTATCAATGCCCGACCTTGGCTGCGAAGATGCAGAGCGAACGCGTCGCGCGATGGTCGGAGTTGGCCGGCGCCTAACCAATAATTAGCTTCGTCAACCCGATGCTCGAGAAGAAGCTTTGGGAACCTTCCTAATGAGACATTAGGTTGGGAATGATGGCCGCAAAGGTGAAAAAGCTTACACAAAAGGATGTTCATCAGGTTGTGGATGTGCCTCATGTTCCGTTTCTCTTTCCCAATGGGACTGGCACCAAAGGAGTGACCTACAGAATAATCGACGTGACTTCGACGGCCGGCCCTGCAGGGTAGAGGCTTCGGTAAAGCTCAGAGACTTTACAAAGGAAACTCCTTTAATGTCCCAAGGAGGTAGGAAGGACTGTCTGGCTTGAGACGTTATCATCCAACTTTTGCTAAATTGCTACCTTTTGTTTTTATACAAGGACCTGGGCTTGCATGAGCCTTGCGCCGAACAGTCGAGTCAAAATGAGTGGCAATCTCAGCTTCATTTGAGTCTGTCATAAGACTTTCCATACATACAGAGTACCACATAGAAACGGGAGTGAAATGAGGCAGGAAGCCTTCCAATGCTCCATAACGCGATTTTTGCTGAGAGTCCGTCCCGATAATCACGCGGCCCTCGCGAGACGCCTGACGAGGATCATGACGGAGGCCGCGTAGAGGAAGGCTTTTGCCGATGCGATCGTCGCCTCCGGGTCCTTCCAAAGGCGCCGGTTGCGGCTGATCCAAGCGAAGAACCTTTCGACGATCCAGCGCCGTGGATGGACGGCAAAGCCTACCTGATCCTTGGGCTTGCGGACGATCTCGACATCGATGACAACATGGTCCGCTGTTACGGCTGGGGCCCGAGGAGCGGACGCCTGGTCGACGCCGCGCCGCACGGCCATTGGTGTACCACGACCTTCGTCGCCGGCTTGCGCGAGGATGGCGTGATCGCGCCTCTCTCGTCGACGGCCCGATGACTGGCGAGATCTTCGTCGAATAAGTCGAGCAGTTCCTCGCCCCGCGCTGCGGCCCGGCGACGTTGTGGTGATGGTCAACCTTCCCGCCCACAAGGTCGCAGGAGTTGAAAGCGCGGTCCGGGCCGTCGGTGCGAGCATCCTCTACCTTCCGGCCTACAGCCCCGAATTCATCATCCGATCGAGAAGATGTTTTCCAAGTTGAAGGCGATGCTGCGCAAGGCCAAAGCTCGCACCCTCGACCAACTCTTGCACGAACTCGGCCGCATCATCAAAGCTATGACGCCCAAAGAATGTCGCAACTACATCGCAAGTTCCGGCTCTGCGTGCGAGTAAGGCCCATCCGGAAAGATGTTGAGTCCGAGGAATTGGTTGTGATTCAAGGCGCGGTGGGAGGACGCCGCGCATGAGGACAGAGGATCATCGTCGGGCCGCCGATCGTCGAGGGCTTCGCTATCTCAGCGATCTGACCAATGCCGAATGGGAGTTGGTCGGGCCGTTCATCCGCCCAGCCAAGCGAGGTGGCCGACCGCGTTCGGTCGATGTGCGCGAGGTCTTGAACGCGATCTTCTACGTGCTCTCGACCGGCTGCCAGTGGACCGCCATACCCTCCGATCTGCCGCCCCGCAGCACCGTTTGGGATTACCTCGATCTGTGGGAGTGGGACGGCACCATATCCCGCGTTCACGACGCGCTCTATGTCGCAAGCCGCGAGCGCGCCGGGCGCGATGCCAGTCCGACCATCGCGATCCTCGATGCGCAGAGCGCCAAGGGCGCGCTAAAAGGGGGCGTTCGCTCGACCGGTCCGGGTTCGATGCCGGGAAGAAGGTCCTCGGCCGCAAGCGCCACGTCCTCGTCGATACGCAAGGCTTGCTGCTGAACGTCGATGTCCATGCCGCCGATATCCAGGACCGCGACGGTGCGGAGAGGCTGCTGCGTCAGGCGCGGCGACGTTTCCCGTTCGTCCAGCGCATCGTTGCCGATGGCGGTTATGCTGGACCCAAGATGCGAGCGCTCGTCGCCCGCACCGGCGACTGGGCGCTCCACATCGTCAAACGCAGCGATGTTCGAGGCTTCGTCGTTCTGCCCAAGCGCTGGATCGTGGAGCGAACGCTCGCCTGGATAAGCCGCCACCGGCGCCTCTCGCGCGATTACGAGCGGCACACCCGCATCGCCACCGCATTCGTGAAGCTCGCCATGATCCGCATCATGCTCAGACGCGTCGCCGTAACGCCCTCACGATGAATCGTAAGTTCTCGGATGGGCTCTAAGACGGAAATGCTCTAAGTTCGACAGGTCAACCCGAAGACGCATAACCCTCGCCTCCGGCGTGACCTTATATCCTTATGCCAGGCACACCGCCTCGATGATGCCGAGCTGGCGCAAATGGCCTATCCAAAGTCACAGTGCTTGATCATGAAAGGTGTGTTCGTGAAACAAGGACCAATGTTGGAGAAGAGTGACGCCGGATTGGCCATGCCAAACCGATGGAGGAAGCCGTCGCGCTATGAAAGAGTTGCCGAGCCTTCGGATGATTGCCGGGAGGACCGCCCGCCGTTACGAAGTCGTCGCGGACGTTCGCTTGGATGTTAAATACGGAGCGCGGAATGGTTTTTGGCTTGAACAGATTATTCAAGGCGAGAGGATCACAAGCGTCAGCGCAACCGCGTCCTGCGAAGGCGAGCGGCTTCGCTTCTGACGCTGATCAAGACCTTCATGGACGAACGAAGACGTTTATCGAAGCTCTCCGGCGCGGAGACTACGACTTCGTTGACCTAGGGACCTGCGACGGCGGCGGATTTACCATCGCGGAGAGACAAGGTGGCCGAAAAGGCCTTGGTTTCGACCTGGAACCGTCGGCGGTTCGGCGCAGCCTGGACAAAGGTCTGGATGTCGCGCTTTACGATGTCTGCACACTCAAGGAGGACTCAGCCTGCGTCGATTTTGCTGTCTGCAGCCACATTCTCGAACATCTGCCGAGCCTACCGGATATCGAAAAGGTGCTGCGAAGCCTGAAAAAGCTTTGCCGTGATTACCTGTTGATTTCAGGGCCGAACTTTGAAGACGAGGAATACCTGGAAGGGCTAGGGATCAAGATCTTACATTCTTTGATGATTGATCATACCTGCAAGATAAAGATAAAAGATCTTCAAGTAGCGCTTCAAAATATTGACTGTCGCGATTTCGTGATTGCGCTCACCGAGCCGATAAACGACAGCTCGAACGTCTGGTTGCACAATGCCGCGCAGGCTGTACCCCCTGAGGGGCTTTGGACCTATGATGCTGTCAAACATCTTTCTAAACCAACAATCGAATTCGACCGTCGCCTTCATCGCGATTTCGTATGCGTCGTACCGTTGCGAAACGACATTGCTTGCGACGAAATACTTTCGAATTTCTTTTGGGGATACGATAAGGTTGTGGTCCGATCCGTTTGGAAATACTGAATTGGATCAGCAGATAAATTCCTTATGCCAAAACGGCGTCGAGATACGAAAGCACCTCGCTAGTCCCCATCATAAGCATACAATCCCAATCGAAAGCACCGACATAGGAGTGTTCCTGATGACACCGGATTTCGGTATAGGACTGCTTCTTCATCTGCGCCAACGTCCAGAAGAAAATGTCGGGCATGCCAGCAGGGACGAATGAGATAATTTGTGCCGAACTCGGAGAAAAGCCGAAGTTGGTGAGACCAGCTCCGCTTGTTCCCGCTACGACATCAGCATCCTTGAACATAGCGATCTGAGCTCGTAGCGGCATCAATCCAGGCAATGCAATCGTCCAACCTCTTGCAGCCAAAGCTGCACAGATGTCGTCCTCGCCTTGCAACCGGCGTTTTTCATCGCTACGGCTGACCCAGATGCGGCTCGGCTTCTCTCCCCTAACCTGTTTCGCCATCTCGTCAAAAGCAGCGGAAGCGAGCGGAGAATACATTACACCGTGATGACTGAAGCCGCTTGTCAAAATCAAGCGCTCGTAGCGTTGCGGCTCGGTAGCCGTCGTCCAATAAATTCGCTTGGGATCGATGCCGAGTAGATCAAGCGTGTCGCGCACGACGGCCGACATGCTTGGACAGTCGTCCAGCAAAGGTGCTCGCAAAAACCAATCCGCACCAAGTCGATCCCGCAAGAGAAAAGCAATCGGCGCCATTTCGACTAGCCAATGGCCGTAATTAGAAACGCCAATCTTTTCACAAAGCAGCGTGGTTCCACATAAGACTTCGCTTTTATCTGCCGCTAGGTACGCGCGAACCTTGACCGTTGCCGTTTCGATCTGAGCCGCCGATGTCTGGTGGGCGCTTGCGCTATAAAGGCGTCCCGATCGATCGAAGACGAGGCCGGCGCCAACCACGATCGCATCGTGAAGGAGGTGGCACGAAAGTTCACCTGCGAGTTGTTGCCTTTCCCAAAGAGACGCGTACGTCGAGCGCAGACCGCTCGGCATCTTGTCAGCGTTGAAGACAGTCGGCGTCTTGGTCGCAAGAGCGGGGATCGGGAGCGTCAAGACGCGAGAAGCTGCATCGAGATCTATCCGCTCGGGCACAAGGATTTTTGTACCGATACGCCCCTCGGCACGGCCATGCAGGTCAAAATGGGATCGGCCGGACGGAACAGCACCCTGGTCGACCGCGCGAGCAACATCGCTATAGCGTTCTAGGTAACTTTTTTCGTCAAAGCTATCTACGCTCGCCTGCTCTTTTGATTCTTGCACCGTTTTTCTAATCTCAAAACTATCCTCGATCACCTTGCCACCTCGACAGACGAGAACTTGCTTTTAAGCTCTCTTGCGCGGCTAACTTCGAGAAGAAGATCATCTCGATCGACCGACCATGTGGTGAAGTGGATGGCATTCACATCTTCTAAGTCCAAACAACGTCCAAAAACACATCGATAGTTTAGATCCATGATGGCGGCAAGTCGTCGATAGCACCAGTTGCAGTAACTATCCATCATCAATTCAATAACAATGGTGCCCTGACGCGCAAAACCAATGTTAGTTAAACCGGCGCCATGGGGAGCCACAATTATTTCAGCGTTGGCAAACAAGCAAATCTGCTCGGCCACGCTCAGATCTTCTAAGCGAACGGGCGTGAAATCTGGCAAAGCCGCGATAAGTTCGTCTTCATTCACGAGCTTGCGCAAACGCGAAGCTCGTCTGTCGATGAATATTCTGCGGTGAAATTGGTTTTTTAGAGCCACATTGGACTTCAAACGCGCGAAGGCGGACCGCAGCAGCGTCGGGTGATAGTCGAATAGGCCATGAAGACTTGAAGGTTGCACTAAGCTGGCAATCCGGAAGCTTTGATGAGGCCAAACTTCTTTTGTTTCAATGCGGCCTGGCAAACCGAAGAGGTCGAGCATTTCTCGGCCGCGAATACCAGTGGAAGGAAAGAGAACGCGATCAATTTTCGGCCAAAGCTCGTCAGGTACCAGCACCAGCCTGGCGACAGCGTCTATCAAGACATGCCAATAGCTTTCCGCGGCCCCGACGAGGATCGACACTGTTCTTCCATCCAGCAGGCCGGGAGCCCCGAGATCGAGTTCCACCGCTCCTCCCACCATCCGGTATCGATGTCGACGCGCCTCGGTGTGCCAGAGCGTTTCGGCGATATAGTGCTTGCCGATCCCGATGATACCCACCGCACCATGAACGAGAGCGTTCGAGACTTCGATGCAGCGCGGCGCCCACGACGAATATCCCGACTGCGTCCACGGCTGGTGAGCTGTGTTCTCCCGTAATTGAAACCTACCCGGATCGAGGTCAACGGACATCACCTCCACACGTTGACTTTCGAAGGAAGCTAAGAGCTTTACTTCGACCTCGACCGCCCCTTGCGACAACTCAAAATAATTAACAGGGATCAGGCTGATCCGGTCTGAACGTTGGTTTCGCATTGCGTTGAGGCCGTCGGGGAAGAAGGATCCTCGTTCTCCGTCGCGCGATCCCACCAGAATTGCGGCGCATTGATCGGGCGTCCGAGACCAAGAAAGACCGCGGCCATCGACAGGCATCATCGAGGGACTTACACTCGTTCCAACCCCATGATCGTTCCCCTGATAGGCAGTTGCGAACAGTCCACAGACGTGTTGGCGGAAGACCGCGATCGCGTTCGTCTCACGTTGCAGACCAGCGGAAAATAAAAAAGTGCGAACGATGGCCGACCGGCTCGCAAGACTGCCGCAAAGACCCGTTATCAATTCGCGTGACCACATTAGGTCTACTGCGTGAAGAGCGTGAGCGCAGAGGGTGACGCCGACGTCTTCGAGCATGAAGACGCCGAGCAGCAGATTGGTATCGTTGGCAAAAGCGTCTAAAGTCTGGTTTTCCCGTAGGAGGCCGGCGCCGTTCGCCATGGCCGTGAAGCTGTCTTCGAGGTTGATCGACGATGCCGCGTAGGGCTTCTCACCTAAATCCGCTAAGAGCCGGCGGAACGTTGCGATGTGGGACCAGGCGTCGCGCGAAGCTTCCTTTACAAAAGCTTCAACGACTGAATTCGTAAAGTTGACCGCTCGTCCACCGCGAACCGGGCCAGCATCCGCCCCGCGCCGGTCCGCGGAGAGACCACGGCCGGTTTGCGCCCGCTCATACACATCCGCCAGGAGATATTCAAAATCGAGGAGCAAGCCGAGAATTCGACGTTCCTCCTGCTCCACCATTTCGCCGACCTTATTGCATGGTTGGCGCACCGGCTCGCCTGGCGAGCAGGCGCACCGGGAGCGCACGTCACCTTTATCACCGCGGAGAACGGCGGTCGATAGGCGGAACCGTGGGGGGAAGGACGTCGACCTGTGCGCCAACTCTCGGCGGCGCTGCTTCGCTCTAGACCCGATGTCCGCGGAGTGATCGGCGGCCCGTCCTCGGCATGCAAGTGTCGA
>CAXTVT010000054.1:0-23398 GCA_964247745.1 uncultured Beijerinckiaceae bacterium
TGATGGTGCAGAACTCGCGCGGCGTGCCGTTGGCGGCGGCGACGCCCTTCTTCACGGCCTGGGCCTGGCGCATCAGCGAGATGTTGCAGGGCGCGGCCTCGTTCCAGCAGGAGGCGACGCCCACCAGCGGCTGATGGATCTGCGCCTTGGTGAGGCCCATCGCGTAGAGATACGAGCGATGCGGCGCGCGCGCCGGCCCTTCCGTCACGTGACGGCTCGGCAAAGTCTTCTTGTTGAAAACGCGCGCGTCCATACTCTGTTTAAGCCCCAAACTCATCTTGCGCGTGGCGTCGGGCCTCCGACGAGACCCTGAAACGCCAGCCAAGGCGTCTCTCTTCACTTCCGACACAACGCCGATCGACGACGTCTTCACGTCTCGGACGCTGGTATTTCGCTCGTGATTGAGGTCAGATTAGCGGGCGGTTTATGGCTGAAAAGCGACGTCGCAGGCATGGCGCCACGGCGTGCGTCGCATGCACGTAAGCTGTGGCTGCGACGCAACAAAATCAGCGTGCTAGAGCCGATCCAATGACGGTGCCTGCACGTCCGTCATCGCGAGCCACGCGGACGTCGCGCCTCACCACGACGCGGGCGCTACTCGGCGCTTGGGCGCGTCGCAACGAGGTTGCCGGATCGCTCCGAGCGAAGAACGCTGGAGCGCGCCGGTGCGGCTACGCCACCCGACGCAAATGGTCCCGACCGGTGGCGCTTCGATCGACGACGACGCGACCACGTTCCGTTCGCTTCACGTCATACAGGGCCCGATCGGCCGCTTCGAGAAGCCCCGCCGGATCGATCAAGCCCTGTCCCGAATGGCTCACGCCGACGCTGATCGAGACGAAGCCGCTCGTCGTCAGGCCGGCGTGCGGGAGGCCGAGGTTCGCGACGGCGAGCCTCAGGCGTTCTCCCACGAGAGGAAGAAGGCTCGGATCCGGACAATCGAGGATCAAGGCGAACTCCTCGCCGCCGACCCGCGCCGCGAAACCCGCTTCCGAGACCGCGGATGCCAGCGCAAGGGCGACGTTGCGCAGGCAGACGTCGCCCGCGATGTGACCGTAATGGTCGTTGTAGCGTTTGAAGTGGTCGATATCGATCATGGCCACGGCGACCGTGAGACCATCGCTCGAGGCCCGAGCTATGGCGGCATCGAGGGCCAGGTCGAACGCCCGACGGTTGGGCAGCCCCGTCAAGGAATCGGATGCCGACAGCTTGTCGAGCTTCTCGTTCTGCGCGGAGAGTTCGGACAGGAGGGCTCGATCCCGTTCGGTGGACAAGAACTGACGCTTTCGCTCGTTTCCGATGTACCAGTTGGCATAGAGCGCCGGGAGCATCGTCGCGACCGCGAGAGCCATCAAGCCGGACCAGATCGCGGACGTGATCTGCGACGAGATGGCAAGGCACCCGCCCAGACAGCAGACCATGAGGACGGACGTCACCGCCGCATAGCGGATCGGTGGCTGGAAGATGACCGTCAGGAACATTAAGATCACGTCGACGCCCGTGGCGCTGACGATCATGCCGCCGCTGCCGGCGCGGCTGATGCCAGCGAAGAAGCTCACCATGGCCGCGACGAGCCACATCAGCGAGCAGACCGACAGCTCGATCGTCCGCAGCGACAACACGTTGCGTCGGATGGCCAGCAGCAGGAGCGTCGCGAGCGGGAGGGCGATACCGATGCGCAGGAGAGCGGACAGCACCAGGATGTCCGGCATCAGCTGGTAATCGAGGAAGACGAAGCCTGGGAACAACACCATCCCGAGCAGAAGCCCTACCGTGAGGACCTGCCGGCGTTTGGCGAGCTCGTTCAGAGCGAACGCGTCCGCCATCGCAGGCGGGATTTCGCAGGCGGCGAAGATGCGGTCGTCGGGTTCCTGCGTCGAGGGTACGTCGTGCGCCATCGCCATCTTCACTGACAATCGAGACCTTTGTGTTGCCGACCTCGAACAAGTCGAGGCGGCAGCGGGACAGAAGACGATCGTAGGCGTCGAGTGCTTTCAATGACCTTACGTCAGATCCGCTTCTCGATCAGGCTATCCGGCTGATTAACGGCGATTGAAACGATCGAGTACTTTTGAGTCTCGGCCGAAATACGCTGCGGCGGCGCGCGTTACGCCGCGAGCCGAGACAAGGCGGTTTCGAGCTTCAGACGGCGCGCCTGAGCGTCCGCCAGACGATCGCGCTGTTCGTCGACGACCTCGGGCTTGGCGCGCGCGACGAAATCGGAATTGTCGAGCTTCGTCCTGATCTTTCCGGCCTCGTCGTGAAGCTTCGCGATCTCCTTCGTCAGCCGCGCGATCTCCGCGGCGAAGTCGATGATGCCGGCCAACGGCAGCGCGGCGATGCTGCCGCGGACCGGAAGCTGGACGGACTGCTCCGGCGCTTCCCCCGCCGACCCGATACTCGACAATCGCGCGAGGCGCTGGATCGTGTCGCTCCACACGACCGTCCTCGCCTGGATCGCGGCATCGGCGGCGACCAGCACGAGCGGGATCTGGGCCCCCGCCGGCACGCCGGTCTCGGCGCGCACGGATCGGATGTCGCCGATCAGGTCGACGACCCAACCGATCTCGTCCTCCGCCGTCTCGTCGCGCAGGCCGGAGAGGTCGCTCCAGGGCGCGAGCGCGAGGACGCTCTCGCGGGGCGGACCCTCGGCACCCTTGATCGCCCAAAGCTCCTCGGTCAGGAACGGCATGAACGGATGGAGCAGCTTGGCGATCTCGTCGATGAGAAAGGCGATGGTCGCCTGGGCTTCGATCTTCGCCGGGCTCTCGCCCTCGGTCTGCAGCAGCGGCTTGGCGAGCTCGAGATGCCAGTCGCAGAAGGTGTTCCACACGAAACGATAGGCGGCGTTGGCGGCGTCGTTGAAGCGATAGGCCTCCAGCGCAGCCGTGACCTCGGCCTGCGCCTTCGCCAGCTCGCCGAGGATCCAGCGGTCGAGCGCGACCTCGGCCTTGCGTGGATCGTAGCCGGCGATACGGATGCAGCCGTTCATCTCGGCGAACCGTGCGGCGTTCCAGATCTTGGTGGCGAAGCTCCGGTAGCCCTCGACGCGCTGCGGGGCGAGCTTGATGTCCCGCCCCTGCGCGGCCATCGCCGCGAGCGTGAAGCGCAGCGCGTCGGCGCCGTACTGGTCGATCATGCCGAGCGGATCGAGCACGTTGCCCTTCGACTTCGACATCTTGGCGCCCTTCTCGTCGCGGACGAGCGCGTGCATGTAGACGTCGCGGAACGGCACCTCGCCCGTGAGGTGGAGGCCCATCATCATCATGCGGGCGACCCAATAGAAGATGATGTCGAAGCCTGTGACGAGAACGCTGGTCGGATAGTAGCGTTGCACGTCGGCGAGATCGTCCGGCCAGCCGAGCGTCGAGAACGGCCACAGCGCCGAGGAGAACCACGTGTCGAGCACATCCTCGTCGCGGACCAGCTCGACCTTGCGGCCGTAATGGTTGCCGGCCGCTGCCTGGGCCGCCTCGGCGGTCTCTTCGACGAAGATGGTGTCGTCGGGTCCATACCAGGCCGGGATCTGGTGACCCCACCAGAGCTGGCGCGAGATGCACCACGGCTGGATGTTCTCCAACCAATCGAAATAGGTCTTCTCGTATTGCTTGGGGACGAACCGCATGCGCCCGTCGCGCACCGCCGCCAGCGCCGGCCGCGCCATCGTATGCGCGTCGACGTACCATTGATCCGTGAGCCAAGGCTCGATGACGGCGTTGGAGCGGTCGCCGTGCGGCACGGCGTGCGGGTGCGGCTCGACCTTCTCCAGCAGGCCGGCATCCTCCATCATCTCGACGATGCGCTTGCGCGCCTCCTCGCGGGACAGCCCGTGCAGGTGCAGCGCCGTCGAGCGCGCCTCGCGGTCGTCGGCGATGTCGGCGAGGAAGGGCTCGTTGCCCTGCAGCGCGAGCCGCGCCTCGGCGTCGAAGATGTTGATCAGGCCGAGCGACTGCCGGCGGCCGACCTCGAAGTCGTTGAAGTCGTGCGCCGGCGTGATCTTCACGGCGCCGGTCCCCTTCTCCGGGTCGGAATACGTGTCGGCGACGATCGGGATCAGCCGCCCGACCAGCGGCAGGCGCACGTGCCGGCCGACGAGGGCCGTGTAGCGCTCATCCTCGGGATGCACCGCGACGCCGGTGTCGCCGAGCATCGTCTCGGGACGCGTCGTCGCGACGACGATCGTCTCGCCGGTGGGATGGCCCGAGGCGTCGACGACCGGATAGCGGAAGTGCCAGAGATGACCCTTGGTCTCGACCTGCAGCACCTCGATGTCCGAGACCGCGGTCAGCAGTTTCGGGTCCCAGTTGACGAGGCGCTTGTCGCGGTAGATCAGCCCCTGCTTGTGGAGCGTGACGAAGACCTTGCGGACGGCGCGCGAGAGGCCCTCGTCCATCGTGAAGCGCTCGCGCGACCAGTCGCAGGACGCGCCGAGGCGCTTCAGCTGGTTGACGATCGTGCCGCCCGACTCGGCCTTCCAGGCCCAGACGCGCTTCAGGAACTTGTCGCGCCCCATCGCCCGCCGGCTCGGCTCCTGACGTTCCGCGAGCTGGCGCTCCACCACCATCTGCGTCGCGATGCCGGCATGGTCGGTGCCCGGCTGCCACAGCACGTCGCGCCCGCGCATGCGCTCGAAGCGACACAGGATGTCCTGCAACGTGTTGTTGAGCGCGTGGCCCATGTGCAGCGCGCCGGTCACGTTCGGCGGCGGGATCACGATGGTGAAGGGTTCGGCTCCGGCGCGGTCCGGGCGCCCGGCCTCGAACGCGCCGGCGTCGCGCCAGGCGCGCGAGACCCGCTCCTCGACGGAGGCGGGATCGAAGGTCTTGTCCATGCTGCCCGAGGTGGTGTGCTGCTGATCGCGGCGCTAGAAAGCGGACGCGTCCGGCGCTGTCAACGCACCCGCACAATGCCGGATCAATGGCCGCCGCGAGCGACGCGCTCGATCTCGTCGCGCACCATGCGCTCCACCATGCTCGGTAGGTTCTCGTCGAGCCAGGTGCGCAGGAGCGGGCGGATCATCTCCCGGGCCATGCCGAGCAGCTCGTCGGAATTGTCGGCGAGGCGGCTCGCCGCGAGCACGTTGAAGGCCGAGGCGACGGAAGAGTTCGTGGTCGCGGAGAACAACGCAGCCGGCTCGCTCGGCAAGGCGGCGGGACGGTCGTATTCCTCCGGCGGATCGAAATAGTCGTTGCTGCCGTCCATGCGCGTTGCGATCTCCTGCTTGACGGGTTCGCCGTGCGCCTCGCGGTGGATCGCTTCGAGACGATCCGAGAGAGCCGGCCTCGCGACCATCGGCTCGGCCGCCGTCGGCTCGGCCACAATCGGCTCGGCGAAGGTCGGCTCGACGACCGGGATCTCCGGGGAGGGAAACTCCGGCGACGGGAATTGCGGCGTCGCGATCGATCCCTGCGCCATCATCTCGACGGCCTCGGAAGGGGGCGGTGGCTCGCTCGCGGCCTCAGCGGCGGATCGCTCCTCCGATATCGTCGTCTCCTCGCGATGGAGCACGTGAAGCGATGTCGGTTCGAACGGGTCCGGCGTCGGCTCCTCGGTCCGGACCCGTCCGGGCAACGACTGGTCGTCGGCGATGATCCGCCGGATCGAGGCCAGGATCTCCTCCATCGACGGCTCGTAGGGCCGCGCGTCGCCACTGCCGGTCGCCGGAGGAACGGGATTGGGTGCGTTCATGGCCTCGGACATGGGCTGGTGCGACGGGAGGGCCATTCCCGGCCGCGTCCGCCGCGGACGTCCGGGAATGGTTAAGTCTTCCTTAACCTAGAAGCTTCGAGACCCTGCGGGCAAGGCGTGCCGGCCTCTGGATGGTGGAAGATGCCATATGTCGCCGGCCATGGTTAACGCCCATCGGGCGTCCGCAGGCCGAACCACTTGTCCTTGACCTGCTCGAGATGGAGCGTCGGATCGTATTCGATCACGGCGAGGTTGAGGTTGGCCGCCGAGAGCCGGCCGACGGCCGCCTCGACGGCGTAGGTCGCGACGACCCGGTCGCGCTGGGCCGACACCAGGCTGACACGCGATTGCAGAAGTGTCTGCTGGGCGATGAGCACGTCCAGCGTGGTCCGCTGTCCGACCTTGGCCTCCTCGCGCACGCCGTCGAGCGCGATTTCGGACGCCTTGACCGCCGCCTGCGCCGAGCGCACGACCGCCTTGGACGATTGCAGCAGGCCCCAGTTCGAGACGACGTTGGCGCGGACCATGGTGCGCTGCAGGTCGGCTTGCAGCCGGGCCTGGGCCAGCAGCTCCTTGGCCTGGCGCACGTTCGCGAAGTCGGCGCCGCCCGTGTAGAGGGGCACGTTGAGCTGTCCCAGGATACTGCCGTTGAACAGCTTGCCCGCGGGATAACCCTCGTAGGCGTTGGCGGCCTGGACGTTGCCGACGATGTTGAGCGTGGGGTAGAGCGCCGCCTCGTTGATCTGCACCTGGAGCTGCGCGGCGTCGACGTTGTGGAACGCCGCCTGGATCGAGGGGTGCTCGGTGAAGGAGACCTGGATCGCGGTATCGAGCGTCGCCGGCAGCAAGGCGTCGATGGGGCGGGCGGCCTCGAGCCGCCGCGGCTCGACGCCGATGATCTGCCTGTAGTTGGCGATCGACGTCTGCAAGTTGGCCTGGGCCGTGAAGTACTGCGAACGGGCGTTGGCGAGGCTCGATTCGGATTGCGCGACGTCGGTGCGCGTGACCTCGCCGACGTTGAATCGGTCGCGCGTCTGCCGCAGCTGCTCCTCGAGGACGGTGATGTTGTTCTTGTTGAGCTCGAGGATGGCGGTGTCGCGCAGCACGTTCATGTAGGCCGTGGCGCCGTTGAGCAGCGTGTTCTGCTCGGTGTTGCGGGTCGTCTCGCGCGCCAGCATCACCTGCGATTCGGCCTGCTTCACGCCGTTGGCGGAGCGATTGCCGTTGAAGATGTTCTGCGTGATCGTGAGCTGCGCCTGGCTCGGGAAGGTGTTGGAGTTCAGCGAGGTCGTTCCGGCGTTGGTGCTGGTGGCGCCCCCCGTCGTGCCGCCGCCGACAGTCCCCCCCGTCGACCCGCCGGTCGTCGTGGCGTTGGTCGTGGAGGTGATGCTCGAGCCGAGCGACAATTCCGTATGGTTGAAACCGACCGATCCGGTGCCGACGACTTGGGGTCGGTACGAGGATTTCGCTTTCGCCACGCCTTCGTCCGAAGCGCGCGTCGAGGCACGCTGCTGGTTGAGGTCCGGGTTGCCCATGTAGGCGCGCGACAGCGCGCTGGAGATCGATTCGGCGTGCAGCGGGGTCGCGGCGAGGCCGATCGAACACGCCGTCGCGACGATCAGGGGGAGAGGACACAGGCCGCGGTGGCGTGGTCGGCGCGTGGCGATGAAGGCAAGGTTTGACAGCCATCCACCGTCGGGTCGGTCGTTTCGATTACCCGTCATGCCACCAGCTTATAAAGGATCACGGCGGCGACGGACTCGTCGCGAAGAGAATTGCTCGCGGTGGCGCAAAAATGCGACAAACCGAAAGCGGGCGAGGCGGATCGCCCGCGGCTCAGAACACGAAGGCGGGGATCGAACCGAAGCCCGGCAGCACCGGGGCCGAGGCGTCGAACAGATAGCGGCTGCCGATCTCGCCGTTGCGTTTCTCGTAGCACATCGCCTTCGCGGCACGGCCGGTCGGATCCAGCGCCGCGCGCCGGATCGTCACGAGGCGGCCGCCTTCCGCGAGCTGCGCGAAAAGACCGTCGAGGTTGGTCTCGACCGCGCCCTCGACCAGGATCGCATCGTAGGGCGCGCTCGACGCGACACCCTCCTCCAGGGCCCCGATCTCCGCGAGCACGCCGGTCGTGCCGGCTCCCGCCAGTCCGGCCCGGAGCTCGGCCTGCAGCGGCGCCGTCGCCTCGAGCGCGGTCACGCGGCCGGCGAGGCTCGACAGCAACGCGGCGCCGTAGCCCGCACCCGCGGCGACGACGAGGACGCGGTCGCTCAAGCGCACGCGGGCATTCTGGATCAGGCGGGCGAGCACGAGCGGCGGCAGCAGGTAACGCCCCGCCGGCGTGGTGAACCCGACGTCGGAATAGGCCAAGTCGCGCAGCGACGCCGGGAGGCAGCGCTCGCGCGGCACCTCCAGGAACCGGGCGATGACGCGCTGGTCCGTCACGTCGAACGTACGGACCTGGCAATCCACCATCGTTTGACGCCGGATCGCGGAATCGGCGAGGAGTTCTGAGGTGGGAGCGGCAGCCTGCATCGTGACCCGGCAGAGTGGGGCCGCCAATCGTGGCGGCGTGCCCGGCTTATAGGGCGCCACCGCGGCGACTGTCCATCGCGCCGCGGCACGCGTTGCCGGAGCGCCATACGGGTGCGACAAGCCTGCGACGGAGGACGCCATGAGCGAATCGCCCACAGAACATTTCGAGCACGCCGAACATGCCGAGCACATCGCGCATCTCGGCGACGCCTTCCTCGCCCGGGTTTCGATCACCATCGCGGTGTTGGCGGTGCTCGCGGCCGCGATAGGCTCGCTCGAGACGCTCGAGACGGCGGAAACGATCTCGGCCAAGACCACGGCCGCGATCCGCCAGAACCAGGCCACCGATCAGTGGGGATTCTTCTCGCGCCAGAGCACCAAGAAGACCCTCTACGACATCGCCGGCGATGCCGCCGCGCCGGACAAGGCCGAGGGCTATAGGGCCAAGGCCAAGGGCTACGAGGACCAATCGCGCGAGACGCAGAAGAAGGCGGAGGAACTCGAGCGCACGGTCAAGGAGGAGAACGAGTCCTCCGCACACCACGAGCACCGCCACCAGATCCTGACGATCGCCGCGACGCTGCTGCACATCTCGATCGCGATCGCCACCATCGCCATCGTGATGCGAGGGCGGCGCTGGCCTTACCACACCGCGATCGGTCTCGGCGTCGCCGGCGTCATCGCGGCGGTGGTGGCGTTCGTCTGAGCGCGGCTCAGCCCTTCAGGCGCTTGTTGCACTCGCTGTAGTAGCCGCCGCCTTTCTCGATCCACTTCAGGCCGGCGTTGGCCGCGCCCTTGCTGGAGCCGTTGGCCTTGTATTGCGCGAGGCACGTGTGCATCCGGGCCTTGCCAGCGCTCTCTTTCGAGAACTCGGCCGAGACCGCCGTCGGGAACACGGCGGTACCGCCGGCTGCCGCCGTCGTCGGCGCCGCGGGTGTCGGCATCGGGGCCGCCGCGCGGGACGCCGGCGTGGCCGGCGCGGTGGCCGGAGCGGCGGTCGTGGTCGGAGGCGCCGTGCCGCCGGCCTTCTCCTCCTTGGCGCATTGGCTGTAGAACTGGTTGTAGGTCATGCCGTTCAGCGTGCCGCCGCTCTTGGCCGCCTGGTACTTGGCTGAACATTCCTTCTGCACGGCCGAGGCGGCGAAGGCCCCGCCTGCGGTGGTGGCGAGCAGTGTGGTGGCGAGCACAGTGGCGGCGGCGAGCGGAACGATCAGGCGCATGAAGGCATCCTCCAAGCGGCGCGAGAGGCGCCTCGGATGCACGAAACCTCCCGCAAAAGCGTTGCAGCGTCAAACGGCGACTCGGCCTAATCCTCCACGCGATCATCGTTTTCTCCATCTCGAGCGCCGGCGGACGAGCGAACCAAAGCGAGCGCGTCGCTGTTTGCCTTCGTCCCGGAGAATCACGATGAGCGAGACGTCGTCCAGCCTGCCCGTCCCCGTCGGCGGGCTCACGCGCATGAACTCTCCCTTTCCGGAGGAAGACCAGGCGGCGTTGGAGAGGGCGTTTCGAGCACTCGAACATTCCAATCTCGCGACGCGCCTCGCACGCGCCGTCGGCAAACAATTGGGCTCCTTGAGCCGGCTGCTGCCGCCCGGCGTGTCCGGCTTGGTCAACCGCGCCGCCGAGAACGCCATCCACACGGCCATGAACGTGGCGCTGCGTACGCTGTCGGACGGCGCGCCGAAACGCGACACCCGCTTCCTGCACAAGGCGGCGGCGGCGGCATCGGGCGCGGTCGGAGGCGTATTCGGCATGTCGAGCCTGCCGCTCGAACTGCCCGTCTCGACCGTCATCATCCTGCGCTCGATCGCCGAGATCGCGCGCCGCGAAGGGGAGGACCTGTCCGACCCCGATGCGACGCTGGCCTGCCTCGAAGTGTTCGCGCTCGGCGCTCACGATCAGGACGACGGCTTCATCGACAGTGGATATTTCGCGACCCGCGGTCTGCTCGCCAAAACGGTGAGCGAGGCCAGCCGCTACGTGATCGCCGAAGGCCTCGGTGGAGAGGCGGCGCCCGTCCTGGTGCGGCTGGTGGGACAGATCGGATCGCGTTTCGGTCTCGTCGTCTCCGAGAAACTTGCGGCCCAGGCGGTGCCGATCGTCGGAGCGGCAGGAGGCGCGGCGGTCAACTACGCCTTCGCCGAGCACTTCCAATCGCTGGCGTCCGGCCATTTCACCGTCCGCCGCCTGGAACGAACCTACGGCAAGGAGGCGGTGCGGGCGGAATATGCCCGGCTCGCGGACCTGCGCCAGGCGGCTTGAACCTTCCCCGGGGTGCGACGTTGTTGCGCCAAGGGGATACACCATGATTAACAAGTTCGGATCTCTCGCTGGCGCGTCCGCCCTCGCTCTCGGGCTCGGGTTGGCCATGGTGCCGGGTTCGGCGCAGGCCGGCTTCCTCGATCAGCTGTTTGGCGGCGCACCGACCGCCCCTCAGGCGGCTCCGGCCCCGTCTTACCAGTACGACGAGCCCAGCTTCATGCACGAGGCTCCCGCGCGTCCTCGCCTGAAGCGCAAGGTGGTCGACGCCAAGCCGAAGCTTCAGAAGCCGACCGATCTCATGCACGATGCCACGCTGCAAAACGGCGACGCGGTGATGATGAAGGGCGGCATCGAAATCTACATGGGCGACGACGCCACCGGTCACCATGCCAAGAGCGACTTCGAGCCGATCGGCGATGTCGACGGTGTCTCCAAGCAGGAGCGTAAGGCGCTCGTGGCCATGGATACGACGCGCAACGACCCGCTTCGCGGAAGCTTGAACCCAGACACGATCGCGTCTGGGCGCTCTGCCGCGGTCTCAAGCCCTGTCGTGGCCGGGCACGAGATCGTCGATGCCAGCGGCAAGACCGTCCGTTACGTCGGTCCGTAAAACGGCAAGCGTCAGTCCAACGGCTCGGCCTGAAGCGCGAGCAGCGTAGTAGCGACGAGCGGGCGCGTGATGCGCCGGGCTTGCGCAAGGGCCGCTTCGTCGATCGCTGCCACGAAACGGTTGGCCGCGTCCAGCGACTGCTCGCAATGCAGCGCCGCGTAGCGCACCACGTCTTCCTCGATGCAGATCTGGCGGTCGGCGAACAGTTTCACGAGCACCGCTCTCATGAGGTCGCCGTCGGCCGGTGCGATCGCGACGAGCGTCGCCAGGCGGAGGCGCGACAGCAGGTCCGGAACGGCCAGACCCCAGGTCGTCGGCGCCGATCTCGCAGTCATCAGGAGGTGACCTGCCGTCTCACGGACCAGGTTGAGCGCGTGGAACAGCGCGTGCTCGTCGTCCCGGCGACGATCGCAATCTTCCAGGACCACGCATCGGCCGCGTGCGCTCCAGAGCGACGGCGATAGCGGTTCGGTGGCCGAGATGGACGTCGCCTCGACGTCCGCTGCCCAGATCGCCGCGAGATGGCTCTTGCCCGATCCTGGCGGCCCCACGAGCAACAGGGTCCGCCCAGGCCAATCGGGCCACGCGCGCACGGCGGCGACGGCGGCCTCGTTGGCGCCGGAGACCAGAAAGTCGTCGCGATCGAAGCATGGCGCGCGCGCGAGGTCGAAAACCAGCTGTCGTGCCATGGCGTCGGCCACCCTCGTCAGGCGATCCGAACCGCGGACGGCGGCTGGGCCTCGATCGCGACGGGGCGCTCGCCGGTCACCTCCCCGGTGTAGATCGGGCTCTCGCGGTAGCGCCGCGTCGCGAAGCGCAGCAGCACGCCGAGCGCCGACGCCACCGGCACGGCCACGAGCAGCCCGGTGAAGCCGAACACGCTGCCGAAGCCGAGCAGTGCGAAGATGATCCAGACCGGGTGCAGTCCGACCTTGTCGCCGACCAGCTTGGGCGACAGCACGTTGCCTTCCAGGAACTGGCCGATCAGCACGACGCCGAGCGCGAAGGCGGCCAGGTGCCAGCTCGGCCAACCCTGGACGATCGCGATCAGGAGCGACAGCACCAGCACGATCAGCGAGCCGACGTAAGGCACGAACGAGAGGATGCCGCCGAGCAGACCGATCAGCAGCCCGAAGTTGAGGCCGATGACCGTCAACCCGATCCCGTACCATGCCGCCAGGAACAGGCAGACGAGCAGCTGCCCACGCAGGAAGCCGGCGAGGGCGCGATCGATGTCGTGGACGATGGCGTGGACCGTGTCGCGGCTGCGCGGCGGGATCAGCGCCTCGAGCGCCCCCAGCATCCGTGGCCAGTCCAGGAGAATGTAGAAGGTGACCACCGGGGTGATGACGGCCAGAGACAGCAGGTCGAGCAACGCGGCGGTCTGCGACAGTACGCTGTTGCCGGACGCGGCGATCCAGGCCACCGCCTTGTTGGCGTAGTCGCTGGCGCCGCTGCGAAGATCCGCGATGCTGCCGCCGAGCCCATACTTGCTCAGCAGCTCGCCGATCCGGCCGTGTGCGACCTGATCGCCCGCCGCGACGGCGAGATCCTGCGCCCGCTTCACCAAGTCCGGCAAAGCCTTCACGAAGCCCGCGACCTGCCGCACCAGCATGGGCGAGAACAGCGCGACCGTGACGATCACGACCACGAGCGAGCCGACGAGGATGATGGTGGTGGCGCCCGCGCGTCCGAGCCGAAGGCGCTCCATGCGGCCGACGAGCGGATCGAGCAGGTAGCCGAGCACCAGCGCCACCACGAACGGCATCAGGATGGCGTGGAACAGCCAGAGCAGGAAGGCGAGGATCAGGCAGCCGGCGAGCCAGAACCCGACCTGGGAGAGGATGACGGCGCGTGATCGCACGGTGGTTGGCCCGCCTCGCGGGCGTCGCCGAGCGCCCTCTTGCCACAAATGGCAGCGCCTTGGCCGGGCGTCAACGCGCGGAAGCCGCGGCCGAGGCATCGGACCGAGCGAACGCCCGCTTTCAACAGGGCGACCCGCGGCGGCGGCGCGCCGACGACTTGCCTGACGGCCGCCGAAGCGTCGACATCCGTCGGCGGCGCTTGCGTGCGACCGGGCCGGCGCGTTACGCGATGGGCCTTCCGTTCCCCGGACATCCGCCCCGTTTCATGACGCTTCCCGAGCCCAGCGGCCTCACCTACGCCGACGCCGGCGTCGACATCGATGCCGGCAACGCGATGGTCGAGCGGATCAAGCCGCTGGTCCGCGCCACGCGGCGGCCCGGCGCCGACGCCGAGATCGGCGGCTTCGGCGGCTTGTTCGATCTCAAGGCGGCCGGCTTCCGCGATCCGATCCTCGTCGCCGCCAACGACGGCGTCGGCTCCAAGGTCAAGATCGCGATCGAGACCGGGCGGCACACCACGGTGGGGATCGACCTCGTCGCGATGTGCGTCAACGACCTCGTCGTTCAGGGCGCCGAGCCGCTGTTCTTCCTCGATTATTTCGCCACCGGGCGGCTCGAGCCCGCGGTCGGCGCGGCCATCGTCGAGGGCATCGCCGCCGGCTGCCGCGAGGCCGGCGCCGCGCTGATCGGCGGCGAGACGGCCGAGATGCCCGGGCTCTACGCCGGCCGGGACTACGACCTCGCCGGGTTCGCCGTCGGCGCGGCCGAGCGCGGCGCGCTGCTGCCGCGCCCGGATGTCGCGCCGGGCGATCTGCTGCTCGGCCTGCCCTCCTCCGGCGTGCATTCCAACGGATTCTCGCTGGTGCGCCGCATCGTGGGTGATGCCGGCCTCGGCTGGACCGACCCGGCGCCGTTCGCGCCGGGCTCGGCTCGCGACGGCACCGACCTGGCCGACGCGCTGCTGGTGCCCACCCGCATCTACGTCAAAGCCATTCTCGCCGCGCTGCGCGAGCCCGGCATCAAGGCGTTGGCCCACATCACCGGCGGTGGTTTTCCCGAGAACATCCCACGCGTGCTGCCCCCGAGTTGCGCCGCGCACGTGGACCTCGGCGCGGTCGCGCCGCCGCCGGTGTTCGGCTGGCTGGCCCGCCAGGGCCGCGTCGCCGAGCGGGAGATGCTGCGCACCTTCAACTGCGGGATCGGCATGGTGATCGTCGTCGAGGCCGGCCGCCGCGATGCCGTGGTCGCCGCCCTGCGGGCCGGCGGCGAGGCCCCGGTCGATCTCGGGCGGCTGATCCCGCGCGACGGCGACGCCGTGGTCTACGATCGGCGGCTCGCCTTGTGAGGGGCACGCGCCGCCGCACCGCCATCCTCATCTCCGGGCGCGGCTCCAACATGCGTGCACTGGTCGAGGCCGCCCGCGCGCCGGATTTTCCTGCCGAGATCGCGCTGGTGCTCTCCAACCGGCCCGACGCGCCGGGCCTGGCTTGGGCCCGCGAGGCCGGCGTGGCGGTCGCCGCGGTGGACCACAAGATCTACGCCGGGCGCGAGGAATTCGAACGCTCCATGCAGGCGATGCTGGAGATCCACCGCATCAACCTCGTCTGCATGGCCGGGTTCATGCGCCTGGTGACGCCCTGGTTCATCGGCCAGTGGACCGGGCGCATCATCAACGTCCACCCTGCCCTGCTGCCGGCCTTCCGTGGCCTCGACACCCACGCGCGCGCGCTCGCCGATGGCGTCAGGATCCACGGCTGCACCGTGCATTTCGTGGTGCCGGCGATGGACGAGGGACCGATCCTGGCGCAGGCCGCCGTGCCCGTGCTCGATGCCGACACGCCCGAGAGCCTGGCGCGTCGGGTCCTGGAGCAGGAGCACCGGATCTATCCCGCCGCCCTCGCCCGCGTCGCGCGCGGCGGCCTCGTCGTGCAGGGCAACCGCGTGTTGAACGCCGGGTCTGCTCCGGACGTAGCGCCGCTGGTGGTGCCGACGCTCGGCCCGGACGCACCGCCGAGCGCGCCAGGACCATGATGAGACACGAAACGCTATGGTTTCGCCTAGCCGTCGCGGTGCTCGCCACCCTCGGGTTGCTGGTGCTCACCCTGTCGTTGCGAGGGCGGCACCGGCCGCCTCACGACAATGCCACGCTGCCCAGCGTCGTCGGCCCGGCGCCGCAGGTGCCGGCGCGCTGATTGCGCCGGTCAGATCGGGCGCGGCCTCGCCTTGAGGTAGCTCCGCGCCGCGGCGAACCATTCGGCCTGCTGGTGGCGCGCATGGCGCGGCGCGCGCTTGTAGTAGCGCATGATCTCGTCGGCGATCGCCTC
This sequence comes from uncultured Beijerinckiaceae bacterium, assembly GCA_964247745.1. Classification (GTDB taxonomy): domain Bacteria; phylum Pseudomonadota; class Alphaproteobacteria; order Rhizobiales; family Beijerinckiaceae; genus RH-AL1. The sequence goes on from CAXTVT010000054.1 coordinate 15,288, forward strand.
GGCCTCGTGCGACTGCCCCATCCGTTCGAGCAGCAGCAAACGACGCACCTGTACCTCCTGCCCGGCGAAATAGCGGGCGAGCTGCGCGTATTCGGCCAACGCCTCGTCCGGCCTGTCGCAGGCCTCCAGAGCCTTGGCGTAGAGCAAATGCCCGTCCTGCGAATGGTAGGCGGGCCAGCGTCGCTTCAGCTCGTCGAGCGTCTCGAGCGCGACACCCGGTTGCGCGAGCCCGAACTCGGCGCGAGCCTTGCCCAACATGAACGTCGGCTCGTCGCCCGTCGGCGACGCCAGGATCTCCTCGTAGAGCAGCAACGCCTCGTCGAAGCGCTGGAGCCGAAGACATTCCTGCGCCAGAGCCAGCCGGTTGCCGAGCGTATCGGCGATCTCGAGCTCGCTGCGCAGCGCGCGATAACGCTTGTTGGGACTGACTTGCGCGCCGACCGTCGCCTGCGTCCTGCGCACCTGCGGCGAGAACCGGTACTCCGGCAGGATTTCCACGACGACGTAGGCGAGCGCCCCCACACCCGGCAGGAACATGATCACGTAGGCCCAGGGCGAGAACCGCCCCGTCTTCGCCGCGTGGACGATGCACGCGAGATCGATCAACGCTAAAAATCCAAAGCCGAACAAAGCTCGACCTCCGCAAACGGAGCCACGCCAAGTCAAACGCGCCGGGTCAGCCGATTTGTTGTACGGGCGCGACGGCGCCTGGCGCAAGCGCAGGGGCGCCGCGAGCCGCAACGCCTCTCAAAGCTGAGGGACGATGATGGTCTCGAAGGTCAGAACGGCGGTCGCCGCCGGGGGCCACAGCAATTCGACGACGGACAAGGCCGCGCAGGCGAGACAGAAGACCAGGAAGAGGAGAGGCAGGCCGCCGCTCCTCTCCGGGAGCCGATCCCACTTGCCCGACGGAGCGGCGAGGAAGGCGGAAGCATAGGGCAGAAGAAGGTGGGTCATGCGTGACCTCCCGGCTCGCGTGTGAGCCGGATCGTCCTTAGCAGGGGCCGTGCCGCGCCTCCAAATCCCGGACGGCAAGGCTCGACAGTCGCGCCGCCCTCCTGTAGGGACGATCCTAATTCAAGAACAGCGTCCCGAAACGCTCGCCGAACAGGCGAAACGGTCAGAAAGCCATATCGATGAACATCATCCAGACGCTCGAGGCCGAACAGGCCGCGAAGCTCGCAGCCGTCCGCCCCATCCCGGAATTCCAGCCGGGCGACACGCTCATCGTCAGCGTCAAGGTGAAGGAAGGTGAGCGCACCCGCGTGCAGGCCTACGAAGGCGTGTGCATCGCGCGTACCGGCGGCGGCCTCAACGAGAGCTTCACCGTCCGCAAGATCTCCTACGGCGAGGGCGTCGAGCGCGTCTTCCCGATCTACTCGCCCAATATCGACTCGATCAAGGTGACGCGCCGCGGCAAGGTCCGGCGCGCCAAACTCTATTACCTGCGCGATCGCCGCGGCAAGTCGGCCCGTATCGCCGAGCGCGCCGAGACGCCTGCGGCCAAGGCCGCTCGGGAGGCCGCCAAGAAGGAAGCGAAGAGCACGGCGAAGGCCGCCAAGGCGAAGAAGAGCGCGACCGCCGCGGAATAGGGACCGCAGCGCCGGAACGGGCGGTTGGGCCGCTCATCCGCGGACCGGTCTCACGATCTCGGAAGCCGGGAGTTGCTCCTCCGAGCATTGCTGCTGGGCAACCAAGCCGTGGGGCGTTCATAGGCCTGTCACGGCCCACGTCGGCGCGGGATCGGCCTTCACGAACGCTCCGGCTTCTTCCCTGGGTTCGGGTTCGAGCGGGTCCGCGACGGCGGACGCCGTCTAGCGCGTGGCCGGCGGCGGCCCCGCGACCGGCGCATCCAGGACGCCGAAGATGTTGCGCAGGAAGCCCGGCGCGATCACCGAAAGGGGATTGATCGTCAGGCTCGGCGAGCTGGCCTCGCCCGAAATGTTGAAGGTGATGGCCAGCAGGCCCTCGTTCGACTTGCCGCCTAGGAACGCGCCGAAGACCGGGATCTGGGAGAACAGGTTGTTGACGGCGAACGCCGGCACGAACGTTCCCTTCATGCCGACCTTGTCGTGGGAATAGTCGAGCCAGCCCTCGACGGAGAGGCCGATCTGCGGGCCGTACATGGTGGCATCGCGTAGATCGAGACGGCTGCCGTCGCGCTGGAAGTTGACCTTGAGGCGCTTGAAGTCGACGGCCCCGCCATCGATGCGCCGCGCCGCCTCCTGGTTCTCTCCGGGCGCGCTCACGTTGGTCGAGGTGGCGACCAGGCTGCGGATCGCCGGCTCGTCGCGCAGAACGAAATCGTAGATCTCGAGCGAGCCGCCCAGCGTGTCCTCGTCCATCTGCATCGCGGCGGCGAGACGTCCGCCCTCCATGTGCTTGTAGAGATCGATGAAGGACAGCAGCGCGCCGGCGTCCTGCGCCGCGATCTTCATGCGGCCGGCCGTGGTCATGGACCCTGAAAATCCCTGCCGCCCGAAACGACCCTGAGCCGCGAATTGGCGGATCTGCGCGTTGCGCTTCGACAGCTTCAGATCGACGCCGCTCATGACCTCCTTGTTGAAGCCGGTCAGGATGTTCGACTTGAGATCGATGTCGAAGCCCTTGAGCGCCTCGAGATCCTTCTTCTCGGCTTTGGCGTTGCGCGCCATCGCGGCGCTGTCGCCCGGCGTGGAGGTCAACGCCTTCAGGAACGGCCGGGCATCGATCGTCGAACCGCGCACGATCAGCTTGAAGGCGTCGTCGCCCTTCGACACGTCGAGCTTCATGTCGTCACCGGGCGAGATCTTGAAAGACGAGAAACGGGCCGCCTGGAAGCTGTTGTCGGCTCCCAGATCGATTGCACCCTTGGCCTGAAGCGAGCCGATGTCGACGGTGAGCGCGTCGATCGACATCTTGTCGCTGGCGGACGCCAACGTGAAGGCGACCTTGGCCGGCCGGCCGGCCGGCTTGGACAGCCCGAGGAAGGCGGCGGCGACGCCGGTCTTGGCGAGGTCGATCTCGACCTGGGCCTTCATCTTCTGCGGATCGCCGAGGGTCGTGTTGACATGGGCGGTCATCGGCCCGGTCAGCCCCGGCATGGCGTTGAGGCCGAGCTTGGCGCGTGCGGCCTCGTCGAGGGTCAGGGCGATGACCGCTGCGGGCGGCGCGCTCCCGCTCTTCGTGATGTCGAAGGTCGCGGCTCCGCCGAAGAGCCGCCCCTGCCCGTTCGCGTGAAGCGCCCCATCCCCGACCTTGATCGCGACGGTCGCGTTCTCGAGACTTTCCTTGCCGATCAGGTGCTCGGCGGAAAAGTTGGTCACCCTGGCGTCGACCTTGAGCGCCTCCTGCGATGGATCCGCGGCCGCACCGAGGACGATGGCCTTGTCGAGCTCGCCCTCGATCTGCCCGTGCAGCGTCGCGGGATCGAGCGGCAGCGAGGCGTAGGGCTTCAGCGCATCGCGCGCCAGGATCGACGTGACGGTCTCGACCGCACCGCTCAGGTGCGCCGTCATCGTCGCATGGGCCGGATGCACGTCCGAGTTCAGCACCACGAACGTGCCGTTCGTCAACGTCGCGGTGCGTCCGCCGGCGGTCGTCTGGGCTTGATCGATATAGAGATGGGTCGTGCGGCCGGTGACATGCCCGGTCCCATTGACGTTTTCGAGCGGGGGCACGCCGTCGAGGTAGCGCACGCGACCATCGGTGACTTTGAAGTCCATGTTGACCGAGGCGTCGGACGGTGCGCGATCGCCGCGCATCCGGCCGAGATCGAGAGCGTTGTAATCGATCTTCAGCGTGCCGCCGGTGATCAGGCCGGCCTCGAAATGGTTGAGGCACCAAGCCCGCACGACCGATGCGATCGAGGCCGGCCAGATGCGCTTGACCACGGCGACGGGCGACGGGTCCATCGAGATGCCGAGCCGGAGGCGCGGTCCGTTGGTCCAATCCAGCGCGCCCGCGATCGCCACGCCGCTCTGGCGCGGCCGGAACGACAGCCGATCGATGAAGAAGGTCTTGGCATCGAGATCGAGCCGTCCGCGAAATTCGCCCTGCTCGATGACGATCGGCTCCTCGCCCTTGCGTGCCGGCGCGAGCAGCGCGGGCTCGGCGAGCGCGAGATCGAAGAGCCAGGGTTCGCCCTCGCGCGAGGGCGGCACGATGCGCCCGTCACCCGTGAAATGGGTGCCGCCTTCCACGTAGCCGATCCTGTCGACCGCCAGCGTGCGGTCGGTCCCGTTCCAATGGAAGCCCGCGTCGATCGAATCCATGAAGGCCGGCTCGAAATCGGGATCGCCAAGCCGAAGGAAGCCGCGGCCGAGGTCCACGCCGCCGGATGCCTCGAGGAGCGTGTTGTCGGGACGCAGGCCGATGTCCAGATGCATCCCGATCGGCATGTCGGTGTCGAGCCCCATCGAGCGGCTGCCCATGGCATAGCGCAGCTCGTCGATCGTCAAATCCTGCATCTTCAGGGAGAAGCGACGCTCGGCGCCGGGACGGCCCCGCGCCATCGCGGAAATCGACCAGCGCCGCGCCGGCCCCTGCGCCGACAGCCCGAAGCTCGAGACGCCGTGACGCTTGTCGAAGGCGAGATCGAGGCTCTTGTAGCGCGTCTCCTCGTTCGTCTCCTGGTCCTGGATCACCAGAGTGCCGCCGGAGATGCCGAGCCTGTCGACGGCGGCGATGGGACTGCCGGGATCGGTCAGCACGTCGATGAACTGCCGCAGGGCCGCCGCGGCCTTGCGCATCACCACGGCCCGTCCGCGCGAGGCCGGCGCGAGGCCGGCGGCCTCCCCGACCGCGGGCTTCGGGGCGGACACCGCATCCCCTGCCGGCCCCGCCGGCACCGCGGCCGCGGAGTCGTCGCCGCGCCCCATCTCGAAGAACGGATGCGTTCCGTCTCCGGAGGCGACGGCCAGATTGCCGTTCTTCAGCAGCACGGCGCGCACCGTGACGCCGAACACCTCGAGGCGCCGCGGCTTCACCTTGCCGAAGAGGAGCGCGAACGGATCGAGCGAGATCTCGGCTCTGGGGGCAGTGAGGATGTCGCTGCCATCCGGTCCCTTGACCTCGAGCCTGTCGATGGACAGGCTCGGGTTGAAGCCGTGCTGCACGAGGGACGTCGCGCCGAGCGAGAAGCGCAGCCCGTTGCCGAACCTGTCGTGGAGCGCCGCCGCGATGGTGTTGCCGAGCCCCGCGATCGGAATCGGGCCGGCGTTCACGCGCACGACCAGGATGCCGGCGGCCACCACCGCCAGCACGAGGAGGGCGCCGGTAAACTTGACGCATGCGAAAGCGAACCGCCGCGGTCGACGCCGCCGGCGGCTGGTGGCGCGTCGCACCTCGCGGGCCGCGCCGTTGTCGTCGTCCGATCCGGCGTTCATCACGTCTTCGATTCGACCAAACAGCAAGCTCGGCTGGAAAGGCTCCGGCGGGAGCGATATGGGAGAGCTGCGCGAGCGGCTCCGGCCCTGACGATCCCTCGCCGAATGTCATGCTTTTTGGGTCGAAAGGAAGGCCGAGATGGCACAGAGCATCGATGTGGGATCGCCGGCGCCGGAATTCGTGCTGCCGGATCAGGACGGCCGCGCCGTGAGCCTCGCCGATTTCGCCGGCCGGCCGCTCGTGCTGTACTTCTACCCCAAAGACGATACCACCGGATGCACCGCCGAAGCGCTCGAGTTCAGCGCGCTGGCGGAGCGCTTCACCGCGGCAGGCGCCGCCGTGCTCGGCGTTTCGCCGGACTCGGTGAAGAGCCACGGCAAGTTTCGCGACAAGCACGCGCTCGCCCTCTCGCTCGCCTCGGACGAGGAGAAGACGATGCTCGGCGCCTATGGCGTGTGGGTCGAGAAATCGATGTACGGGCGCAAGTACATGGGCGTCGAGCGGACCACGATGCTCGTCGATCGAGCCGGCACGATCGCGCGGATCTGGCCCAAGGTGAAGGTCAAGGGGCACGCCGCAGAGGTGCTGGCGGCATTGGAGGCGCTCTGACTCGTCTGGTTCTGATCGCCCACGCCGCCACCGCCGCGACGCGCCACGCAATGTTCGCCACGGGCAACGAAATCCCCGACGACGAGGCCCTGGCGGCGGCGGCCGCACGCCGCATCGAGGCCGGGGCGAGAGGCGAGGCCTTGACCAGCGCGGCGCCCGCGGCCCATCGTACCGCCGAGGCGCTCGGCTTGGCGGCGACCGTCGAACCGGCCTTGCGCGACCTCGACGTCGGCCGCTGGCGTGGCAAGTCGCTGACCGACATCGCCGCGGGCGAGCTCGCGGACTGGATCGCCGACCCCGACTGCGCCGAACACGGCGGCGAGAGCGTCGCCATGCTGGTCGCGCGCGTCGAGGCGTTCCTCGCAATCAAGCTCGCCGGAGGCCATGTCGTGGCGATCACCCATGCCGCCGTGCTCCGGGCGGCGCTGCTGGCGACGCTCGGCGCTCCGCATACGGCCTTCTGGCGCATCGATGCGGCACCGCTCACCATCCTGACCCTGACGTCCGACACGCGCCGGTGGGCGCTGCGGGGCTTCGTCCCGCCGCCGGTCAGGGCCAGCGGCGGATGATCGCCGCGGCAAGCGCGATCATCGTCGGTGCGGCGACCTCGGGCTGCGGCCAATCGACGACCGGCAGCGGCGCGTTGTCGGCCCACGAGACGAAGGCGGTGCGGCAGCCGACGGCCTGGGCGCCGATCAGGTCCCAAATGTGGGTCGCCACCATGCAGATGTCGTTGGGCGCGACGCCGAGCGTCGCGGCGGCGTACCGGTAGCAGTCCGGCGCCGGCTTGAAGCGGCGCACCGCCTCGACGCTCAGGGACGTCTCGAAGAACGGCGCGAGGCCGGCTTTCTCGAGCGGCGTCGGCGGTGCGGAGGGCGCCGAGTTGGTCAGCGTGGCGAGGCGGAAGCCGGCGTCGCGCAGGCGCTCCAGCGCCTCTCGCACGCCTTCGTGGGCCGGCAGGCTCGCCGTGGACGCCGCGAGTTCGGCGGCGTCGGCATCGCTGACGGCCTTGCCGTGGATCGTCCCCAGCATGCGCAGGACACCGGCGCCGAGCGTGCCGAACGGCTCGTAATGGCCGGAGAAGGCCATCGTCTGCGAGTAGATCACGAGCTGCGCGTACCAATCGCGCAGCACGCGACCGTCGCCGAAGACGCGCTCGAAGAAGGGGCGCATGGCCTCGATGTCGAGCAGCGTCTCGTTGACGTCGAAGAGGAGAACGGCGGGGCGGATCATCTCGGAACTCCGGACCTTTCGCTCCCTGTATCAGAACCGCGCCGATGAACCTTCCCGCGACCGACCCGTTGGCTATGCAAACGGAGGATCGGATATGAAGATCATCAAGACGCTGACTATCGCCAGCCTCGCTCTCGCGACGGCCGGCCTGACGCTCGGGGCGTCCAGCGCCGATGCGCAGGGCTATGGGTATGGCCACCGCGGCTATTACGGCCATGGTTATAGCCGGGGTTACGGTCGCGGATACGGCCGTTATGGGTACGGCTACGGTCGGCGAGGCTACGGCTACGGTGGCGCGGCTCTGGGCGCCGGCTTGGCTGCCGGTGTCGCGGCGGGCGCCGTCGCCGGGAGCGCCGCGCGCGGCTACTGAGCCTCGACCGACGTAATGCGATCGCAAAAGCCCCGCAGTCATGGCGGGGCTTCTCGCGTTATGGCAGCGGCTTGTCGGCTGGAGGTCTACGCGGGTCGCGGATAGGGCTCGATGTCCGCGCCCCAATGATGCTTGGCGATGTTCTGCGCGTTTCTGATTAGCGCCATCGCCCGCTTCGCGTCCCCGCCTCTCATCGAGGTGGGGTCGGCCTTGCACAGAATGCAGTAGAGCTGCTGATGCGCCGTAGCCACGAAATACTCGACCGGCGGTGCCGATCCGTCGAGACCGCCGTCCCTCCAGCCGGTCGCGACCGTGGCTTGTGCCTCGGCAAGCGCCGCGCCGATCTTGTCCATCATCAAGGCTTCCGCCGCGGCTTGCACCTCATGGAAGATGCGCTGGGCCGGCGTGGGGATCGGACAGCTGGCGGACATCTCTGCTCCTCCAAAGACGCGGATGTGCCTGTCGACTTCGAGGGATTGGTGGCCCCGGTTGGGTTCGAACCAACGACCTGCCGCTTAGAAGGCGGCTGCTC
>CAXTVT010000055.1:0-23367 GCA_964247745.1 uncultured Beijerinckiaceae bacterium
CGGGCATCGCCGCGCAGATCGCCAATGCCGGCGTGCCGGTGCTGCTGCTCGACATTGTCGGGAAGGGCGGGGACCGCAGCGCGATCGCGAAGGGCGCGATCGAGAAGCTGCTGAAGACCGAGCCGGCGCCGCTGATGTCGCCGCGCAACGCCAAGCGGATCACGCCCGGCAACCTCGAGGACGACATCGGCAAGGTCGCGGACTGCGACTGGATCGTGGAGGTGGTGCTGGAACGCCTGGACGTCAAACAGGACCTCTACCGTAAGCTCGACGCCGTGCGGAAGCCGGGTACGCCGGTCTCGTCCAACACCTCGACGATCCCGCTCGCCAAGCTGGTCGAGGGCCTGCCGGATGCCTTCGCACGCGACTTCATGATCACGCACTTCTTCAACCCGCCGCGCTACATGCGCTTGCTGGAGGTCGTGACGGGTGCCGCTACCGACCTGGCGATGGTCGAGCAGATCAAGACCTTTGCCGACGTTACGCTCGGCAAAAGCATCGTCGTCTGCCACGACAGTCCCGGCTTCATCGCCAATCGGCTCGGCATCTACTGGATGCAGGTCGCCCTCAACGAGGCCGTGGCCGGCGGCCTGACGGTGACCGAGGCCGACGCCGTCATGGGCAGGCCATTCGGCATCCCCAAGACCGGCGTGTTCGGCCTGCTCGATCTCGTCGGCCTCGACCTCGGCCCGCACATCAACGAAAGCCTCGCCGCAGCCCTGCCGAAGACCGACGCTTTCCATGGCACGTTGCGCGACTTCCCACTGCTGACGAAGATGATCGCCGACGGCTACACCGGTCGCAAGGGCAAAGGCGGCTTCTACCGCATGGCGAAGGGCGCCGACGGCAAGAAGCAGAAGGAGGCGATCGATCTCTCCTCCGGCCACTACGCCCTGCCCGCCACCGAGGATTTCGCCGAGCTGAAAAGCGCAGAAAAGGACATCGCGCGCCTGATGGCGTCCGACGGCAAGCTCGGACGCTACGCCGGCGCGGTGATGATCCGCGTGCTGGCCTATGCGGCGAGCCTGGTGCCCGAAGCCGTCGACGACATCACCGGCATCGACGAGGCGATGCGGCTCGGCTACAACTGGAAGCAGGGCCCGTTCGAGCTGATCGACAGGATCGGCGCCGCCAAGCTCGTCGCGCGGCTCGAAAGCGAGGGCGTCGCCGTGCCCGAACTCCTGCGCAAAGTCGGCGAGCGATCCTTCTATCGCCTCGAGGATGGTCGACGACAATTCTTCGGCCTGGATGAGGCCTATCACGACGTCGTGCGGCCCGAGGGCGTTCTCCTGCTGGAGGACATCAAGCTGGCGCAGAAGCCCTTGCTGAAGAACGGCTCGGCGGCGGTATGGGATCTCGGCGACGGCGTGCTGTGCCTGGAGTTCACCTCCAAGGCCAACGCGATGGACGAGCAGATCATGGACCTGATCGGCAAGACCATCCGTTTGGTGCAGGCCGAGCACAAGGCGCTGGTGATCTACAACGAGGGCTCCAACTTCTCCGTCGGCGCGAACCTCGGGCTGGCGCTGTTCGCCGCCAACATCGCCGCCTGGGGCGAGATCGAGAAGCTGATCTTCGCCGGGCAGACCACCTACCAGCAGCTGCAACGCGCGCCGTTCCCCGTGGTGTCGGCACCGGCGGGCATGGCGCTCGGCGGCGGATGCGAGATCCTGCTGCATTCGGACGCCGTGCAGGCCCATGCCGAGCTCTACGCCGGGCTCGTCGAATGCGGCGTCGGGCTGGTTCCAGGCTGGGGCGGCTGCAAGGAGATGCTGGTGCGCTGGGCCTCCGACCCGAAGATGCCGAGGGGACCGATGCCGGCGGCCTCGAAAGTCTTCGAGATGGTCTCGACCGCGACCGTGTCGAAATCGGCCGAGCAGGCGCGCGAGATGAATATCCTGGGCGACGGCGACGGCATTACGATGAACCGTTACCGGTTGCTCGCCGACGCCAAGGCCAAGGCGCTGGCCCTGGCGATGGACTACAAGCCGGCACCGGAACGGACGATCCGGCTGCCGGGTGCCGCCGGTCGCGTGGCGATGGAAGGCGCCGTCGCCGGCTTCGCCAAGCGCGGCATCGCCCTGCCCCACGACGCGATCGTCGGCAGCGGGCTCGCCGAGGTGCTGTCGGGCGGACCCGCCGATCCGATCGACGAGTTGACCGAGACCGACCTGCTCGCCCTGGAGCGGCACGTGTTCATGAAGCTGATCAAGACCCCCGGCACACTCGCCCGCATCGAGCACACGCTCGAGACGGGGAAGCCGCTCAGGAACTGAAGCCCTTCACGGTGAGGAGCGGCTCATCAGCCGCATCTCGATCCACGTGAGACGCCACGAGACGATCTTTGGAATCGCCTCGTGGTTCGAGGTGCACCTTCGATACCTCCCTACCATGCGCGACTGTCGGAGCGATCAAATGCAGGTCTACAAAGCCCCCCTCCGCGACATGCGCTTCGTCATGTCCGAGATGCACGACACCGCCGAGTTCGCCGCGCTGGGCTACGAGGATGTGAACGCGGAGCTCGTCGACACCGTCCTCGAAGAGGCGGCGAAGTTCTGCGAGGAGATGCTGCTGCCGCTCAACGCCACCGGCGATCTCGAAGGCTGTCGGCTCGAGAACGGCGTCGTGCGCACGCCCCGGGGCTTCCCCGAGGCCTACAAAGCGTTCCGCGAGGCCGGCTGGACCTCGCTCGACGCCGAGGAGGAATGGGGCGGCCAGAACCTGCCGATTTCTCTCGGCAAGATGGTCGAGGAGATGATCTGCGCGACCAACATGAGCTTCGGTCTCTACCCCGGCCTCACGCATGGCGCGACGACGGCGATCAAGGCCCATGCCTCGGACGAGCTGAAGGCCCGCTTCCTGCCGAAGATGGTCGACGGGACGTGGGCGGGCACGATGTGCCTCACCGAGGCCCATTGCGGGACCGACCTCGGCCTGCTGCGCACCCGCGCCACGCCGGACGAGGACGGCAGTTACGCCGTCACCGGCTCCAAGATCTTCATCTCCTCGGGCGACCACGACCTCACCGACAACATCATCCACCTTGTCCTAGCCAGGCTGCCGGACGCACCGAAGGGCGTGAAGGGGATCAGCCTGTTCCTGGTACCGAAGCTGCTGCCGGGCGAGGACGGCCGCCCCGGCGCACGCAACGGGGTCGCGGCGGTGGGCCTCGAGCACAAGATGGGCATGAAGGCCTCGGCCACCTGCCAGATCTCGTTCGACGACGCCAAGGGCTGGCTCGTCGGCGCGCCCAACAAGGGCATGGCAGCGATGTTCTCGATGATGAACGAGGAGCGCCTCGGCGTCGGCATCCAGGGCCTCGGCGTCGCCGAGATCGCCTACCAGTCGGCCGTCGCCTACGCCAAGGAGCGGCTGCAGGGCCGCTCGCTCTCGGGCGCGAAGGCGCCGGACAAGCCGGCCGACCCGATCATCGTGCACCCCGACGTGCGCCGCAACCTGATGCGGATGCGCGCCGAAACCGAGGGCTGCCGCGCCTTGTCGGGCTGGGTCGCCCGCGCGCTCGACCGCTCGCACAAGGCCGCCAGCCCACAGGCCCGGCGGGAGGCCGACGACCTCTGCCAGCTGATGACACCCGTGGTGAAGGCGCTCTTCACCGATCTCGCTTTCGAGAACGCCAACCGCGGCGTCCAGGTGTTCGGCGGCCACGGCTATATTCGCGACCACGGCGTCGAGCAGTTCGTCCGCGACAGCCGCATCGCCATGATCTACGAGGGCACCAACGGCATCCAGGCGCTCGACCTCGTCGGCCGCAAGCTTCCGGCCCACATGGGGCGCTATCTCCGCGCCTTCTTCCACCCGGTGGCGGCCTTCATCGAGGCCAACGGTGGCGACCCGGTGATTGGAGAGCACGTCAAGGTGCTGGCCAAGGCCTTCGGCGCGCTGCAGCTCGCCACGGCCACCATCGCCCAGAAGGGCCTTCGGGACCCCGAGGAAGCCGGCGCGGCGGCGAGCGACTATCTCCGGCTGTTCGGCATCGTGGCGCTGGGCTTCCTCTGGGCGCAGGCCGAGAAAATCGCTGTCGCCAAGCTGCCCCAGGCCAACGGCGACGCGCGTTTCTACGAGGCCAAGATCGCCACCGCGCGCTTCTTCTTCGATCGCATCCTGCCCGAGACCGCCGGCCTGTTCGCGGCGATCAAGAGCGGCAAGGCCTCGATGATGGCGCTACCGGACGCTTCGTTCTAAGCGACAGCCGCTTCCTTTGTCGAAGAGGGCCAAAGACGGAAGGACGCTCCGCGACCTTTTTCAGCGCGCATGAGATAGGGACACCGTCGAAGGCCCGCGGCGATCGGCGATTGGCGGCTTCTTGTCGAACCGGGCCTTCCGTGCGCAACCTAGACGTCGTCTTGTCGCTTCAATCGCCACCTAACGATTAGCGTCCCCATTGTTGGATCGACGGAAACCGATGTCAGTCGAAGCTGGACGACCCGACGATCATGTCGTTTCGGCCGCCGTCGGGCCGCAGGACGCGCCCTGCAACTGCCTGCTCGTATTCCCGCGCTTCAATCCCAATTCGTTCTGGGCGTTGAAGGACACGTGCGAGATTTCCGGAGCACTCGCGCCGTCGCCGCCGCTCGGCCTGCTGACGCTCGCCGCCATGCTGCCGCAGGATTGGGAGTTTCGACTCGTCAACTGCAACGCCGTCGAGCTGACGGACGACGACCTCGCCTGGGCCGATATCGTGATGACCGGCGGCATGCTGCCCCAGGCCGACCACGCCGTCGAGATCATCGAACGATGCCGCAAGGCCGACGTGACGGTCTGCGTCGGTGGCCCAGATCCGACCTCGCGACCGGACATCTACGAGCGCGCCGACTTCCGCGTGCTCGGCGAGGTCGAGAACATCATCTGGGATTTCGTCGCCGATTGGCGCGCAGGCGTGCGTGCCGGCCGCTACGACGCACCCAAGTTCCAGGCCGACGTCACGCGCACGCCGATCCCGCGGTGGGACCTGATCGACTTCCGGAACTACCTGTTCGTCGGCGTCCAGTTCTCGCGCGGCTGCCCGTTCAACTGCGAGTTCTGCGACATCATCGAGCTCTACGGGCGGGTGCCGCGCACCAAGCAGGTTCCGCAGATTCTTGCCGAACTGCAGCGGCTGATGGATCTCGGTCACAGGGGCCACGTCGACTTCGTCGACGACAACCTCATCGGCAACAAGAAGGCGCTCAAGAAATTCCTCCCCCAGCTCGCCGCCTGGCAGCGCGAGCGCGGCTATCCTTTCATGTTCTCGACCGAGGCCTCGCTGAACCTCGCCGACGACGAGGAGCTCCTGCACATGCTGCGGGACTGCAACTTCTTCGTCGTCTTCATCGGCATCGAGAGCGGCGACACCGCGACGCTCGTGTCGATGCAGAAGAAGCAGAACACCCGACGTTCGATCGGCGACAGCGTCCACAAGATCTACGACGCCGGGATCTTCGCCATCGCCGGCTTTATCATCGGCTTCGACACCGAAAAGCACAGCGTCGCCGAGGACATGATCGCCACGATCGAATCGACCTCGATCCCGATTTCGATGGTCGGGCTGTTGACGTCGTTGCCCAACACGCAGCTGCAACGCCGGCTCGAGAAGGAAGACCGCATCATCGATGGATGGGCGCAATCGCCCGAAGGCAGCGGCGACCAATGCACGTCGGGGCTCAACTTCCACACGTTGCGTCCGCGCCGCGATATCCTCAGCGACTACAAGATGGTGCTGGAGCACGTTTTCGAGCCGCGGCGCTTCTTCGAGCGTCTCACCCACGTCGCCTTGGCGCTCAATCGTCCCAAGCTGAAGGTCAAATTCGAGCTTCGGCATTGGGTCCGCAATCTGCGCATCTTCGGCATGACAGCCTTGGAGATCACGTTTCGTCGGCGCGGCTGGGCGTTTCCGTTCTGGCGTTTCCTGATCACGACCCTGATCCGCAATCCCCGCGCCGTCGAGTTCGTGCTGATGCCGGCGGTGATGTACCTGCATGTGGGCCGGTTCAATCGCTTCGTGATCGCCGACATGGATCGTCGTATCGGCGAGATCGACGCCGGCCACGATCCATCGCTGCCGCGGCAGTCCGACGCCGACAACGCGCGCGCTGCCGCGGCCGCCCTGATCGCCGCGGAATAGGTGTCGCGTTTCGTTTCGGCACGAAATTCCTCGCAGCGTCGAGCGACCGCATCAGCGCCCGAGATACCTCGCAGGCGTCCTGCCGTTTCTCGCCACAACATCTGGCGGGAACGACGTGGCAACAGTGCCCGATCGCCGATTCGTCGATGATTCGTTCGGCTCTCGCCCCGACTGTTAACCGGCGGCTTGCTTGGACGACGCGCCTCTTTAGAAACGGGTAAGGTCCGGAGCCTTTCGTGAGAGTCAAAGCCGCCGTCGCCCGCGCCTACGACGCGCCGCTCGCCATCGAGGATCTCGACCTGGACGAACCGCGTGCGGGCGAAATCCTGGTGCGGATGATCGCCACGGGCGTGGCCGCCTGCGATCTGGCGGCCATCGCCGGCAGCCTGACGATGCCGCTCCCCTTCGTGCCAGGCTGCGAAGGCGCCGGCATCGTCGAACGCGTCGGCTCGAACGTCGTCACTCCGAAGGCGGGCGACGCCGTGCTGATCGTCGCCGCGCAAGGCTCTGGCGGCGGAGCCCTCACCGGAGTGCGGCTCGACGGATCGGCACCGTTCGCCAGCGATGTCGGCGCGGTCAACGGCTTCTTTTTCGGCCAGTCGTCCTGCACCACCCACCTGCTCTGCCCTGCCGAGCTGGCGGTGCCGGTTGCCGACGACGCGCCGCTGGAGCTGCTCGCCGGTCTCGGCCGGGAGGTGCTGCTCGGCGCGGGGCTAGTGCTGCAGGAGCTCGCCGTCGCAGCGGGTTCGACGATCGTCGTCACCGGCGCCGATGCCGTGGGTCTCGGCGCCTGCATGGCGGCCGCGGCGGCCGGCGCCGGATCGATCATCCTCGCCGATCCGCGCGAGAGCCGGCGCGAGCTGGCGCTGGCCGTCGGCGCCACCATCTCGGTCCCGGCCGATGACGGCTTGGCCGCGGTCGTCATGAGCTTGGCGGCCGACGGCGCGCACTATGCTCTCGAGACCAGCGGCGCTCCCGCCGCGCGCGCCGCCTGCGAAGCCAGCCTCGGTACTGGAGGCCGCTGCCTCGTCGCGGACGACGATGCGCTCGCGCGGCTCGATCTTCGCGCGCTGGTCCCGCAGGTCCTGGACATGCACGGCGACGGTCGCTTCCCAATCGAGAAACTCGTCGCTTACTTCCCATTCGAGATGGTCAACGACGCCCTGGCGGCGCTCGCGTCGGGCGAAGTGGCGAAGCCGGTGCTTCGCTTCTCGCTTGGATCGTTCGGCGATCTCGACCGCGCGCTGCAGGAGGGCGCCGCGCGGGAAGAACCACAAAGCGATGAGACCGGCGAGGACGAGCCGGCTGTTGGACAACGCGAGGCGCCGCCGGTCACGGCATGATCAAGGACACCAAGCCACCGCCGTGACGCTCGATGCGCCCGGCGATCTCGAGCTCCAGCACCGCGCCTCGCACGTCGCCTATCGGTAGCTCGGCTGAGCGTGCCAGCTCGTCCATGGAGATCGGCACCGGCCCGAGCCGCTCGACCACGCGCACCAGCGGCGCCCGCCCGCCGTCCGCTTCATTCTCGATGATCGCGTCTGCCTCCCGGAAGGCGAACAGATCGTCGGCCGACGGCACGTCGCGATGCGTCCCCACCTCTTGATTGTCGAAATCGAGCTCGTCCCACAGCTCGCGCTCGTCGCGCGGACCGGCATCCGAGAACAGATCCGCGTCACCCCGGCCAGTTCCGCGATCGGCGAGCGCGCGGATCACGTCCTCGGCGCCGGTGCAGAACGTCGCACCGTCGCGGATCAGGTCGTTGGTCCCCTCCGCGCGCGGATCGAGCGGCGAGCCGGGCACGGCGAAGACCTCGCGGCCCTGGTCGGCGGCGAAGCGGGCGGTGATGAGCGAGCCGGAGCGGCGGGCCGCCTCCACCACCACGGTGCCGAGCGTCAGGCCCGAGACCAGCCGGTTGCGACGCGGGAAGTCGCGGCCGCGCGCCTCCCAGCCGAACGGCATCTCGCTCAAGGCGGCGCCGTCCTCCAGCAGCGTCTCCATGAAAGGTCCCTGGTCGGCGGGATAGAGCCTGTCGTGGCCACCGGGCAGCACCGCGATCGTGCCGGTGGCGAGCGCTGCGCGATGGGCGCGCGTGTCGATCCCGCGGGCGAAGCCCGACACGATGACGTAGCCCGCCGCCGCCAGCTCGCGAGCGAGACGCTCGGTGAAGGCGAGGCCGGCGGCCGAAGCATTGCGCGACCCGACGATCGCGATCGCGGGGCGGTCGAGCACGGTGGTATGACCGCGCACGGCGATCACGGCCGGCGCGCTGTCGATCTCACGAAGCGGCGCCGGATAGCCTGGTTCGTCCAAACACAGGAAGTTCACGCGCATCAGGCGGGCGACCTCCAGCTCGCGCTCGATATCGCCGACGGCGGCGATGCGGATGGGACGCCCTGGCCGGTTCCTGGCGATGAGGTCCGGCAGAGCGTCCAGCGCCGCTTCCGCCGAGCCGAACCGCTGCAGCAGCGTCGAGAACGTGCGCGGCCCGATATTCTCCGAGCGCCATAGCCGTAGCCAAGCGAAGCGGCGTGCGTCGTCGAACGTCGCGCGCTCGCTCAAGCCGCTTCACGGGTCTTGCCGCCGATCCGGCTCTCGGTGCCGGCGGACAGCCGCCCGATGTTCGCGCTGTGCTTCCACCACAAGACGATCGCGAGCCCGGCGAAGAGGATGGCCGCTTCCGGGCGATGCAGCAGAGCGAGGATCACCGGTGTGAGCGCGCTGGCGACCAGCGCCGCCGCCGAGGAGTAGCGCGTCAGAAACGCCACCCCGAGCCAGATCGCCGCGAAGGCGATCGCGGCGGGCCAGGCGAGACCGATCAAGCAACCGAGAAAAGTGGCCACTCCCTTGCCGCCGCGGAATCGAAGGAAGACGGGAAAAAGGTGCCCGAGAAACGCGCCGCAGGCAACGGCGACGGCGAGTTGGATCGGCGCCATGCCACCGTCGAGCCGGGCGGCGATCAGCACCGGCACGGTGCCTTTCAGCGCATCGGCCAGCAGCGTGATCGCGGCGAGATCCTTGCGGCCGGTCCGCAGCACGTTCGTCGCGCCGATGTTGCCGGAGCCGATGCCGCGCGGATCGGCGGCTCCGGCGAGGCGCGTCACGATGACGCCGGACGGGACGGAGCCGGCGAGATATCCGGCGACGAGCGCGATGAGCGAAGCAAGCATGGCGGGATCCGAGCGCGTCGCGATGCTATCCGGGCGCCCGGCCCGAGGCAATTCGGGCGACGATCGAAGGAGCCATAACTCTACGCCACTCGTCGCTCGGCGACAGTCGGGACCGATGTCGGACAGCCTTCCATGACGACGCGATCGCGGCCCTGGCCCTTCGCGAGGTAAAGAGCTGAATCGGCCGCTTCGACGAGCGTCTCGGCCGGGAGCGAGGAGTCCGGAATTCGACACGCGACGCCGATGCTCACGGTCAGGCGACCGGACGGCGTCGTCGCGTGCGCGAACTCGAGGGCATCGATCGATGCCCGGATCGCCGCCGCCACGATCAGCGCACCGTCTCCAGCCGTCGCCGGGAGCAGCACGGCGAATTCCTCGCCGCCGTAGCGGGCGACCAGATCGCCGGAGCGGTTGACGCAGGTCCTGAGCGCCTGCGCGATGGCACGCAGCACGCGATCGCCTTCGAGGTGGCCGTAGGTGTCGTTGAAGCTCTTGAAGAAGTCGCCGTCGACCATCAGCAGCGACAGCGGACAGCCCGCGCGGGCACAACGTCGCCATTCCACTGCGAGCACCTCGTCGAACCGACGGCGGTTCGCGAGCAGCGTCAGGTAGTCGGTGGACGCGAGTTCGGCGAGCCGGCCCTCCGCCTTGCTTCGGCGGGTCAGCTCGCCGGACAGGTTGAGGCCAAGCAGCACGATCAACGCGCTGAGGATGGCGAAGCCGATGCCGATCACCGCCATTTCCCAGCGCCAATTCGCGAGGATTTCCCCGGTCGAAAGCCCGACCGTCACGTAAAGCGGGAGCGAACCGATTCGTCGGAAGGCGAAAAACCGCTCGACACCGTCCGTGCCGGAGAGCCGGCGATAGGTCCCGGAATCTTGCGTCAAGGCACCGGCGAGGATGCCGGTCATGACCTTGCGACCGGAGTACATCGCGCCGAACGGCGCACGCGTCAGGATCGTCCCGTCGCGCTTCATCAAGGTGACCGAGCTGCCTCGGGGCAGATGGATGGAGGCAAACAGCTTGTCGAAGAAGGCGAGATGCACCGTACCGACCGCGATTCCAACAAAGCTCCCGTCATTCGTCGGGCGTCGCCGGCTGATCGCCATCGACGGCATGTTCGTGATGCGACTTAAGAAAGGACCGTCGATGTAGAGGCCGAGATCGGGGGCCGAGCGTTGGGCCCGGAAATATTCGCGATCGGACAGATCGAGTCCGACGGCGCTCTGATCATGCGAAGATTCGATGACGTGCCCGTCGCGATCCAGCACGAGAAGCCGGCCGAGATCCGATGCTTCGGCCGAGTAGTCGAACATCGTTTTGCGTTTGAGATCCGCTGGGAGGGCCAACACGGCCGGATCCGTCGCATTCGCGGCGAGCGCCACGAGCGACAGATCGTAGACCTCGAATTCGCGCGCGATCGCGGTTTCGATGAGGGTCGCGACATTGGTCTCGAACGTCTTGGCTTCGCTCAAGGCGTAGCGGCGCGTCTCCAAGACGATCATGCCGAAGATGGTCCAGATCGCGACCAGGCAGAGCCCGATCCGCAGCGAAAGCATCTGCGACGAACGTTTCGAAGTTTGCTCCAATGCCGTGATCACTCCGCAAGAACTCTCGTCGCCAATGACCTTGCGTAGCACCACAGCCCTAAGCGGGGCTTACGCGGATATGAATGATTTAGCGTGATTACGACGCCCTGCTCTCTCAACGTCGGCGCAGACTTAGCTTTGCATTAACCATGACGCGCTGATGTGTCGGAGGTCCCCCCGCAACGATTGCGTCGATGACAATCCTGATCGCAACGCCTCGGCGCCGGCTGCCAATCCATCCGGTCGTCCTCCGTGTCACCAGCGTCCTGCTGGTACTCTGGGCCGTCGCGAGCGGCTACTACATCGTCTTTCACGACAGCATGCTCGCCGGCCTGCTCGGCCGCCAAGCCGAGATGCAATACGCCTACGAGGATCGTATCGCGGAGCTCCGCGGCGCGTTGGACGCGGCGAGCGTCCAGACGATGCACGATACCCAGGCTCGGATGGACGCGTTGCGCGACCTGGCCGCGCTCGGCGCCAGACTAGAGGCACGAACCGACGGCCTCGACGCCATCATCGGCATAAGCCGGCCGGGCGATCTTCGTCGAAGCGCGGCTCCCGACCCAATGCACCACGCCACGCTCGATACCTCCGAGGTCACGCTCCGGTTCGCCGCCCTCGACGCGCGCCAGCGAACCATCATCGACACGCTTCGAGACGAAGCCGAGCGTGCCAACGTTAGAAGACATGCCGCGCTCGCCGAGCTCGGGCTTGCACCAGCGGTTCAAGCCGGTGCCCCCGTCGGCGGTCCGTTCGTACCGCTCACTGCGGGGACGCTGACGCCCGAGGAGAACCTCGCGCTCCTCGCGGACGCGCTCGCGCGCCGCCGTCAGTTGGAGGCGGTCACGGACCGGCTGCCCCTGCGGCAACCGGTCGAGGGACAGCTCGACGTCACCTCGGGCTTCGGGGCGCGACGTGACCCGTTCTACGGCCGGCTGGCGCTGCACACGGGAATCGACCTGCGCGAGAGCTACGGCAGCGCAGTAAGGGCGGTGGCAGCCGGAACCGTGACGATCGCCGGTCCGGAGAGCGGCTACGGCACGCTGGTGGAGATCGACCACGGCAACGGCTACACGACGCGCTACGCGCATCTCTCGACGGTCGCGGTGACGGTCGGCCAGAAGGTCGGCGCCGGTGTGGTGATCGGCCAAGTCGGCACATCGGGCCGCTCGACCGGGCCGCATCTGCACTACGAGGTCCGTATCGCCGGCGAACCAGTCGATCCGGCACGCTATCTCAAGCTCGCGGCGGCGATCGTGGGTGAATGATTCGCGCTACGAAGTCTTGCTCAGGAAAGTCTGCCAATCGTCGATCGAACCGTAATAGCAATTGCGGTCGACGTAGCCGCGAATGCCGGGCACGGTACCCGTCGCGGTATGCTGCCAGAAATGCCACTGACGATCGCCGTACTTCACGGTCGGATAGTATTTCACCGAGCGGACCCACATCGGATAATCTTGGAACTCGCCCTGAAGCACGTCGCGGTGGAAGTCGACGGAGGTGTAGATCACCGGCTTCTTGCCGTAGGCGCGCTCCATCGCCTCGAGGATGGTCCTCATCATCGCAAGCGCCTCTTCGCGGGGCAGTTTCCGCGGACAGGTCTTGGACGTCGGGTTCCATTCGACGTCGAGCACCGGTGGGAGTGCGAAAGGGTCGTTGGGGACGTTGGCGACGAACCAGGCCGCCTGTTGCGACGCAGGCCGGCACCAATAGACGAAATGGTAGGCTCCGCGGATCACGCCCGCGGCGCGGGAGGCCTCCCAGTTCTGCCGGAACTTCTCGTCGAGGTAGTCGCCACCCTCCGTGGCTTTGATCCAGGCGAATCGCACACCGGATCCGGAGACCGCCTGCCAATCGACGTCGCCCTGGTATTTGGACACGTCGATGCCCTGAATGGCAAAGCTCGCCGCCAGCGGAAACGGGCTGTCAGCCGGGTTGGTGGCGCAACCCGAAAGCGCGAGGCTCGACGCCACGGTCAGACACGCGATCCACGACGCGAGCCGGCGGCCTTGGTTAAACACTCGGGAACTCATGCCTGCACGTTATCTCCGATGCGCAAACGCCCCGTTAACGCCGCAGACTAGCATTGCTCCGGCGGCGGAAGCGAGGCCTCCGGCTCGACGTGTTCGTGTTCAGGCGATCGTGCCTCCGAAGGCGGCGGCGCATCGTCGGCCGGTCCGATGACGAGCGGCGGCGTGCAACTCATGGTCAGCGCGTCTCGAGCCTCGGGAGAGCCCTCGCGGCCCGGTACGATCTCGTCGAGCCTCGTTCCCGAAAACGAAACAAAAGGTTGCCGCGCCGCATCGTCTGGCAGCTCGATCGTCTGCCCCCGGCCGAAAGTGGCGAGAAAGCGCTCGATCAACACGAACAACACGACGTCGGGCTTCATTTGCTCGAGCAGGTCGTAATGGCAGGACAACGAACTCACGGCGACGATCGTCGAAAAGCCGTGCATCAGGTAGGGGATGAGGGAATTCGAGAACGAGTCGCGAAAAAGCACGCAGGTCGGCAGATCACGGCGCTCGTTTTCGTAGACGTGCACCGCACCGCGCCCGAAATTCTGGTTCTGGAAGACGAGCTTATGAGCGCTGTTCGCCGCGAGCACGGCGCGTGTCTCGCCCTGCTCGTTGAAATATCGGACGCCGAGATCGCCGACGAACGGACGCTCCTTCCAAGCCAGGTCGTCTTCGCGGACGGTTTCGAGTTCGATCTCCTTCCGCAGGCTTGCCACTAGCGCTTCGTAGGCGACGAAGGCGCCGTGCGCGTTCCAATGTGTATCCGTCTTGAAGTACGTCGCCTTCGTCCGACTGGCCGCCTTGAGTTCCTCGAGCGGATAGAGCGTTTTGTGCCTGATCGGCTCGCTGATGGTGCCCAGCAATTGCATCGCGGGGCGCCGCGACGAAACGGTGGTGAAGCGCGGCAGCTTGTCCTCGTAGACGACGTGCTTCTCGGGAATGACGAGGACGCGAAGCACGGCAGCGTGCCGTTCGCACCAGGAAAGGCGCGCCTCGAGCGTGTCGACCCAGACCTGAAGCTGGCGCTTGCTCAGGACGATCGTCGCCGCAAGCTGATCCAGCGCGTCGTGATCGCGATGAAACAGGAAGCCGTCGCCGCCCTTCATCGGCGTATGCTGGTACAGGATGCGGCTGTCGAAGGGCGCGATCGCCTCGATCTCGCGGTCGCCTCCGCGCGAAAGCACCCGCATGGCCGTGCCGTAGGCCAAGGGCTGCACGCGCCTCAAGGCTCTCAGGTAGAGAAAGCGCGTGAGCGTCAGGCCTTGGCGGAGGCTAGCCATGCTTTCCTGAGGCACGGGCGATGAGCGCCGTCAGGCTCCCGAGATCCTGAGCGCCGTTGGCCTGCTCCGGATCGAGCCGGATGCCGAACACCCGTTGCAGTCGCAGGATCAGCGTGGCGTGAGCCAAGGAATCCCATCCTTCGACATCGCGCGCCGTCGTGCCGTCGTTGAGGTCGCGCGGATCGACGTCGAAAGACGACGCCACGACCTCGCGCACCTTGGCGGTGACATCGCTCATGTTGCTCGGCTCCTGCCCATCTCAGGCCGAACGTCTAGCGTCGGCATCCTGTCGGGCCAAGAACTTACGGCGATTTTCCTCCCGCCCGATCTTGCCGCTGGTGGACTTCACGAGCCAGCCGGCATCGACGAAGACGATGCGCTTGGGCGTGATGCCGAGGATGCTCTCGAGACGTAGGCGGATCGCGCTGCGCGTCGCCTTCGGTTCGAACCCGGGCCCGGGTTCGGCGATGATCACGAGGTCCTGGCTACCGACGGCCGCATCGTCGACACCCATCGCCAGCACGCGCCCGGGCTTCAGACCCGTGACCTCGGAAAGCAGGGCCTCGATCTCGTTGGCGTAGACGTTGCGGCCGAGCAGGATGAGGAGATCGTCGCGCCGCCCGAGAACGACGAGGTCGTCGCCGAAGCGAAAGCCGACATCGCCGGTCAGGTATCGACCGTCGCGGAAAGCCGCGGCGCTGCGAGCGGGTTCGAGATGGTAGCCGCCGAACAGGAAGGGCGCGCGGATCGCGATCTGTCCGACGCGATCGGGCGGCAGCGGCTCGCCGGCTTCGTCGAGGATCGCCAGCGAGACGCCGGGGAGCGGTACGCCCGAGCTGACGAGCGCGATGCCGTCCGGGCTCGGCACCGCGCGTCCGGTCTCAAGCGCGGCACGTTCGACATGGAGCACCCGCGGAGCACCGGCACTCTGCGTCACCGCGAAGACCGTCTCGGCCATCGCGTAGCAGGTTTGCGGCGCGGAGGGCCGCAGGCCCCACCCACCGAAGCGGTCGGCGAAAGCTTCGAGCGTCTCGGCGCGGCAGGTCTCCGAGCAGTCGATCAGGGCGCGGAGCGACGACAGATCGACGCGGCGGCTGTCATCGAAGGCGGCGTTGACGAGGTGGGCGAAAGCGAAGTTGGGCATCCAGGCGAGGGTGCCTCCGTAGCGCGAGATGGCCTCGAGAAACGACAGAGGATCGAGCAACCAGCCGAACGGGTCGAGCAGCACGCAGGTCATGCCGGAGCGCAGCGGCTGCAGCAGGCAGGCGACGAACCCCATGTCGTGGTAGAGTGGCAGCCAGGAGACGATCGTGTCGTCCGGCCCCGCCTCCAACACGCGTGCGAGCGCCTCCAACTGGGCGTCGATCGCTTCGAACGTCAGCGCGACGCCCTTCTTCAGGCCAGTGGTTCCGGAGCTGTGCTGGAGGCAGGCGACGTCGCCGGCCTGCCAGGCGTGGACCGGGACCCGGCCGCCAACCGCAACCCCCAAGACATCCTCCGGCGTCAGCACGATCATCGTCACGCCGGTGATGTGGGTCGCGATCGCAGTCGCATTGGCAGGCGTCGTGACGATGGGGCCACCACCGAGCCGCGTGAACAGGCGGTCGTGGCTCGACCAGAACAGTGCGGCATCCTGCTTGGGGGTCGGCACCGGCATCATCGAGGGAATGCAGCCGGCCACGAGCGCGCCGACGAAGGATTCAAGCAGCGCGCGGCAGAGCGGCAGCGACAGCAGCACGACGTCACCGGGCCTCGCGCCGGCAGCACGCAGGAGCGTGGCCCAGCGCAGGGCACCGTCTCGGACATCGGCGTTGGTCAGCGCCGGCGCGCCGCTCTCCCGTGGCAGCACGAACGCGATTCCCTCGGGCTCGCGGTCGGCCCGCCGGAGAAACGCATCGAGAAAGCCTGCGGTCACCCAGCTCTCCTCGCGCGCCCGGGCGCCTCGATCCTGTCCAGCCCAGCGAAATTGGCTGACGCGCCACCTAGCACGCGCGCCGCGGCGAGCCCAAGGCATCGCAAGACCATCGCCGTCACTTGCCCGTCACGAGAATTGATGATTGGGGAGGCCGCACGGCCTGCGGTCATCGGAATCACGCATGCAGAAGATCGTCACCTTCACCTCGGTCGGCCGCCGCGCGCTGCCCAACCTCTACGATCTTCTCGCCCTCTCGCTCGTCTTCGCCGTCTTCATCGCCGTCGTCCACGCCAGTCGCGGCGTGGTGATGCCGCTGAGCGCGCCGGGCGCCACCGACATCCACCTCAACGTCGCGTACCTGCCCTATTACGCGCTGCGCACGACGTTGCGCATGTTCATCGCGATGGGCTTCTCGCTGCTCTTCACCCTCACCTACGCGACGCTGGCGGCGAAGAGCCGACGCGCCGAAAAGGTATTGATTCCCCTGCTCGACGTGCTGCAATCGGTGCCGATCCTCGGCTTCCTCGCATTCCTGGTGCCGTTTTTCGTCGGGCTCTTTCCCGGGTCGGTCGCCGGCTACGAGACGGCCTGCATCTTCGCCATTTTCACGAGCCAGGCCTGGAACATGGCCTTCTCGTTCTACCAGTCGCTGCGCAACGTGCCGGGAGACCTCGTCGAGGTGGCACGCGGCTTCAACCTGACGCCCTGGCAGCGCTTCTGGCAGCTCGAGACGCCGTTCGCGATGCCCGGTCTCATCTGGAACATGATGATGTCGATGTCGGGCGGCTGGTTCTTCGTCGTCGCGTCCGAGGCGATCGCGGTCGGAGACAACACGACCAAGCTGCCCGGGATCGGCTCCTACATCGATCTCGCCAACACGCGTTCGGATTACGGCGCCATCGTCGCCGCCGTGGTGACGATGGGCATCGTCATCCTCGCTTACGACCAGCTGCTGTTTCGCCCCCTCGTGGCCTTCTCGGCGCGGTTCAGGGTTGAGCTCATCGCCAGTCAGCAGGTCGAGCGCTCCTGGGTGATGGACGCCTGGAAGCGGACGCGGTGGCTGCAACCGCTGACGCAGGGCGTCGCCCGCGTCTTCCGGCGGATCGCGCTGCTGCGGCTCGGCACCTCCATCGGCAAGCGCAAGGCGCTGTTGGAGGAGCAGCGAAAGCCCAGCCGAGTCGGCGACATCGTCTTCTTCGTGCTCGTCGCCGTGCTCTGCGCCTATTCGATCTACCAGGTCGTCCTCTTCGTCGGCGCCAAATACGGGCTCGACGAGGTGGACGTCGTGGTGGTGGACACGCTCTACACCCTGATCCGAGTCTTCGTGATGATCGTGCTCGCCACCGTCGTCTGGGTGCCGGTCGGCATCTGGATCGGGCTGCGACCCGCGATCGCCGAGAAGCTTCAGCCGTTCGCGCAATTCCTCGCCGCCTTCCCGGCCAACGTGGTGTTCCCGATCGCGGTGCTGCTGCTCGTCGTGTTCCACCTCGATCCCGATATCTGGCTGAGCCTGCTGATCGTGTTCGGGACGCAATGGTACATCCTGTTCAACGTCATCGCCGGCGCCCAGGCCTATCCGAGCGACCTGCGCGAGGCGGCGCGGTCCTTCGGCATCAAGGGACGCGACTGGTGGATCAAGGTCATGATCCCCGGCATCTTTCCCTATTACGTGACCGGAGCACTGACGGCGTCGGGCGGCTCGTGGAACGCGGCCATCGTCGCCGAATACGTCAAATCCGGCGACCACACCGAAGTGGCCAAGGGCATCGGCTCCTACATCGCCATCGCCACCGAGAAGGGCCATTCCGAGCAGATCTGGCTCGGTGTCGTGGTGATGAGCGTGTTCGTCATCCTGTTCAATCGCCTGCTGTGGCGTCCGATGTTCCGGCTCGCCGAACGTCGCCTGAGCCTCTCCTGAGAAAGAGACCGATGCTGCAAGAGCAACTCACCACCCTGCTCCAGGTCGACGACGTGGTGCAGCGCTACCGCACCGGTTCCGGCGACGTCGGCCCGCTGGTGCTCGATCATGTCTCGCTGACGCTGAAGCCGGGCGAGATCGTCGGGCTGCTCGGGCGTTCGGGGTGCGGCAAGTCCTCGCTGCTGCGCATCGTCGCCGGGCTGTCCTTTCCCGCGGAGGGCAAGGTGACCTACGCCGATGCCCCGGTGACCGGCCCGGTCGACGGCGTCGCCATGGTGTTCCAGTCCTTCGCGCTGTTCCCCTGGTTGACCGTGCTGGCCAACGTCGAGATCGGCCTGCGCTCCAAGGGCGTGCCAGAGGAAGAGGCGCGCCAGCGCGCGCTCAAGGCAATCGATCTCATTGGCCTCGACGGCTTCGAATCGGCTTTTCCCAAGGAACTCTCGGGCGGCATGCGCCAACGCGTCGGCTTCGCCCGCGCCCTCGTCGTGAACCCCAAGATCCTCTTGATGGACGAGCCGTTCTCGGCGCTCGACGTGCTTACCGCCGAGACGCTGCGCACAGACCTGCTCGACCTCTGGGTCGAGGGCCGCATGCCGATCAAGTCGATCCTGATGGTGACGCACAACATCGAGGAGGCCGTGCTGATGTGCGACCGCATCGTGGTGCTGTCGTCCAATCCCGGGCGGATCGCCGCCGAGATCTCCGTGACGATGCAGCATCCGCGCAACCGCCTCGACCCCGAGTTCCGCCAGATGGTGGATCGCATCTACGCGCTCATGACCAAGCGCGCGGCCCCGGTTCAGCCCGGCGCCGGCGGTAGCTTCCCGGGTCTCGGCCTCGGCATGGCACTGCCGCGCGTCTCCACCAACACGATCGCCGGCATGATCGAGGAGGTTCACGCGCAACCCTATAACGGGCAGGCCAAGATGCCCGAGCTGGCCGACACGCTGGCGATGGAGATCGACGATCTGTTTCCGGTGGCGGAGACGCTGCAGCTCATGCGTTTCGCCGAGATCGGAGACGGCGCCATCAAGCTGACGCCGGCCGGCAACCGCTTCGCCGACATGGAGACCGACGCCCGCAAGAAGCTGTTCGGGGACCACCTGCTCGCCTACGTGCCGCTCGCCGCCCGCATCAAGATGGTGCTGGACGAGCGCCCCTCGCACTCCGCCCGATCTTCGCGCTTTCTCGAGGAACTCGAGGACCACATGAGTGACGAGTACGCCGACCGGACGCTCAAAAGCGTCGTCAATTGGGGACGTTACGGCGAACTCTTCGCCTACGACGAGGGCTCGGAGACGCTGAGCCTGGAAAACCCGACGTAGGCTGATGAAGTGGTCAGCCCCGCGGCTTAATCGTCCAGCCGACCCGGTGCACTGAACCGCGCCCGCACCTGATCCGCCCGCTCCGGCATCACGCGCACCGTCAGCGACACCGCACCCGACGCCTCGCCGTCGCTGCGCCGCAACACCTCGGCGTGCTCGTAGAGCCAGGCGAGACCGCGACCATCGCCGGGGTCGAGCGTCAGGTCGATCACCGCGCGCCCGGCGGCGAGCCGCCCCTCGATCTCGTCGAGCAAGCCTTCCTCGCCTTCGCCCGTCAGCGCCGACACCAGGATCGGTCGCGCGTTGCTGTCGCGGCGTCGCGCGCCGTTGACGACGATCGCCACCCGCTCGGGATCGAGCAAATCGAGCTTGTTCCAGACCTCGACGAGCCGACCGTGGTTGCTCGGGTCGATGCCGAGGTCGCCTAGGATGCTCTCGACGTCGGAGGATTGCGCGTCGGTGTCGTCATGCGAGATGTCGCGCACGTGCAAAATCACGTCGGCCTCGATCACTTCCTCCAGCGTCGCGCGGAAGGCCGAGACGAGCATGGTCGGCAGGTCGGAGATGAAGCCCACCGTGTCGGATAGGATGACGCGCGAGCCATGCGGCAGTTTCACGTCGCGCAGCGTCGGGTCGAGCGTGGCGAACAGCATGTCCTGCGCCAGCACCGTGGCGCGCGTCAGCCGGTTGAACAGCGTCGATTTGCCAGCGTTCGTGTAGCCGACGAGAGCGACCACCGGATACGGCACGTCGCTGCGTTTCTTGCGATGCAGGCCGCGCGTGCGCTTCACCTTCTCGAGATCGGCCTCGATGCGCACCATACGCTCCGAGATCAGCCGCCGGTCGGTCTCGATCTGCGTCTCTCCCGGGCCGCCGAGGAAGCCGAAGCCGCCGCGCTGGCGCTCCAGATGGGTCCAGGACCGCACCAGGCGCGACTTCTGATATTCCAGATGCGCCAGCTCGACCTGCAACGTGCCTTCGCGGGTGCGAGCGCGACGGCCGAAGATCTCGAGGATCAGCCCCGTGCGGTCGATCACCTTGGCCTTGAACGCCTTCTCCAGGTTGCGCTGCTGCACCGGGGAAAGCGCGCAATCCATGAACACCAGCGAGATCTCGTCGGCCTCGACGCGCGCGGCGATCTCCTCGACCTTGCCCTTGCCGAGGAAAGTCGCCGGCCGAACCTGGTTGAGCTTGACGATCGTCTCGTCGACCACGTCGAGGTCGATGGCCCGCGCCAAACCGCCGGCTTCCGCCACTCTGGCCTCGGGCGAGCGCTCCGGCTCCTCGCCGCGGCGCTCGGTGACGTAGGGGCCGATCACCAGGGCTCGCGTGGCGGCGGCGACGGCCGCCTCGTCTCGATCCAGTCCTGCGAAGGTCGTGTCGATGAGATTGCGTCCGCGCGGCGCCTCGACAGCCTAATCGGCGGTGACCGCATCCTCGCCGGGCTCGAACATTTGAATGGGGTGTCCGGGCATGATTGTCGAGATGGCGTGCTTGTAGACGAGCTGCGAATGGCCGTCGCGGCGCAGCAGCACGCAGAAATTGTCGAACCAGGTGACGACGCCCTGCAGCTTCACGCCGTTCACGAGAAAGATCGTGAGCGGCACCTTGTTCTTGCGCAGGTGGTTGAGAAACGTGTCCTGAAGGTTTTGGGGACGCTCGGTCGCCATCGCCCGCTCCATTTCTTCTTGTTTGGACCCACCGCCACGGTGGGCCGAAGCTGCCGCGCAATCCTATGGCGGACGGCCGTCTCTAGGGCCTGCATCGGTCGAACGGCAAGAATTGAATCGTCGACCGCCACCATCGCGCCGCCGCGGTTCGTTCGCGGAGGTCATCGCAACGCGTTTCGCGCGCCCTGCGACAGCCTTGACCACCCCCCATCGATCGGGCAAGCCGGACTAGGAGAAAGGCTTGGAACCGATGACGCGTTGGAGTGAGGGCAGCGACTTCGCCGATCGACTGGGCAGCGTCGCCGAGGCGACGGAGCGCCTGTTGGAGCGGCTGCTCGCGGATGCTCCGCTGCCGGGCGAGATCGCTCGGCCGGCGCGCTTCATGGAGGCGATGCGCTACGCCAGCCTCGCCGGCGGCAAGCGGTTGCGGCCTTTCCTCGTGGTCGAAGCCGCCAGGCTGTTCGGAGTCGAGGGAGAGGGCGTGCTGCGCGCCGCTTGCGCGCTGGAGATGATCCACTGCTATTCGCTGGTCCACGACGACCTGCCGGCGATGGACGACGACGATATGCGCCGCGGGCGCCCGACCACGCACAAGGCCTACGACGAGGCCACCGCCATCCTCGTCGGCGATGGCCTGCTGACGCTGGCCTTCGACGTCACCGCCGACGCCGCCACGCATCCCGATCCGGCCGTGCGCGTCCAGCTCGTGCTGGAGCTGGCGCGCCACAGCGGCATCGGCGGCATGGTCGGCGGACAGATCCTCGACCTCGAGGCCGAGGCCGAGACCGAGCCGCACACCGCCGACACCGTGATCAGGGTTCAGGCCATGAAGACCGGCGCGCTGCTGCACTATGCCGTGCTGGCCGGCGCGCTGATGGGCGGGGCCGATGCCGCGGCCACGGCGGCCATGTCGCGTTATGGCAAGGCGCTCGGCGCCGCCTTCCAGGTCGCCGACGACATCCTCGATGTGGAAGCGGATTCCGCCGCGCTCGGCAAGGCCGCCGGCAAGGATGCCGGCCGCAACAAGGCGACGCTGGTGGCCGCGCTCGGCCTGGAGGCGGCCCGTGCCCGCCGCGACGCGCTGGCCGAGGAGGCGGTGGCCGCGCTCGACGCGCTGCCCCAAGGCGCGGCCGCCGACGTGCTCCGGGACGCCGCCCGCTTCGCCGTGACGCGCAAGAGCTGATGATCGCGCCGTTGCAGGCGAGCCGGTCGACAGACCTCGCCTATCGCCTGACACTCGGCCGGCCACGCCTCGCCATCAGCATCGCCGTCGGCCTGCTCGCCTACGTCATCGTCCCGCCCGGGTCCGAACACGTCACACGGCTGCTCGTCGCCTGGAACATCGGGACGCTCGCCGACATCATGCTCAACGGGATCATGGTCGCGCGGGCCGACACGCGCACGATGCGCTGGCGCGCCGGCATCACCGACGACGGCAAATGGGTGACGCTGGGGCTGTCGTGCATCGCGGCCATCACCGCCATGGGCGCGATCCTGATCGAGATCGGGATCGCCAAGAACCTGAAGGGATCGGCCGCGAGCAGCCACTATCTTCTGGCTGGCCTGACGATCATCAGCGCGTGGATCTTCATCCACCTGTCGTTCGCGCTGCACTACGCGCACGAGTTCTTCGACGAGACCAAGACGCTCGAGGGCGAAGACCCGCAGCTCAAGGGCGGCCTGCGCTTTCCCGAGACCGAGGTGCCGGACTATTGGGACTTCCTCTATTTTTCCTTCATCATCGGCGTCGCTTCGCAGACCGCCGACGTCGAGATCACCTCCAAGGTGATCCGGCGCACCTCGCTGGCGCATTCCATCCTGTCCTTCTTCTTCAATTCGGCGATCCTGGCGTTGACGATCAACATCGCCGCGGGGCTGGTGTAGGGCGCGCCGTACGAGGCCCCTCCGCCCGTAATATGCTGCCGAATGGACGGCGCCGACATCATCTCGACCCTTCGGCAGAACGAGCAAGACCTTCGCGCCCTCAGGGTCGTGCATGCCGCGTTGTTCGGCCCTCGTGGCCCGTGGCGATCATAGCGCCGGCAGCGACATCCTCATCGACATCGAGCCCGATCACGTAGGCGACATCTATTCGTATGTCGGTCTGAAGATTCAGAGCGCGGAGCTGTTTTCCGGGCCTGTCGACATCGTCGACCGCGCCGCGTTGCTTACGGGGATCGACCGATCGCGAGGCGCTGCATGCCTTCTGCGTCGACAGTCAGCGACGACGTATGGGGCACGGTCCAAGAACGGCTCGCGGCGTTGCTCGCAGCTGAAGAAGAAGAATTGGCGCGATCCGACGGCGAGGATCGGCCGACCTGACGCATCGTCGCTTCGCAGGTGAAGACCGGCACCCTATCTGTG
>CAXTVT010000056.1:0-23322 GCA_964247745.1 uncultured Beijerinckiaceae bacterium
CTAGCAGGATGCTGAAAAAGAAACCTCAGATGCATGAGAGTACCTGATGTCGTGTATAGAAGGTCGGCTCGCCTACTACATTCAGTAGGTCTTTCGCGTGTTGCGGCGTTTTTCAGCAGCCTGCTAGGGGCGCTAACGCAACCCACCCTTCGCGTGACAGCATCCAACGCGATATGCAGCCGAGACAATCCCTCCCGATGCTCAGCCACTGCTGCAGTCGAGGGGTTGGCGGACACTCGCTGCGGAGACCTGCGCATTCCAAGCGCAATCGGCCGGCGATGCTGTCGAAGCAGGTGGTTCGATCGAAGGATCCTAGCCGGTGAACGTTGGCCTCGACAACGGTTTCACCGGATCGCGCGCTTCATGTTCCGAGCGGCCTTCGTGAGCGCCCTCGCCCTTACAACACGCGCCCAACGGCGGTAGCGCCACACGACCTGTAATCTCGCATAGTCCGAGTTCACAACCACTCCGTCTACAAACCAATGCGAGACGAGACAAAGGCCGTCGCAGGGGCGAAGCCCGCGAATTTAGCCCGCTTTGCAAGGGTCAGATCCTGGTTCACGGTTCGGGTTTCTCGCCCAACCATAGGATCCTCGCTGGTCCCGATCGGCTCCAACTCGGATGCCTTCATCGACACAACCACCAACGCCGTCAAGCACATCAACTATGTCGGGGCTTCACCCCACGCAGCCTTCTTCACACCCGACGGCAGCGAGGTTTAGGGTCACCGTAAGCTGCGAAGACTACGTCGAGGTGCTGGACGGCAAGAGCTTCGCCGAGTAAGCACGCATCCAAGTTGGGCCCGGGCCGGACATGCAGCTTTTCTCGCCCGACGGCGATGGTGACGTCTACTCGTCCTTCGAGCCGGAGACCGACGTCGTCACCGCCACCGACCGCAGGATCGTTGCCCGCGTCGAGCAAGCGAGTGCTTTTTTTCCAGCCCGCGGCGATGCCAGGCGGCCTCGATGATCGTCGTAGTCACCCGCATGCGCACGCAACGCGCGATCTCCTTCATCGACGGAGAGCTTCAACCCAGCTGTACAGGGCGCTCGCCTATGCTGAGCCGCCCGTGGGGTTGGTCCTCCACGGGGATCTGGAAGCTCTTCAGGAAAACGGCCAGCATCCCATAATAACCGACAACGATCGCGAGCTCGACGGCGCGCTGCGGTCCCAGCTCGCGAGTAGTGGCCTCGACCAGCGCACGAGAGGCCGCACCGCTCGCCGCCGCCTCCTCGGCCCAGAGCATCGCCAGACGTGCCTCCTCGCCGACGCCCGTCGCGTCTCCCGTGCGTGCGGCGGCGAGTTCATGATCGCCGAGACCGACTGCGCGGCCAATGCCCTCGTGCTGAGCGATCTCGTAGGTGCAATCTGCAAGGTGGCCCACGCGGAGGATGGCCATCTCACGCGTGCGTGGGTCAAGCTTGCCGTCGTAAAGGATCGCTCCGCCCAACAGTGCCGTGGCGCGGGCGGCGGCAGGCGCGTGGGCCATGCCCGCGAAAAGGTTTAGCGGCGGCACCTGCGACAGGAACTCCGCTTGCGCGGCGTCGCCGGAACCGGTGGTGAGAAGCTGGAGAAGGCTCATCGGTCGTTGACCTCGCGGCAGGTTCGAAAACTCGAGTCGTCCCAACGCAGCATTCGAAGGGTCATGATGGTGAACGGCATGCAGATCGCGGCTTCGTGGGTCGCGGCGCACTCCACCCGCTGCAGCCGCCAGTCCGCCGCGCCCCGCAGGATGCGCGGGGGGAGGGCCGGATCGACGCAGACCGAGAAGCGGGAAGGCGATCCAAGCCCGGTACCCTCGGCCTTGACAACAGCTTCCCTCGACGCCCAGCCCTTGAAAAAGCCGGCCGCCCGGAAACGCTCCGGCAAGCTCGACCAGGCCTGCACCTCGGATCGGTCGAAGGCCGCCGATGCGACTCCCGCGCACGCGAAACGCGCGTCGATGGAGGCGATGTCGATCCCCACCGGTCGAGGCGCGACCGCGAGCAGGGCCAGGCCTTCCGCACGCGAGAAGCTGAAGTGGGGTGCTTGCGGTGATTCGCCGAGCAGACGGGGCTTCCCGGCCGACCCGTAGGCGAAGGCGAGTTCCGCGGGCGGGACCCCGACGTAGAGCGACAGGATGGAGCGGAGGGCGGTGCGTCCAACCCGAAACCGCTCGCGTTGCACGGGATGGCGGTAGCGGGCGCACCGTTCGACCTCCTCGCTCGAGAGTGTGTCGAACCGTACCGGGATGTCGGACGTACGCGCGTCGAGCGCGATCGTCCAGACGTGGGCTTCGGTCCCACCTTCGCTGCCTGCGGCGCGCGACGAAACACCATCACCGACCATCATGGCGAGACCGAGCGAAGAAAGTCGTCGATCACGGCAGCCAAGCCGTCGGGATTGTCGAGCATCACGGCGTGTCCGGCGTGCGGGACGGTACGGACCGTCACGTCGCCGCCCATTTCGTCGATCCGCCGCAGGGCCGCCGCATCGAGGATGGCGGACGCCGATCCCCGGACGACGAGTACTGGACACTCGACGGCTGCCAGAGCCCACCTTATCGCGCTGCGCTCGATCGGTTGCATGAGCTCGGGATCCGGACGCATGGCGGGGTCGCACCTCGACACGAGCCGTCCGTGCCCGTCTGGCCGCAGCGCGCGCCCGGCGGCGAGCTCGAGTTCGGATGGTCGCGCGAGGGGCTGCGCCTTCGTCATGCGAGCCACGTAATCGTCGACGCTCGCATATGACGCCGTCGCCGCGTCGTCCGCCGCGGCCGCGAGCCTCGCGGCAACTTCCGCCGTGGGCGGCGGTCCGCAATCGACGAGCACGAGCGCCGCCACTTCGACGCGCCCGCGGGCGGCGACGTGGATCGCCACCGCGCCTCCCATGGAGTGGCCGATCAACACGACACGCTCGAGGGCGGCGCCTTGGCAAAGCGCGGCGACGTCCCCGGCGTGGTCGCCTATGCGGTAGCGACCCTCGGGATGGTGATACGAGCGACCATGACCGCGCAGATCGGGCGCCACGCATCGCCCGGCGCTCGAGAGCCGCGAGACGACGCCCTCCCACACATAAGCGCCGTCCCCAAACCCGTGGACGAAGAGGCAGCTGGGCGCGCCCCCACCCCACTCGTCGACGGCGAGGCGTGAGCCGTCCGGCAGATCGATCTCGCCCGCGTGGCGATCGCCCGCACGGCCGGAGGTCATTCGACCGGTTCTGGGGTGAGCGGCGAGCGGCGTGGACGACCCGGCGATGCCGACACGAGATGCTGGATCATTCGTTCGGGAGTGGGATGGCGCATCACGTCGGCCGCAGAGACGGACGTGCCGAAGGTGGTCGCGAGCCTATCGGCAAGACGTGCCGCTAGGAGGCTGTGACCGCCGAGATCGAAGAAGTCGTCGTCGACCGCCACGTGCGGCATCTCGAGCACCTCGCACCACGCTGCAGAGACTGCCGCACCGGGTCCGCCGCCCGGAACGTATACAGTTGCGAGGTATGTTGGCGCGTCGTTCCCCAGCTCCGCGCCCGCGGCGGCCGGCGGATCGACCGGAACGGCATCGTCGAGCGGCCACGGCGGCACGTCGTGCGCGAGGACGTACCGTCGCCGCAGCATCGGGTGCATAGGAAGCGGCACCTTGCTTCCGAAGCCGGGAGCTACGTCGCGGCTCGACCGGGCGCAGCCCCGGGCCCACAAGTCGCCGGCGGCGCGCAAGAGACCGGACACCTCGCGCTCCCCGCCGTCCGCGTCGGGGAGGCCGGCAATGCCGACGAGACGTCCGTCGGGGAACGCCTGCTGCGCGAGCCTGCAGAGGACCCGGCCGGGTCCGACCTCGAGGAGAACGCGGGCGTCGCAGGCGACCAGCGTGCGAAGTCCATCGGCGAAGCGCACGGGCTCGCGGAGGTGGCGTCCCCAGTAGCCGGGCGATGCCGCCTCCGCGCCGATCCAGTCGCCGCTGACCCCTGAGATCAACGGCAGGCGCGGAGGCCGCATCCTCACGCCCGCGAGGTGCTCCACGAGCGGGCCCACAGCGTCGTCCATCAGTGCGGAGTGAAAGGCCTGGTCGGTCGCGATGGGGCGGCAGAGCGTGCCCTCCCTGCTCAGCCGCGCGTCGAGCGCCTCGATCAGCGGTCGCGGGCCGGAGACGACGTGCGCCGCCTCGCCGTTCAGGCACGCGATGGAGAGCCCGGGCGCAAGCGCGCACTCGAAGTCCTCTTTGCGGGCGAGGACAGCGAGCATCGCTCCCGCGGGCGTGCCGGCGACGAGCCTGCTGCGCAGTGCGACGAAGCGGGCAGCGTCCTCGAGCTCGAATACGCCCGCGACGCAGGCCGCCGTGACCTCGCCGAAGCTGTGGCCTAGGAGCGCCGCCGGCTCGACGCCCCAGCTGCGCCAGAGCGCGGCGAGCGCGACGCTCACGGCAAATAACGCCGGTTGTGCGACCTCGACGCGGGACATGAGGCGGCCTGCGTCGGCGCCGTCGTCGAGGACCGCGGCCCGCAGATCGAAGCCCAGCTCATCGGAAAGCGCCGCGCAGCAGAGGTTGAAAGTCTTGCGATAGGCTTCCTCGCGGCGCCAGACGGCAGACCCCATCATCGCGCGCTGCGACCCGGCGCCGGGCATGGCAAAGACGACGGGCGTAGCTGCCTCGACGGCGGGCCCCGGCCTCCGACGGCCGATGCCGCCGGCGAGCGCTTGCGCGGCCTCACTCACGGAACTCGCGACGACGGTGCGGCGGTGCGCGTATTCGGGCCGTCCATGCGAAAGGCTGTGGGCCACGTCGGCGAGGGCGATCTCCGGGCGCGCCTCGAGCCTGAATGCAAGCGACGAGGCAGCCCGATCTAGTGCTTCGGCGGTTTTCGCCGAGACGAGCAACAGCTCGGCTCGAGCCTCCCGGGGTGCCGACGGCGGCGGCGCCTCGCCGACCACCACGTGCGCGTTGGTCCCGCCCATGCCGAAGGAGCTGACGCCGGCCACTCGAGGCACGCCGCTCCGCGGCCAGGAAGTCGGAACCGTACAAACCTTGAAAGGCGTCGCAGGCAGATCGAGCGCCGCGCTCGGCGCGTTGAAGCAGGCCTGCGGCGGCAGCACCTCGTGCTCGAGGGATAGGACGGTCTTGATCAGCCCGGCCACCCCCGCCGCGGCGGTGAGGTGGCCGATGTTGGCTTTGACGGAGCCGAGCGCGCAGTAGCCTCTGCGCTGAGTGTCGGTCCGGAAGGCCCGCGCGAGCGCCGCGACCTCGAGCGGATCGCCCAGCGGCGTGCCGGTCCCGTGCGCTTCGACGTATCCGACGTCCTCGGCGTGAACGCCCGCGGCGGCGAGGGCTTCTGCCACGACGGCCGATTGCCCACGGACGCCGGGCGCCGAGAAGCCGAGGCGCGCCGCACCATCGTTGTTGGTGGCGCTGCCGAGGACCACGGCGTGCACGTGGTCGCCGGCCGCGACCGCGTCGGAGAAGCGCTTCATGACGACGACGCCGCAGCCTTCGCCGAATACGGTGCCGTCAGCGGCGGCGTCGAAGGGGCGGCAGCGGTCGGCGGAGGAGAAGACGTCGCCGCCGCGGCGCGATCCTTCCGGCACGTCGGCGCCGCCGACAGACACGCCTCCGGCGAGCGCGGTGTCGCACTCGCCTGCCAGTAGCGACTGGCATGCAACGTGGACGGCCACGAGCGACGTCGAGCAGGCCGTCTGGATGGTGAGGCTCGGACCCGTCAGCCTGAGCTTGTAGGCGATGCGGGCTGCGAGGTAGTCCTTGTCGTTGCCCAGGATGGTCCCCCAGCGCTCGGCCGCGTCCTGCCTTCCGAGACGCGCGGCGAGGAGTGGCAGGCGTCCCGGGTTCATGCCGCAGCCGACGAAGGTCCCGATCGCGCCCGTCGTCGAGCCCGGGACGCAGCCGGCTGCCTCGAGCGCCGCGTAGACGCATTCGAGCAGGATGCGCTGCTGGGGGTCCATCAGCCGCGCCTCCACGGCCGAGACGTCGAAGAAGGTCGCGTCGAACAGATCGGCTCCGTCGAGCCGAGTCGAACCAGTCGTGCCGGCATTCGTCACGCCCGCTTGGCGCCTCTCGATCAGCAGGTTCCAGTAGGCGTCGAGGTCCGGCGCTCCGGGGAAGCGTCCCGCCATTCCTACAATCGCGATCCGTCGGTCGAGATGACGCTGCCCACGGCGGCGACCGCGTCGCCGAGCCTCGTCGAGAGATGAGGCGCCTTCGCCCTCGTCGATGTGGGACGCCAGCGCCCGCACGGTCGGATGGGCGAACAGGTCGCTCACGGCGAGGCGTCCCGCGCAACCGGCGGCCAACTTCGCGTGCACGGCGGCGACGCGAATCGAATCGCCGCCGAGTTCGAAGAAGTTCGCGTCGCGCGGTACGTCGGCGATCCCGAGCACCTCCGCCCAGGCGGCGCGCACTGCTTCCTCCGTCGCCGAGGCTGCCCGCGGCCCGAGGCGCGGCGCGGCTACGCGGTCGCGATCCGCCTCGAAAGAGGCGAAAGTCGCGAGCCGTCCGCGCGCCCAGAGTTCGGCGGTCTCGCGGCGACGGAGCTTGCCGGAAGTCGTTCGCGGAAGGCGACGCGGAGGAACGAAGGCGATTGTTCCGAGGACGAGGCCGTGGTTCGCCGCGACGTCGCGGCGGACGGCTGCCGCCAGACGACCCGCATCGAGCGCGGATCGACGCGGAAGCTCGACGACGAGCGTCGCCGCATCCGCGTCGGCCGCGGCGAAGGCTGCGCACTCGCAGGTCGAGAGCTCGGGGGCGGCGGCGCGGCAGGTCGCCTCCATGTCGGCAGGGTGATGGTTGACCCCGCGTACGATGATGAGATCCTTGATGCGCCCGACGACGAAGAGCTCGCCGGCGTGCAGGAACCCGAGATCGCCCGTTTTCAGGAAGCCTCCCGCTTCGCCGGGGATCGGGAGGTTGAAGGCCGCGGAGCTTGCCTCCGAAGCACGGTAGTACCCGTGGGACACGCTCGGACCGGCCACCACGATCTCGCCCAGCTCGCCATCTGGCACAGGGCGGTCGCCGTCGCCCACGAGGCGCACGGACAGATTAGCAGCGATCCTTCCGCAAGAGACGAGGGAGCGAACCGCCCCCGCGTCGCCATGCTGGCCCATCGCCAGGGCCTGTCCACCAGCGAGCGCGCGCTCGTCGAAGTCGACGATGGAACAGGTCCGATCCTGCACGTGGCCCGACACGAAAACGGTCGCCTCGGCCAGGCCGTAACAAGGAGCGAGCGCCTGCGGACGCAGGCCGCAACGGGCGAAGCGTCTTTGAAACGAGCGCACCGTACCGTGCCGAACCGGTTCGGCGCCGCAGATGGCGATGCGCCACGACGACAGATCAAGCCCATCCAACTCCTCGTCTGCGATGCGGTCCAGGCAGAGCTGATAGCCGAAGTTCGGACCACTGCTGACGGTAGCTCGATATCTCGAGATCGTTCGCAGCCACAGCAGGGGATCGGCGATGAAGCTCGCGGGCCGCATGAGCACGACGGAGGCGCCAGAGACGATCGGCCAGACCGCTCCCAGCATCAATCCCATGTCGTGGAAGAGGGGCAGCCAGCTCACCACCACGTCGTCGCTGCCCGCGCGGAACGAGACGTTGAGCGCCTCGACGTTGGCCATGAGGTTCGCATGCGTGATCATCACCCCCTTCGGATCCGAGGTGGATCCCGAAGTGAACTGCAGCAGGGCGAGATCGGTCGGTACCGGCGGTGTCATCGAATGCGTCGAGTCGCGCGGCAGATCCTCGAGCATCACCACCGCGCTCGCCGACGCCTTGACCGCAGCGGTTTCGCGCGCGTCGGTCGCCAGCACCGCGGGAGCGCAGATGCGCAGCACCGCCTCCAGCGGGGACGTGGTGCGCAGGAGCGAGCGCGGATCCACGGGGACCGCGGTCACGCCGGCGCGCATCGCGCCAAGCAGCTCGACGAGCGCCGCAATGGAGGTCTGTCGGGCGAAAACCACGCGCTCGCCCCTCAGGCCGCGCGCGAGCATGTCCTCGGCCTTTTCCTCGACGAGGGCCCGCAATCCGGCGAAGGTGACGCTCGCCTCCTCTTCGCCGCCGGCGCCGACGATCCTCACCGCGACCTTGTCCGCAAAGACGACGGCGTTCTTGTCCAGCGCCTGCAGCAGCGTGGCCGGCGCGTCCGCCGAGAGAGTCTTCGTGGCGCAGACGGCCGCGGTGCCGCTCGACGTGAGCGACCGTTGGTGGGCATGCGACCGCGGCAGCCGAGCGGATGGCGCTCTTTTGAGCTTGAAAGCATCCCGGATCCGCGCAACGCACGCGCGGCCTTCGTCACTGTCGAGCCATTGCTGCGCAACCACTCGCGTCGCGTGAGCCGCCTCAAGGATCTGCGGAGAAAACTTACCGGCGATGGGCACCACGACATGCCATCGACCGTGGGCACGTTCAAAAACGTAGGCCGTCCCGTCTCGAAGCAGCATGTGCGACCCGCAGCAGGTCAGCTCTCCCGTAGCCCAGATGGGTCGGCGGGGGCGGACGCGAGCAGTCTGACGACGGCAGGAGCGCCCGTAAATCGGTCTAAACCAACCGATTAACTAAAAATTAATGGCGTTGCCTAATTGCCTGCGCGAGTGCGAAGGCATTCCGGCACCGCCGGACCAAGCCTGCGCGCGGGATCGACGTTCGCCCGGCGGACCCGCTCCAGGAGCGCAGGGACCTCCCTCGCCGGCACTGGCCGCGAGAACAGGTAGCCCTGCAGGTCGTCGCAACCTGCATGGCGGAGGAATGCAGCTTGCGTCTCCGTCTCCACTCCTTCAGCCGTGGTTTGGACGGCGAGGCTCCGCGCGAGGGCGAC
Organism: uncultured Beijerinckiaceae bacterium; assembly: GCA_964247745.1. GTDB lineage: Bacteria > Pseudomonadota > Alphaproteobacteria > Rhizobiales > Beijerinckiaceae > RH-AL1. The sequence continues at coordinate 8,794 of CAXTVT010000056.1, forward strand.
GATCGCCTCCACCACCGCTCGACTCGCATCGCGCCGATGGGCGTCCGCGACGAAGGAGCGATCGATCTTGATGCGATCGACGGCGAAGCGGCAGACGTAGCTGAGCGATGAGAAGCCCGTGCCGAAGTCGTCTATAGCGACCTTGATGCCTGCGGAGCGCAGCTCGCGCAAAGTCTCGGGAGCGGCTCCGTCCTCGAGGAGCATGCCCTCGGTGATTTCGATCTCCAAACGGTGCGCCGGCAGGCCGCTGTCGCGCAACGCCCCGTACACGTCCGATCCGAAATCCACGGCGCGCAACTGCCTGGGCGACACGTTGACGGCGACCCGCACGTCCTTGGGCCAGCGGGCCGCCTGCCTACAGGCTTCCGCGAGGATCCATTTGCCGAGAGGCTCGATGAGGCCGCACTGTTCCGCGACTTGGACGAAATCGCCCGGAAGAACCCTGCCCCTGGTGGGCGAATGCCATCGCAAGAGTGCCTCGAACGCCACGATCCTGCCGTCCGCGCAGGAGACGATCGGCTGGTAGTTCAGCTCGAACTCATCCCGCTGCAACGCCGAAGCGAGGTCTGCCTCCATCGCCCGGCGCGCGAGTACCGCCTCCTCGATCGCGGGATCGAAGAGGCGGCAGCTGTTCTTGCCGTCGGCCTTGGCGGCGTAAAGGGCCATGTCCGCCTTTCCGAGGAGCTCCTCCCTGTCCGAGGCGTGCAACGGCCGAGTCGCCACGCCGATGCTGAGCCCGACGACGAAGGAGTGCCCGAACGCCTGAAATGGAGTCTCGAAGGCCTCCACGAGGCTCTTGGCGCAGAGGACCGCGGCGGCGCTGTCGGTCTCGAGAAAGACGGCGAACTCGTCTCCGGAAAGGCGGGACACCACGGCGCCGCGCGGGACGCGTTTCGAGATCCGATCGGCGGCCTGCTTCAACACCGCGTCACCGGCGGCGTGGCCGCCGTCGTCGTTGACACTCTTGAAGTCGTCCACGTCGAGATACAGGATGGAACCGTCCGATAGCGGACGCTGTGAAATGGCCTCGTCGACCAGCCGCGAGAAGGTCGCGCGGTTCGCGAGCTTCGTGAGGTGATCCCTCTCAGCCAGATCGGTCATGCGCCGCGCGTCCGCGCGCGCCTCGGTGACGTCGGTCGCTACGCCGTGGAAGCCGTTTAGGCTTCCATCGGGTCCATGGATCGGGCGGCCGGTCAGCTTCCACCAACCCGCGCCGTTCGGGAGGAGCACCTCGACAACCCTGTCGACGAAGGGCCGGCCGGCGACGAGCGCTTCGACGACGCCCTTCTCGTCACCCCCGGGATCGATCGCGGGCGCAAGCAACTCGGTTAGGCTGGCGCCGAGCGCCTGCTCTCGCCGGAGGCCGCTGACCTCGAGCATCCGAGGAGGCACGTAGGAAAGCCTGCCGTCGCGATCCGTCCTCCAGAGCCAGTCCTTCGCGTTTTCCTCGAAATCGCGCAGCAGGAGGGCAATGGTGTCGTTGGTCCCGCGCAACTCGATGCGCGCATCGAAGCGTTCGCGCGCGATGCCGTTCATGAACATGCGGCAGACCACCGTGAAGGCCGCGTAGATCAGTAGGAGCACGCGGATCGTGAAGCAGTCCGGGTCGCCGCCGTAGCCGACGCTGGCGAAGGCTGCCACGACGATCGGCAGGAGGAACGACATGGAGGCCGCCATGATGGGCCCGATGACGTAGACGATGGAGATCAGCCCGGCGATCGTCGCGACGACGATGGGCACGTGCGGTCCCCCGGGCACGGTGAGGAACGTGATCGGGAGGATCGACCAAGCAGAACCGGACGCGAAGGCGAGCACCGTCGCCACGGCGTGTCCGGTCGCCACGGATCGCGGCGAGGAGGTGATCCGCCAGCTATGTGCCGACAGCACGGCGATCGTCGCCGGCACCGCGACCGCCACGAGGAGAAGCGTGAGGGCTGCCCGGCTGCCCGTTCCGGGCAGTACAAAGCGGAGCGCGAAGGCGACAGCGACCTGCGGCATGGCCGTGAGCAGCACGATGCGTCGAGTCTCCTCGAGCTGCATCGCTTCGACCTCGAAGGATTCGGAATCCCCCAAACGCTTGAATGTAGCCCAGCTCGGCCGCATGAAACCCAGCGCGGAGCCACAGCCCTTCATGGCGTCGTTGATCCTCCTGATCAGGTCGATGCGTAAACTGCTCGCCCGCCTCATCTCGTCTTTCCGCTGACTGCCTCGCCCGCGGGCGTGCAGCTCTGGCGTCGAAGCTACCTTGAACAGGTTTAAGATTGATTGCCGTGCTGCAGGCGGCCGCACCGGCAGCATCGAGCGAAAGCAGACGGGACCTCCGAAAACGGACGAGCGTAATACGGGATGTGAGAATCACGATCTCCGTTAAAGTCGGGCGATCATCGCGCGATCGAACGAGGTCAGGCCTGACGTGGACGCTTCGACCTTTACAGCCCCAAGGAAGGTCGCTCGCCGAGGGCGTTCGAACGCACCGCGAGATCGCCGTCCATCAAACACGAACTCTGCCGCGCCAGCGGTGACGGTGCGCGACGGCGATCGGGTCGGTTGCCCCGGTCCGACGGGGGGGGGGTCGATCTCGACGTGCCGCAATGGTTGCCCGTGCAACCGAACTTTCCGGTACGGTTAGCCTTGCCGTCGGCGATCCGGCACCCGATGTCTCCTGAATCGCTTCGGAGACGTCCATGATAAAGGCCATCGTCCCGTTCCTTTCGGTCCTGCTTCTTGCCGGTTCGGCGCAAGCGGGGGCGGCCCATGCGCCATCGGAGCGGCGCGCGAGCGTCCGGGACGCTTGGTTCCGCAAGGCCGTACGCCACATCCTCTCGGGGGAAGCAACAAACGCGCATCCGGCTTTGTCGCGCAATCCTCGAGTCAGGGGATCTTGAGGAAAAGGCTCCTGTAGGATGCATAGCGCATGGCCGCCGTATCTCAGACGCTGATGACCGATCGTTTGATTAGCCTTGCTCGGGACGCCGAAGGTCTTGAGGTTGCGATGGAAAATGCTCGCCGAGGCACATGCAAGGCGTACTGACCCTGGCGAAGGCGAGTGCGGTCGTCGTCGGGCAGATACTCGAGACGGTCGACGCCGGACCAATCAAGCCCAGCGCGCTCGATAGTCTTGCGGCGAGCAGGCAAGCAGGCGCAGAAAGCTTCGTCGCATCGTCTCTTCCGAGCCGAAGCCGCAGCGCAGAGCGATGCGCTTGACCGGAAGCCCTGCCTCGACAAGCAGACGTCTGGCCGCCTCCACCCGCAAGCGCTCGACCGCTCGCGCCGGCGTCAGATTGGTCGCTTCGACGTAATGCCGGCTGAAGCTGCGCTCGCTCATCCCGGCCTGTCGGGCGAGAACCGCCAGCGAGAGATCATCAGCGAGATGCCCGTCGATCCAACCATGGAGTGAGCCGAAGCGATCGTCCGCCGCCTGCAAGGCGAGTGCGGCGCTGAACTGCGCTTGGCCGCCGGGTCGCTTGAGGAACATCACGAGGTAGCGGGCGATGTCGAGCGCCGCGCCGCGGCCCAAATCCTCCTCGACCAGCGCCAACGCGAGGTCCATTCCCGCCGTGACGCCAGCCGACGTCCAGACCGAACCGTCACGCACGAAGATCGGGTCGGGTTCGACACGCACCTTCGGAAAACGTTGGGCGAGATCGGCACAACTCGACCAGTGCGTCGCCGCTCGCCGCTCATCGAGCAATCCCGTTTCCGCCAGCAGAAAGGCGCCGGTGCAGACCGATGCGACGCGCCGAGCCCGGCTGGACCGCGTGCGCAGCCAATCCATCAGCACGCGGTCTTGCGCCGCTGCGGCGACACCGGGCCCCCCCGCGACGATCAAGGTGTCGATCTCGGCCCCGACTTCGGGCAACGGCTCCGCCGAGATCGTGAGACCTGACGAGGTGGTGACGCTTGCTGCGTCCCGGGCGATCACGCGCGTTGCGTAGGGCAGCGTGCTTCCGCTGCAAAGCCGCTCGTTGCCGGTTGAAAACACCTGCAGCGGACCGGCGACGTCGAGGAGTTGCACTGAGGGAAAGGCCAGCACCTCGACAATCCGGCTGCAGTCTGGCGAGGAACGAGGGGCTTTTGGCATGCAAGCCAAACTTAGGCTCGATAGCTTGTCATCGTCCAGTCCGAAGAAGGAGACGCTCATGGTCTCGGCAGACGTTCACGTCACGATAGGCTCACTGCTCTTCGAGGGCATCGACCAGATCGACCTCACCGGACCGTTCGAGGTGCTCTCGCGCATCCCGAACTCGACCTACCGCATCTACGGAGTCACGCCCGAGCCGGTGCGCGACATCCGCGGCCTGCGCCTCGTGCCCGATGCCGCGCTGGCCGACGCGCCGCAGCTCGACGTGCTGCACGTGCCCGGCGGCTTCGGCCAGGAGGCCTTGATGGAGGACGAGGCGGTGCTCGGCTTCATCAAGCGCCAGGTCGCCGGCGGCGCCCGCGTGTTCTCCGTCTGCACCGGCGCGCTGCTGCTCGGTGCGGCCGGCCTTCTGAAAGGTCGCCGCGCCACGACGCATTGGGCCTCGTTCGAGCTGCTGCACTTCTTCGGCGCCATCCCGATCGACGAGCGCGTGGTGCACGACGGCGACTGGATCTTCGCCGCGGGCGTTACGTCGGGCATCGACGGCGCCCTCACCCTCGCAGCCGACCTGCGTGGCGAGGACGCGGCCAAGATGATCCAGCTCTACATGGTCTACGCACCGGAGCCGCCGTTCAACAGCGGCACGCCCGCCACCGCACCCGCCGCGATCCTCGCGGAGGCGCGCCGGAACATCGCCGGCATGACGGCGCGGCGCGAGGCCACCGCGCGGCGCATCGGCGCCAGCCTCGGCATCGCCGCGCCCGCGGCATGACCTCGACCCTGCAGAAAGAAGGAAAGACGCCATGACGAGCATGACCTTCACCAAGACCGAAGCACCCAGCTGGCTCCTCGCCATGTGGAAGGAGATCGACGACAAGACGTTTGGCGCCGGCTTCGACTGCTTCGCCGATGACGCGGTGTGCAACCTGGGTGTCGCCGACTGGCACGGTCGCGAGGCGATCCGCGAGAACCTTCGCGCCTTCATCGATCGCGGCTTCACCGCCAAGCACGACGTCGTCGAGTTCTGGGACAGCCCGACGCTGAAGATCTTCCACGGCAAGGTGGGCATGCGGTTCGACGATCCGTCGGTTCCGCCGGTGCAGGCGACGATGAGCCACTTCTTCTACATGGATGAAACCAAGCCAGCGAAGGTCAAGCGGTGGATCGGCGCTGTCGGGCCCACCGGTTTCTGACGGATTCGGACGCCCACGCCGACGGCGTCTCCGCCTCGGGTGCGCCGTGTAGCTGTTGGCGAAGAGCATGCAGGTTACGTGACGAAGCCGGTGAAAGTGGCGGCTTTCTGGATTTGAAATCGATCCCGTCGCCGTTTCGCAACATCGCCGCGCACTGCCTTCCAACAAGGCGACTTCTCCGGCGTCACGCCGCTTCAGCTTTGGGCGTGCATCAGAGCTTCTCTCCGGACGAACGTCCGCCTGCGGCTGGTGGTGCATAAACGCACAAGCGTTCTGATGAATTAGCCAGTCCCCGCGATCCCGATCGCCCGCCACATGTCGAGCACCGACGGTGGACGATCCGGACGGAGCGGCGGCGGTTCTCATCGGCCTCCGCAGAAACGAGTGACGGAGGATACATGAGCTACGCGATCATCGGTTTCGGTGCGGTCGGCCAGGCGTTGGCCCGGGCGTTCGCACGTAAGAACATCGACGCCATCGTGGCCGCGAGAAGGCCGGCCGAGGCGCTGGAGGCCCAGGCCGAGGCCATCGGGCCGAGCGTCCGGCCCAGATCGCTGACGGAGGCCCTCAAGGCCAACACGATCATCCTGGCCTACCCGTTCGCGCAACACGACAAGGTGGCCAAAGCGGGCGCGGACTGGAAGGGCAAGCTCGTGATCGACGCCACGAACGCCTACGGCACCCCGCTCGACGAGTTCTCCGGGCTCACCGCCTCCGCCTTCGCCGCGAGGAAGTTCCCCGGCGCCCTCTTCGTCAAGGGCTTCAACCACCTGCCCGCCGCCAAGCTGGCCGCCGATCCGGACGTGAATGGCGGGCGGCGGGTGATCTTCATCGCCGGCGACGACGCTGACGCCCTCGCGCGCGGCGCCGCGCTGACGGAGCGACTGGGCTACGCGCCCGTCTCCCTGGGCAGCTTCGCCGAGGGTTCGCCGCTGACTTCGGCGCGAGGGAGAACCTGGTCCCCCCTCAACTTCCAAGACCTCGTCATGTTCGATCGATAGCGACGCCGGCCGTCCCGCGGACGTCGCGGATCAAACCAACGTAACGCTTCCGCCGATCGAAGCTTCGTCCGGTGAGGAACCGGTCGAGGCCTGCGAAGACGGTTCCCAGGAGAGAGGTCCCATCATGAACATCGATCTCACCGGTCGCAAGGCCATCGTGACCGGGTCTACGGCGGGCATCGGCCGCGCCACGGCGGAAGGGCTGGCGCGCGCCGGTGCAGCGGTCGTCGTCAACGGTCGCGGCCCGGGACGCGTGGAGGACGCGGTGCGGCAGATCCGGGAGGCGGTGCGCGGCAGCGACGTCTCGGGCGTCGTTTGCGACATGTCGACCGCGGAAGGCGCGGCAACGCTCGTCGCGCAGGCGCCGGACGCCGACATCCTCGTCAACAACGTGGGGACGGCGCATCTGCGCGAGTACAACGGCATCGACGACATCGCCGCCATCCCGGACGCGGATTGGCTCGGCCTGTTCCAGCTCAACGTCATGAGCGGCGTGCGGGCGAGCCGCCACTACCTGCCGCGCATGGTGGCGAAAGGCTGGGGCCGCGTCGTGTTCGTGTCCAGCGAGTCGGCGCTCAACATACCAAAGGAGATGCTCGACTACGGCATGACCAAGACGGCGCAGCTGGCCGTCTCGCGCGGGCTCGCCGAGGCCGTGGCGGGCACGGGCGTCACCGTCAACGCCGTGCTGCCCGGGCCGACGCGGTCCGAGATCCTCGGCAACTTCCTGGCGAGCCAGGCCAAGGCGAACGACGTCGATCAGGAGGAGGTCGAGCGCGGCTTCCTCAAGACGATGCGCCCGACCACCCTCATCGGACGCCTCGCCACCACCGACGAGGTCGCCAACATGATCGTCTACGCCTGCTCGGAGCAGGCGTCGGCGACCACCGGCGCGGCGCTTCGCGTCGACGGCGGCGTGGTCCGCTTCCTCGCCTGACAGCCGCGCGGTTTGCTGAAGGAGCATAGATGATGGACGACATCGAAAAGGTGAGGACGGTGTTCGCAGGCATCGCGGCGGGGGACGCGGAGCTGGCAACGAGGCACGTCAGCCCCGACAGCTATATCGAACATGACCCTCGCGTGAGCGACGGCATAGCCGGCTTCAGGAGCTTCGTGGCAACTCCGCCAGACGGTGGCCGCCCGCTGGAGATCGTGAGGGCTTATCAAGACGGGGCCTTCGTGGTCACCCAGGAGAAAGGCAATGGTTCAGGTCGGAGCGTGTTCTTCGACGTCTTCAGGTTCGACGACGGCGTGATCGTCGAGCATTGGGGCTTCTCGAGCGATGCAGGTCTCCCGAACAAGAGCGGACACACTCAGGAGGACGGGCCGACCGAGGCGAAGCCCGGTGCGGACACCGAAAAGAGCAAGGCGTTCGTACGGGCCTAATACGAGACCGTCCACGTCCGCGGCGACCACGGCAAGATCCCGCTCTTCTTCCACGGGGATCACTGCATCCGCCACGAACCCGGCGTGCAGGACGGGGTATCGGCGTTCCGGCACGATCTGGAAAGGCTCGTGACGAACAGGACCATCGACGAGATCAAGTTCGTGCTCGGGCAGGGAGATTTCGTGTTCATCGCCGCCAAGGGCACTCATCAAGGCGACCCTTGCGTCTATGTCGATCTCTACAGGCTCGGGGACGAGAGGATCGTCGAGCGCTGGGGTTTCCCCGAGCAGGTTCCGCCCGCGAGTCAGCGGAAGAACGGCAACGGCATGCTCTGAGCGTCGAGCGGCGCCTCATTCGTCGGAGCGAATGCTTCCTTATCGGATCGGCCTTGGAGCAAACCGCAACGAAATCGACAACGTTGGCGCAGCCGCCACGTACACCGTAATATGACCAGAGGATCACCGCACCGATGACATCCGCAAACTCCCGCACTTCGGACCATCCCATCGATCCGATGTTCCTCGAGCGGTGGTCGCCGCGCGCATTCGCTCCAGGACCGATCGCGGAGTCCGACCTGCTCAGCATGCTCGAGGCCGGCCGCTGGGCCGCGTCCTCCTACAACTCGCAGCCCTGGCGTTTCCTTTACGCGATCCGCGACACGCCGCACTGGCAGACGTTCCTGAACCTCCTGGTGCCTTTCAACCGCAGCTGGGCCCAGAACGCCTCGGCGCTGGTGATCATCGTCTCAAACTCGCTCATGCGCCCGCCAGGCGCCGAAAGGGCAGTGCCCTCCCACAGCCATTCCTTCGACGCCGGAGCCGCCTCTGGCTACGTCGCCCTGCAGGCGACGCGGATGGGCTGGCACGTTCACGGCATGGTCGGCTTCGACATGGACCGCGCCTTCGCCGAACTCAACGTCCCGCAGGGACACCGGGTCGAGGCCGCCTATGCGATCGGCAAGCTCGGCGACAAGACCAGCCTGCCCGAAGCGTTGAGGGACAAAGAGCAGCCAAGTCCGCGACGCCCGCTGAGCGAGCTCGCCTTCGCCGGAGGTTTCCCGGCGGCGTAGTACGGTTTGCGGGCGAGCCGACGTTACCTGCCGCGCATGGGCCCTCAGGCGGTCTCGCGCGAGCTTGGAGGCGGTGGCGGGTAAGTGCGCCACCTGAGCGCCGTGCCGCCAGGGGGTCGTAAGACCTGGAGCGGCATACGACGCTCCCGACACACGTCGTGCATCGATGCACCCGTCGAAACGTCGGCCGCGCGAAGCCGGGAGCGCTAGGCGTCCGTGCCGGCCAAGCCCGCCAGAAGGTCCGCGTGGCCGGCGAGCTTCTTGGCGATGTGCTCCGTGAACAGCCGCACGCGCTTCGTCCTGCGCGTCTCGTCCGTCGTAAGCAGCCACAGGGAGCCGTGCAGGTGCAAGGGGACGCCAGGCACCCGCGCCAGCAGCGGATCGGCATCGCCGACGAAGCAAGGCAACGTCGTCATTCCAAGCCCCAGCCGGACGGCGGCGATCTGCGCTTCCGCATCCGTGGTCACGAACGGAACCTCCGCGGCAGGCACCTCCCCGCCACGCGCCCAACCCACGACGCCGAACCTCCTGTCGACGATCCAGCGGACGCGTTCGGCCGCGCCCGAACGGAAGGCGGCGAGGAGTTCGCGGGACAGGTAGGCGCCACCGAACAGCTCCGGCCCCTTCAAACCATGAAGGTTGAGCGGCAGGGTGTTGCGATCGTAGACGACGCGGATCGCGACGTCGGCTTCCCGGTTCGTGAGGTTGACCGGCTCGGCGATCGATTGGACCTCGATCTCGATCCCAGGATGCAGTTGCGCGAACGAGATCAGATCCGGCATCAGCAGATGGGTCGCGAGGATCGGCGCCAGCGTCACCCTGAGCAGCCCGGACACGCTCTGGTCGCGCCCGAAGACGCGCGTCTCCAACTGGTTCGACGACGCGTTCATCTGCTCCGCGAAAACGAGGATCTCCTCGCCCGCCGCAGTCAGCCGATAGCCCGAAGGCCGCTTCTCGAACAGCTGGCTCCCGAGGCGCGCCTCTAGCTGAGCGATGCGGCGGAGCACGGTTGCGTGGTTTACGCCGAGTCGGGCGGCAGCAGAGCGGACCGAGCCGCCGCGCGCGACGGCGAGAAAGTAGCGAACGTCGTCCCAGTCCACCATTTCTGCCCGCCGCAAGAGCCCAGCAGCAACTACCGGTCGGCTCAAGTTAGGCGAACAAGTTGAACTGGGCACCACCGTTGTCAGCCCCGGCCCGCGCGCGGCGGGGGGCCTAGCTGTCGAAGCTATGCTGGGGTTGCGAAGCCAACCAGCCCTGACCGGAGCGCCCGGATGAACAGCCATCAGAATGCCCGCACGATTGTTCGCGGTCGAGACCTTCTCGTCAACAGGATCGTGGCCGAGGGCTGGCGGGTGGCCGAGGCGGCCTGGGCGGCCGAGATCAGCGAACGCACGGCCTACAGGTGGCTGGCGCGGTTCAAGGCGGGCGGCGAGAGGATGCTTTGCGACAGGAGCTCGGCTCCGCCCGGGCGAAGGCTCGCGTCACACCGGCGTCGCACGCCACCGTCGAGGTGCTGCGGTGGAGCCGCCTGACGGGCCAGGCCATCGCCGATCGGCTGGCCCTGCCGCGTTCCACCGTCGGCGCCGTCTGGCGCAAGCTCGGTCTCGGCCGGCTAAGCGCGCTCGAGACAAAGCCGCCGATCATCCGCTACGAGCGCGAGAGGCCAGGCGAGCTGGTCCATATCGACATGAAGAAGCTTGGCCGCATCGAGGGCGTCGGTCATCGCATCACCGGGGACCGCGGCGACGGCAAGCGCGTCATCGGCTGGGAGGTCCTGCACGTCGCCATCGACGACGCCTCGCGCCTCGCCTACACGGCCGTCCTCCCCGACGAGACCAAGCGAAGCGTCATCGCCTTCATGAAGGACGCGCTGGCCTTCTTCGCCAACCACGGCGTCCTAGTGGAGCGCGTGATGAGCGACAACGGCTCGGCCTACCGTAGCCGCGACTTCCGCGATCTCCTTGCCGGGGCCGGCATCCTCACATCCGCACGCGACCCTACACGCCGCGCACCAATGGCCCCTCCGACAAGCTCAGGATGAGGGCCGAACGCTTCATCCAGACTTCGCTGCGCGAGTGGATCTACGCCGAGCCCTCCGTCTCGTCCGCAGCCCGAACCAAAGCCATGCCGCCATGGATCGACGGCTACAACACCACGCGATCCCACTCAGCCCGCAGCCGACAAACACCATGGCAGAGGCTGAACAACCTGCTTGGCAGTGACAGCTAGGGCTTCATCGCAGCACGGAGGCGCCTTCCGAAGGCGCTCGCGTCGGCGAAATCAGCACCTTGCCCTTCGGCGTCCCGAGCCTCTCGAGGTCTCCGACCGCCGCGATGCAGTCGGCGAGCGGCACCACCTTGGCGATGGGCAGCACCAGCCGGCCCTCGCTTGCCGCCGCGGCCACCTTCGCGAGGATCGCGGAGTCCGTCTTCAGGAACACCAGCTTGTTGCGCGAGGACAAGGCAACCCGCAGCATCTTGCCGAAGGTCGGGTTGATGTGCAGGGCGAGGCCTCTGCCACGGAGCATTACCGAACACTGCGCCACTGTGAGGTTGCCCGCCGTGTCGAGCACGACATCGAACCTGCCGGCTGAGCGCTTGGCGTCGAAGCCGCGGTAATCGGCGGGATCGCCGACTCCAAGACGCCTCGCCTCGTCGATTCCGCTCGCGTCGCACGTACCGCTCACCTCGGCACCGAGCATCCGCGCGATCTGCACCGCGCAGCGTCCGACGCCGCCGAGGCAGCCGTTGACGAGGATGCGCTGACCCGCCTTGACCTTGCCGACATCGACGATCGCCGTCCACGCGGTCTGGCCGACGGTACCGAGTGCTGCCGCCTGATCGAGCGCGAGCCCGTTCGGCAGCACGGTCATGGTACGCTCCGGCGTGACGATCACCTCGGAAAAGGCGGCCGCATCCTTCATCTCCATCGCGCCGAACACCTCGTCGCCGACCTTGACGCGCCTCACCTCGGGGCCGACGGCCTCGACTATGCCGGCGAAGTCCTGGCCCATGCCGCGCGGGAACTTCGAGCCCGTCATCATCTTCAGGGCGCCCTCGCGGATCTTCCAGTCGACGGGGTTGACCGATGCCGCCTCGACGCGGACGCGAACCTGATCCTTCTCGGGTCTGCCGACAGGCACGTCGACGATGGTGAGAACATCCGCTCCGCCGAAGCGGTCGTACTGCACGCGGCGCATGGTGATGGTCCTTTCAGTTGAGTGCTATGCGGGGGTCCCGAAGCGTAGGCCGGTCTGATGCTGAATGCGGACGGGCGTCCGGCTCGATCGCGGTGCTGGCCCTCGGATCAGCTTGGAGCGCTCGCGGCGAAGTCGACGCGCTCGAGGTCGGCGATCAGGCCGGGGCCGGTGGGATGCCATCCCAGCCGCTCCCGGGTCTTGGCGCCGCTGCCCAGGATGTCGCCGCCGACGAACATGGCGAGAGGGCCGAAATGCACTGGCGCCTCCTCCGGCGACAGCGACCGCACGGGAACGCCGAGGCCGCGTCCGATGGATTCGGCAATCGGACGCACGGCGATGGCCTCCTCGGCAACGGCATGGTACCGCGCCCCCGCTTCGCCCTTCTCCAGCACCAGCCTGAAGAGGCTGGCAACGTCGGCGACGTGCGCCGCCGACCATCTGTTGGAGCCGTCGCCGACGTAGGCGGAGACGCCCGCCCGGCGCGCCACCGCGATCATCCGGGTGATCAGTCCTAGCTTGCGGGCGTCGTGCACCTGGGCAAGCCGGACCACGCAGGCGCGGACGCCCCGCGACGCGAAGCCGAGTGCCTCCTGCTCGCTCACGCGGGGGAACGGATATCCTGCGGGGATGCCGTCGCTCTCGATGGCCACCTCGCCTCGCGGTCTCAGCCCTGCCAACCCGTTCGGGACGATCAACGCCTTGCCGGTGCCAGCGATGGTGCTGCCGAGGGCGGCGATGGCGTGCCGGTCGATCTCGGAGATTTCTTTGAACTTGGAGAAGTCGACCCCGAACGCGAGATGGATCACGGCGTCGGCCGCGGCGGCGCCACGGCGCAGGCCGTCGAGGTCCTGAAGATCGCCTCGCCGCGCATCCATCCCGACGGCCAAAAGCGCAGCCGCCGCGTTGTCCGTCCGCGCCAGGCCGGACACTGCATGTCCCGCGCGCAGCAGTTCGGCGGCGACGTGGGAGCCGATGTAGCCGGTGGCGCTCGTCAAGAAGACCCGCATGACCGCCCTTTTGAAAATCGCCACCACTCACCACGCCGCCGAACCGGCACGCGTGGCTGACAGGAGCCGCCGCGCGGATTAGGCTTCAGGCGGAATCAAGATCCGCTAAATAAGGAATGTCATTCCGTTTAGCAAGTTCTATCTTGGGGGCACATTGAGCGCGTGGAACGTCGACGGCGAAAACGAAGGGCGGAGCGGGTCGGGTCGGCCGCTGCGGGCCGACGCGCGACGCAGCCGCGACGCCCTGCTCGAAGCGGCCAAGGCTGTGTTCGCCCGTTCGGGCGTAGATGCACCGGTCAAGGAGATCGCCGATGCTGCAGGCGTCGGCGTGGGCACGTTCTACCGACGGTTCCCGACGCGCTCGGACCTGATCGTCGCCATCGTGCGCCGCGAGGTCGACGATTGCGCGGCCGCCGCGCCGGCGCTCGCCGCCGAGCACCCGCCGTTCGCGGCGCTGTCGCGATGGATCCAGCGCTACGTCGACTTCGTCGCCGCCAAGCGGGGGCTAGCCAAGGTGCTGAGTTCGGGCGAGCCCGCCTACAAGACCTTGCCGGAGTATTTCGCGCAGCGGCTCGTTCCCGTGCTGAACGGACTGCTGGAAAGCGCGGCTGGCGAGGTTCGCACGGACATATCTGCTGCCGACCTGTTGCGAAGCGTGCCGATGCTATGCGTGCCCGACGAGAACGGCGACTTCCGACAATCCCGGCGCATGATCGGCTTGCTCATCGACGGGCTGCGGCGTCTCGATGCCCCTGCAGGCAGGGCGGAATAGCGCGCGAAAATCCGCCGGTCGAAGCGCCGGGGGCCACGGTGATGCGTCGAGAACGGAGAGGCGCCACTGCTTTCATCGGCGCGGCCACTTCCCCCCGAAGGGGCAACCATGTTCTGTCCTGACAAGGATTTGCCTGTCGTGACTGGATCAAGCCGCGTCACGATCGTCAGACGCGTAGGTCGAAGCCTCGGGCTCCGCCTGGCACATCGCGCGGCTCGAGGCGACGGTTACTCGATACCCCATCGCAGGCCGCGGGGGACAAGGGCACCAGCTCGATCCAGCCTCGGTCGCGGCCCCTCAAAGCACCGGTGCGCCGGAAGCGACCTGCGATCTGGGCGCGAGCAGGACGACGTCGTCGCCTTCGTAAGCTCCGAGGATGAGCACCTGAGAGATGAAGCCGGCCACGTTGCGCGGCGGCAGGTTCACCACGACGACCACGGAGGTCCCGATCAGCTCCTCAGGCAAGTGATTGACGATCTGGGCGCTCGACCATCGGCGGCCGAGGGCGCCAAGGTCGACCTCCACTTTGAGGGATGGGTTTCTCGCTCTCGGAGAGGGGCGGACGCTGACGATGCGACCGACGCGCATGTCGATGGCCGCGAAAGAGGCGTAGTCGATCTGGGGCTTGGCGTCCGTCGTCATCGCGTGGCGCTATGCTGAGGCCCATCTCTCCCAATGCGTTCGGATGATTTCGCAGGATGCCACATCACTGCGCGTATGCCGCCTCTTCCTGATCGAGTCGGGGCAACTCGTGAAGTGCGCCTCTAGCGGTGAACAGCGACCAGCACATGATTTGACCGGGACGTCTGGGTTTTCAGAG
>CAXTVT010000057.1:0-12552 GCA_964247745.1 uncultured Beijerinckiaceae bacterium
GAGCGCGCCCATGATGGTGAGGTCGTTGGTGTCGCCGAGATGGCCGATGCGGAAGATCTTGTCGGCAATCTTGTTGAGGCCGGCGCCGAGCGACATGTCGAACTGGTCGAGCACGAGCTTGCGGTAGGCGTCGCCGCCCTTGCCGCCGGGCATCATCACGGCGGTCATGACCGGCGAGATGTAAGGCTCCCTGGCGAGGTTCTCCATGCCCCAGGCCTTGACGGCGGCACGCGTCGCCTCACCGTGGCGGTGATGGCGCGCGAAGATATTCTCGAGCCCTTCCTCGTGCATGCAGTCGACCGCGACGTCGAGGCCGTAGAGGATCTGCGTCGCCGGCGTGTAGGGAAAGAAGCCGTTCTTGTTGGAGGCGAGCATGTCGTCCCAGCGCCAGTAGCCGCGCGGGAAGGTGCAATGCTTCGAGGCTTCGAGCGCCTTGTCGCTGACCGCGTTGAAGGCCAGGCCCGGCGGCAGCATCAGGCCCTTCTGCGAGCCGGCGACGACCACGTCGATCTTCCATTCGTCGAAGCGCAGGTCGGCCGAGCCCAGGCCGGACACGGTGTCCACCATGAACAGCGCCGGATGGTTGTTGTCGTCGATCGCCTTGCGGATCGCCCTGAGGTCGGAGAGCAGTCCGCCCGAGGTTTCGTGATGGACGACGCAAACCGCCTTGATCTCGTGGTTCTTGTCGGCCGCGAGCTTCTCGGAGATCTTCTGCGGGTCGACGCCGGTGCGCCAGTCGCTGGCGATGAAATCCGTCTTGAAACCGAGACGCTGGGCGAGTTGCTCCCAAAGCGTCGAGAACTGGCCGGTCTCGTACATCAGGACCTTGTCGCCGGGGTTCAGCGTGTTGGTCATGCCGGCTTCCCAGGCACCCGAGCCCGACGCCGGGAAGATGATCAGGTTCTGCTTGGTCTTGAAGATCGTCTTGGTCTTCTCGATGACGCGCTTCGCGAGCTCCTGGAACTTCGGGCCGCGATGATCGAGCACCTGGTAGTCCATGGCGCGCAGGACGCGATCCGGGATCGGCGTCGGGCCGGGGATCTGCAGGAAATGTCGTCCGGCCTTGCGCGTGGGAGTGCTCATGGGAAGGTCCTTCCTCCGGGGTACAGATGCGATAGCGCGCTTCGGCGCTTGTGCATTGCGGCCATCTAAGATGCAGGCTGTGGCCGATCAATCGCAATTTTGTTCGTCAACAGCCACGCTTTTTGTGAGGTTCCATGACGACTTCGGCGGAGGCCACCTGCCGATCCTGCCGCCGACGCGCCATCCGGAGCTTGCCATGCCGACCTACATCTGCCGCGCCACGGGCCTCGACGAGGGCACGATGGCCGCGCTGGCTTCCGCCATCACCACCGTACACACCGACGTGACCGGCGCGAACGGGTTCTTCGCCCAGGTCCTGTTCGAACCGCTGGACCCGATCCGCTGCTTCCTCGGCGGCCGCCGGCTCGAGGGCGAGCATTGCTTCGTGCACGGCCACATCCGCGCCGGCCGCAGCGCGATCGATCGCGCGACGCTCGTGGAACGGATCGTCGCCGCTGTATCCGCCGTGCTCGCCGTTCCGACGCATGCCGTCTGGGTCTATCTGGCCGAACTGCCGCCGCGCGCCATGGCGGAATACGGCGTGTTGCTGCCGGAGCCGGGCGGCGAGGCTCGCTGGGTCTCGGAGCTGCCCGACGCGACGCGCGCGCGCCTCCATCCGCCGGACACGCTGTAGCCGGATGCGCGCCGCCGTTGAAAGCGTCGCGCGAACCGCCTAAGCGGTGCGCAACGGACGAGGGCGGCATGGCGGACGGCGAAACCAACCCGAAGTGGAGGCGCGTCGTCGTCAAGCTGTCCGGCGAAGCGCTCCAGGGCGGCGGCAGCCACGGGCTCGATCCGGTCACCCTCAACGCGATCGCGCTGGACCTCGCCAACGCCGCCCGGCTCGGGATCGAGGTCGCCGTGGTGGTCGGTGGCGGCAACTTCTTCCGCGGCATCAAGGGTGCCGATTCCGGCATCGAGCGCGCCCGCGCCGATTCGATCGGCATGCTGGCCACCGTCATGAACGCGCTGGCGATCGAGTTCGCGGTGGAGAAGGCGGGACAATCGGCGCGCGTGCTCTCCGCCGTCCCGATGCCGTCGCTCTGCGAGCCCTATTCCCGGCAGGCGGCCCTGCACCATCTCGGCAAGCACCGCGTCGTCATCCTCGCCGGGGGCACCGGCAACCCCTTCTTCACCACCGACACCGGCGCGGTGCTCAGAGGCGCCGAGCTGTCGGCGGACGCCATCCTCAAGGCGACGCAGGTCGACGGCGTCTATTCCGCCGACCCCAAGCGCGACCCCCACGCGACGCGCTACGACACCCTGACCCACGACGAGGCGATCGCCCGCAACCTCGCGGTCATGGACACGGCGGCTTTCGCGCTTGCCCGCGAGAACCGCATTCCGATAATCGTCTTCTCCATCCAGCCGGAGGGCGCCATCTGCGCGGCGCTCGAGGGCAGGGCCACGGCGACGCTGGTCCGTCCCTGACGCCCGTCCGCCGCCTGACCGTTTCGCGCCCGAGGTTTCCGCACCGATGTCCGACTTGTTCGATATGCCCGACCTCAAGCGGCGCATGACCGGCGCCGTGACGAGCCACAAGCAGGAGCTCGGCGGCCTGCGCACGGGCCGCGCCACGACGAGCCTGCTCGAGCCGGTGGAGGTCGAGGCCTACGGGCAACGCATGCCGATCAACACGGTGGCGACGCTGAGCGTGCCCGAGCCGCGCATGCTGTCGGTTCAGGTGTGGGACAAGAGCATGGTCGGCGCCGTGGAGAAGGCGATCCGCAATTCCAACCTCGGCCTGTCCCCGACCACCGAGGGCACCACGCTGCGCATCCGCATTCCCGAGCTGAACGAGCAGCGCCGCAAGGAGATGGTCAAGGTGGCGCACAAGTACACGGAGGATGCGCGCATCGCCGTGCGCCACGTCCGCCGCGACGGGATCGATATGCTGAAGAAGCTGCTCCGCGACAAGGACATCAGCGAGGACGACGAGAAGCGTCTCGAGGGCGAAGTCCAGAAGGTCACGGACCAGTTCGTGTCCGAGATCGACATGACCCTGGCGCAGAAGGAACAGGAGATCATGCAGGTCTGATCGGCCCACGGCGACGAACCGGCGCGCGTGTGTCATAGAGTGGTCCAGGTCGTGACGGGAATGCCGATGCCGCTTTCAGCCGAGGAGACACAGGTCGTGCGCGCCCCGCGCGCGCCCGGCGTGCCGTCCCATGTCGGCCTGATCATGGACGGCAACGGCCGCTGGGCGGCGGCCCGCGGCCTGCCGCGGATCGAAGGCCATCGCCGCGGACTCGAGGCCTTGCGCGTCGCGGTCCGCACGGCCATCGAGCTCGGGCTCGACGTGCTCACCGTCTACTCCTTCTCCGCCGAGAACTGGAGCCGGCCGCTCGACGAGGTCCGAGACCTCATGGGCCTGCTCAGGCGCTTCATCCGCAAGGATCTCGTCGAACTCCACGATGCCGGTGTCCGGGTCCGGATCATCGGCTGCCGCGACGACCTGCAGCCCGACATCCGGGGGCTGCTGGAAGAGGCCGAGACGCTGACCCGGCTCAACAAGGGCCTGACGCTGGTGGTCGCGTTCAACTACGGCGGTCGCCAGGAGATCGCGCAGGCCGCGCGCGCCATCGCGCGCCGTCTCGCCGCCGGAGAGCTGCGCGAGAGCGACATCGACGCGGCGATGATCGCCCGGCACCTGGACACCAGGGAGATCCCGGACCCCGATCTGATCATCCGCACCTCGGGAGAGCAGAGATTGTCGAATTTCCTGCTGTGGCAGGCGGCCTACGCCGAATTCGTGTTCCTGCCGGTGCTGTGGCCCGATTTCGACCGTGCCGCCTTCGTCGCGGCGCTGGCCGAATACGCGGCGCGCGACCGTCGCTTCGGCGGCATCGGCACGCCCCGCGCGGCGCGGACCGGATCGTGATGCGCGTCACGGCGTGAGCGTCGCACCGAGCCAGCCCCGGGCAAACGACGCCCTGCGGCGCCGCCTGCCCGATCTCGGCGTGCGCGCCGCCTCCGGCTTCACGCTGATCTTCGTCGCGCTCGCCTCGACGCTCGTCGGGGGCATCGTCTTCCTCGTCGCGTGGCTGCTCGCGGCGGTGGCCGTGCTCGTCGAGTGGCAGCGGCTGATCGGCGGCGCGGCGCCGCTCGCGCGCAGCGTCGTCGGCAGCGCCGGCCTCGTGGCCGTGGGCGCTCTCGCACGTGCCGGCAATCCCGACGCCGCGCCGCTCCTGATCGTCCTGATCCTGGCGCTGGCCGCCCTGGCCGGCACCGGCCGGCGCGTCTGGGCCGCCTCGGGGATGGCCTACGCCGGGCTGTTCGTGCTCGCGATCATCGCGTTGCGGTTCTCCCGTCCGGACGGCGCCCGCGCCCTGATGTGGCTTTTCTCCGCCGTGTGGGCCACCGACGTCTTCGCCTATCTCGGGGGACGGCTGGTCGGCGGCCCCAAGCTGTGGCCGCGCATCTCGCCGTCCAAGACCTGGTCCGGCACGCTGAGCGGCGTGGTCGCCGGGGCGTTGATCGGCAGCTTCGCCGCCTTGCGCGACAGGTTCGCGTGGGAGCTGCTGGTGCCGGTGCTGGCGCTGACGCTCGTGGTCGCGATCGTCTCACAGGCGGGGGACGCCTTCGAGTCCGCGATCAAGCGCCATTTCGGGGTCAAGGACACGAGCCGCCTCATTCCCGGCCACGGCGGTGTGATGGACAGGCTCGACGGCTTCATCGCCGCCGCGATCTTCGCGTATCTCTTCGGCCTGTCACGCGGCCTCGCCTCCGTCGCGCTCGGCCTTTTCGCGTGGCACTGAACGCGCCTAAGGACTGTCCCATGGACCAGATCGCCCCCGCGCGCGCCAACGCGACCCGCCCCCGTGTCATCACCGTGCTCGGCGCGACGGGCTCGATCGGTCGTTCCACCGCCGAGATCCTGTGCGGCGCGCCCGAGCATTTCACCGTGGCCGCGGTGGCCGGCGGCCGCGATCCCGAGACGCTGGCGCGCATGGCGATCCGCCTGCGGGCATCGTTCGCCGCGCTCGCCGATCCCGAAGGTTACGCCACGCTCAAGGCCTTGCTCGCCGGCACCGGCATCCAAGCCGCCGCCGGACCGCAAGCCGTCATCGAGGCCGCGCTTCACCCGAGCGACCTCGTGATGGGAGCCATCGCCGGCACGGCGGGCGTGCGCCCGACCTACGCCGCGCTCGATGCCGGCCGCACGATCGCGCTCGCCAACAAGGAATGCCTGGTCTGCGCCGGTTCCGCCTTCATGCGACACGCCGAACGCCGCGGCACGCGGCTGCTGCCGGTCGACAGCGAGCACAACGCGATCTTCCAGGCGCTCGGCGATGCCGATCCCGCCACCGTCGAGATGATGACGCTGACCGCCTCGGGCGGCCCGTTCCGCACCTGGACCCGCGAGGCGATCGCCGCCGCGACACCCGACCAGGCACTGGCGCACCCCAATTGGGCGATGGGACCGAAGGTGACGATCGACTCCGCCGGGCTCATGAACAAGGGTCTCGAGGTGATCGAGGCCCACCATCTCTTCGCCATCGAGGCCGAGCGGCTCGACGTGCTGGTGCACGCGCAGTCGATCGTGCACGGCCTCGTGGCCTTCGCCGACGGTTCGGTGACCGCGGGGCTCGCCGCGCCCGACATGAAGGTGCCGATCGCCCACTGCCTGTCCTACCCCGAACGGCTCGCGACCAAGGCGCGGCGGCTCGATCTCGCGGCGGTCGGCACGCTGACTTTCGAGCGTCCGGATTACGACCGCTTCCCGGCGTTGCGGGTGGCGCTCGACGCGCTGCGCCAGGGGCAAGGGCTGCCGACGGTCATGAACGCGGCCAACGAGATCGCGGTGGCCGCCTTCATGGCGAAGGCGATCTCGTTCCACGATATCGCCCGCCATGTCGAGGAGGCCTGCGAGGCGGCGCTCGCCGACGGCACGGCCCGCGAACCCGACACGATCGAGGACGCGCTGGCCGTTGACCATATCGTGCGAGAAAGGTCTCGTGCGACGCTCGCCCGTCTCGACTGAGACGCCTTTTTAACCGATCACTAACCATGCGTTCGGCGCGTCGACGGGGTTCTTTCGTCGCGCCGCCGGTTCGATCGCGCGGGAGGCCCAAGTGTCTTTGCTGTATACGATCTTCATCTGGACGGTGCCGTTCCTCGGGATGCTCACGGTAATCGTGTTCTTCCACGAGATGGGGCACTTCCTGATGGGCCGGTTTTTCAAGGTGCCCATCGACGCCTTCTCGATCGGGTTCGGTCCCGAGCTGCTGCATTGGACGGATCGCTACGGCACGCGCTGGCGCCTCGCGGCGCTGCCGCTCGGCGGCTACGTCAAGTTCCACGGCGACGGCGACCCGGCGTCGATGTCCCGGGCCGATGTCGGCACGACCGGCCGGCGCGGCCGCACCATGCAGTCCCAGGAGGTCTGGAAGCGCGCTCTGATCGTCGCAGCCGGCCCCGCCGTGAACTTCCTCCTGGCGATCGTGATCTTCACCGGTCTCTTCGCCTTGTACGGACGCACCCTGACGGCTCCGATCATCCAGGGCGTGACGCCCGGCAGTCCGGCGCAGGTGGCCGGTTTCCAGCCGGGCGACACCTTGGCCGAGATCGACGGCACGCCGCTCGACTCGATCGAGGAGTTGAAGCGCCTCGTGCAGAACAACGATGGCAGCCCGATGAGCTTCGTCGTGAAGCGCGCGGGTCAGACGATCGTGCTCCAGGCCACGCCACGGGGCGAGATCGTCGAGTCCCCGTTCGGGCCGGCGCGCACCAAGCTCCTGGGGATCGGCGCCGATCCCGCCAACACGCGCATCGTGCGCTACGGGCCGGTGCAGGCGCTCGAGGAGGGCACCCTCCAGACCTGGCAGGCGATCGAGGGCATCGGCGGCTTCATGAAGCGCCTCGTCGCCGGGCGCGAGCCGGCCGACCAGCTGTCCGGCCCCGTCGGGATCGCCAAGGTGGCGGCCAAGGCGGCCTCGCTCGGCTTGGAATACGTGGTCGAGATCACCGCCCTCGTCTCGATCTCGATCGGGCTCCTCAACCTGCTTCCGATCCCGATCCTCGACGGCGGCTTCCTGATGTTCTTCGCTTACGAGGCCATTCGCGGCAAGGCGATGAGCGAACGTTCGATGGAGATCGGCTTCCGCATCGGCCTGACGCTGATCGCCACGCTGTCGATCTTCGCCCTCTACAACGACACGGCGCGGCCCAAGCCTCAGCTGACGATCCACGCGCCCGCGAAAAAATAGAGACATGACAGATGGTTAACCATGTCGCTTAAGCACGTGGTGATGGCGGTCGTGTCTTGATCGCCACGCGACGGTGAAAATGCGGAACGAGGCGGGATCGCCATTTTCCCGCCCCGTCAAAGACTGTAGAAGCGATCGAACGGGTGTGGAGCGTGGTCTTTGACCGACGGTCCGTTCTGTTGGGCGCGTCAGCGACCGACATGCCGGCGGGGGCCGGAAACTTGATGCGGGGGCCGGACCAATAATGCCGTTTACCAAGGGCCACATCCATCGGTTCGCCTTCCTCGCGACCGTGCTCCTGTCCCTCCTTGCTTTCCTGCCCTCGGCGTTCGCCGGCATCGTCGTGCGCGGCAACCGCCGCGTCGATTCCGAGACCATCCGCTCCTATTTCGCCAGCACCAGCTCGGACGACGTCAACAAGGGCGTGAAGGAACTCTACGCCACCGGGTTGTTCTCCGACGTCAAGGTGAGCGGCGGCGGCGGCAACGTCGTGATCACCGTCAACGAGAACCGGGCGGTCAACCGCGTCGTGTTCGAGGGCGCCTCCAAGGTGAAGCCCGAGCAGCTCGAGACCGAGCTTTCGACCAAGACGCGCGGCTCCTACTCGCAGACGCTCGTCAACGCCGACATCGAGCGCATCAAGGACGTCTACCGTCGATCCGGCCGCGCCGCCGCCTCGGTGACCGCGCGCACCATCCCGCTGTCCAACGGCACCGTCGACGTCGTGTTCACCATCAACGAGGGTGAGAAGACCGGCATCAAGCAGATCAACTTCGTAGGCAACCACGCCTATTCGGGCGGCAAGCTCCGTGACCTGATGGACACGACGGAGATGAACTACCTGTCGTTCTTCAAGTCGTCGGACGTGTACGACCCCGAGAAGATCGGCAACGACCTCGAGCTGATCCGCCGCTTCTACCTCAAGAACGGCTACGCCGACTTCCGCGTCACCGGATCGGACGCGAGGTTCGACCCTGCGAAGAAGGGATACATCGTCACCATCACGGTCGAGGAAGGCCCGCAGTACAAGGTCGGCAGCGTCAACGTCGATTCCCACGTGCCGGCGCTCTCGAACGCCTCGCTGCTGCCCCTCGTGCGCCTGCACGTCGGCCAGACCTACAACGGCGATCTCGTCGAGAAGACCGTCGAGACGATGACCCGCGAGGTGAACCGCCGCGGCTTCGCCTTCTCCCAGGTCAAGCCGCGCGGCGACCGCGATCCGACGACCCGCACCGTGTCGATCGTGTTCACCGTCGAAGACGGACCGCGCGTCTACATCGAATCGATCATCATTCGCGGCAACACCCGCACGCGCGACTACGTCATCCGTCGCGAGTTCGAACTCGGCGAAGGCGACCCCTACAACAAGGTCCTCGTCGACAAGGCGGAGCGCCGCCTGAACGGGCTCGGGTTCTTCAAGAAGGTCAAGATCACCAACGAGGCCGGCTCCGCAGCCGATCGCGTGGTGATCGTGGTCAACGTCGAGGATCAGCCGACCGGCTCGGTGTCGGTCTCGGGCGGCTACTCGACCGTCGACGGCTTCATCGGCGAGGTGGCGGTCACCGAGACCAACTTCCTCGGTCGTGGACAATACGTCCGCGCCGCCATCACCGCCGGCCAGCGCACCCGCGGCGCCGAGTTCAACTTCACGGAGCCCTATTTCCTTGGCCGCCGCCTCGCGGCCGGCTTCGATCTCTTCGCCAAAGAGACCGACGTGTCGCAATATTCGTTCTACAACAACTTCGTGCTCGGCGGCACGCTGCGGCTCGGCATCCCGCTGACCGACGAGCTGACCTTCTCGCCGCGCTACTCGGTCTATCGCTCGGAAATCTCGATCCCCAACAACGCGTCCACTCCTTACAACGACTGTAACTCGCCGATTTACGGCACCACGCCAGGCCCGTCGAACCAGACGTTCCCCGTGTATGGGACGGCCGCCTCGACCCTCACGTACAACTGCTTGACCAACGGCGAGGCGTCGCTGGCGCTGAAGCAGGCGGTCGGCACCACCGTGACGTCGCTGTTCGGATACACGCTGTCCTACAACTCGATCGACAACGTGAAGAGCCCGACGGGCGGCATCCTCGCAGAATTCCGCCAGGACGTGGCCGGCGCCGGCGGCACCGAGCACTTCCTGCGCTCGACCGGCGACGTGCGCTACTACCACGCGATCTACGACCAGATCATCGGCATCGTGCATTTGCAGGGCGGCGACATCCGGCAGATCGGCAGCGGGCAGCTGCGCATCGTCGACAACTTCAACCTCGGCCCGTCGCTGGTCCGCGGCTTCGCCCCGAACGGCATCGGTCCGCGCGACGTGTCGGCCGGTGTCGATCCGACCGGCAACCCGCTGGGCGGCACGGAATACGCCGGCGCCTCGGTCGAGACGCAGTTCCCGCTCTACGGCGTGCCACGCGATCTCGGCCTGAAGGGCGCCGCCTTCTTCGATGCGGGCACGCTGTTCGGCTACCATGGCCAAACGGACTTCAGTGGTGGTACCGGAGCCGTGACCTTCGGGGCTACGAATCCCGCGACCGGCGTGACCTACTACGGCCAGAGCAACTCCCTGACGCTGGGCGCCGACTCGACCCGCATCCGCACAGCGGCCGGCGTGTCGTTGATCTGGAACTCGCCGCTGGGACCGCTGCGCTTCGATTTCGCCAAGGCGATCACCAAGGCCCAGGGCGACCAGACGCAGTTCTTCCGCTTCTCCGGCGGCGCGACGTTCTGATCCGATCCGCGTGACGCGCGATGTTCGAGGAGGGGGCCCACGCCCCCTCCTTTTTCGTTCCGACGCCCATCGCCACCCGGGCGGGTCCGGCTTGACAGAATCCGGTCCTGGCGCGAAGGCCGGCCTATGAGCCAGCTGTCTTTTTTCCGGGCGCCCGCGCCGCTCAGCCTCGCCGCGGCGGCGGCCGAGATCGGCGCCCATCTCGGCGACGGCGCCGATCCCTCGCGCACCATACGGGCGGTGGCGCCGCTCGATCGCGCCGAATTCGACGACGCCAGCGCCTTCTTCGACGGCCTCGCGATCGACGATCTCAGGGAAACGCGGGCCGGCGCCTGTCTGATCGCGCCGCGCCATCTCCACGCCCTGCCGTCGGGCACCTGCGCCCTCGTCACCGATCAGCCGAGGGAGATGCTACGCCGCCTGGCCGCGATGCTTCACCCGGCAAGCCTGCGACCGGCGTCGCTCGTGGGTGGTACGGGGATCGATCCGGCGGCCCGCATCGCCGCCTCGGCGCGGCTCGAAGCGGGGGTGGTGGTCGATCCCGGGGCGATCGTCGGCCCGGATGTCGAGATCGGCGCGGGGACCTTCGTGGGCGCGGGCAGCGTCATCGGCGCGGGCGTGCGCATCGGGCGGGAATGTGCGATCGATTCCGCGGTGACGCTCAGCCACGCCCTGCTGGGCGACCGCGTGGTGGTCCATGCCGGCGCGCGCGTCGGGCATGCCGAGTGCGACCCGGCTGCGACGCGTCGACAGCCGAGTCTCGGCCGCATCATCGTGCAGAACGACGTCGAGATCGGCGCCAACGCGACGCTGGCCCGTGGCGGCTTCGCCGATACCGTGATCGGGGAGGGCGCCCGCGTCGGTGCCTCGGCGTCGATCGGTGCCGAAGTCGTGATCGAGCGTGGCGCTCTCGTGACGGGCCGCCGCGAGCCTGGTTGAGGCGCGCGGCGCCGCGCGGCGTCGTTTCGCGGCAGGGGAAAAAGGTCTAAGCGATCCGCGGCGCCGGCCGGTCCGGCCAATCTTCGTTTGAGGTGCGACATGGACGAGGTGGTGGTCGGCGCAAAGGCGCGCACCTTCGACATTCAGGACATCCTGAAATGCCTGCCGCATCGCTACCCCTTCCTCATGGTCGATCGCATCGTCGAGGCGCGCGGCGACGAAACCTGCATCGGCATCAAGAACGTCAGCATCAACGAGCCGCAGTTCCAGGGCCATTTCCCCGGCCGGCCGGTGATGCCGGGCGTCCTGCTCATCGAGGGCATGGCGCAGACCGCCGGCGCCTTCTGCATCCAGGCGCGCATGACGTCCGACGAGCCGGCGCCGCTGGTCTATTTCATGACGATCGACAAGGCCAAGTTCCGCAAGCCGGTGGTGCCCGGCGACCGCGTCGAGTTCCATGTCGAGCGCACCAACCGGCGCCGCAACATGTGGTGGTTCAAGGCGCGGGCCCTGGTCGAAGGCCAGTGCGTGTGCGAGGCGGAGTTCTCGGCGCTGCTCGCCGAGCAGGCGGTGGCCTGAAGAAGAAGGAACGTCGACGATGATCAGGGCGGTCAGGGTTCACGAGTTCGGCGGACCGGAAGCGATGCGGCTCGAGGAGATCGACCTGCCGGCGCCGGGCAAGGGAGAGGTGCAGGTCAAGATCCACGCCGCGGGCGTCAATTTCATCGACATCTACTTCCGCACGGGGGCCTACAAGCCGCCGCAGATGCCCTTCGTGCTCGGCAGCGAGGCGGCCGGAGTGGTCGCGGCGCTGGGCAAGGGCGTGAAGGACGTCAAGGAAGGCGATCGCGTCGCGTTCACCGGCGGCCTCGGCGCCTACGCCGAGGCCCGCAACATCACGGCCGACCGGCTCGTCAAGCTGCCGAAGACCATCTCCTACGAGACCGCGGCGGCGATGATGCTGAAGGGACTCACCGCGCAGTACCTGCTGCGTCAGACCCACAAGGTGAAAGCGGGCGAGACGATCCTGGTCCATGCCGCCGCGGGCGGTGTCGGGCTGATCCTCTGCCAGTGGGCTCATGCCCTCGGCGCCACGGTGATCGGCACCGCCGGCACCCCGGAAAAGGCGGCGCTCGCCAAGAAGGCGGGGGCCAAGCACGTCATCTTGTACCGCGACGAGGATTTCGCCGCGCGCGTCAAGGCGATCACCAGGGGAAAGTTGTGCCGGGTGGTCTACGACGGGGTCGGACGCTCGACGTTCGAGGGCTCGCTCGATTGCCTGCAGCCGTTCGGGCTGCTCGCCAGCTTCGGCTCGTCCTCGGGCAAGGTCGAGGGCTTCGATCTCGGGATCCTGGCGTCGAAGGGTTCGCTTTTCCTGACCCGGCCGACGTTGGCGACCTATACGGCCGATCCCGAGAACCTCCGCAAGATGGCGCGGGATCTCTTCAAGGTGGTCGCCGCCGGCCAGGTGCGGATCGCACTCAGCGCCACCGCGCCGCTCGACGACGTCGTCGCCGTGCATCGATCGCTGGAAGCGCGCGAGACCACGGGCTCCACGGTGCTGACCCTCTGAAACGAGAGAAGCCCGGC
>CAXTVT010000057.1:12652-22331 GCA_964247745.1 uncultured Beijerinckiaceae bacterium
CGCGCGAGACCACGGGCTCCACGGTGCTGACCCTCTGAAACGAGAGAAGCCCGGCGCGAGGCCGGGCTTCTCCGTCGTCAATGGGACGTCGCTCAGTAGCGGGCGACGACCGGGGCAGGCGCGAAGGTGTTGAACTTGTACGAGAAGCCGGCCTGCACGCGGTTGTCGGTTTCCTTGTGGCGCACGTTGACACCGGTGCCCGTAGAATTGACCAAGGTGTCGTTGAAGGAGCCGTAGTCGGTGTAGCGGTATTCGACGCGAACCGAGAGGTTATTGGTGAAGGCGTATTCGACGCCGCCGCCGACGGTGTAGCCAACGCGGGTGTGGCTGAACTGGTCGGTCGCGCCGTTGATGCCGTTCACGTAGGTGTTGCGCAGATCACCGAAGGCGGCACCGCCGGTGGCGTAGAACAGGGCGCGGTCGACGGCGAAGCCGAGGCGGCCGCGGATCGAGCCCTGGATCGGCTCGCGGGTGTAGTTGGCGATGCCGCCGAGGCCGTAGGCCGAGCGGTAGTTCGAACCGTCGACGTCGCCTTCGATACCGAACACGCCGCCGGCGCCGCCGAGGCCGCCGATCAGCGGCAGCGAGGAGAACGCGCCGGTGACGTTCGACAGGACCGGGATCGACTGGGTCGAGAAGAGGTAGCCGACATGGGCGCCACCGACGACGCCGTTCGGGTTCGAGCCGGTGGCTCCGGCAGCGCCGGTGATCGGATCAGTCGCTAAAGCGCTGGAGCGGCCGAACTGATAGCCGACCTGGCCACCGACATAGAGGCCGGTCCAGCTGAACACCGGGATCGGCGGCGGGGGCGCGTACACCGGCGGAGCGCGGCGCGACGGAAGGTCGGCGGCCATGGCGGTGGTGGAGAGTAGGGCGAGTGCCAGGGCGCTGGCGACGGACTTGATGTGCATTGTCTTCCCCTCAGAAGCGATGTGACCCTTAAACGTGCGGACTAAGGCGAAAGCTTCGCGCCCAATCCGTCGAACGGCTGCTTAAAATCAGCCGTGGCAGGGAGGTCACATAATGCCTAGTATCTAGGCAAAGTGTGTGGATTCAAGCAAAAGCCCGGCGCAAGGCCGGGCTTCGCATTCGTTGGATCTCGGGTCGCTCAGTAGCGGGCGACGACCGGGGCCGGCGCGAAGGTGTTGAACTTGTACGAGAAACCGGCCTGCACGCGGTTGTCGGTCTCCTTGTGGCGCACGTTTGCGCCACCGAGCGTCGAGTTGGCCAGGTTGTCGGTGAACGAGCCGTAGTCGGTGTAGCGGTACTCGACGCGGATCGAGAGGTTGTTGGTGAAGGCGTACTCGACGCCGCCGCCGACGGTGTAGCCGACGCGGGTGTGGCTGAACTGGTCGGTCGCGCCGTTGAACGTGTTCACGTAGGTGTTGCGCAGGTCACCAAAGGCGGCACCGCCGGTGGCGTAGAACAGGGCGCGGTCGACGGCGAAGCCGAGGCGGCCGCGGATCGAGCCCTGGATCGGCTCGCGGGTGTAGTTGGCGATGCCGCCGAGGCCGTAGGCCGAGCGGTAGTTCGAACCGTCGACGTCGCCTTCGATACCGAACACGCCGCCGGCGCCGCCGAGGCCGCCGATCAGCGGCAGCGAGGAGAACGCGCCGGTGACGTTCGACAGGACCGGGATCGACTGGGTCGAGAAGAGGTAGCCGACATGGGCGCCGCCGACGACACCGTTCGGGCTGGAGCCGTTGGCGGCGAGGCCTGCGCCGGTCACCGAGTTATAGGCGAAGGCATTGGAGCGGCCGAACTGGTAGCCGACCTGACCACCGACATAGAGGCCGGTCCAGCTGAACACCGGGATTGGCGGCGGGGGCGCGTACACCGGCGGAGCGCGGCGCGACGGAAGGTCGGCGGCGAAGGCCGACCCCGCCAGGGTGGCGAGGGCCACCGTCGACAGGAGTACCGTTCTGATCACTGGCTTGTTCCTTTCAAGAAGCAGCGAGGCTTCGGTTAACCGATAGTCTCGGCGGCACAAAGAGAAAAGCTCGTCGCTGCGCCCCGTGGGTGCATTAAGCCCCCGAGGTGTATCTTATTCGTTACCGCAAGAGATTCGTGACCAAATCGGCAGTCTGTACCCGACAATACGTGTCAACTATTAAAAGATTAACTATGATCCGCGATGAGATCATAGGTTTCGGCGGCTTTCACATTGACTGTGATAATTTCGCCGGCGCGGATCGGGCGCCGGCTTGCGATGTGCACCTTGCCGTCGATTTCGGGTGCATCGCCCATCGTGCGGCCGATTCCGCCGCTCGCGCCGCCGATGTCGACGATCACCTTCAGCCGCCGGCCGACCTTGGCCCGCAGCTTCCTGGCGCCGATCGCCTGCTGGCGCTCCATGAAGCGGCGGTGGCGCGCGGCCTTGAGCGCGGGCGGCACGGCCAGGCGCCCGAGATCGTTGGCCGGGGCACCACCGACCGGCTCGTACTGGAATGCCCCGACGCGATCGAGCTTGGCCTCGTCGAGCCAGGACAGCAGCGCTTCGAACTCCTCGTCGGTCTCGCCGGGGAAGCCGACGATGAAGGTCGAGCGCAAGGTCAAGTCCGGGCAGACCTCGCGCCAGCGGCGGATACGCTCGAGCATCCTGTCCTGATCGCCGGGGCGTCGCATTGCCCGCAGCACCGCCGGACTCGCGTGCTGCAGCGGCATGTCGAGGTAGGGCAGCACCAGCCCGTCCGCCATCAGCGGGATCACCTCGTCGACGTGCGGATAGGGATAGACGTAATGCAGCCGCACCCAGGCGCCGAGCGAGCCGAGGTCTCGGGCGAGGTCGACGAAACGCGCGCGGGCCTGGCGGTCGAGGCCTTGGCCGTCGCGCCAGGGGCTCGCCGCGTAGCGCAGGTCGACCCCGTAGGCGCTGGTGTCCTGCGAGATCACCAGGAGTTCCTTGACGCCGGCTTTCACCAGGCGCTCGGCCTCGCGCAGCACGTCGCCGGCCGGACGTGACACCAGGCGCCCGCGCAGATGCGGGATGATGCAGAAGGAGCAGCTGTTGTTGCAGCCCTCGGAGATCTTCAGGTAGGCGTAGTGGCGCGGCGTGAGCTTGACGCCCTGCTCCGGCACCAGCTCGAAGCGGGGATCGTGCGGCCGCGGCGCCGCCTCGTGCACCGCGCTCACGACGCTTTCGTAGGCCTGCGGCCCGGTGATCGCCAGGACGTTGGCGAAGCGCTCGCGGATCGCATCGGGCGTGGCGCCCATGCAGCCGGTCACGATGACCTTGCCGTTCTCCTCCAGCGCGGCGCCGATCGCCGCCAGCGACTCGGCCTTGGCGCTGTCGAGAAAGCCGCAGGTGTTGACCACGACGACATCGGCGCCGGCATGCGTCTTGGAAAGCTCGTAGCCCTCGGCGCGCAGGTGCGTGATGATCCGCTCGCTGTCGACCAGCGCCTTGGGACAGCCGAGGGACACGAAGGAGACGCGCGGCGCCACCGCGAGCGGCGGGGCGGCGCCAGCGGGCGCGGCGGATGGTTCAATCATGGCGTCAGGTCGCACGATCGTCGCCAGCGCGCAACGCGGCCGCCGATCGCGAAAGAGGGTCGTGACACGAAGAAACCCGGCACAAGGCCGGGTTTCTCGAAAAGCGCAGGCCGTACTCGGCCTGCTGCCTCAGTAGCGGGCGACGACCGGAGCGGCCACCGGGGTGTCGAACTTGTAGGAGAAGCCGACGGTCACGCGCTGGACGGTGTCGTGATGCGTGTAGGTCGACCCGACCGGAGCCGGGACCAACGGAACGTCGGTGTAACGGCCGTAGTCGGTGTAGCGGTATTCGGCGCGGAGCGAGAACTGCGTGGTGATGGCGTATTCGATGCCGCCGCCGATGGTGTAGCCGACCTTGGTGTGCGTCAGGTTCTGGTAGCCGCCGGTGAACACGGGAGCGGCGTAGGTGTTCTGGAACTGCGCGAAGGCGGCACCACCGGTGGCGAAGAACAGGGCGCGGTCGACGGCGATACCGATACGGCCGCGAGCCGAACCGTTGATCTGGTTGCGGGTGGTGGCGGTGAACGCACCGAAGGTCTGCGTCGAGCGATAGTCTGTGCCCTGGACGTCGCCTTCGACACCGACCACGCCACCGGCGCCGCCGAAGCCGCCGATGAAGGGCAAGCTCGAAAGGCCGCCGGCGAACTGGCCGAGAACCGGGAGCGACTGCGTCGAGAAGTTGTAGCCGATGTGGGCGCCACCGGTGGTGCCGTTGGGCGTGCCGGTGTTGTAGAACACGTCGGGACCGGCGCCGAGCGGCGCGGCGACCTGGCGGACGCTGTCGCGACCGAAGGCGTAGCCGGCGTCACCGCCGATGTAGAAGCCGGTCCAGGAGAACAGCGGGACGACCGGCGGCACGTAGACCGGAGGAGCCCGGCGCGAGGGAAGATCCGCGGCGAAGGCCGAGGTGCTGGCGGCGGCAATCGCCACCGAGGACAGAAGGAGCTTACGAATCACGCTGGTGGTTCCTTTCGGGTGCGAAATGCGATGACCGATGAATACCTCAAAGCGTTTGCCCCACAATGGTGAAAGGCGATTTGAAGGCGTCGGTAAGGCTCTATCCCGGCGAGTGTTACCGGGCTGCAACTAAAACGAGGCCCCCCTGCATTTGATCGTTACGGGCAAGTTAAACGTCATGCGCGACGGCGGAGTCTCGACATGTGCGGCGCGTCGGCCACGCGACGCGGCAGCTTTGGCTTGCATGCACGAGGACGGAGCCTAAAAGCGGGAGAACTCAGGAGATCGTCCATGACGCTCAAAGCTTGGCTCACCGCATTGGTCGCGCTCGTCACCTTCGCCGGTGCGACGGCGGCCCATGCGGAAAAGCCGAAATACGACATGGAGGACGTGACCGCGTGCTCGCCCGACGCGATGCGCCTCTGCAAGGACAAGCTGCCCGATCTCGCAGCGATCCAGGATTGTATGAAGGAAAACTATAGCCGGCTGCGGCCCGCCTGCAAGGCGCGCTTCGACCGCATGCATTGAGCGGGCGGCCAGCGGCGTTTCGCCTGGCCGAGAAACGTCCGAGCATATTGCGCCGCACAGGGACTTATCCTAGAAGCCTGGAAAGGTTCTGAGGTAACCAGCGTGTGATCGATATGGCCGCCGAAACGCCCTCTTTCAAGTCAAAGACAATGCAAGTTCGGCGGTAGACTGGTGCGTCAGCTTTTCGCTCCAGGCGCCGATGCGGTATTCCGCCTCGCCATCCTGCTCGTGGTGGCCGGCGTCATCGGCCTCTTTCTCGTGACGGCCGGCTTCTCCACTTCGTCGTACATCTCGCGGGTCGGCATCGCGCCCGATCAGCCGCTGCCCTTTAGCCACAAGCATCATTCCGGCGAACTCGGCATCGACTGCCGCTACTGCCACACGACCGTCGCCAAGCTCGCGACCGCCGGCATCCCGCCGACCTGGACCTGCATGACCTGCCATTCGCAGATCTGGAAGGATCCACCGATGCTCGAGCCGGTGCGGGTCAGCCTCGCCGACAACAAGCCGATCGTCTGGACCCGCGTGAACCGGCTGCCGGACTACGTCTATTTCAATCACTCGATCCACGTCACGAAGGGCGTCGGCTGCTCCAGCTGCCACGGCAACATGAAGGAGATGCAGCTGACCTCGCGGGCCCACGGCTTCGAGATGGGCTTCTGCCTGAACTGCCATCGCAATCCGGAGAAATACGTGCGGCCGCAGGGCGAGGTGTTCAACATGGCCTGGAGCCCGCCCGACAATCAGGACAAGCTCGGTCGCGATCTCGTCAAGCAGTACCATATCGGCGGCCCCGAGAAGCTGACCGACTGTTCGATCTGCCACCGATGACGAGCGCCTCGAAGACGATCCGCACGAAAGGCGAAGAGGTCGATCTCGCCACGGTGCGCCGCGCCATCGAGAGCGGCCGGGCCCCCGCCTTCTGGAAGAGCCTCGACGAGATCGCCGACT
The DNA here is from genome assembly GCA_964247745.1 of uncultured Beijerinckiaceae bacterium. Lineage (GTDB taxonomy): Bacteria > Pseudomonadota > Alphaproteobacteria > Rhizobiales > Beijerinckiaceae > RH-AL1. Next base: position 18,581 of record CAXTVT010000057.1, read on the forward strand.
CGCCGGCGTTCCGCCGTTTCGTCGGGCGCGAATACCCGGCGGCGGCGCATCTCGCCGAGGGGCCGGACCGGCGCGGCTTCTTCAAGGTCATGGCCGCCTCGTTCGCGATGATGGGGCTCGCCGCCTGCGACGACGTCGAGGACGGCCGGCAGTACGAAGTGCCCTACGTGCGGCAGCCCGAGCGCATCGAGGCCAGCGCCACGCTGACCTACGCCTCGACGACGCTGATCGACGGCTACGCCAACGGCATCACCGTCACGACGACGAACGGGCGGCCGATCAAGATCGAGGGCAACGCCGCCCATCCGTGGAGCCTCGGCGGCACCGACATCTTCGGGCAGGCCTCGGTGCTCGGCCTCTACGATCCGGCGCGCTCGCAGACCGTGCGCTACCTCAACCGCATCTCGGACTGGGACACGTTCCGCAACCAGATGCTCGGCCAGGTCGCGTCCGCCAAGGCCGACAAGGGCCAGGGCTTCCGGCTGCTGACCGGCGCCGTCACCTCGCCCTCGACCATCGCGCTGATCCAGGCCGTCATGAAGGACATGCCGCAGGCCAAGTGGCACATGGCCTCGTCCCTGGGGAGCCCGGCCCTCGAGACGACGAGCCAAGCCCTGTTCGGCCAGCGCGCGGACACGCGCCTGCACTTCGACAAGGCCCGGGTCGTCGTCGCCTTCGAGGGCGACTTCCTCGACAACGGCCCGGCGCAGGTCGGCCTGTCACGCCGCTACATGGACGCGCGGCGCGCCTCGGCCGCCAAGGGTGCCTTGCTGGCGCTGCATGCCGCTGCCGCCACGCCGGGGCTCACCAGCGCCAAGGCCGACTTCCACGTCGCCGTCGAGCCGGACGCGATGGCCCATCTCGTCGACCGCGTCACCGCGGCCGCCACGGGAGGCCCGGTGCCCGGCGGTGCCGCCCCGCATCCCGACGCCAAGGTCGAGGCTTGGGTGGCCCGCGCCGGCGCCGCGCTCGCCGCCGCGAAGGGCGCAAGCATCGTGACCGCCGGCGCCACCCAGCCGGTGGCGGTGATCGAGGCGGTGCACCGCCTCAACGCCGCCCTCGGCAACGTCGGCAACACGATCACCTATGCCGAGCCGGTGCTGCCGCAGGCCGAGACCGCGGGGTCGCTGGTCGAGGCGATGGCGAAGGGCGACGTCTCGACCCTGCTGATGCTGGACGTCAATCCCGTCTACGAGATGCCGGGGTCGGCCGACTTCGCCCAGGCGTTGAAGAAGGTCGCGCTGAAGATCCACGCCGGGCGCTTCGTCGACGAGACGGCGATCCGCGTCGATTGGCACCTGCCGCTGGCCCACCCGCTCGAATCGTGGGGCGACGCTCGTGCCGTCGACGGCACGGCGAGCCTGATCCAGCCGATGATCCGCCCGCTGTTCGAGGGGCGCACGGCCGCCGAGATCCTGTCGCTGCTGTTCGAGCCGCAGGCGCGCGGCGGCCTGGCCATCGTGAAATCCTACTGGCAGGGCACGCAGCAGGCCGAGGCCTTCGAGCCGAACTGGCGCAAGGCGCTGACCGACGGCTTTTGGCCGAACACCGCGTCCAAGGACAAGATCGTCACCGCCGCGGCCAAGGTCGCCACGCCCGTGGGTGCGCCGCTCGACGTCCGGCCCGACCGGATCAACGTGGTGTTCCGGCCCGATCCGACGATCCGCGACGGCTCCTACGCCGCCAGCGCCTGGCTGCAGGAGCTGCCGAAGGCGTTGACCAAGGTGACCTGGGACAACGTCGTGGCGATCAGTCCCAAGCTCGCCGAGCGGCTCAAGCTCGCCAGCGGCGATATCGTCGCGGTTGTCTCGGGCGACACCAGGATCGAGGGTGCCGCCTGGATCCTGCCGGGACAGGCCGAGCGCACGGTGACGCTGACGCTCGGCTACGGGCGCAACGCCCCCGACATGATCTTCGACGGGCTCGGCTACGACGCCAATTCGCTGCGCAGCAAGGAGCAGCCCTGGGTGCTCGCCGGCGCCAGCCTCGCTAAGACCGGCCGCAAAGCCACGTTGGCGACGACGCAGGACCACAACACGATGGAGGGCCACGACTTCGTGCGCGTCGCCCGCGTCGGCGAGGCGGTCGGCAAGCCGAAGGCGGACGACCGCAGCCTCTACGGCCCGGTGACCAAGCCGGAGGACCAGAAGCCCGCCGACTACAACGAGGCCCGCGCCTGGGGCATGGTGATCGACACCGACGCCTGCACCGGCTGCAACGCCTGCGCGGTGGCCTGCCAGAGCGAGAACAACATCGCCGTCGTCGGCAAGGAGCAGGTGGCGCTGGGCCGCGCCATGCACTGGCTGCGCATCGACCGCTATTATTCCTCGGCCAAGTCCGAGGGCCAAGGGTTCGACGACCCCGACACGCATTTCCAGCCGGTGCCCTGCATGCACTGCGAGCTGGCGCCCTGCGAGGTCGGCTGCCCGGTCGAGGCGACGCTGCACGACCACGAGGGCCTGAACCTCATGGTCTACAACCGCTGCGTCGGCACCCGCGCCTGCTCGGGCTACTGCCCCTACAAGGTGCGGCGCTTCAACTACCTCGAATACACCGCGGGGCAGTCGCCCTCGGTGCAGCTGCGCAACAATCCCGAGGTCACGGTGCGCGCCCGCGGCGTGATGGAGAAGTGCACCTATTGCGTCCAGCGGATCGCCGAGGCCCGCATCGACTCCGACAAGTCGGGCCAGCCGATCGCCGACGGCGCGGTGCAGACCGCCTGCCAGACCGCCTGCCCGACGCGGGCGATCACCTTCGGCAACCTCGCCGATCCCAAGAGCGCCGTCGTCGCCGCCCGCAAGGACCCGCGCAACTACGACCTGCTCGGCGAACTCAACGTGCGTCCGCGCACGACCTATCTCGCCGAGCTGGCGCCTGCCGCAGCCGGCACCGGCAAGGAGGGCTGAGCTTGACCAGCGTCACTCCCAGCGATCTCGAGCCCGGCCGTCGTCCCGTGCACCTCGTCGCGCGCGACTTCATCGGCAAGGGTCAGACCTTCGACACGATCGGGGGCGAGGTCGCCGAGATCGCCTTCACCCATCCGATGCGACGCTGGTGGCTGGCCTTCGCCGCCGCGCTCGGCCTCGTCGGCGTGCTGGCGATCAGCCTGCTCTGGCTGTTCGCCCAGGGCGTCGGCGTGTGGGGCAACAACATCCCCGTCACCTGGGCGCTCGACATCGTCAGCTACGATTGGTGGATCGGCGTCGCCTCGGGCGGCCTGTTCGTGTCGGCGGCGTTCATGCTGGTCGACGCGCAATGGCGTTCGGCGGTCAACCGCATCACCGAGACGCTGTCGCTGGTGGCCGCCGCCGCCGCCGCCGTGTACCCGATCATCCACCTCGGCCGGCCCTGGTTCTTCTACTGGAACCTGCCCTACCCCAACACCTTCGATCTCTGGCCGCAGTTTCGCTCGCCGCTGTTCTGGGACGCGGTCGACATCATCTCGTTCCTCGGCGTCGCCATCGTGTTCTGGTACGTCGGGATGATCCCGGACCTCGCGACGCTGCGCGACCGTGCCGTGGAACGCGCGCGCCTCTCCAAGGAGCGCGCCGGCGGCGAACTGCTGCGCGCCCAGCTCTACGGCCTCATCGCGCTGGGCTGGCGCGGTTCGGCGACGCACTGGCTGCGCTGGATGCAGGCCTACCGCATCGTCGCGCTGCTCGGCGTGGTCCTGGTCGTCTCGCTGCAGACCGGGGCGGCGGTGATGTTCGCCGGCTCGGTCGAGCCCGGCTGGCACGACACGCTGCTGCCG
>CAXTVT010000058.1:0-21860 GCA_964247745.1 uncultured Beijerinckiaceae bacterium
GAGATCTCGTCGGCGACGACGATGCGCATCATCTCGCCCTCCCACAGCCGACCGCATTCCATCTTGAAGTCGACCAGGCGGATGCCGCAGCCCAGGAAGAGGCCGGAGAGGAAGTCGTTGACGCGGATCGCCAGCGCCATGATGTCGTCGATCTCCTGCGGGCTCGCCCAGCCGAAGGCCGTGATGTGCTCTTCCGACACCATCGGGTCGTTGAGCGCATCGTTCTTGTAATAGAACTCGATGATCGAGCGCGGCAGCTGCGTGCCTTCCTCGATGCCGAGACGGGTGGCGAGCGAACCGGCGGCGACGTTGCGCACGACGACCTCGAGCGGCACGATCTCGACCTCGCGGATCAGCTGCTCGCGCATGTTGAGGCGGCGGATGAAATGCGTCGGAACGCCGATGTCGTTGAGATTCTGGAAAATGAACTCGCAGATCCGGTTGTTCAGAACGCCCTTGCCGTCGATCACCTCGTGCTTCTTGGCGTTGAACGCCGTGGCGTCGTCCTTGAAATGCTGGATCAGGGTGCCCGGCTCCGGGCCCTCGTAGAGCACCTTGCCCTTGCCTTCATAAATGCGACGACGGCGGTTCATGGGGATCAACTTTGGCTTGAGATGGTCCATGGGGGCCGTGGCTCCTGTCGGTGGCCTCGGGTCGCGCCCGCCTGTCGCGGGGCGGCGCGTCCGGGGCGGGCGCGCATCGTCTGCGCTTGCGTGCCGCGGTTCGTCCGCTCGTAGCCGGTTCCGGCAGACGACACAACCACTATGCGTCGTCGCGCGGCACGCCGCATAACGTGGTTACCCTTCGGAGAGATCGCCGTGGCAGCCTGGCTGCATGACTGACGAGAACGCGCTGGTTTTCCACCCCGCCCTGCCCGATCTCGCGGCGGCGGCGCAAGGCTGGCTGGCCCACATCGGGGCCGAGCGGCGCATGTCGCCGCTGACGTCGGACGCCTACGCACGCGACCTTCGTCAGTTCATCGCGTTCCTCGCCGAGTACCAGGGCGAGCGACCGGGCCTCTCGACGATCGATGCGCTCGTCGCCACCGACGTGCGCGCCTTCCTCGCCAAACGCCGCCGCGCCAACGTCGGCAACCGCTCGCTGCTGCGCCAGCTCGCCGGCATCCGCTCCTTCGCCCGCTTCTGCGAGCGCGAGAACCTCGCCAAGACCAGCGCGCTCTCGGCGATCCGCGCGCCGAAGCTGGCGCGCTCGCTACCCAAGCCGCTCAGCACGAGCTTGGCAGTGGACGTCGTCGGTGGCGAGGGCTTCGCCGGCGAATCGCGGCCGGCCTGGACGCTGGCCCGCGACACCGCCGTGCTCGCCCTGCTCTACGGCGCCGGCCTCCGGATCTCGGAGGCGGTCGGCATCCGCCGGCTCGATGCGCCGGTCGGCAACGTCGAGGCGCTTACCGTGGTGGGCAAGGGCCAGAAGACCCGCCAGGTCCCGATCATCGTGCCGGTGCGTCGGGCGGTGGAGCGCTACCTGGAGCTCTGCCCCTATCCGTTGCCCGCCGACGGCCCACTCTTCATCGGGAAACGCCGCGGCCCGCTGTCGCCGCGCATCATCCAGCTGGCCGTCGAGCGGATGCGCGGCGCACTCGGCCTGCCCGACAGTGCCACGCCGCATGCGCTGCGCCATTCGTTCGCGACCCACCTCTTGAGCCGCGGGGGCGACCTGCGAACCATCCAGGAGCTGCTCGGTCACGCCTCGCTGTCGACGACGCAGATCTACACGGCCGTCGATTCGGCCCGGCTGTTGGAGAGCTACCGGGCCAACCATCCGCGCGCGGCGGGGTGAGATAGCTACTTGGTGCCGATCAGGTAGGCGACGATGAAGGCGACGATGATGAGGACGACGCTGGCGGCGAGGACATAGATCACCTTGGGCCGGGTCGTGCCCTGTCTCGCCGACACCGGGTTCTTCGTGATTTCCGCGTTCGGATCCGACGCCATATCGCTCGCCTCTTCGGTCTTCGTCTCGGCGGAGCCTTAGCCTGCCGGCACGGAAGCGGAAAGAGCCGAGGCGGTCGAAAGGTCGGGCTGCGTCGAAACGAGCGACGTCAGCGTGTCGCCAGGGCGGCGCGGACCTCCGCGGCGACCTGCGTCCAGCGCCGCAGGGGACGGCGCGCGGCCTCGCCAGCAAGGTCGGCGATCGACGAGGGATCGTCATGGAGGCGGGCGAGCGCCGTCGCGACCGTCTCCTCGTCCGCCATGTCGAGCGCGAGCGTGCCGCCGCCAGGCGCCACCTCGGCCATGGCCGAGCCGTCGTGGTGAAGGCACGGCCGGCCGCACCACAGGCTTTCCAGGATCGGCAGGCCAAACCCTTCGTCGAGCGAAGGATAGATCGTCGCGTGGTGACGGGCGTAGATCGCTGGCAGGTCGGGGTCGCGCGTCTCCACCGGTGCGTCCACCCAAGGCATGCGCGCGAGCATGGCGTCGAGCTGCGACTCGAGATCGGGGAAGCCGCCGCGCCGTCCGACCAGCGTCAGGCGCAGGTCGCGGCCGCTGTCGCGCACACGCTCGACCGCACGCAGCAGCAACGGCAGGTTCTTGCGCGGCTCCCACCGCGAGATGGTGACGAGATCGAGCCCCGCGCCACGCATCCGCGCCGGCGGGTCGAAAAGACGGGGCACGCCGGGCAGCTCGGCCGCGAGCGGGACCACCGCGATCGCCGGCAGGCGCAACCCTTCCACCTCGAGGAAGCGAAGGATCTGCGCGGCGACGTGCCTCGTGGTGGCCAGCAGCAGGTCCGCCTCGGCGAGGCCGCGAGCATAGGCCCGGTACTGCGCGACGATCTCCGGTGCGTAGGGTCCGGGGGCCAGCACGGGGATGAGATCGTGCACGAGGACCGCCGCTCGTAGGCCGAGGGCGTGGGCGATCCCGGCGGGCTCGACCCCGTCGGCAAAGGGCGGCGTCTCGGCGAAGAGCAGCCAAGCGCCGCGCTCGTAGCGGGCCACCGGTTCGTCGCCGCCGTGCTCAAGCGCGCGACGCTCGGTCGCCGACAGCGGACGCACCGTGCGCCGCCAATTATCCCAACCGACCGGCTGAGCGGCCTCGAGCTCGCGGGCAAGGCTGCGGACCACGCGCTGCACGCCGGTCGGACGCGGAACGGAGGCGGTGCGATCGCACCAGAGAAAGATCGGCGCGGTCGCCTGCGACGGGCGGCCCGATGCATCGGCACCGGACCCTCCCGCTTCAGGCGACCGCCACACTCAGGCGGCCTCGCGCAGGGCCGGTTTCCGCGCGTCCGGCACCGGTGCCACCCAGCGCGGCAATGCCGGGCCAGCCAGCTCGACGGCGAGAGCGGTCGCGCCGCGACGCTGCCAAAGCTCGGCGGGCAGCAGCGCATGACCCGTGCTCCAACGACAGCGGGTCGGGCCGACGCCTTCGGCGGCGTGGAAGCCGACACAGAGAAGCGGATCGTCCGCGCCGATGCGACGCCCTTCGACATCGAGCGCCTTCAGGCACACGCCAAGGCGACGCGCATCGACGCTGTCGAACAGCGTGAGCGGGATGCTGGACTCGGATTGCAGCCACACCTCGGTGACGCCCGCCGGCACGACGAAGCGAGCCGTGAGCCCGTCGACCTCGGGGCGTTGGACCTTGCCGTCGATCACGAGATGGAGGTCGGCGAGGGGCGCCGCGTCCAGCGTCCAGCCGAGCGCCATGGCGCGCGCCTGGAGGCGCTGGCGGACGGCGCGCACGAGCGCGTCGTCGACGATGTAGGGACGGCAGTAGTGCTCGAGCGTCGCCACACTCGGCGTGCCGTCCGGCTTCGCCGTCGCGACCCCGCCGAAAAAGGCGCGGTTGCCGACGTCGATGTAGCTCTCGCTACGCAGGCCGTTCGAGAACAGGATGTCGTGGCCGTCCAGCTCGACGTGCCAATAGTCGACGTGGTCGACCTCGATCTGCTGCACGGTGGTGCCGTTGCAGAGCAGGCCGGCTGGCATCAGCACCTCGTCGACGACCTGCACGAGGATCCCGTGGCCGGGCGATACGAAGAGGTCGCGGGACGGCACGTTGGGCGCGAAGGCGTCGGCGGCGATGCGGATCGGCAGGACCGCGCGCGGTTCGGGATGGCTCCGGCAGTCGATCGAGTTGTGTCCGAGCCACTTGATCGGAAGGCGCTTGCCGGACGCGGTGATCGCCCTGTCGCCGATCTTGAGCGCCTCGACGGCGACCTCGCCGCGGTGGGTGCGGATCATCGTGCCCTTGGCGAAGCAGACGACGGAGGTGACGACCGCGAGCGCGTTCCCCGCCAGTGCCACGTTCAGTGAATTGGTGACACCGGCGGCGATCGTGGCCGGCGCCATGCCGGTGTAGTCGATGGACAGGTTGGTCACGCCGTTGGTGCCGGACAGCACGTAGGTCGGGATGCCGTTCGCGTCGAAGCCGGTCTGCGTGATCGTCAGGCTACTGTACGTCTGGGCACCCAGCACGCCCAACGCGCTGACCGTCAGCGTGCCGGTCACCGAGGGGGAGGCCCCGTAGGTCACGCCCACGCTGCCCGACAGGGTCGCCGATCCCGCTAGTCCAACGAGGCCCAAAGCATCGTTGAACGTCAACACTTGATTGGCCATTGATCTCTCCAAGTCGATCGGAAATCGTCGATCGAGCGAGAGGCTATTCAGCTGCAAGCACGCTGCAAGCGAAATCACGCGTGACGTTGGGTCAATACAAAGACTATGACGCTACGTAAGATGATCACTACAATCTTGTTTTTATACAACTCGAGTGCATTTGAGAAAAATGGCGCAATCTTTCCGCTTGACTGCGCCGATCCTGAAATTTCGACCAAATCCAGCCCATCGTGCCGGTAAAGGACGGCTCGGCCGCCGAGCGGCGTCCGAATCAGTTCGCGAACGCTGGGTTGATACCCTTGCAGGCCTCGACCAGCGTCTTCACCGAAGCGACCGACTTGTCGAACATCGCCTTCTCGGTGTCGTCGAGCTGGACCTCGACGACCTTCTCGACGCCGTTGGCCCCGATCACCACGGGCACGCCGCAGTAGAGATTGGATAGCCCGTACTCGCCGTTGAGCTGGGCGGCGCACGGCAGCACGCGGCGCTTGTCCTTGAGGTAGCTCTCGGCCATGGCGATGGCGGAAGCCGCCGGCGCGTAGAAGGCCGAGCCGGTCTTGAGCAGGTTGACGATCTCGCCGCCGCCCTTGCGGGTACGCTCGACGATGCGCTCGAGCCGCTCATGCGTGGTCCAGCCCATCTTGACGAGATCGGGAAGCGGGATGCCGGCGACCGTCGAGTAGCGCAGCGAGGGCACCATGTCGTCGCCGTGGCCGCCGAGCACGAAGGCGGTGACGTCCTCGACCGAGACCTTGAATTCGTCGGAGAGGAAATAGCGAAAACGCGAGGAGTCGAGCACGCCGGCCATGCCGACCACCTTCCGGGGCGGCAGGCCGGACGTCTTCTGCAGCGCCCAGACCATCGCGTCGAGCGGATTGGTGATGCAGATCACGAAGGCGTCGGGCGCGTGCTGCTTGATGCCGGCGCCGACCGATTCCATGACCTTGAGGTTGATCCCGAGAAGGTCGTCGCGGCTCATGCCGGGCTTGCGCGGGACGCCGGCCGTGACGATCACCACGTCCGATCCCGCGATGTCCTCGTAGGAATTGGCACCGGTAAGATGCGCGTTGAAGCCGTCGACCGGGGCGGATTCGGCGAGGTCGAGCGCCTTGCCCTGGGGCGTCCCCTCGGCGATGTCGAACAGCACGATGTCGCCAAGTTCCTTCAAACCCGCGAGATGCGCCAGCGTGCCGCCGATCTGCCCGGCCCCGATCAAAGCGATTTTGCTGCGCGCCATTGTGCCACCCACGTCCAGACGTACCGATGAAGGCTGGGTTCTTGCCCACAATCGCGAACGGCTGACAAGTCGGCGGGGCGGCCGCCGGGCGGCGATCCTTTGGCGATCACGCCTCGCTGGCGTCGCCTATCGCCGCCTCGGGCGCACGGCGCCTGGCGAAGCCCCGAGCCTGCTGCACGGCGCGGAACACCTGCGAATACTGGCAATAGGTGGCGATGTTCTCGGCCATCACCTTGCGCCTGACGTCGTCGAGCTTCGACATCCGGCTCGCCGGCCGCCCGCCCCACATCCAGCCGGACTCGAGCACCTGGCCCGGCGTGGTGGTGGCGGCGGCGGCGAGCAGCACGTCGTCCTGCACCCAGGTGTCCTCGGCGAGCACCGCACCCATGCCGACGAGCGCCGAGTCGCCGATGCGGCCTCGGCTCATCCGCACGTTGTGCCCGATGGTGGTATCGCGCCCGATCACGATCTCGCCGGCGCCGGCGCGCAGGATCGTGTTGTCCTGCACGTTGGTGTTCGCGCCGACGAAGATCGAGCCGGTACCGCCCTGCGCGACGCAGGAGAAGAACAGCGACGATCCCGGCGAGAAGGTAAGCCGCCCGGCGCGCTGGGCGGTGTGGGCGATGAAGACGGAATCGCCGAAATCCTGCACTGCCGAGGAGAGCTCGCTCTCGCTGCCGGTGCGCGCCCGCACCGCCGCGGCGCGCGCCACCAGTTCGCCCGGTGCCAGTTCTCGCACGGGCTTGGCTGGCGATCCCGCGTAGGCCCAGCCGCCGGGCAACTGCTTGCGCGGGAACACGGTCGAGCCTTTCTCGAGCAGCACGTCGTCGCCGACCTTGGCGTCGTCCAGGATCACGACGTCGTCCTCGACGACGCAGCGGTCGCCGAGCGTGCAGGCGTGGATGACGGTATTGGCGCCCACCGTCACGTCGTCGCCGACGAGGCACGGCAGGATCTCGTGGACGATGTGCACCGTGGCGCGGTGGCCGAGATGCACGTTGCGCCCGATGCGCACCACGTCGCCGTCGGCGCGCACCACACTATCCTCGCCGAGCCAAGCGCCGGCTCCGATGGTGGCGCGGCCGAGCACAGCGGAGCGCGGTCCCGCGAAGACCGGTTCGCCATCGAAGGCGGGAAGAATGTCGTCGAAGGGCAGGACGAGGGAAGGCTGCACGGGGGTCCTCTCGAGCTCGGCAACCATAGGTCGGAGCGACCGGCGCTCTTGGCAAGCCACGCGCCCCTCGCGGCGCTGTCGCGGTCGTGGTCGAGGCTCGTCTCGAAGAGGATACTTCGCCAGGAGCGTGGCCGTTACAGATCGGCGCCGACGATGGGTTCTTCGGCGCCGGCCCTCGTCCCGCCCGTCGGCTTGCGTTAAGACCCTGCGAAGCCCGGAGACCTGCCGCCCATGCCGATGCCCGCCGCCGAGATCGAGCGCCTGATCAAAACCTCCATCCCCGATGCGCAGATCGAAATCATCGATCTCGCCGGAGACGACGATCATTTCTCGGCGATCGTCACATCTCGCGAGTTCGCCGGGCTCAGCAAGCTCAAGCAGCACCAGCTCGTCTACAAGGCGCTTGGCAGCCACATGGGCGGCGCGCTGCACGCCCTTCAGTTGCAGACGCTGGAGCCGGCGAACTGAGGCGAAAGCTCAGCGCTTCTCGATCTTTACGCAGGTGAAGGCCAGCGGCAGCGGCTTGTCGGCCTCGACCTTCTTGGAGAACGCCGCGGCGTTGGCGATCGTCGAGGCGCACGCGTGCTCGGCGTCGGGGCTGTCGACCGGCAACAGGAAGTCGACCCCTTTCGCCGGTCCCTCGCTCAGGGTGAACCGGCGAACGGTGACGTTGAACGGCTTGAGATCGGACGGGCTGCCCACAGCTGGCATCTGCGCGCCGGATGGGCCGGCAAGGGCGAATGTGACGAGGACCGCCGACGCCGCAATTATCATCCTTCGCATAGGCTTCTCCCCGTTATCGATGTGCGGGCTATGCCGCGATAGAACCCCATGGCGCGAGGGCGAAAGTCTTCCGCCCTCGCAAAGCGTCAGGCCTTGGCACTCTTCTTCTTCGGCTCGTCGGCCTCGATCGTCTTGCCGGTGTTGATCTTGATCGCGATCTCGCTGAGAAGCTGGTCGGTCTTCTTCTCCTCTTCGAGCGTTTCGCCGAGAAGCTTGGCTGCGTCCTCATGCCCGAGCTGCGAAGCCCAAGTCTTCAGCGTGCCGTAACGTGCCATTTCGTAGTGCTCGACAGCCTGCGCGCAGCCGATCAACACCGCATCGGCGGCCTCGGTGCCTCCGAAATCCTCCAGATCCTCTTCCATTTCCGAGGTGATGCCCTGCATGGCCTCGCAGGTCTTGGCACGCGCCGGCTTCCCTATGATCTCGAACACCTGCTGCAGGCGCTCGACCTGATGGGCGCTTTCCTCGGCATGCGCTTCGAAGGCTTTCTTGAGCTCGTTGTGCTCGGCCGCCTTGGCAGACTTCTTCAGCGCCTTCACGGACTGCTTTTCGGCATAATAAACGTCCTTCAAGGTCTCGTAGAAAGCATCGTCTAGTGTCTTTTCCTTGGTTGCCATGGCCGCCTACTTTCACAAATGCCTCGATTGGCTTGGAGCAACAGCGCGCCGCATGTTCCGTCCCATCGAAAAGCTTTTATTTTCGAGATGCGCGCCCCGGGACCGGCCCGATTTCTGCTGCGAGGCCAGAGTGCCTTGGCAGAGCCTCGGCAAAGGACCAGGATGCGCGCCATGACGATAACGTCCACCTTGCACGGCCCCCGTGCGCTCCTCGCCGGCGCCCGGCTCGTGCCGGTGCTCACGATCACCCGCGTCGCCGACGCGGTGCCGCTGGCGCGCGCGCTGTGTGCCGGGGGTGTCCGCACGCTGGAGATCACGCTGCGCACCGCGGCCGGTCCCGAGGCGGCCAAGGCCATCGCCGCCGAGGTGCCGGATGCGATCGTCGGCCTCGGCACGGTGCTCAACGGTCGCGACCTCGAGATGGCGCTGGCGATGGGGCTTTCCTTCGCCTTCTCGCCCGGCGCCTCGCCGGCGCTGCTCGATGCCGCCGCAGCCGCCGGGCTCGACTTCGTGCCGGGCGTGCAGACGGCGTCCGAGATCATGGCGTGCCTCGAGCGCGGTTTCGACGTGATGAAGTTCTTCCCGGCCTCGCAGGCCGGCGGCTTGCCGACGCTGCGCGCGCTCGCCGGCCCGTTTCCGCAAGTCGCCTTCTGCCCGACCGGCGGCATCTCGGAGGATCAGGCCGGCGCTTGGCTGGAGGAGCCCAACGTGCTCGCGGTCGGCGGCTCGTGGCTGGCGCCGGCCGGACTCGTCGAGAGAGGCGATTGGGAGGCCATCACCGGTCGAGCCCGCCGCTCCATGGAGCGTCTGGCCGTCTGATGCCCGCTCTTCACTCGCGCCTCGAAGAGGTCACCGCCCGCATCGTCGCGCGCTCTCGCCCGGAGCGCGAGCGCTACCTGGCCCGCATCGACGCCGCGGCCGAGCAGGCGCGCCTCCCGCGCGCGCGCCTCGGTTGCGCCAACCAGGCCCACGCGTTCGCCGCGGCGCCGCCCGGCGACAAGGCACGGCTGGCACTGGGCCGCGTGCCCAACCTCGCCATCGTCACCGCCTACAACGACATGCTGTCGGCCCATCAGCCCTACGAGCGCTTCCCCGACATCATCCGCGACGCCGCGCGTCGTGCCGGGGCGACGGCGCAGGTGGCCGGCGGCGTTCCGGCGATGTGCGACGGCGTCACCCAGGGCGAGGACGGCATGGAGCTGTCGCTGTTCTCGCGCGACGTCATCGCGCTCGCGACCGCCGTGGCGCTGTCGCACCAGACCTTCGATGCCGTCGTCTATCTCGGCATCTGCGACAAGATCGTGCCGGGCCTGGTGATCGGCGCCCTCAGCTTCGGCCACCTGCCGGCGGTGTTCATCCCCGCCGGTCCGATGACCACGGGGATCTCCAACAGCGAGAAGAGCCACGTCCGCCAGCTCTACGCCGAGCGCAAGATCGGCCGCGACGAGCTGCTGAAATCCGAGATGGGCTCGTATCACGGCCCGGGCACCTGCACCTTCTACGGGACCGCCAACACCAACCAGATGCTGATGGAGGTGATGGGCCTGCACCTGCCCGGCGCCGCCTTCGTCAATCCCGGCACCCGGCTGCGCGAGGCGTTGACTCGGGAGGCGGCGCGACGCGCGCTGTCGCTGACCGCGTCCGGCAACGCCTACACCCCGCTCGGCCGCATGCTCGACGAACGCGCCTTCGCCAACGGCATCGTCGGCCTGCACGCCACCGGCGGCTCGACCAACCACACGATCCACCTGCCGGCGATGGCGGCGGCGGCCGGCATCACACTGACCTGGCAGGACCTGTCCGATCTCGCCGAGGTCACGCCGCTGCTCGCGCGCGTCTACCCCAACGGCAAGGCCGACGTGAACCACTTCCACGCCGCCGGCGGCATGGCCTTCGTCATCCGCGAGTTGCTCGACGCCGGGCTGTTGCACGAGGACGTCGGCACGGTGTTCGGCGGCGGCCTCCGCGCCTACGCCACCGAACCCTTCGCCGAGGGCGACGGCGTCACCTGGCGACCGATTCCGGAGGTCTCCGGCGATCCGGAGGTCTTGACCACCGCCGCCGCGCCCTTCGCGGAGACCGGCGGCCTGCGCATGCTGGAGGGGCGCCTCGGCCGCGCCGTGATCAAGACCTCGGCCGTGCATCCCGAGCGGCACGTGGTGGAGGCGCCGGCCGTCGTCTTCCACACGCAGGAGCAGCTGCAGGACGCCTTCCGCGCCGGCGAACTCGATCGCGACTTCGTCGCCGTCGTGCGCTTCCAGGGGCCCAAGGCCAACGGCATGCCCGAGCTGCACAAGCTGATGCCTCCGCTCGGCGTGTTGCAGGACCGCGGCTTCAAGGTGGCCCTCGTGACCGACGGCCGGCTGTCGGGCGCCTCCGGCAAGGTCCCGGCGGCGATCCACGTCACGCCCGAAGCGATCGAGGGCGGCGGCATCGCCAGCATCATCGATGGCGACATCGTCAGAGTGGACGGCGTCGCCGGCACGCTCGACGTGCTGGTCCCGGCCGACGAATGGGCGGCCCGCACGCCGTACGTCGCCGACCTCGCATCGAGCCACGCCGGCACGGGCCGCGAACTCTTCGCCATGTTCCGCGCCAACGTCGGGCCGGCGGATCGCGGCGCGGCCGTGTTTTGAGCAGCGCCGAAGGCGGGATACTCGAGCAGCCGGCGCTGAACGCAAGTCGTTTCGAACCAGCTCCTCTATCCCGCGAGCGCCTTTTGCAGCTCGGCCTTGCTCATCGCCGAGCGCCCCGAGATGTCCCTCGCCTTGGCCTCTTCGTAGAGTGCGGCCCTCGTCTTCGTGTCGCCCTTGCCCGTTTCGCGGTGCGCCGCCGTCTTCTTCGCGACGTCCGGCGGCTGCGACGAGAACTGTTTGCCCTTCTTCGTATCGGCCCGCTTCTTGGCGCTGGTCCGACGATAGTCCGCGTCGCTCAGGTCCGCGCGCGCCTCCTCGGGGAGGTAACGCTCGCCGGTGTCTTCGCTCTTGTCGCCGGATTTGGTGCCCCATTTCTCGTCGGTCCATTCCTGGAGATGGTTGTCCTTGCTCTTCTCGCCGTCGTAGCCGCCGCCCTCCTTCTGATATTCGGCCGAGGCCATCTGCGCCTTGCGCGCGGACCATTGGCCGGGCTTGCCGCCCTTGTCGCCGGCGGTGATGGCCTCCTTCACCTTCTCCCATAGCTCGGGATCGCTCTTTTTCGCCGTCTTGCTCATATCCGTCGCTTCCGAACCGCTCCTCGCGACAACGTCGGACAACACGCGGCGACGATGCGGCGTTTCGCGCCGAGGCCAGCGTTCAGGGCCGTCGCGTGATGGCCGCCGCACGCGACGGTTCCACCCTGCCGGAATTTGCGTTAGCCTCGCCGCGGCCAAGGAGAGCGCCCGTTGACCGATCTCGCCGCCCAGCCTTCCTCCGTCGCCCTACCCTCCTCCGCAGCTGTCGGGCGCCGCCGCCCAAGCCGCGCCGCGATCGTCGCGGGTACGGTGATGGTCGCCTTTCTCGCCGGCGCCGCGCTCGGCCGCGCTCATGCCGCCGACGCTTCGGGGTTCGAGAGCGCGCTCGTCCTGCTGCTGCGCTTCATGGCCGCCTGCAAGGCCGCCGGCGTCGTCGGGGCCGCCGCGCTGCTCGCCTGGCGGCTCGGCCGACCGCTCGGCACCGGCGCGTTCGTCGGCTACGTCGCGGCCTTGGGCCTCATGGCCGCAGCGCCCGGCATGATCTGGAGCCTCGGCCTGATCGCGCCCGGCGCACTGGTCTTCCATGCCGGCCTGCTCACCTTCCTCGTGCTGGCCGCCAGAGACGACGGCGTGACCGCCCTCCGGCGCGGACGCGCTTGAGCCTCGCCGCCACGGCCGAGTCGCACCGGGTCTCGAGCGCAACGCGGCGGCGGCAATGGATCACCGTCGGCCTGCTGATCGCCGCCGGGGTCGTCAATTACGTCGACCGATCGACGCTCGCCGTCGCCAACAAGCCGATAGCCGACGAGATGCATCTCTCGGCCACCCAGATGGGCGCGCTGCTCTCGGCCTTCGCCTGGTCCTACGCGTTGTGCCAGCTGCCGGTCGGCGCGATCACCGACCGCGTCGGCCCGCATCCCATGCTCTCGGCCGGCATGACGCTGTGGTCGATCGCGCAGGTCCTCAGCGGCTTCGTCACCGGCTTCGGCCAGTTCATCGGCGCCCGCATCGGCCTCGGCATCGGCGAATCGCCGATGTTCACCGCCGGAGCGCGGGCTTGCGTGAACTGGTTCTCGCTCAAGGAGCGCGGCACGCCGCTCGGCCTCTTCAACGCCGCGTCGTCGCTCGGCCCGGCGCTGGCGCCGCTGCCGCTCACTTTGCTCATCAACGCCTTCGGCTGGCGGACGACATTCGTCGCCATGGGGATCCTCGGCCTCGCCGTGGCGCTGGCCTGGTGGCTGTACTATCGCGATCCGGAACAGGTCGACGTGCCGCGCGAGGATCTCGCCGCGATCCGCACCGGCGAGATCGAGGTCGCGGCGTCCGCCGGCGCGCGAACCTGGGCGCACCTCTTCGCCATCCCCTCGACCTGGGGGCTGATCGGCGGGCTGTTCGGCATCGTCTACGTCACCTGGCTCAACGTCGCCTGGTTGCCCGACTACCTCGAGCGGGTGCGCGGCGTCAGCTTCGGCGAGACCGGCATCCTCGCCTCGATCCCGCAATTCGCCGGCTTCGGCGGCGGCGTGCTCGGCGGGTTCCTGTCCGACAAGCTCGCCGCCCGCGGGATCGATCCGATCGACGCGCGCCGCACCCTCACGGTGGGCGGCCTGGTGCTCTGCGCGCTGTTCACCGCGGTGGCGCCTTTCGCCGGAACCACCGCCTGGGTCGTGACGCTGCTCTCGATCTCGATGTTCTTCGGCTACGGTGCAGGATCGTGCTCCTGGGCGCTCGGCGCCAGCCTGACGCCGCCACGCCTCGTCGCCACGCTGGAGTCGATCCAGAACATCGGCGGCTCGATCGGGGGCGCGTTGGCGCCGCTCGTCACCGGCATCATCGTCGATCGCACCCACAGTTTCACGCCGGCCTTCCTGGTGGCCAGCGTCGCCGCACTGGCCGGCGCCGCCAGCTACTGGACGGTCCGCCGCGACGCCTACGCCGGACTGGCGTGACCGTCAGGCTTGATGGAGCGCAAGCTGCCCCTCGGTCCGACCCAAGTGGATTGGCGGCCACCTTTTGCGGCGCAACCCATCGTTCAGAGCGCATCGAGCGCGGCGGTGCGATGATCGATGCGCACGAACACGGTGTGACCGGCGCCTTCAGCCAGAATTGTGAGGCGCGCGACGTTTCTTCGCACGGCAACGGACTCGGGCGCACGGCGAGATCTTCGGCGCGAGACCGAGTGCCGCGGCCTCGTCGGTATCCAGTCGCGGCCGCACCACCGGCGGATGTCGCGGGTCCCGGCCGTCCGGCATCGCGTCGCGGAGCGTCGTGGAGCGTGCGACCAGGAAGTCCGTGAGGTGGTCGCGCACGAGGTAAAGGCCCGGCGCATGATGCAGCGCGACGCGCTCACGCACCTTCGAGAGAGGATGTTCCAGACGAATAGCCGATGCCGGGGCCGCCCATGAGATCTACAGCGGGTTGGACAAGATGAGCTCGCTCGCGCGGGCCGCTGCGAGCTTAAGAGATTTTTCAAGCTTAGGGAGAATACCGAGTGTTCTCCCACCCAAAACTATCTCGTACCTTGGCGACGCTGCATCAGGCAGGATCTGCACATGACGCTTTCGCGGCTGATCTATATCAGCGAGCCGTGTTTCGACCGCGCCTACGGGTCGACGATGGCACAGCTCAACTCAATCATGGCGTCGTCGAAGCGCCGAAATCAGGCGGCGAGCGTCACGGGCGCCCTCATCTACGATGAAGCATCGTTCCTGCAGATCCTCGAGGGTGACCGTCGGGTCATCTGGCAGACCTTCTCCCGCATCGCCGACGATGAACGCCATGCCGGCTGCCTCTTGGTCGAGATGGTCGAGGTCGCAGAGCGGTCATTCGGGAACTGGTGGATGGGCCTTGCGACGCGAAACGAGACGACCGCAGCTGTCTTCGAGCCGTATCTGGTGAACGGATCGCTCCAAGCCGACATGATGAGCGGCGCCGACATCCTCAGGCTCGCACGTGCTCTTGCCCGGCTCGGCCTCAAGCGCGATCTTCAATCGGTCGACCCGGCGAAACCCGAGGCGCTTTCGGCGTGTCCGGCCTGAGATGGAAGGCTGTTACGCCAACCCGAGCATCTGAGCAGTCCGTTGCCGTGCCGCCGTATCCTCGCTTCCCCGACCAGGGCCGACATGCCGGAGAGGGCGCTCCCCCACCGTCTGGCACGCCCGAGTCCGCCTTCTTGAACGGTCAGATTACCCGTTCGGCGCCTGATAAAGCGATCCGAGATGGACGCCAGCGATCTGGCAGAAAGGTCAATAAGCTGACGACTGGAGCGGGTGAAGGGAATCGAACCCTCGTATTCTGCTTGGAAGGCAGTTGCTCTACCATTGAGCTACACCCGCGTGCCGCGTCTTATGCCGTAGATCGCGGGTGGCGGGAAGGGGCCAGGGTGGCCAGCAGGCCATCGAAGGCGCCCTCGGGCGGATCGCGCGACAGCACCGCGATCGCGATGCCGGGACAGAAGGCCGCCAGCGTGTCTCGCGTGGCCGCCGCCGGGATGGTGGCGCCGGCGCTCTCGACCAGCAGGAGCATGGCCGGCGTGAGCGCCCGTCCGGCCAGGGCCGCCATCGCGGTCAGCGCGTGGCTGATGGCGCCGAGCGCCGTCGGCGACACCAGGAGGATCGGCACGGCGAGCTCCGCCGCGAGATCGAGGATCGTGTGCCGCCGGTCGAGCGGCACCATGAGGCCACCGATGCCCTCGATCAGGGTGAGGCGCTCCGGCACGAGCCGCGCGCGGCAGAAGGCGGCCGCGGCCGCGAGACCGGGCGGCTCACGCCCCTCGGCGTCGGCCGCCATGTCCGGCGCCATCGGCGCGGCGTAGCGCCAGGGGGAGATCGCCGCGACCGCCGCGTCGTCCACTGCGATGTCCTGCGCGGCGAGCAGGCGCCCGGCGTCGCTGTCGGCGGCGTCGGCAGCGGCATAGCCCGTGAGGACGGGCTTCAACGCCGCCACCTCCCACCCGGCGCGGCGCGCGGCGCGCAGCAGGCCGGCGGTGACGAAGGTCTTGCCGACCTCGGTCCCCGTCGCCGTCACGAACAGGCCGGGCACGGCTCTCTCCTCGCGACGGCGTCGATATCGCGCAGGGCGGCGGCGAGCCGGGCGATATCGGCATCGGTGTGACCGGCGCAGAACGCGAAGCGCAGCCGCGCCGTGTCGGCCGGCACGGTCGGCGGGCGGATCGCCACCACCAGGAACCCGGCCTGCTCGAGCCGCGCCGAGGCCTCCAGCGCGGCCTCGGCCGAGCCGAGCACCAGCGGCACGATGGCGCTCTGCGCGTCGGGCAAGCCCATCAGCGCGGTGAACAGGCGCGCCTTGCGCAGCGGCGCCTGTCCGAGGTCCGGCGCGGCAGCGAGGATGTCGAGCGCCGCGAGCGCCGCCGCGACCGAGGCCGGCGGCAGCGCGGTGGAATAGACCAGCGAACGCGCCCGCGTCTTCAGCAGGTCGACCACCGGTCGCGACGCGCAGCAATAGCCGCCGTAGCTGCCGATGGCCTTCGACAGCGTGCCCATCGCCAGCGGCACGGCGGCGGGATCGTGGTCGGCGAGGCCGAAGCCGTGGGCGTCGTCGGCCATCAGCCAGGCATCGTGCGCGCCGGCGAGCCTGGCCAGCGCGGCCAGCGGCGCACGATCGCCGTCCATCGAGAAGATCGTTTCGGTCACGACGAGGACGTGGCGGAAGGCGGCGCGGTGCGCGGCGAGCAGCGCGCCCAAAGCGTCGGTATCGTTGTGGGCGAAACGGATCACGGCCGCACCCGACAGGCTGGCGCCGGCGTTGAGGCAATTGTGCGCGAGGGCATCGATCAGCACGAGGTCGCCGGCCCCGGCGAGCGCGCCCAGAACACCGATGTTGGCGAGGTAGCCGGATCCGAACAGGCAGGCGGCCTCGCTGCCCTTCGTCGCCGCGAGTCGTCCCTCCAGCTCGGAGTGGAGCGGATGGTTGCCGGTGACGAGCCGCGACGCGCCCGCGCCCGCGCCCCAGCGCTCCACCGCCGCCGTCGCCGCCGCCTTGACGCGGGGATCCGTCGAGAAGCCGAGATAATCGTTGCAGGAGAACGAGACCAGCCGGCGCCCATGGCGGATCACGTGCGGAAACGTGCCGCGGTCGGTCTCGACCAGCGTGCGGCGCAGCGCGCGCGCGTCGAGCGCGTCGAGCTTGGCGGCGGCGTAGGTGTCGAGCGATCGCATCCGCGCTGTCTGGCGCGGGTGCCGGCAAAATGCAAAAGCTGCGGCGATGACGAGAGCCGCGCCGCCACCTCCCGCCTGGCTCGATGCGGGCGTCGCGCACCTGTGGCGTCCCTATTGCCAGATGAAGACGGCCGCGCCCGCCCTGCCCGTCGTGGCGACCGAGGGATCGCGCCTGATCCTCGCCGACGGCCGCGTGCTGATCGACGGCATCGCCTCCTGGTGGACGGCGTGCCACGGCTACAATCACCCCCACATCGCCGCCGCCGTGCGCCGCCAGCTCGAGATCATGCCGCACGTGATGTTCGGCGGCCTCACGCACCAGCCGGCGGCGACGCTGGCGGCGCGCCTCGCGGCGCGGCTGCCGGGCGACCTCGACCACGTGTTCTTCTGCGAGTCCGGCTCGGTCGCGGTCGAGGTCGCGATGAAGATGGCGATCCAGGCGGCGCTGAACCGCGGCGAGCGCGGCCGCACCAAGATCGTGGCGTTTCGCGGCGGCTACCACGGCGACACGCTGGCGACCATGGCGGTGTGCGATCCCGACGAGGGCATGCACGCGCATTTCGACGGCGTGCTGACCCGCCAGATCATCGCCGACCTCCCCCGAGACGCGGTCGCGCGCGCGACCTTCGAGGCGCTGATGGCGCGCGAGGGACGGACCATCGCCGCGATCCTCGTCGAACCGCTGGTGCAGGGCGCCGGCGGCATGGTGTTGCACGATGCCGCGACGCTGGCGCACCTGCGCGCGATGGCGACGCGACACGGCTGCCTGCTGATCTTCGACGAGATCTTCACCGGCTTCGGTCGCACCGGCGCGATGTTCGCCTGCGAGGCCGCGGGCGTGGTGCCCGACATCGTCACGCTGTCCAAGGCGCTGACCGGCGGCACGATGGCGCTCGCCGCCACGGTGGCGACGCGCCGCGTCCACGAGGCTTTCCTCGACGAGGATCCCGCGCACGCGCTGATGCACGGGCCGACCTTCATGGCCAATCCGCTGGCCTGCGCCGCGGCCAACGCTTCGCTCGACCTGTTCGACACGCAGCCGCGTCTGGCGCAGGCGGCGGCGATCGAGGTGCGGCTGCGCGATGGACTGGCGCCGCTCGCCGGCCGGCCCGGCATCCGCGACGTGCGCGTCAAGGGCGCGATCGGCGTCGTGGAATACGAGACGATCGGCGATCTCGACGCGCTGAAGGCGCGCTTCCTTGCGGCCGGCGTCTGGGTGCGCCCGTTCCGCACGATCGCCTATCTGACGCCGGCGCTGACCATCCCGCACGACGAGCTGGCGCGGCTCATCGACGTCGTCGTCGACGTCTCGACCGCCCACGGGCGCGGCGCGTGACGCGCGGCACCAAGAAGGCCGACCTGCCGACCAAGATGTGCCCGGTGTGCCGGCGGCCGTTCGCCTGGCGCAAGAAGTGGGAAAAGAACTGGGACGAGGTCCGCTATTGCTCCGAGCGCTGCCGGCGCGACGCCAAGAAGCCTACAGGCTCAGCGCCGTCGGGCTGACGACAAGGCCGTCCTCGTCGGCATAGACCCAGTCGCCGAGGCGGAACGTGGCGCCGCCGAAGCTGACGGGACCGTCGACATGGCCGGCGCCGGTCTTGCCGCTCTTCCAGGGGTTGGAGCCGAGCGCCAGGATGCCGATGTCGAGCGTGGCCAGGGCGGCGGTGTCGCGCACGGCGCCCCACAGAACGAGGCCGGCCCAGCCGGTGGCGTGCGCGAGGCCGGCGACGACGTCGCCGACCAGCGCGGCGCGCAGCGAGCCGCCGCCGTCCACGACCAGCACCGCGCCGTCCCCCGGCCCGGAGACGAGCTGCTTCAGGCGCGCATTGTCCTCGAAGGTCCGCAGGGTGCGAACCGGCCCGCCGAACCTGGCCCGGCCGCCGTAGCGGCGGAACGGCAGCGCGCAGCTCTGCAGGATCGCCTCGTGGGCGTCGACGAGGTCGGCGGTGGCGTACATCGCGCCGAGGTAGGCGCGGGGTTCGCGCGGGTCAACTCGCCGCGGGCGTGCGGCGCCGGCTATGCTGGCGGCCGACTCAGCCGGAGCCGTCCATGCGCCTGCTCGACCACCTGCCGCGATCGAAGCTCGCCGAGGGCCCCTCCTGGGACGCGCGGGACGGCTGGCTGTACTGGGTCGACATCGCCGGCCACGCCATCCATCGCCACGCACCCGCGACCGGCGAGGTCGCCACGCATCCACTGGCCGACGCCGTCGGCTTCTGCGCCGTGGCCGCCGGCGGGCGCCTCGTCGCGGGCATCGGCGCCGGCATCCACGAGCTGACCTTCGGGATCGCCGGCACGACGCTGCTGGCGCGGCCGGCCATGCACGGCGAGAACCGCTTCAACGACGGCAAGTGCGATCCGCGCGGCCGGCTCTGGGCCGGCACGATGCACGTCGACGCGACCCGCGACCGCGCCCCGACCGGTGCGCTCTACCGCTGGCGCGGCGGTGGGCTGGAGGTGGCGGAGGCGCCGGTGTCGCTGTCGAACGGGCTGGGGTGGAGCCCGTCCGGCGACACGATGTATTTCGCCGACACGCACGCCGGCATGGTGTGGGCCTACGAGTACGACCTCGCCACCGGCGCCGCCGCCAAGCGCCGATGCTTCGCGACCGTGCCTCTGGAGGACGGCGTTCCCGACGGTCTGACCGTCGATGCCGCCGGCCGGGTCTTCGTCGCGATCTGGCGCGGGCAGCGCCTGAACGTCTATGCGCCCGACGGCTCGCTCGAGGCCGAGCTCCCGGTCCCGGTGCGCAACCCGACGAGCTGCTGCTTCGGCGGCCACGATCTCAAGACGCTCTTCGTGACGACCATGCCCTCGTCGAACGAGGACGATCCGCGCTCCGGCTCGCTGTTCGCGCTCGACTCCACCACGCCCGGCCTGCCGGCTGTGCGGATGGATCCGAAGCTGTGAGTCATCGACGGTCTGAACGGCTTGACAATGACCGCAACGTCTTGACGCTGGACGCAAAACGCCGATGCTAAGGCCAAGCTTGGCGTCCGGCCCGGCTCGGGAGCCGACCGCCATGATGAAGACTTGTCTCGCCGCGCTGGTGCTGTGCGCCCTCTCGAGTGCCGTGGTCGAAGCCAAGGCGTTCAAGCTCGGCGACGACGAGGCGGTGACCTGGGTCTCCATCCCCGACACCTGGGAGCCCGAGACCTTCGACAACGGGGTGGAGGGCACGTCGCCCGACAAGCAGACCTACGTCGCGGCCGAGATCGTCGAGGGGACCAGCCTCGCCGATGCCAGCAAGGACGAAGAGAAATTCTTCAAGAAGATGAAGATCAAGATCAAGGAGGACACGTTCAAGCAGAAGACCCTCGTGATGAGCGGCCTGCCGGCCGAGGATCTGCAATGGGAGGCCACCGATTCCGACGGCCCGACCCACGTCAGCGTGACGCTGGTCAAGATCGCCGACGGCAAGCTCCTGATGATGACCTATTGGGGAAGCGAAGCGGGCGAGAAGACCAACGGCGCCGAGCTCAACGCCATCTCCGAGAGCATCAAGCCGATCAATAGCGGAAGCGGTGCGCCGGGTCGGCCACCCGGGATCGGCACCGTCCTTGATCCGGGATGGCGCCTTACGGCACGGCCTTCCTTCACGCAGCCACGGCCGCCCCATTCCCAAATCTTGCGCGATGCGATAGAGCGTGCCGCAACGCGGCATGCGCTCGATGCGCGTGCCCCTCTCCAATCCCCGGCCCGTCCCATGAAGCTGCGAAACATCGCCATCATCGCTCACGTCGATCACGGCAAGACCACGCTCGTCGACTGCCTGCTGCGCCAGTCCGGCGCCTTCCGCGACAACCAGCGCGTCGCCGAGCGCGTGATGGACTCGAACGACCTCGAGAAGGAGCGCGGCATCACCATCATGGCCAAGGCGACCTCGATCGCCTGGCAAGACACGCGCATCAACATCGTCGACACGCCCGGCCACGCCGATTTCGGCGGCGAGGTCGAGCGCATCCTGTCGATGGTCGATGGCGCGATCGTGCTGGTCGACGCCGCCGAGGGGCCGATGCCGCAGACCAAGTTCGTGGTCGGCAAGGCGCTGAAGATCGGGCTCAAACCAATCGTCGCCATTAACAAGGTCGACAAGCCCGACGCTCGTGTCCAGGAAGTGGTCAACGAGGTGTTCGACCTCTTCGCCGCGCTCGACGCCAGCGACGAGCAGCTCGACTTCCCGATCCTCTACGGCTCCGCCAAGCAGGGCTGGATGGCGAACGAGCCGGACGGTCCGCAGGACGGCATGGGCCCGCTGTTCGACCTCGTGATCAAGCACGTGCCCGAGCCGACGATCGAAGAGGGCGGCTTCCGCATGCTCGGCACGCTACTCGAGGCCAACCCCTATCTCGGCCGCATCGTCACCGGCCGCATCTTCGCCGGCTCGGTGAAGCCGAACCAGTCGGTCAAGGTGCTCGACCGCACCGGCAAGGTCGTCGAGCAGGGCCGCGTCTCCAAGATCCTGGCGTTCCGCGGCATCGAGCGCACGCCGATCGAGGAGGCCGAGGCCGGCGACATCGTCGCCATCGCCGGCCTCGAAAAGTTCAACGTCGCCGACACGATGTGCGAGCCGGCCGTCACCGAGCCGTTGCAGGCGCAGCCGATCGATCCGCCGACGCTGTCGATGACCTTCCTCGTCAACGATTCGCCGCTGGCCGGCACCGAGGGCGACAAGGTCACCACCCGCGTCATCCGTGCCCGCCTGATGAAGGAGGCCGAGGGCAACGTCGCCCTCAAGATCGCCGACGACACCAAGTCCGACGGCTACATCGTTTCGGGCCGTGGCGAACTGCAGCTCTCGATCCTGATCGAGGTGATGCGTCGCGAGGGCTTCGAGCTCGGCGTGTCGCGCCCCAAGGTGGTCTACCAGAAGGCCGAGGACGGCTCGCTGCTGGAGCCGATCGAGGAAGTCGTGATCGACGTCGACGAGGAGCATTCCGGCGTCGTCGTGCAGAAGATGTCGGAGCGCAAGGCCGACATGATCGAGATGCGTCCGTCCGGTGGCAATCGGCTGCGCATCGTGTTCCACGCGCCGACGCGCGGCCTCATCGGCTACCAGGGCGAGCTGCTGACCGACACCAAGGGCACGGCCATCATGAACCGGCTGTTCCACGAATACGC
>CAXTVT010000059.1:0-21271 GCA_964247745.1 uncultured Beijerinckiaceae bacterium
GCCATGGCCTCCGCGGTCGTGCGCGCCTCCCGGTCGGCGGCGGCCAAGGCGGTCTCGGCCGTCGCGCGGGCATCGCTCGCCGCACGCTGACCGGCCTCGGCCGTCTCGACGTCGGCGCGCACCTGCCGCCTGGCGAGCGCGAAACGGTCCGGCGCCTCGAGCAGCGCCTTGCGCTCGTCGCGAGCCATGGACAGCCGTCCGTCGATGGCGCCGCGATGCGCCGCCGCCTGGGCGGCGCGGCCTTGCCAGGACGATTGTTCGCCGGCGATGGCCGTCAACCGCTGGGCGCGGCCCTCGCGCTCGCGCGACATCGCCTGGAGCGTCGCCCGCGCGTCGGTCTCGGCGGACCGCTCGGCGGCCGCCTCGCACCGTGCACGGTCCATCTGCGCAGCCAACACATCGGTCGCCGCAAGCCCGGCGACCGCCGCCTCGGCCTCGATCCTGCTGCCGACCGCCTCGTCGCGTGCCTGCCGGGCCGCCGCTTCCGCCGCCGTCACCGCGGCGAGCCTGGTCCGCGCCTCGCCCGCGCGACGTTCCAACGAGGCATGCGCCTCGCGAGCCGCCTCGGCCGCACGCCGAGCCGTGTGCGCCGCGGATCGCGCCACCGCCTCGCGCGTCATTCCCTCGCGGAGCGCCACCTGGGCGGCATCGGCCGTCGCCTTCGCATCGAGATAGCTGTCGCGCGCAACCTGGGCCTCGCCGCGCAGATCCGCGAGGCGGTTGCGTTCCGCCAGGCGCCGCGCCGCGGGGGTCGGCGCCTCGCAAGCCTGCGTGAAACCGTCCCAGCGCCAGATATCGCCCTCGCGCGTGACCAGCATCTGGCCGGGCGCGAGGCCGTCGCGCAGCCTCGAGCCTTCGTCTTGGGCGACGAGCCCTATCTGGGCCAGGCGTCGGTGCAGCGCCGGAGGAGCGTCGACATGGTCGAGCAACGGCGTCGCACCCGCCGGCAGAGGGAGATCGCCTCCGCCCCTCGCCTCGGCCCAGTGCGCCGGCGCTTGCGGATCGCCGGACGCCTCGAGATCGTCGCCGAGCGCCGCGCCCAGGGCAGTCTCGAAGCCGCGAGCGACGCGCATCGCATCGAGCACCGGCCGCCATCGGGCGGCGGCACCACCTTCGAGGAGCTTGGCCAGGGTGCGTACCTCGGTGTCGAGCCGCTGGACGCCGCGGTCGGCCTCGGAGAGCGGCGCCCGCGCCCGCGTTTCGACCTCCCGCGCCGTCGTCAGCGCCTGCTCGGCGATCCGGGCGGCCGTGTCGGCCGCCTGAGCCGCCTCGTTGACCTGCGCCATCCGCGCCTCGGCCCGAGCGACTTCGTCACCGAGATCGAGGCTGGCGGCGAGCGCGGCCCGGGCGCGACCCGCCTCGGCGAGATCGCGCTCGAATCGGGCCAGGCGCACGGTCTCCCCGCGCACCCGCTCCTCGAGGCTACGGCGCCGCGCGTCGACTTCCGCGCGGGCCGCCTGCGCCTCGGCGAAGCGGCGGTCTGCCGCGATTCGCGCCGCCTCGGCGGTCGTCGCCTTGGTCTGGAGCGACGCCTCGATCTCGGCCGTGTTCTCGTGCGTCCCGAGCTCGGCAGCCTCGGTCGCGAGGCGTGTCAGGACTCCGGCGGCATCGTCGAGAGCGGCGGAATCGCGGGCGAGATCGGCCTCCATCTCCCTGATGCGACGCTCGACCTCGGCAAGCCGACCCTTGGCGCGGCGCTCCTCACCGTCGAGCGTTTCGCGCGCGACGACCATCTTCTGCAGCCTGGCGGCAGCCTCCGTCTCCGCCTCGCGCAAGGCCGGCAAGGCGTAGGCTGCGACGGCCTGGTGGCGGGCCGCTTCGCCTTGGGCGCGCGTCGCTTCGAGAACCGCCGCGCCGGCAGTGACGAAGTCCGCCGCCGCCGTCCGCTCCTCGCGCTGCACCTCCTCCCATTCGATCAGCGCCTGCAACGCCTGCGTCCGGCGGACCTCCGCCTGCAGCTCGCGGTACCGTCCGGCCTGGCGTGCCTGGCGCCGCAGGCCATCGCCCTGCGCGGCGATCTGGGTCAGCACGTCGTCGATGCGCGAGAGATTGTCCTCGGCGCCCTTGAGGCGCAGCTCGGCCTCGTGGCGCCTCGTGTGCAGCCCGGCGACCCCCGCCGCCTCTTCGAGGATGCGCCGGCGCGACTGCGGCTTGGCCGCGATGATTTCCGAGATCTGGCCCTGCCGCACGAGCGCGGGCGAGCGTGAACCCGTCGAGGCGTCGGCAAACAGGATCTGCACGTCGCGCGCGCGCACCTCGCGGCCGTTGATGCGATAGGTCGAGCCCTGCTCGCGCTCGATCCGCCGCGTCACCTCGAGGATCTCGGCGTCGTTGAAGGCGGCCGGCGCGGTACGGGCGGAATTGTCGAGCGTGAGCCCGACCTCGGCCATGTTGCGCGCGGGACGGCTGCCGCCGCCGGCGAAGATCACGTCGTCCATGCCGGAGGCGCGCATGCTCTTGTAGGAGTTCTCGCCCATGACCCAGCGCAGGGCCTCGACGAGATTCGACTTGCCGCACCCGTTCGGCCCCACGATGCCCGTGAGGCCCGACAGGATCTCGAATTCGGTGACCTCGACGAAGCTCTTGAAGCCGGCGAGGCGCAGCTTGCTGAAATGCATGAGGCGGCTCGAAGAATGTCTCGCCGAGGCTCTGCGAAGGCACGCTCGCGCGCAAGGGACCGCATGGCGGTGGTCCAAAACGCCTGTGCGTATCCCGACGACGGCGTCGCGGGGCACCCGATCACGATCGCGTCAGCATCGCGGCCTCGCCACAATGGCAGATGCTTCTGCTCTTCGCATCGGAGATCGAGACATGAGCGGCGTGGGACGGCTTTTGTGGGTTGCAGCGACGATCGCCACGGGTTCGGGGGCCGCTGCGCAAGGCTTGTCGGGCCCACTTGCCGGACCCGACGGCGCAAGCCCGGCGACGAAGGCCGCGAAACACGCCTCGGCGCACCGCGCCAAGCCGGCGAAAGCGACCAGGCAGGTCGCCCTGCCGGCCTCGGAAGGCTGGTCGACCCGAGCGCCCGTCAAGCCGGGCGCCGAGACCATCGCTACCAAGCCGACCGCGCCCGCCGACCCGTTGTCCTTCGGCATGAAGTGGAACGGCAGCAACGACAACGCGGCTCAAACCCGAATCGAGAATCTCAACGGCAATGCGACCGGAACCGGTGCGGAAGTCGGCATGAAGCTGCACTTCTAGCGGTCGCCGTACTGGCTGGTCAGCGCGTCGGCACGGCCTCGATCACCACGAAGGCCTGCGCTGTGGGATGCTCGTCGGTGATGGCGAGGTGGATGACGGCTTCATGTCCCGCCGGCAGCATGGCGGCGAGGCGGGTGGCGGCGCCCCCGGTCAGCGCCATCGTCGGCTTGCCCGAGCGCAGGTTGACCACACCCATGTCGCGCCAAGCGACGCCCTCGCTGATGCCGGTGCCGAGCGCCTTGGCGCAGGCCTCCTTGGCGGCGAAGCGCTTGGCGTAGGTCGCGGCGCGTCCCACCCTGCCCTCGGCGCGGCGGCGCTCGACCTCGGTGAAGCAGCGATGCACGAAGCGCTCGCCGAAGCGCTCCAACGACCGCTCGATCCGCTCGATGCTGCAGAGGTCCGTGCCGATGCCGAGGATCATGGCGGCCCTTTCCGCCCGGCGTCCATCGCCACGCGCATCGCGCCGATCGCCGCTGCGAGCCCGACGAAGATCGCCTCGCCGATCAGGAAATGCCCGATGTTCAACTCGACCAGCTGCGGCAGGGCGGCGATCGTGCGCGCCGTGGCATGGTCCAGCCCGTGGCCGGCGTGGCACTCGATCCCCAACGCCTCGGCCTCCGCCGCGGCGAGGCGAAGCCGCGCGAATTCGTGCGCGGCGCGGTCGTGCTCGCCGTGGGCGAGCACGTCGCACCAGGCGCCGGTGTGCAGCTCGACCACGGGTGCGCCGATCGAGCGCGCGGCCTGCACCGCCTGAACCGTCGGCTCGATGAACAGCGAGACGCGAATGCCGACCTTGCCAAGCTCGGTCGTGGCGGTGCGCAGATGATCGTGGCCGCCGATGACGTCGAGGCCGCCCTCCGTCGTGCGCTCGGAGCGCTTCTCCGGCACCAGGCAGGCGGCATGAGGCCGGGTGGCGATGGCCAGCGCCACCATCTCGTCGGTGGCGGCCATCTCGAAATTGAGCGGCACCGTCAGCTCGGCCTTGAGCCGGCGCATGTCGTCGTCGCGGATGTGGCGGCGATCCTCGCGCAGGTGGGCGGTGATGCCGTCGGCGCCGGCCTCGACGGCGAGATGTGCCGCGCGCACGGGATCGGGCACGGCCCCGCCGCGCGCGTTGCGCACCGTGGCGACGTGGTCGACGTTGACGCCCAGTCTCAGCCTGCTCATCCGTTCACCCGCTCGACCTTGCTGATGATCGGTCGCGCACGCAGCTGCGAGACGATCGTGCCGAGATGCTTGAGGTCGCCGACCTCGACGTCGGCGACCAGCAGCCGTGAATCACGCGAGATCGGCTTCATCACGATGTTGTCGATGTTGGCGCCGTTTTCGCCGATCACGGTGGCGATGACGCCCAGCGTTCCGGGCTCGTTGATCGCGGTGATGGCGAGCTTGGCGGGAAAGAACGGGCGTTCGTTCTCGCCGATCTCCCAGCGCACGTCGAGCCAGCGCTCGGGCTGATCGTCGAAGCGGGTCAGTTCGGCCGACTGGATCGGGTAGACCGTGATGGAGCGGTCGGGATCGAGGATGCCGACGATGCGGTCGCCGGGCAGCGCGCCGCCCTCGGGCGAGAGCACGACCGGCAGGTCGGGGTGAAGGCCGGCCTTGGCCATCATCTTCCAGTCGATTTCCTCGCTGGCGCCCGGCACGTGGAACAGCAGGTTGGGATGAGTGCGGGTGCCGAACCACCCGGCGTCGCGGGTGCGTTGCGGCGTCGCCGGCCGACGGTCTTCGGCGACCTCGGGATGCACCGCCTTGAGGACGTCGCCGGAGAACATCTCGCCGCGACCGACGGCGGCGAAGACGTCGTCGACGCTGCCGCGGGCAAACCGCGGCAGGACCGCCTTCAACCGCTCGTCGACGAGTGTCCGGCCGGCACGCTCGAAGGCGCGCGCGACGATCTGTCGGCCGAGCCCGGCGTATTGCGCGCGCATCGCGTCGCGGGTGGCGCGCCGGATCGCCGCGCGCGCCTTGCCGGTGACGACGAGCGTCTCCCAGACTGCGGGCGGCACCTGCCCCTCCTGGCGGACGATCTCGACCTCGTCGCCGTTTTCCAAGACCGTCAGCAAAGGCGCCGACCGACCGTTGATCTTGGCGGCGGAGGCCTGGTTGCCGACGTCGGTGTGGACGGCATAGGCGAAATCGATCGCCGTCGCGCCGCGCGGAAGCGCGATGAGCCGCCCGTTGGGGGTGAAGCAGAACACCTGGTCGAGGAACAGTTCGAGTTTGGTGTGCTCCAGGAACTCCTCGGGCGACGACCCTTCGGCGAGCAGTTCGATGGTGCGGCGCAGCCAGGTGAAGGCCTTGCTCTCGCTGCGCAGGGCGGTGTCGTCGTAGGTCATGCCCTCCTTGTAGAGAGCATGGGCGGCGATCCCGTGGGAAGCGATGTCGTGCATGGCCGCCGTACGGACCTGAAGCTCGACGCGTTGGCGACCCGGTCCCACGACCGTCGTGTGGATCGAGCGATAATCGTTGGGCTTGGGCGTCGAGATGTAGTCCTTGAAGCGACCCGGCACCGTCGGCCACCGCGTGTGCACCACGCCGATCGCGCGGTAGCATTCCGGCAGCGTGCGCACGACGATGCGGAAGCCGAAGATGTCGGACATCTGCTCGAAGGTGATCTGCTTGCGCTCCATCTTGCGCCAGACCGAATAGGGCTGCTTCTGCCGGCCCTCGACCTCGGCCACGATGCCCTCGGCGGCGAGCGCGGCCGCGATCTCGGCCTCGATGGCGACGATGCGCAGCTTGTTGTTGCGGCCGACGTCGTCGAGGCGTGCCTCGATCGTGGCGTGGGCGTCCGGCATGAGATGCCGGAAGGCGAGATCCTCGAGCTCCTCGCGCATGCGCTGCATGCCCATGCGCCCGGCGAGCGGCGCATAGATGTCCAACGTCTCTTCGGCGATGCGGGCACGCTTCTCCGGCGGCACGAAATGCAGCGTCCGCATGTTGTGCAGGCGATCGGCGAGCTTCACCAGCAGCACGCGCACGTCGGCGGCGATGGCGAGCAGCAGCTTGCGGAAGTTCTCGGCCTGCACCGCGCGCTTGGAGACGAGATCGAGCCGCTTGAGCTTGGTCAGGCCTTCGACCAGCGCCCCGATCTCGCGGCCGAACAGCCGGTCGATCTCCTCGCGGGTCGTTTCGGTGTCCTCGATGACGTCGTGAAGCACCGCGGCGATGATCGTCGCGTCGTCGAGATGCAGGTCCGTCAGGATCGCCGCGACTTCGAGCGGGTGCGAGAAGTAAGGATCGCCGGACGCGCGAACCTGCGCACCATGCGCCTGCATCGCATAGACGTAGGCGCGGTTGAGGAGGACTTCGTCGGCCTGCGGGTTGTAGCGGCGGACCCGGTCGACCAGCTCGTATTGACGCATCATGGAGGGGCTTCGTACGCCTCCCGACCGGGGACGGGCCGCGAGTCGGCCCACCCCTCTGCTATGCCCGCCCGCGGCGATCAGCGGAAGGGAAAAGAGCCGTGGCCTATTCGCCCTCGTCGTCCGTCGCCGCCGGCGGCACGAGGCCCTCGAGCCCGCGCAGCAAATCCTCCTCGGTCATGCGGTCGAAGCCGGCGTCGCCGATCTCGGGCTGCGGCATGTCGGCTTGCGGCTGCACGAGAGCCGGCACGACTTCGGCCTCCGGCTCGTCGACCTCGACCTGCTTTTGCAGCGAGTGGATGAAGTCTTCCTTCAGGTCTTCGGGAGTTTGCGTCACGTCGGCGATCTCGCGCAGCGCCACGACCGGATTCTTGTCGTTGTCACGATCGACGGTGATCGGCGAGCCCGACGCGATAAGCCGGGCGCGATGACTCGCGATCAAAACCAACTCGAAGCGATTTTCGACCTTGTCGACGCAATCTTCTACCGTCACGCGTGCCATGCGGTGGGTCTCTCGTTAATCTGGTGGGGTTCTCACCGATTTAGCGAACAATGGCGCCACAATGCAACTCCGGCGAACAAACCACGTCGATCGACCTTTGCAATAAGCCGATTTGACGAGGGCCGTTCGCCCATCTCGCTTGACGTGGGACGACGACAGGCTCATTGCTCCCAGCAGTACGAATGCTGATACTTACCAATCGGCATCTCGCCGGGACAGTCGCAGCTCGAACCCGCTTGCCAAGCCTGATGGCCTACTCAAGTCAATAAAGACAAGAAAGAACGAGACCTCATTAATGGCTGAGTTAGATCGGATCGCGCTTTTCATCGATGGCGCCAATCTTTATGCGACGGCGAAAGCACTCGGCTTCGACATCGATTACAAGAGGCTTCTGAAGGAATTCGAAAGTCGCGGTAAGCTCATTCGCGCTTTCTACTATACTGCTCTCGTCGAAGATCAAGAGTATTCATCGATTCGCCCCTTGATCGATTGGCTGGATTATAACGGGTTCTCGGTCGTCACGAAGCCCACGAAGGAGTTCGTCGACGCTCTCGGGCGACGAAAAGTCAAAGGAAACATGGATATAGAGCTTGCGGTCGACGCGATGGAGATGGCCGAGCACGTCGATCACCTGGTCTTGTTTTCCGGTGACGGTGACTTTCGCTCGCTCGTCGAAGCTATTCAGCGCAAGGGGGTCCGGGTCTCCGTGGTCTCGACCAATTCGACCCAGCCGGCGATGATTGCCGACGAGCTGCGCCGACAGGCCGACGAATTCGTCGACCTCATCCATCTCGCCGGCAAGATCGGCCGCGATCCGTCGGAGCGTATGCAGCGCTATCATGACAGGCGAACGCAAGGCGCCGCCCCCGGTGCGCCGCCGACGTCCGCTGCGGCGATCCAGGACCATGATGCCGACTAGGGCTTCGTCTCGCGGACGTGACGCCGAGGTAAGGTGCCGAGCCGGCTGATGGCCCGGCGCGGCGGAGTTTCCTAGAAGCGCGCCTCCAAGAACGTCTGCCCGATGCGGTGGCCGAGGCACCATCCCTTTTTCCGCACTCGCGCCCATATCGCCTGTTCAATGATGCGTGAGGAGCCTACGTCCGCCTTCTTCTCGTGCGATACGCAGGACAGTGCTGGTTCGCGCGACGTGACGAGCCGGCATCCCGCCCCGATTGCCGCTTCACCCGAACGATCGAAGAAGATGTACAAGCTCTCCTCGGCCGTTGGTCTCACCAACGATCAAGCTTTCGAGATCGAATTGTACCGGGCGATGTCGTTGGCGCGCGAGGTCGATGCCCTCGAAGAGCGGCTCGTCAACCGGGGACTCGCCTCGTTTCATGTGTCCGGTGCCGGGCACGAGGCGGTCGCCGCGATGGCCGCGCACCTCCGCCCATCGGATTGGATCCACGCCCACTACCGCGACAAAGCGCTGATGATCGCGCGCGGAATGCCGCTGGAATCGTTCTTCGACAACCTTTTCTGCGGGGCCGCATCGGCGTCGCAGGGGCGTCAGATGAGCGCTCATATGAGCTGGCGTCCCGGCAACGTCCTCAGCCTCTGCGGCCCCGTCGGCAACAATGCCTTGCAGGCCGTCGGTGTCGCTGCCGAGATCAGGGAGCGCGAAGGGCGACCGATCGTGTTGTGCTGCCTCGGCGACGGCACGACGCAACAGGGCGAAGTCATGGAGGCGATCGCGGAGGCGGTGCGCGACCACCTCCCGGTCCTCTTCCTGATCGAGAACAATTCCCTGGCGATATCGACGTCGACGCGCGGCCAGACCTTTTTCTCGTTGCCGGATCGCGACGCCCAGGACTTCATGGGCGTTCGCCTTCAAACGGTCGATGGAAGCGACGCGCTGGCGTGCAGCCGGCTCTTCGGCGAGGTTGTCCGCCGGATTCGCAAGGTCCGCGGGCCGGCGATCGTCCTGATGGACGTCGCGAGGATCGCGAATCATACACACGCCGACGATCAGACGCGGTACAGGAGCGAGGCCGACATGGCCGGGCTCGACGCGCGAGATCCGATTGCCCGGCTGCGACGGGTCCTCCGCGAGAACGACGCGCAGCTCGAAAGCCTCGACGCGAAGGTCGAAGCGCTCGTGCAGGCCGCCGCGGCTTCCGCCCAAGCGCGACGTGCCGATCCGGCCCCGGCGCTTGGCGCCAAGCGGGCGATCCCGCCAAGGACGCCGAGGCCGTCGGAAAACGGCCCGCGCGAGCCGCTGCCGATGGGTGCGGCCATCACGCAGGTCTTGCGCCGGCACCTGCGCGACGACCCGCGGGTCACCTTGTTCGGCCAAGACATCGCCGATCCGAAGGGCGACGTCTTCGGGATCACGCGCGGGCTATCGACCGAATTCGGCGCCCGCGTCGCCAACGCGCCGCTGTCGGAGGCGACGATCGTCGGCAAGGCGGTCGGGCGGGCGCTGGCCGGCGGCCGGCCCGTGGCCTTCCTGCAGTTCGCCGATTTCCTGCCGCTGGCCTTCAATCAGATCGCGTCCGAATTGGCGACCATCCATTGGCGGACCGCCGGTGAATGGGATTGCCCGGTGATCGTGATGGCACCGGCCGGTGGGTATCGGCAGGGTCTCGGCCCGTTCCACGCGCAGAGCTTCGAGGGCCTGGCCTGTCACGTTCCGGGCCTCGATGTGGTCTATCCGTCGAACGCGGCCGATGCAGTCGATCTGCTCGAGGCGGCCTTCGAGAGCGGCCGCCCCACGTTGTTCTTCTACCCGAAGGCGCTGCTCCACGACGCCGCCGTCGCACTGCCCGCTAAAGGTCCGCTCCCGTTCTCGCCGCTGGGCACGGCCGCCTTGGTGCGAACGGGTGCCGACATCACCTTCGTGGCCTACGGAAACTGCGTGAAGCTTTGCGGCGAGGCCGCGGACTGGCTGAAGCCGCTCGGCATCGAGGCCGACATCCTCGACCTGCGCTCCTTGTCGCCCCTCGATTTCGACGCCGTGCTGAATTCGGCGCGCAAGACGACGCGGCTTGTCGTGGTTCACGAAGACGTGGGAACCGGCGGTATCGGTGCGAATCTCGTCGCGCGCGTCGCGGAACGGTCGACCGGCGTTCGCGCCGCGCGCGTCGTGCGCGACGACACGCACGTGCCGTGCAATTTCGCCAACCAACTCGCCGTACTGCCGTCGGCGCGCGGTGTGCTCGAGGCGGCCGCGCGGCTGCTCGATCTCGATGTGTCCTGGTCGAACCACGAGGAGGGCCGCCCCGGTTCGCTCCTGGTGCGCGCCGCCGGCAGCCCGTCCGACGAGACGGTCACGCTGATCGAGTGCCATGTCGCGCCGGGCACGCGTGTCCGGGAGGGCGACCTGCTCGCGGTCTTCGAGACGGTGAAGTCGGCTGTCGAGTTCGAATCTCCCGCCGATGGCGTGATCGAGGCCGTTCTGACCACGGTCGGCAGCATCGTGAAGGTCGGCGAGCCGTTCCTTTCCATCGCCACCGATCGGTTGGTGACCGGAAGCGCCAAAGGCGCGGAGACACCGGTGCTCAGCTTCCGGCCTCGGGCCGTACAGCGGCCGCTCGCACGCGCCGCCACCGTCGTGGGCCTGGTCTCGGTGGCTTCAAAGCTCGGATCGCGTCGCATCGACAACGCCGATCTCGCAGCCCTCCATCCCGGTCGCACGGCGGAGGCCGTCGACCGCCTCACCGGGATTGCCACCCGTTGGGCCGTCGGGCCGGGCGAGACGGCGGTCACTCTCGGCGCCGACGCCGCCCGCCTGGCGCTGCAGCGCTGCGCGCTGCGCGCTTCCGACATCACGGCCGTGATCTGCGCCACAGGCACACCGGGCATGGCGACGCCCTCGCTCGCCAGCCGAATCATCCACGATCTTGCCGGCCCTCGCTTCGCCTGCCAGGCCCACGATCTGTCGGCAGCCTGCACCGGCTATCTCTACGCACTGCAAGCCGCCTACGATCTCCTGCAATCCGATCCTTCCGCCCGGGTCCTCGTGGTCACGTCCGAGGTGCTGACCCCTCTGGTGGACGAGGACGACTTCGAGACAGGCATGCTGTTCTCCGACGGCGCCACCGCGACCATCGTGGCGGCCATCGCGCCCGGCGACGAGACGAGACCGCGGATCACGCTTTCGCGCCCGATCCTGGCAGGCGAAGGCGAGCTCGGCACGACCCTCTCGGTGCCCGTGTCGCGCGCGGACGGAACGATCAGCATGAGAGGCGCCAAGGTCTTCGCCGGCGCAGTCCGGGCGATGTCCGACATGCTGCTGCGGGCGTGCGCCGCGGAAGGCTGCACGATCAAGGATCTCGACCTGGTGGTGCCGCACCAAGCCAATCGTCGTATCCTCGACGCCGTCGTCGCCCGGCTCGATCTCGCGCCGGAACGGCTGGTTGCGAACATCCGCGAGCGCGGCAACACGTCGTCCTCGTCGATCCCGGTCTGTCTGGCCGACATCTGGCCCAAGCTCCAGCCGGGACAAAGCGTCGGCCTCACGGCTTTCGGCGGCGGCTTCACCTATGGCGCCGCGCTGTTGCGCGTTCAAGGAGGTTGATGCGGCTCGGGCTGCGGGCCACGTCGTCTTGTCGCCGAGCTCCTCGCAGAATGCTGCGCCACTCACGGCCTATGCCGGTCGGCGGCTTGGTCCGGCTTGCCGCAGGATCGCGTCCGTCGCAATGTCCATGCCTACGGCCGTCCCTCGTACCGAGAGGAGCTTTCTCGATGCTCATCGATCGTCGTCGTTTCGTGGAGGGATGCGCTGCGGCGAGTCTCGTTTCGACGCTGTCGGCGTCCCGACCCGCGGCCGCCGAGACGCGTTCCGTCGCCTTGGTCGGTGGCACTGCGGCGCCGCGCCTCGGCCTGGGCTCGTGGCACATGGCGAGCCCTGGCGCCGCGCCTGAAGAGCAGTCCGAAGACGCGATGCGGCTTGGCATCTCGCTCGGCCTGACCTTGATCGACACGGCGGAGCTTTACAGCGATGGCCGCGCGGAGGAGATGGTCTCCAAGGTCTTGGCCGGCCGACGCGACAAAATCTTCCTGGTGTCGAAGGTCATACCGGACCACGCGTCCGAGGATGGCATCGCGCAGTCGGTACGCGCCAGCCTTCGTCGGCTCGGCACCGACCATCTCGATCTCTACCTTCTACATTGGCGCGAGCCCAGGCGACAGCGGTTGCTCGATGCCGTCCTGTCCCGCCAGGGCGACCTGAAGAGTGCCGTCGCCGGCTTCGAACGGGCGCGCCGGGATGGGCTGATCAAGCACTGGGGCGTGTCCAATTTCTCGGTCGCCGACATGGAGGAGCTGTTTTCCGTTCCCGATGGTCGCAACTGCGCGGCGAACCAGGTTCTCTACAATCTCCACGATCGTGGGATCGAAACGGAGCTCGTGCCCTGGTGCGCCAAGCACAATGTGGCGATCATGGCCTATTCGCCGCTCGGCGCCGGCGGCAAGGCGGCGCTGCTGTCAGATCCGACGCTGAAGAAAGTGGCCGAGGCGCGTGGCGTCGGTCCCGCGACCATCGCGCTGTCCTGGGCGATGCGCGACGGGCGCACCATGGTCGTGACGGAAACGGCCTCCGAGAAACACATTCGTGAGGACGCCGCGGCTTTGACGCTCACCTTGAGTCGGGCCGAGCTGAGCGCGTTGGACGAAGCGTTTCCGCCACCCCGGGCGACCTGAGCCGCATCTTCGAGTGCACATCATCGGCGCCGCGTCTCTGCGGCCTGCGTCCGACGCTGATCGGGATCGCCTCTCATGCCTGAACCCCGGTCCACGCTTATGCTTCTCGTGGAAAAGCGGATTCGCAGCAGCGTGTCTTGCTTGAGCGCCCCGGAATGGTGACGCCGCTCGCCGCACCGAGTGCCGATTGTCGTCTCTGTTCTCGTCTCGCCGCGTTCCGCGACGAGGCACGCGCCGCCGAACCGCTCTGGTTCAACGCCCCCGTCCCAAATTTCGGCGAGACCGACGCTTGCCTGCTCGTCGTCGGTCTGGCGCCGGGCTTGCGCGGCGCCAACCGCACGGGGCGCCCGTTCACGGGCGACTACGCCGGTGACCTGCTCTACGCGACGCTGCTGCGCACCGGCTTCGCCCGGGGCCAATACGATCGAAGAGTCGACGACGGACTGATGCTCCACGACTGCGCCATCACCAATGCGGTGCGATGCGTGCCTCCCCAGAACAAGCCGCTGCCGCTGGAGATCGCGACCTGCCGGCAGTTCCTGATCGAGCTGCTGTCCGGCATGGTGCGGCTGCGCGCGGTGGTGGCCCTCGGACGCGTGGCGCACGAGAGCGTGCTGCGCGCCTTCGGCACCCGTCTGGCCGGCGCACCGTTCGGTCACGGCAGACGGCATGCGCTCGAGCGACCCGACGGCAGCGCCGTGACGCTGTTCGATTCCTTCCACTGCTCGCGCTACAACACGAACACCGGCCTCCTGACCGAAGCGATGTTCAACCGCGTCTTCACCGACGTCCGCGGCTTTCTCGACGCCTGAGTCTCAGCCGTTCTTCAGCAGGCGGCTCTTCTCGCGCTGCCAGTCGCGTTGCTTGTCGCTCTCGCGCTTGTCGTGCAGCTTCTTGCCCTTGCCGAGCGCGATGGCGATCTTGGCCCTGCCCTGGTCATTGAAGTAGATGCGCAAGGGAACGATGGTCATGCCTTCGCGCTCGACGCCTTGCGCGATCTTGGCGATCTCCTTGGCGTGCAGCAGCAGCTTCCGCGGGCGCTTGGGCTCGTGGTTGAACTGGTTGCCCTGGAGATACTCGGGAATGTTCGCATTGATCAGGAAGATCTCGCCGGAACGTTCGACGGATGCGTAGCTTTCGGCGATCGTGGCCTTGCCGGTGCGCAGCGCCTTGACCTCCGTGCCGACGAGCATGACGCCAGCCTCGAAGGTCTCTCCGAGCTCGTAGTCGAAGCGCGCGCGGCGGTTGTCGGCAGCGATCTTGTAGCGCTCTTCTTTCGCGGCCATGCCTGGTTCAGTTCAGGATGCCGGCGTGCACCATCGCCAGGCGGATCGCGTCGCGCGCGCCAGCGCTGGCCGCCA
Organism: uncultured Beijerinckiaceae bacterium; assembly: GCA_964247745.1. Lineage (GTDB taxonomy): Bacteria > Pseudomonadota > Alphaproteobacteria > Rhizobiales > Beijerinckiaceae > RH-AL1. The sequence goes on from CAXTVT010000059.1 coordinate 14,076, forward strand.
CCATCGGCAGGCGGACCTCGTTGGTGATGCGACCGAGTTCGGCCAACGCACACTTCGGGCCGGCCGGGTTGGGCTCGACGAACAGCGCGGCGTGAAGCGGCGTCAGCTTGTCCTGGATCGCCAAGGCGGCGCGGAAGTCGCCCGCGAGGCAATGCTCCTGCATCTCGGCGCACTGGCGCGGTGCGACGTTCGAGGTGACCGAGATGCAGCCGTGGCCGCCATGCACCATTACAGCCAGCGCCGTCATGTCCTCGCCGGAGAGCTGCAGGAAGTCGGCGCCCAAGGCCGCGCGCTGCTGCGCGGTCCGTGCCAGCGACGCGGTGGCGTCCTTCACGCCGACGATGTTCTTCAACTCGTAGAGCCGCTTCATCGTGTCGATCGACATGTCCACCACCGACCGCGGCGGAATGTTGTAGATCACGATCGGGATCCCGATCGCGTCGTTGATCGCCTTGAAGTGCCGATAGAGCCCCTCTTGCGAGGGTTTGTTGTAGTAGGGCGTCACGACGAGCACGCCGTCGGCACCGACCTGCTCGGCGTGCCTGGCGAGCTCGAGCGCCTCTTGTGTCGAGTTCGAGCCGGCCCCCGCGATCACCGCGGCGCGTCCCCTGGCCTCGTCGATGCAGACCTCGACGACGCGGCGGTGCTCGTCGTGCGACAGCGTCGGCCCTTCGCCGGTGGTGCCGACCGGCACGAAGCCGTGGGTCCCGCTCTCGATCTGCCATGCGACCAGGGCGCGGAAAGCATCTTCGTCGAAGACGTCGTTCTTGAAAGGGGTCACGAGCGCCGTGATCGAACCCCTGAACCCTGAACCCGCCGCACCCGTCATGATCGCCTTTCCCGGCCGGTGCCGGTCCTGTCCCGTGCCCAAGCCGCGCCGCCCTGAGGACGCCGTATTCCTCGGGCTCCCTCACGGCCTCGCGAGCCGGATCCGCCGGGGCGACAGACATAGCGGGTCGTCGGCGGAACGCAACGTGACGCAACGGGGCAACATCCCCTGCCCGCGCGCGAATGGCGTAAATTCTAGGTTAACCAGCCGGGGAGTAGCCTGAGGGCATGATCGGGAAACGTCGCTGGCTCATCCTGCTGGCCACCTCCGCCCTGTGCGCCGTTGCGCTGGTGCCGGTGCGGGTCGGCGACGCGCGCGTGCCCGGCTGGGTGGAGGTATTCCACGACTCGGGCCTGGTGCTCAAACGCGCCGGCTCCGTGGTCCGCCAGGCCTATCTCGATTTCCGATGGTGGCATCCGGTGGACCGGTCGAAACAGGTGGCCGACGCGCCGTCCGCCGTGCCTACGCCGCAGGCCGGCCCGGTTCTCGACAAGCCGCAGGCCGCGCAGGACGGCTCCGCCCTCAAGCAGGCCTACGTGGCCGCGCTGGCCGACGAGCGCGTGCGGGCCCTCGGCTACGATCCCGCCAACATCGGCGATGCTCTCGCCGCCTATCGCGCGGATAATCTGGTTGGCGGCGACGCTCTAGCGGCGCGAATCTCGGATCCGCTCGTGCGCACGGCGCTGGAGTGGGTCGCGCTGCGCGATGTCGCCCAGAAGATCGGCATGGAGCGGCTCGACGCCTTCGAGCACGCCCATCCCGACTGGCCGACACCGACCTGGTTTCGCCATCAGGCCGAGGCGCGCACCGCACGCATGCGGGATGCCGTCTCGGTCATGCGCTTCTACGAAGCGGCGCCCCCTGTCACCGCGGCGGGCAAGTTCGCGCTGGCCAAGGCGCTCAAGAGCGCGGGCCGGGTCGCCGACGGCACCAAGCTGGCACGCGCGCTGTTCCGCGAGAGCGACCTCCAACCCTACCTCGAGGGGCAGTTCAAGGCCGAGTTCGGCGCGGACCTCACGCGCGGCGACTACAAGTACAAGGCCGATCGGCTCATGTACAAGGAGCAGGCGCCGGCCGCGTTGCGGTACGCGGTCTCCGCCGGCCCCGACGTGGTCGCGCTGGAGAAGGCACGCGCCGCGGTGATCGCCGAAGCGCCAAGCAGCGACAAGGCGATCGCCGCCGTTCCGGACTCGCTGCGCAAGGACCCCGGTCTGATCCTGGCCGAGGTGCAGAAGCTGCGTCGCGCGGACAAGTTGATGGACGCCGCCAACCTGATGCAGTCGGCGCCTCGCGACCGCGCCGCGCTGATCGACGGCGATGAATGGTGGACCGAGCGCCGCCTGCTTGCGCGCAAGCTGCTCGACAACGGCAACACCAACGCCGCCTACGTGATCTGCGCCACCGCCTCGCCCTCGAGCAACGAGGACAGGATCGAGGCCGACTTCCACGCCGGCTGGATCGCGCTGCGCTTCATGAACGATCCGCCGCGCGCGACCTACCATTTCTCGCGGGCCGCGAAGCTGGCCGAAACGCCGACGTCCATCGCGCGCATCGCCTATTGGCAGGCCCGCACGGCCGCCGCCGTCATGGCGCCCGACGCCTTGAGCCAGGCCGACGCGTTCTACCGCAAGGCTGCCGCGTATGGCGCCACCTACTACGGCCAGCTTTCGCGCCAGGCGCTCGGGCTTGCCGAGGATCCGCTTCATGTTTCCGCGCGCGAGGCCGTGGGGCTGGCCCGCGACGACGCGGTCCGTACCGTGGAGCTGCTCTACGCCGCCGGCGAGAAGGACTCGGCCACGGCGCTCGCGTCCGACATGGCCGGAAGTTCGAACGACGAGCGTCAGCTCGCGGCTCTGGCGGCCGTGGTCCAGGCCCAGGGCGACGCGCACCTGGCGCTGACGGTCGGCAAGGTCATGGGGCAGCACGGCTTCGCGCTCGACCAGCTCGCCTACCCGACCTTCGGCATCCCGCGCTACGATGCGCTGCAGGGCTCGGCGCCGGTGCCGGTGGTCTATTCGATTGCCCGGCAGGAGAGCGCGTTTCTCCCGGCGGTGGTCTCGAAGGCCGGGGCCAAGGGCTTGATGCAGATGATCGATTCGACGGCCCGGCACACCGCTACCAAGGCCGGCTTGCCGTTCGACGGCAACCGCATGCTGACGGATGCCGCCTTCAACGCCCAGCTCGGCGCCGCCCACCTCGGCGAGTTGCTCGCCGAGCAGGGAGGCTCCTACATTCTCACCTTCGCCGCCTACAACGCCGGCGGCGGCCGCGTGAAGCAGTGGATCGAAGCCTATGGCGATCCGCGCAAGCCGGGTGTCGATCCGATCGACTGGGTCGAGCGCATTCCCTTCACGGAAACCCGCAATTACGTGCAACGCGTCATGGCCAACGTCGGCATGTACGAGGCCATCTTCGCCGAGAAGGCGCGCGGCGGCAAAGCCGATCGCGAAGCCAAGCTCTGAGGCAGGCTATCCCGCGATGGTTTCCGGGTGAGCCGGCGCTGTCGCGTCGAGAACGCGGCGCACCTGCCGCAGCAGCATCTCGCTCGTGAAGGGCTTCTGCAGCAGCTCGACGCTCGGAGCCAGCCGCCCGTCCTGGACGACGGCGTCGCGGCTGTAGCCGGACGTGAAGAGGACCGGAAGCCGGCGGTGGCGCGAGGCCGCCTTGGCGAGAGCGCTCCCGTTCATCGGCCCTTTGAGGACGACATCGGTGAAGAGCAGCGCCACCTCGGAATGGGCCGCGAGCAGGATCAGGGCGGACGGCCCGTCCGCCGCCTCCAGCAAGCGATAGCCGCCTTCCCGCAAGGCCGACACGGCAAAGGCTCGCACCATCTCCTCGTCCTCGACGACGAGGATCGTCTCGCCGTGCGCGACCGCGACGGGAGGGACAGCGAGCGGCTCGGTCGGCGCCACCTCGTCGAGCTGCGTCAAACGCGGCAGAAACAGCCGGATGGTCGTGCCCTCCCCGACCGACGAGCGGATCACGACGTGGCCGCGGGACTGCCGCGCGAAGCCGTAGACTTGGCTCAGCCCCAGCCCGGTGCCCTTGCCGATCGGCTTGGTCGTGAAGAACGGTTCGAAGACGCGGGCCATCACCTCGGGCGTCATGCCCTCGCCGGAGTCGCTCACCCCCACCACCGCGTAATCGCCCGGCTCGACTTCTCCGCCGACGGCCAGATCGGAGGCGGTTTCGACGACGCTGTTGCGCATTTCGATGGTCAGCGTGCCGCCATTGGGCATGGCATCGCGCGAGTTCACCGCGAGGTTCAGGATCGCGTTCTCGAGCTGGCTCACATCGATGGCGATCGGCCATAGGTCGACCGTGGGAGAGACGCGCAGGATGATCTTCTCGCCGAGCGTCACGCGCAGCAACTCGCCCATCCCCTCGACGAGCTCGCTCAACGCCACGCGCCGGGGCTGCAGCGGCTGCTGCCGCGAGAAGGCGAGCAGGCGACCGGTCAGCGTGGCGGCGCGCTGCGCACCGTCCATGGCATTGCCGACGAGGCGCGCGACGCGCGCGTCGTCGATGCGGCGACCGGCGAGTTCGAGGTTGCCGAGCACGGCGGTCAGCAGGTTGTTGAAATCATGCGCGATGCCACCGGTGAGGCGGCCGATCGCCTCCATCTTCTGCAATTGTCGCACTTGCGCGTCGACGCGCTCGCGATGCGCGACCTCGGCCTCCAGCGCCGCGGCGGTTTGCTGCCAGCGATGTCGCGCCAGGCGTTCGCGTTGGGTTTGCCGTACCACCAGCCACGACGCGACCGCCAGCGCGACCGCGGAAAACAGCGAGACCAGCCCGTAATCGAGCAGCGAGCGGCGCCACGGCGCCAACGCGGCGTCGATGGCGATCCCGAAACGGACATAGACGGGATAGCCGCCGACCTTGCGGTAGGCGAAGACGCGACCGACATCGTCGATCCGCGATATGCCGACGTAATGGCCGGCGGGCGCGCGCCCGACCTCGGCGAGCAACCGAGACGGACTCGGCAGATGGGTGAGTGCGGTCGATGGCGTCTGGGCGAGGATCTCGCCATCGCTCCGGACTAATGTGACGGCATGGTCGAGATCCGGTTCGACCTCCTTGTAGAAAGCTTCGAAATATCGGCGATCCAGCGAGACCGCGATGGCGCCCGCGAAGGTGCCGGCCTTGTCGTGCAGGGCCACGGCGATGTTGAAGATGGGCTGGCCCGATTGCCGACCCATGTAGGAGCGGGAGATCACGGTGCCCGTGGCACCGGCCCGCAACGCCTTAAACCAGTCACGGTCGGCGAAACCGATGCTGCGGTCGGCCGGATAGGTTCGTCCCGAGGCCAGCATCCGGCCTTCGGCATCGACGATCGTGATGGTCGCGACCTGGTCGAGGTCGTCCTGCAGATCCTGCAGCATCTTGTGGAGGTCGGCGCGATCGTCCTCTTTCGCCCAATCCACGAACCGTAGGCGGTCGCGCACCTGCTGGATCACGAGACGGTGGCTCTCGAAGACCTTCGACGCATGCTCCTCGAGGACCCGCGCCGTGCGGTCGGCGCGCGCCTCCGCCGTCTGCAACGTGTCGCGGTAGTTGGTCCAAGCGGAGAAGGTGAAGAAAAGCGCCGGAAGCAGGATCGCGGCGATGAACAGGACGACGCCCGGGCGATGCCACGACGTACCGGACTCGCGACGCGCCTCTTTGCGGTCGTCGACCGCCGTCTCCGTACTCGCCACGACGCCGCGCCCCTGCGACTCATCCCATGCGCATAGAGCTATGCACAGAACGCCGCACGAGCAAGGACAAGATCAGCGAAGGCGGAATGGCGAGAGAGACGGGACTCGAACCCGCGACCTCCGGCGTGACAGGCCGGCGCTCTAACCAACTGAGCTACTCCCCCGAACGGCAGCAGCCGGCGAGGCGTGTCGGATAAGGGGAGGCGGCGGAGGTGTCAAGGCTCGCCGGCGTCGGCCCCTTGGTATTGTTACCCTCAACGAACGAGCCTCGATCGACCGGCTTCGGTCCGGCGCTTGTCGCCCCTGCGACTACGCCATGAAGCCCGGCAACCAGCCCTCGTGAGCCGCCCGCAGCGCGTCGAGGCCGACCGCTTCCGCCCCGATCATCAGGCCTTCTCCGCCGGTCGTCCCGATCCGCTCGACGGCGATCTCGTTGGCGGCGTAGCGCAGGATGAAGTCGGCATCGCTGATCGGCGCCGTGAGCAGATAGCGCGCCTGGTCCTCGCCAAAGAGCCAGCCGTGCGCCGACACGCCGCCCGGCAGGTCGATCGCCGCGCCGAACCCGCCCGTCAGGGCCATCTCGGCGAGCGCCACGGCGAGGCCACCGTCGGCGACATCGTGCACCGCGGTCACCCGCCCCTCCGCGATGAGCCCGCGGACGAAATCGCCATTGCGTTTCTCCGCCGCGAGATCGACCGGCGGCGGCGCGCCCTCCTCCCGCCCGCAGACCTCGCGCAGGTACAGCGACTGCCCGAGCCAACCACGCGTCTCGCCGATCAGCAGGATGGCCTCGCCCTCGGCGACGAAGCCGATACCGACGCTCGCGGCCACATCGGCGATCACGCCGACGCCGCCGATCGAGGGGGTCGGCAGGATGCCGCGGCCGGCGCTCTCGTTGTAGAGCGAGACGTTGCCCGAGACGATCGGGAAGTCGAGCGCGCGGCAGGCCTCGCCGATGCCCCTGACGCAGCCGACGAACTGGCCCATCACTTCGGGCTTCTCGGGATTGCCGAAGTTGAGATTGTCGGTCGCGGCACGCGGCAGCGCCCCGGTGGCGGTGATGTTGCGCCACGCCTCGGCCACGGCCTGCTTGCCGCCCTCGTAAGGGTCGGCCTCGCAGTAGCGCTGGGTGACGTCCGTGCACAGCGCGAGGCCCTTGGGCCCATCGCCGACACGTACGATCGCCGCGTCGCCGCCCGGGCGTCGGATCGCGTTGCCGCCGATGAGATGGTCGTACTGCTCCCAGACCCAGCGCTTGGAGGCGATGTCGGGCACCGCCATCAACGTCAGCAGCGCCGCGCCCGTGCCCACGGGCGGCACGACCGCCGCCGCCTCGATCACCGCCAGCTTCGGTGCGGCGACGTGCGGGCGGTCGTAGAGCGGCGCCTCGTCGCCCAGCTCCTTGATCGGCAGGTCGACTTTGGTCTCGCCGCCGTGCTTGACGACGAAGCGCAGCGTGTCCGTCGTCTTGCCGATCACCGCGAAGTCGAGGCCCCATTTGACGAAGACCGCCTCGGCGGCCGCCCGCTTGTCGGGATGCAGCACCATCAGCATGCGCTCCTGGCTCTCCGAAAGCATCATCTCGTAGGCGCTCATCCCGGTCTCGCGGCAGGGCACGGTATCGAGGTCGAGCTCGATGCCGAGGTCGCCTTTCGCGCCCATCTCGA
>CAXTVT010000060.1:0-20720 GCA_964247745.1 uncultured Beijerinckiaceae bacterium
CACATGATCGAGACGATCAACAAGATCGTCCGCACGTCGCGCCAGATGCTGCACGAGATCGGCCGCGAGCCGACCCCGGAGGAGCTCGCCGAGAAGCTCGCCATGCCGCTCGAGAAGGTCCGCAAGGTCCTCAAGATCGCCAAGGAGCCGATCTCGCTCGAGACGCCGATCGGCGACGAGGAGGACAGCCACCTCGGCGACTTCATCGAGGACAAGAACGCGATTCTGCCGATCGACGCGGCGATCCAGTCCAACCTGCGCGAGACCACGACGCGGGTTCTCGCTTCGCTGACGCCGCGCGAGGAGCGCGTGCTGCGCATGCGCTTCGGCATCGGCATGAACACCGACCATACGCTGGAAGAGGTCGGCCAGCAGTTCTCGGTGACACGCGAGCGCATCCGCCAGATCGAGGCCAAGGCGCTGCGCAAGCTGAAGCACCCGAGCCGAAGCCGTAAGCTGCGGAGCTTCCTCGACAACTGACGCGAGAGGCGATGCCGACGATCGCGTGGTTTTACGGCATTGCAATTCGCAGTATGTGAGAGACCACCCGCCTCCGCATTTTCACGCAGTCTATGGTGAACACGAAACCTTTATAGCCATCTCGTCCGGAGACGCCTTTTTGGCGTCGCGCCGCCGCCGAGATCCAAGCTACTTTGCTCGCTCGTTTTTGGAATGCGGCGCTCTGACTTGGCCCAACGGCTTCGATATCGCGCCCGAATGGCTTCGCCGTGATATGATCGCAGCGGAGGAACTCGCGGTCGCCGCTTGATCGCGCGCCACCTAAGCCGGCCGACGCTCGATCAGCCCCTTGCCCAGATAGATCGCCTCGTCGCGGACACCGGGCAGCACGAAGAAATAGCCGCCGCCGAACGGCTTGATGTATTCTTCCAGCGGCTCGCCGTTCAGACGAGCCTGCACCGTGCGGAAGCCGGCGTCGAGGTCGGCCTGGAAGCAGATGAAGGCCAGGCCCATGTCGAGCTGGCCGGCCTTGGTGACCGCATCGCGCGAGAAATTGTAGGGACGCCGCAGCATCAGGCTGCTCTCGCTGCTCGCGACGCGCGGGTTGGCGAGCCGGATGTGCGCGTCCGTCCGGATCTGGTTGTCCGGCGCCATGTAATACGGCAGGTCGCGCTCGTGCGCCATGCCGAGCGGAGCGCCCGACGCCTTCTCGCGGCCGATGATCTCCTGCTGCTCGCCGAGCGGGGTGCGGTCCCAACGCTCCACCAGCATGCGGATGAGGCGCACCGCGATGTAGGTGCCATCGTGCGCCCACTGCGGCTCGTCGTGGGTGCCGCCGACCCACACCAGTTCGTTCATCAGGCCGGCGTTGCCGGCGTCGATGTTGGCGGTGCCGTCCTTGAAGCCCATCAGGTTGCGGATCGTGTCCTTGCCGAGCTTCTTCAGCGTATGTGGCGGCAGGAACCCGTCCATCTTCCAGCGGATCGACAGCAGGTCCGGCGTGGCGCGCAGGATCTCGCGAAGCGCGTGGATGTTGGTCTCGGCCGTGTTGGCGCAGAATTGCAGCAACAGGTCGCCATGGCAGAAGCCGGTCTCGAGCGCGTCGTTGGGGAACTGCTCCATCGTGACGAGATGCGTCGGCTTCTGCGCGGCGAGGCCGAAACGATCATCGAACAGCGAGGCGCCGAGCGCCACGGTCACCGTGAGATTGTCGGGATAGACGTCGGGTCCCAACACGAGATTGTCCGGCGGCGGCATCCGCGGATCGGCGACCACGACCTCGCCCCCCTTCATCAGGCCCACGATGCGCGTCGAGAGCAGCTCGAACAGCCGCTGGAGGTCGGCGCGGTCGGTCGCCAGCACGTCGAAGGCGGCGATCACCGCCGCCGCCGGCTGCGGATTGACGACGCCCGCCTGATGCAGGCCGTGGAACGGCTGGGCCTCGCGGGTGCCGTCGTTGTCGAAATCGTGCGGGCGCGCGTCGTGGCTGTGGTCGGCGGCGAGGCTGTCGGCGGAGATCGCGTGGTCGTGGGTCGACGGCAGCGTCGAACCCTGCGCCGAGGCGCCGCGTGGCAGCAGGGCTGCCCCCGACGCCAGGCCGGCGCCGAGGAGCAGCGAACGCCGCGACGCGATGGTCTCGCCGAACCCGAAGGGACAGCGGCCCTGGACGATGCGGTCGCGTTCGCTCATGGCCGGCTCAATTGATCCCGAGAGTGCCGCGGAGCTTCGACAGATCCTCCGCCAGCGCGGTGATCGGCCCCTTGAGGCTCTTGCGGTCCTCGTCCTTGAGCTTGTCGTAGCTCTCGAAGCCGCCACCGGCGAGGCGGTACTTGGCGAGCCCCTTGTCGACCTTGCCGAAGTTCCCCTCGACGCGCGTCAGCAGCGCGGGATCGCGCTGGCGGATGTCGCTCTTCAGCAGGCCGACGATCTTCTGCGCGCCGTCGACGTTGGCCTGGAAATCCCAAAGATCGGTCTTGGAATAGCGGTCCTCTTCACCGGCGATCTTCTTCGAGGCGACCTCCTCGATGAGTTCGGCGGCGCCGCCGACCAGCACCTTCGGTGTGATCTCGAGCTTGGCGATACGCCCCTGCAGGTCGTCGACGTCCTTCATCAGGTGGTCGGCGTAGTCGGCCAGACCATCGGTCGATGTCTTGTCGAACAGGCCGTACTCGAGCCGGTGGAAGCCGGAGAAGGCAGGGTCGGCCTCCTTCTTCTCGTAGTCGTCGGCACGCGAATCCATGCTCTTGTCGAGGTCGTTGAACACTTCGGCGACGGGCTCGATGCGCTCGTAATACATGTGTGCGGGGGCGTAGGCCTTCTGTGCCGCCGCGAGCTGGCCGGCCTTGATGGCCTCGACCAGCACCTTGGTCTTGGCGACCATCTCCGCGGTCTCGTTCGCGACGTAACCCTTGTAGGTCTTGATGGTCGCATCGAGATTGCCGGGCTGCGCTTCCGCCTCGCCCTTGGTGGCGACCTTCACCAGGAGCTTGCCCTTGGGGTTGGACAGCAGGCCGCAGGTCATGTCGTAATCGGTCGGCTTCAAAGTCGTGGTCAGCGTCGCGGTGAAGCCCGGGATGATGTTTTCGCGCTCCTCGACGACCATGTTGTCCTTGAGGATCTCCCACTCGACGCCTCGCTTCGAGGCGTTCTTGATCTTGAAGGCGACCTTCTCCGGCGGCACCGTGAGCTGCATCGGCTCGCAGCCCTTGTCGGTGATGGTCAGGTTGATGGTCGCCGGACCTTCCGCAAAGGCGGGAACGGCCGCGAACAGCGTGACGGCTGACGCGGCGAAGACGGTCGTGGTCGCGAGGAGGGCCTTGGCGGAACGCATCGTTCGGGTCTTTCGAAACAGGTCAGGAATGGGACACGGGCCGAAGCCGGGCGCGGGGTGCCGGGGCTCCGGTGCGAACGGGCATGAAGAACAGCACGAGAGCCGGGATCAGGTAGGCGAAGTAGATCAGGATCTCGCCCAGCGTCGGCATGTCGGTGTAGCCGAACATTCCCGAGAGAACGGTACCGAGCGGGCCGTCTTTCGGAAGCGCGTCGCTCCAATTGGCGACGACCTGCTGCAGCCCGTTCCAGAGGCCGGCCTCGTGGGCCGAGCGCAGAGCGCCGGCGAGCAGGCCGGCTGCGACGACGATGATGAAGACACCCGTGATGCGGAAGAACCGGCGCATGTCCAGGCGCACGCCGCCGACGTAGATCAGGATCCCGACACCGACCGCCGCCGTCAATCCGAGGAAGGCGCCGAGCGGCACGGCCCAGCCGGTGCTCTGCTGGAAGATCGCCAGGAGGAAGAACACGCTCTCCAGCCCTTCGCGCCCGACGGCGAAGAAGGCCATCGCGACCAGGGCCAGGGCGGCGCTGCGGCCCGTCGTCATCGAGGCGTCGATCTTGTCGTGCAACTGGCCCTTGATCGAGCGGGCCGCCGCCTTCATCCAGAATACCATCGAGGTCAGGATGCCCACGGCGACGACGGCGACGATCGTCTCGAACAGCTCCTGCTGCTTCTGCGGAAATTCCGCACTCGCCATCGAGAGCCCCACGCCGACGATCGCGCAGAGAACGGCCGCGATCCCGACGCCCGCCCACACCGCTCCAAGATATTGGCGGCGGCCGGTCTGCGCGAGATAGCTCGCGATGATGCCGACGATGAGGGACGCTTCGATCCCTTCGCGGAGCATGATGAGGAAGGCGACGAGCATGTGGGTGATCCAAACGCCTTGCGCCAATGTCGGCCGTCGGACAGCCACCGGTCGCGCTGCGGGAAACCGGTATTTCAGCTGGTCTCGCGCTGCAATCCGGGCGACCGGAGTTTTGAATTAGAATAGGTCCAGGAAAAGCTGCGACTTGCTGTCGTTAGGACTAGCTTTTCACGCGTTTTCCAAGGGACTAGCGCGGCGCCCACGCATTACATGAGCGCGCCCGAGCCGGGCGTCACCACGAGGAGCCTTTCGATGACCGATCCGACCGATATGCGCAACGTGCCTGGCTACGACACCGCCATGAACAGCTTCGGGACCGCGTCCAAGTCTCTGCAGGATTTCGCCAACGAGGTGCAGCGCATGGGCAAGGAATCCTACGACAAGACGACGCAGATGATGGACAAGATGCGCTCGGCCAAGACGATGGAGGACGTGCTCGCCGTCCAATCCGGCTTCATGCAGCAGTCCTTCGCGATGTCTTCGGAGTACACGCGGCGTTTCGGCGAACTGATGATGACGCTGCCGATGGAAATGGCCCGCAATTCGCGCGATGCGTTCCAGAAAGGCACCGAGGCGATGCAGAAGGCCGGCGAGCAGGTCGGGTCGCAGATGCAGAAGGCCGGCGAAGAGTTCAAGCATCACCAGGGCTGAGCGTTTCCGCGCCGTAGCCATCGCGATCACGCGGTCGTAAGAGACCGCATGATCCGAACCCTGCTTCTCCGCGGCCGATGCTGACGCTCTTGCTGCTCCGCCACGGGAAAGCGGAAGCCGCGCGCGGCGACGACTTCGCTCGCGACCTGACCGCGAGGGGCGAGCGGGATGCCGGCGACATCGGCGTATTCCTCGCCGAACACCGGCTCGTTCCCGACGTCGCGCTCGTTTCGGCCGCGCGGCGCACGAGGCGCACCTTCGAGTTGGTGGCCGAGCGCCTGTGCGCCGAGATCGAGGTTCACGAGGAGGATGCGCTGTACAACGAGGGCGAAGCCGGGCTTCGCGCTCGGATCGGCCGTGTCGAGCCGGCGTCGCGGGTGACGATGGTCGTCGGGCACAATCCCGGGATCATGGAGATTGCCATCGCCCTCGCGAAAGACGGCGAGTGGCCGGAGATCGAACGGCTCCGCGGCCGTTTTCCACCCAGCGGGCTCGCGGTCTTGAGCTTCGAAGCCGAGGATTGGCCGTCCGCCTGTCTATCCGGCGGTCGTCTCGACGCGCTCGTCTTCCCGGATGACCTCGCCGTCGGCGAGTGACGCGTCGCCGCCCGCTGTTTCGCCGGCCGATGACGCGGCCCGGCGGACGTGCCAGCGGACAGCCCGGCACTCGCCGGGCCGTCCGCGCCGGCTTCTTACATGTCGTGGTGGTGCATCATGCGGTCGTGCATCATCATGTGATGGCGATGGTTCATCATCATGCGGTGATGCTTCATCATCATGCGCTCGTGCATGTGGTCGCTCATCACATCGGCCTTCGCGGCAAACGACATGGCCGACATCGAAGAGACGAGCAGGGCGGTCGCGATTAGCTTCTTGAGCATTTTCTTTCCTCCGGTGCGCGCGAAGCGCACGTACGTTCTACGATTGCGGAGCCTAAAGGTTTCTCGTCCGAGCGGGGATGAGGGTCTTGCGATGGTGTGAGACCGACGGGGTTCCGGCTCGTTCGCCGGGGCGGCGAGAGGAGCCTGCCGCAGGGCCTTGCGGGCTCGGCCGCGGGTTTTCGGTGGACGGTCGATCGCCGGGTCGAGTGCTGCCGCCTTGACGGCGCCGCGGTTCCTTGCGACGCCATCTTGGATCAAGCGCAGGCCATCGAAGGACCCGGACGCCGTGCTCGTCCAGCTGTCGATCCGCGACATCGTTCTGATCGACCGGCTCGACCTCGATCTCGGCGCCGGCATGACCGTGCTCACCGGCGAGACCGGGGCCGGCAAGTCGATCCTGCTCGATGCCTTTTCGTTGGCGCTGGGCGCCAGGGGCGACGGCGCGCTGGTGCGCGAGGGGCAGGCACAGGGCCAGGTCACGGCCGCCTTCGAGCTCGCCGCCGGTCATCCCGCCCGCGCCGCCGCCGCCGCCCACGATATCGATGTCGAGGGCGAGCTCATCCTGCGCCGCGTGCAGATGGCCGACGGGCGCACCCGCGCCTTCGTAAACGACCAGCCGGTCTCCGCCCAGGTCCTGCGCAGCATCGGACGGGCGCTGGTGGAGATTCACGGCCAGCACGACGATCGCGCGATGGTTGAGCCCGCGGCGCATCGCGCGCTCGTCGACGCGTTCGGCGGCCTCGCCCGTCAGGTCGCGGGCGTGCGCGAGGCTTACGGCCGCCTTCGCGCGCTGGAGGCCGAGCGCCGCGCCGAGGAGCAGCGCGTCGACGCGATCCGCGCCGAGGCCGACTTTCTACGCCACGCCCGCGCCGAGCTCGAGACGCTCGCCGTCGAGCCCGGCGAGGAGCAGATGCTGGCCGAGCGCCGCCACGACCTGCAGGCGTCGGAGAAAGTCGCCGGCGATTTGCGCGACGCGCTCGAGCTGCTCGCCGCCGAAGGCCTGGTCACGAGCCTCAACGGCGCCCTGCGCCGGCTCGACAGGCGCCAGGCCCAGGCACCGCAGCTCGTCGCACCGAGCGTCGCGGCCATCGACGCGGCGCTGGTCGCGCTCGATGGTGCCCGCGACACGCTGGAGGCGGCGATTCGCGACGCGGACTTCGATCCGCGCGAGCTGGAGCAGCTCGAGGAGCGGCTGTTCGCGGTGCGCGGCGCAGCCCGCAAATACGAAGTGACGCCCGACATGCTTCCCGACCTCGCCGCGCAGCATGCCGCGACACTCGACGCGCTCGACGCCGACGAAGCCAAGCTCGGTCGGCTGGCCGCCGCGCAGGTCGAGGCCACGGCGAATTACGATCATCTGGCTCGGACGCTTTCGGGCCGGCGCAAGACCGCCGCCGCCGCGCTCGACAAGGCGGTCAACGCCGAACTGGCGCCACTGAAGCTCGAGCGCGCCCGTTTCGTCATCCAGATCGACATCGAGACGGCGGGGCCGGAGGGCACGGATGCCGTCGCCTTCTGGGTCTCGACCAATCCTGGCACGCGACCCGGCCCGTTGATGAAGATCGCCTCGGGCGGCGAGCTCGCGCGCTTCATGCTCGCGCTCAAGGTCGCCGTGGCGGCCAAGGCCTCGGCGCCGACGTTGGTGTTCGACGAGATCGACACCGGCGTCGGCGGCGCTGTGGCCGACGCCATGGGGCAGCGGCTGGCGCGGCTCGCCGCCACGGCGCAGGTGCTCGCCGTCACCCACGCACCGCAGGTCGCGGCGCGCGCCGGAGGCCATTTCCGCATCGCCAAGGATGCGCTCGACCGCGGTCGCCGCGTGGCGACGCGGGTCACCGTGCTGGCGCCCGAGGCGCGGCGCGAGGAGATCGCCCGCATGCTGGCGGGCGCCACCATCACCGACGAGGCCCGCGCCGCCGCGGGCCGCCTGCTCGAGGAAACGTCATGACCCTTCGCCTCGCCCTCGCCCTCGCCGCCGCCCTGACCTCGGTCGGGTTCGCGGCGAGACCCGCGGCAGCCGTGGCGGACGGGCTCGTCCATCCCGACCAGTCCACGCCGGACTCGGCGACGATTTCTCCGATCACCGCCGCCTTCATCGCCGCGGTCGGCCCCTTCAACGGCTTCCTCGAAGCCTCGGACCAGCTCGCCGCCGAGCGCGCCGCCGGCCGCACCCGCGCCTTCGCCGCGCGTGAGGTTCGCGTCCGCACGGCCGTCGTCGCGGAGCTCGAGACGTGGGCGGCCGGCGTGAGGCGCGCGCGCTACGACGAGGCCCATGCGCCCACCATCGACCGGCTCGGGCCGCTGTTCGGCGTGATCAACGATCCCGTCGACATCGTGGTGGTGCCGGCCGACCTGCGCCAGCGCGGCGATTACCGGACCCTCGTCACGCTCGACGGTGGTGCCTTCGACGCGCTCTACGCGACATCGCAGGCCGGCACCCTTCGCCAGCTCGAGAATTCCTATATCGACTACATCAAGAACGGCGACGACCAGGTGCTGCGGGCGCTCTCCGTGCGTGACCTGCCCAGGGTGCGCAGCCTGCTCGCCGGGCTGCCCGGGCGCTGAGCGTTACTTGCGGAAGCAACGCCAGGGGTCGGCCGCCGGCGATGCGCATTTTGGCCGTGTCTCGGATTCGTGCGGGATGTGCCGGTAGGCGATCGTCGGCTCCGGCGCAGCGGCCGCCACCGTCGCCGGCTGCCGACCGCCGGCGGGTGCCTCCGCCGGCGAGGAGCCGTAGTACGTATCGCAAAGCGTGCCCGAGCAGCGTTGCGAAGTGCCGAGCACGCCGCCGGTGCCCATGTGCATGTAGGAATTGCCGGATGACGCCGGCTCGCTGTCGGGCGGCGGCGGCCGCGAGCTGTCCGATGTGCCGCCACCGAACAGGCGGCTGAGCGGATTGCTGTTGAGGAGGCTGGCGCCGGTCGGCGCCATCATCGGGGTCGCGCCGGCGGGAACGCCGGGCACGGGCGCGGTCGCAGGCTTCGCCGGCGTGTCGGCGGCATTGCCGCGTGTCCCGTAGTACAGGTCGCACAGAGTGCCTTCGCAATGGTCGACAGGCGCGGCCTGTTGCGCCCGGGCACCGCCGGCGAGCAGGAGGCTGACGGCGGCGGCGAAGACGATCTTGGCGGAAACGGTCATCCCGGCTCTCCGTCACGTAAAAATGAACGTTGCCGATCCTGCAGGGGCGAAAGTGGCGGCGACAAGGCACCGGTCCGCGGCGCGCGATGAAGCGCGACTATGCGACCTTCCGGCCGCAGCGTCGCAGGCCTCAGGCTCGGTAGCCGTGTCTCGACTTCGACGCGGCAACGAGGGCGTGGGCCTCGCCACCCTTGCCGGCCGAACAAGCCGCGGCTGCGCGAGCCAAATCCTTCTCGATCTGGTCGTAGACCTTCTGCTCGACGTTGCCGGTCCGCAAGTCGTCTTTGACGACGGAATCGTAGCGGCCGATCTCGCCGGAGCAGGGCGCGCCCGGAGGCAGTCCAAGGCTGGAAGGCGATGCGGTGGCGACGGCGGTCGTCGGAGCCATGCCGGCTCCGTCCGTCGCATCGCAAGCGGCGAGGCCGAGAGCGATGACGGCGACGAGAGGAAAAGCGATACGTGTCATGATGCGGCTCCGTTTGTCCGGAGCTTAGCGCGTCGTGCCCCGGAGCGAAAACCCGGTCGCCATCTCGGAGAGGCGAGCGTGGTCGGCGGACCTCGATCCGCCGACCTGGACGCTGGCTACTTCTTGGCGGAGGCGCTCTTGGAATGGGCGGCCTTCGAGGATTCGTGCGCCTTGCTGGTGTGCTCGTGGGCCTGCTCGGAATGCTTGTGCGCGGCCTCGTGATCACCCTTCTCGTGGTGCTCGGCGGCGGTGTGATGCGCCTTGGCGGCGGCTTCGTGATGCTTGGCGGCTTCCTTGTGGGCGTTGTTCGCCATGATCCATCTCCCATTGCACGTGAGGTGCGGGGACGTAAGAATTGTTACGCGATCAAAGTTGCAGCCCAAGTGCAGTTTCGGCTGCGCAATATACGGGCCAGCATAGAAGCCGAACCGAGGCACGCCGGGACCGCGTCGGACGGCGAGCCCGACCGGCCGCGAGATCAGAATTTCGAGACGAGGCCGGCGCCGCCGACCAGCAGCAGGCAGCCCACCACGCGCGGCCAATTGGCGGCATGCTGCTCGAAGCCGAACCAGCCGTAATTGTCGACCAGCACCGAGAAGACGATCTGCC
Source organism: uncultured Beijerinckiaceae bacterium (assembly GCA_964247745.1). Classification (GTDB taxonomy): domain Bacteria; phylum Pseudomonadota; class Alphaproteobacteria; order Rhizobiales; family Beijerinckiaceae; genus RH-AL1. Next base: position 9,908 of record CAXTVT010000060.1, read on the forward strand.
CCGTCACCACCAGGCCGATCAGCGTCGCCGCGCCGATCCGCGGTGCCAGCAGGATGTTGCCCGTGAGATAGATCGCGCCGAGCACGCCGCCGGCGAGCCAAAGGTACCACGGCGCGGTGCGGATCATCTGGGCGCTCGGATATTCGGTCGAGAGCGCCAGCGTCAGCGCGATCGTGGCGACGACGCCGATCACCATGTTGACGGCGGCGGGAATGTAGAGGTTGTGCAGGTGCTCGCCGAGCTGCTTGTTGGTGGCGACCTGGGTCGTCAGCACCACGCCGAGCAGGGCGGCGACGATCATGTAGAGGGCGTTCATCGGGTCACTCCGTCGGCGTCGGGCTAGCCTATCGTGCATCCGCGATGAGCGCGTGCAGCCTGCCGGCCGATGCGAAGCTTCGCCGCTCCTGCTACACCCGCGCCATGTCCGTCGATCTCGCGTCCCGCGCCTACGATCATTCCTTCCGCATCGACCCGATCGTGCGCTCGCTGCTCGACACGGACTTCTACAAGTTCCTGATGCTCCAGATGATCTGGAAGCTGAAGCCGGACGTGCGCGTCGCCTTCGGCCTGCACAACCGCACCAGAAGCGTGAAGCTGGCCAAGGTGATCGAGCGCGCCGAGCTCGTCGCTCAGCTCGACCACGTCCGCACGCTGCGCTTCGAGCGCAACGAGCTGATCTGGCTCGCCGGCATTTCGTTCTACGGCAAGGGCCAGATCTTCGAGCCGGCCTTCATCGACTTCCTGCGCGACTTCGCGCTGCCGGACTACGAGCTGACCGAGCGCGACGGGCAGTTCGAGCTGCGCTTCGACGGCCCTTGGACGCAGACCACGATGTGGGAGGTGCCCTGCCTCGCCATCGTCTCCGAGCTGCGGGCGCGCGCCGCCATGCGCCGGATGAGCCGCTTCGAGCTCGATCTCTTCTACGCCCGCGCCAAGGCCAGGCTGTGGGACAAGATCGAGCGACTGCGCGTGCTGGCCGGGGAGGGGCCGCTGCGGCTCGGCGATTTCGGCACGCGGCGGCGCCATGGCTTCCTGTGGCAGCGCTGGTGCGTCGCCGCGCTGATGGAGGGGCTCGGCGAGAGCTTCACCGGCACCTCCAACGTCAAGCACGCGCTCGACCTGGGCTGCGAGGCGGTCGGCACCAACGCCCACGAGCTGCCGATGGTCTATGCCGCGCAGGCCCGCACCGACGACGACTTGCGCCGCGCCCCGTTCGAGGTGCTGGAGGCGTGGCAGAAGCTCTACGCCGGCAACCTGCTGGTGCTGCTGCCCGACACGTTCGGCACCACCAACTTCCTCGCCGCCGCGCCGGACTGGGCGGCGGATTGGACCGGCGCGCGGCCCGATTCCAAGCCGCCGATCGCCGCGGCCGAGGAGCTGATCGCCTGGTGGGCGGCGCGCGGCCGCGACCCCAAGGAGAAGCTCGTCATCCTCTCGGATGCGATGACGATCGACTCGATCGAGGAGAGCGTCCGGGCCTTGCGTGGAAAGGTGCAGGTCTCGATCGGCTGGGGTACGGCGCTCACCAACGACGTCGTCGGCTGCCCGCCGCAGGGCTTCGACGCCGAGCTGAAGCCGGTGTCGCTGGTCTGCAAGGTGTTCGAGGTCGACGGCCGCCCCGCGGTGAAGCTCTCCGACAATCCCGCGAAGTTCCTGGGCCCGGAAGGCGAGATCGAGCGCTACGCGCGCGTGCTCGGCTACGAGGCGGGAGAAGAGCGGGAGGCTTAGGCTCGGCGACCATCCCTCCGTGGTTCGAGACGCGCCTGCGGCGCTCCTCACCATGAGGCGCTTCGAAGCGGCGCCGACCCCGATCCTTTGGCGATCGCAGCCTTTCATCGGCCTCATGGTGAAGAGGGGCGCAGCCCCGTCTCGAACCACGAGGCGGTCGACGCAATGACCCGCTACTTCGCCTTTCCCGGCAGCGGGACGTCTCGCGTGATCGCGTGCGGCCGAGGCTGCATGAACGTCACCATCGCAAGCATGGCGCCCCAGACGAGTGCCACGAGCAGGCCGATCACGAGCAGGAGGCGAAACAGCGTCGGCACCGGGCACTCCGCGCCGGGCGCGAGGCCGACGATCTCCCTTGTATAACGCGTCGGGAGCGCGTCGACGCGCGCGGACGGCGAAACGCTGTGCATGACGCGCCCCGCGCCTATGTGTAGCCGCGAAGCCCGGACCCCAGGAGCGCGACGATGATCGACCTCTACTATTGGACGACGCCGAACGGCCACAAGATCCCGATGTTCCTCGAGGAGGCGGGGGTGCCCTACGTCATCCACGGCATCAACATCGGCAAGGGCGACCAGTTCGCGCCGGCCTTCCTCGAGATCGCGCCCAACAACCGCATCCCGGCGATCGTCGATCAGGCGCCGGCCGACGGCGGCGCGCCGATCTCGATCTTCGAGTCCGGCGCGATCCTGCTCTACCTCGCGGAGAAGACCGGCAAGCTGCTGCCGCAGGACCCGCGCGGCCGCGCGATGGCGCTGGAATGGCTGTTCTGGCAGGTCGGCGGCCTCGGCCCGATGGCCGGGCAGAACCACCATTTCAGCGGCTACGCCAAGGACAAGATCCCCTACGCCATCCAGCGCTACGTCGACGAGACCAACCGGCTCTACGGCGTGCTCGATCGCCACCTCGCGGCCCACCCGTTCGTCGCCGACACCTATTCGATCGCCGACATCGCCTGCTATCCCTGGATCGTGCCGCACGAGAAGCAGGGCCAGAATCTCGACGACTTTCCCAACCTCAAGCGCTGGTTCCACGCCATCGCCGCGATGCCCTCGGTGCAACGCGCCTACGACAAGGCCAGGCAGCTCAACAACGCGCCCACGGTCGACGCGGACGCGCACAAGGTGCTGTTCGGGCAGACTGCGAAGCGCGGGTAAAGAGGCTTGCTCGATGTCAAGTGGCGAGAATGTCAGGCGGCGAGAGGCGCTCCAAGCAAGGCCATCTGTCGCCCGTTCGTGCCGCCGGGCAAGCCAACGTCCGTGCCGAGAAGGTCGATGCAGAAACCTTCAAGCCTGCGCTGTCAGCAGCCGCGATAGCGGTGCGGCATGCAGGTCGTGTTCATGTGGCAGGTCCTCTCAAGGCGCCACGCGAACACTCATTACGATCCTTTGCGGTCAAGGTCCTCGTTGAACAGGGGCGCATCCAACCCACGTCTTCACAATCCTTCGAGCTCATCTACATTGGTCGCGATGGCGCTACCAAAAGGGACGATCATGATAGCGCACCCCTGCTCGTCGGCGATCTCGAATGAGCAGTCGAACCAGTTGGGAATGCTGTCCAGGCGCGTTCGCGTGATCAGGTCGCTCGCCATCTCCACGGCACGTCCTCGCACCAACGCCACGTCGGCGATCTCGTCGCCATCCGGGTCCCGCGCCAATCCCTCGCGTCCAGGCTTGTGGCGGACGTTGAAGTAGTAGCGCGCCATCTCAGACCCCGCCAATCAGACGTTCGTATTCGGCTTCCGGAGCGCCATACACGCCGTGCGCCAGTTCTTCTAACTTCACTCGATCGAGTATTTGGATGCGCTTGCGTCGGCCCTGATACGGCCGCTGCCTTCAAGGTTCTGCAATGCCAATGTCACGCCAGCACGCTGGACCCCCAGCATGATAGAAAGGAACTCGTGAGTGAGCAACAGGTCATCGCCATCCACCCTGTCATGATACATGAGCAGCCAGCGCGCCAATCGGCTTTCGAGGCCAAGTGTGGCGTGAGAGAACGCCGTCTCCGCCATCTGTACCATCAGCGTCTGCACATAACGCGACAGAAGCGTGCGTAAACTCCGACTCTGTTCGACGACCGCGAGCAGAGCAGACGTGGCGATGCCCAGCATCTCTCCACTCATCTGGATGAAGACGGTGTGTGTCGTGCGATCGTTGCCGAACAGCACCGGTATGGCGCCGACGAGTCCCTCCCTGCCAATCATTCCCACCTCGATCTCGCGACCGTCATGGGCAACGACGATCGACGCCAGCCCACTTTCAGGAAAATAGCACTCGGTCACGGGTTCGTTGGCGACAATCAAGTCCTCACGCAACTGCGTGGCTATTGGGTAAAGGTGAGGGGCTAGAAGCCCGAAATCTTCCGCAGAGAGCGTTCGCAGCAAGCGGTTGCGCACATCGGTTTGACGAGCTTCAGCCATGAGGTCCACGTCGTTTGCACGCGGACACTCTCAAGCCTGTGCCCAGACTTCGCCGATGATGTTCGAGGAGCGACACAGTTCACATCGGATGCTGTTTCAAAAATACAAGCGCCACTCGCAAATAGTGGGGCTTGTCAATCAAAAAGAACCGAAATGATAATTTTGTGCGGCATCGCACACATCGAATGTTCGATTAAACACCAAAAAGAAAAACTGCTTCGGTTCGAAAAACTTATCATTTATCTCTTGCTGGCCGCTGTCGCCTTAAAGCTTGAAGGTGTTCCACGATGCGAAAACGGATCACCGACGCGCAAGTCAAGCGAGCATTCGTAAACGCGCTGGAACGGTTCGGACCTTTGCCGGAGGCGGTCAGGGCAGAACTGACGGTCATCACCAGTGAAACCCGTGGCTATGCCGCAAAAACCGACTTCGACCTTGATGGCAGAATGTCAGGGGGATGGATCGTGATCGTGAGCGGCTTCGCCTGCCGCTACAAAGTCAATCCGAGCGGCGCTCGCCAGATCGTGACGCTTCTCCTGCCCGGCGACATCTGCAACTTCGACATCATGCTGCCTGCAACACGGGGGTACGCCATCGCGACGCTGTCGCAATGCGAAATCGCGAGGGTACCGCTGGACACCTCCCGCGAACTGGCGAAACATCCTGCCCTCTCTCACGCCCTACGGATGACGATGCTCGTCGAAATGGCGAATGCCCGCGAGTGGATCGTCAACGTCGGTACTCGAGATGCGGTGGAGCGTGTCGCGCATCTGCTTTGTGAACTATATGCGCGTCTGGAGGCGGCCGGTTTGGTCGAAGACGATGGCTTCGATCTTCCGCTGATTCAGCCCGATTTGGCTGACACGGTCGGCATCAGCAATGTTCACCTGAATCGATCGCTCAAGATTCTGAGGACCATGAAGCTCATCGAGATCAGAAGCCGTCGCTTGATCGTTCTTGACCTGCCGGGGCTGAAGGCCGAGGGCGATTTTCAGCCCGACTATCTTTGCCTCGAAGCTTTGGCTGCTTGAGCAAGTGGGTCGCGATGACGATCAAGCGACGAAACGCGACGATGCAAGCGAAGCGGCAAATGAGGTCGCTGCCGTGGTAAAGCTCGCCGTCGCCGCACTCGATCATTCGAAGCCACTCGACAGCGAGGCCGAAAGCTTGATCTCAGCGATGCTCGAAGGAGGCATGCGACGGCAGTCGGACAAGCCAAAGCCAGGAAGTTCGAGCTAGCCGAGCTGCTTCCATGCGCTTCAAAGCGCCTCGCTCATTAATTCACATCCACGGGTAGCGAATGGCTCGGTTCTTTTTCGATATCCGCGAAGACGGAAAATTACGTAGAGATGATGAGGGCACCGAACTCGAGAGCATCAGTGATGTTCGAAAGGAAGCCCAAACAATTCTACCCGCGATTGCGTTCGACGAAATTCCGAAAGACGGAGATCAGAAGACGTACGTCGTTCTCGTCACCGATGATGATGGGCAAGCGATCTATTCAGCGACACTTCACTACGCGGGATCCTGGCTTCTGCGCTAGCCAGCGTTTGATATTTGCTGCATTGTCTATGCTGTGCAGCATGGTCTGGGAAGCTTACCTGCGAAGCCCTGCTGCATGATGAAGGGCAAGTCCGGCTTCAAACCCGGAGCGCACGCTTGAGATCTGGATCTGCTCTCCTCACCCCAGATCCAGCCCGACTCCTTCCCGATTCTGTGCCAGTCGGCTCTGCTTGGCTCGCGTGCGCTGCCCGTTGCGCCGCCGTCGCGCCTCTCGCGCCACCATCTCCCGCCGCTGCTCCGCCGCCTGCATCTCCCGCAGCATCCACGGCGGCGGCGGGGTGTAGGGCGTCAGCGTGATCTCGAAGCCGAGCGCTTCCAGGGTGGCCAGCACCTTGCCGGCCTCGAGCGTGGAGCGGCCCTGCTCCAGGGCGACGAGCCATTGGCGGCTGACGCCGGCGCGGGCGGCGAGGCGGGCCTGTGGGATCTCCAGCCCGGCGCGGAGTTCGCCGACGAACTCGGCCAGCTCGCGCATCGTGGCGATGGTGCGGGCCATCTCGTCGCGGTGCGGGAGCCTGGCCTTCCTGGGCAGGACGATGCGGGTCGGGCCGCGGCTCGCATGGCGCCGCTTGCGCTCCCGCTCGGCTGCGAGACGGTCGAGTTCGAGATCCTGGTCCGACCACGGGTCCATGCCGATGCTCCGCCCCGCGATGAAGAATTCGGTCATGACGGCGGACGGCCACCTCGATCCGCGGCATGTCGCGGAACGCGGCAGTGGCAGGGTTCCGTGTCGCGGTACCGCGACAGCGGCCCTCGTTTTCGTCGCGGTACCCTGACATTGGCAGGCCCAAATGTCAGGGCAGGAGACAGGCCGTTTCCGATCGCGCGAGCGGCGCCGGGGGTGGACGCCACGCGAGAGTTCGGTTAAGGTACCTATATCGGGAGCGAGGCTTCGGCAAGGGTCGGAGAACTTCCGGCTCCGCTGCCGAAGCTTTGAGAGGCCACCATGACCCATCCCGTTCTCGCGCCGCGCAACGTCGCCCTGGTCACCGGGGCCGCCTCCGGCCTCGGGCTCGCCGCGGCGAAGGCCTTCCTCGGCCTGGGAATGCGGGTCGCGCTCGCCGACCTGCCGGGCGAGCGGCTGGCCGCCGCCGAGGCCGAGCTGGGCAAGGCCGGCGTCGTCATGGCGGTGCCGACCGACGTGAGCTCGCCCGAGCAGCTGCGCCACCTCGAGGCGACGGTGCGCGACAAGCTCGGCGCCATCGACGTGCTGATGAACAACGCCGGGATCCAGCCGGGCAGCGACATCTTCGGGCCGGCGGCGAACTGGGAGGCGATCCTTTCCACCAACCTCATGGGCATCGTCCACGGCAGCCAGATCATGGTGCCGGGCATGATCGCCGCGGGGCGCCCGGGGCTGGTGATCAACACCGGCTCCAAGCAGGGCATCACGACGCCGCCGGGCGACCCCGCCTACAACGTCGCCAAGGCCGGCGTGAAGGCCTTCACCGAGGCGCTGCAGCACCACCTGCGCGGGCTCGCGGGGTGCAAGGTCAGCGCCCACCTCTTCGTGCCGGGCTACGTCTTCACCGGGCTGACGGCCAAAGGCCGCGCGGACAAACCCGAGGCGGCGTGGACGGCGGAGCAGACCGTGGCCTTCCTGCTCGAGAGCCTGGAGCGCGGCGACTTCTACATCCTGTGCCCCGACAACGACGTGCCCCGCGCCAAGGACGAGCGACGCATCCTCTGGGCCGCCGGCGACATCGTCGAGAACCGGCCGCCGCTGTCGCGCTGGCATCCGGACTACGCCGCCGCGTTCGAGGCCTTCGCCAAGGGTTGAAGAGTTTGGGGCTGAGCGGTGCCGGGCCGCAACGCGGCGAGCGGCACCTGGTGCGGGTGCGGGCGGGTGGCGAGCTGCGCCTCGATCAGCGCCAGGGCCTCGGCCCGGCCGCTGTTGGCGACCTGCTCGAACGGCGTCCACGTCCCGCTGAAATCGAGCGGGGCGAAGGTGTCGCGGTAGCGTCGCAGCTCGGCGGGCGTCAGCGGCACGCCGCGCACGAAGGCCTTGTGGGCGGAGATGGTGGTGGCGCGCCGGCGGTCGGCCGGGTCCAGCTCGAACTTGAGGGCGTCGCCGCAGAGCAGCAGCCGGCGCGCCGCGTCGTGCAGCACGGCGTGGCCGTCGAAGTGCCCGGCGGTGCGGTGCAGCGTGAGGTCGGGGGCGAGCTCGAGGCGATCGTCGTAGGGCCACGTCACCTGGAGCGCCGCCGACCAGCCGAAATCGGCGGCGGGCAGCGCCAGCTCGGGGTCGAAGCGCTCCTGCAGCTGCCACAGCGCGCCGTAGGAATGGGGATGCGAGGCCGACAGCACGTCGATGCCGCCGAGGCCGGCGATGTGGTCGAGCGCCGCCGCGGTGAAGACGCTGGCGCCCTCGAAAAAGACGTTGCGGCCGTCGGCGGCGCGCAGCAGGTAGCCATTGGGGCCGATCCCCTCGACCGGGTCATTCCAGAAGCGCCAGGCGCCACGCTCCAGCTCCTCCCATTGCGTCGGCCACGCCGCCTGGGCGGCGGGGGCCGTGAGGAAACGCCAGCCGCCGCCTGGCACGACGTGGCGGGCATCGAGACACATCGGGCAGGCGGTCGGCGGCTCGAAATGGCGCTGCCAGAAGCCGCAATTGGTGCAGGCGTAGGCCGGCAGGCGCAGCGCCTCGAGAAAGGGGAAGAGACCTGGGCACATGCCGGCGCGACACCTCGTGAGGGCTCGACATAGGGCGCGGACGGCGCCGACGGCGATTGGCGGATCGCCTCACCCGCTTTTCTTGACTTGCCCCCGCGGCCCATCCTACATCGCGCCTCCAAGCGAAAGCGCGTGCGCGACGCTCGGCGGAGTAGCTCAGCTGGCTAGAGCAGGGGAATCATAATCCCCGTGTCGGGGGTTCGAGTCCCTCCTCCGCTACCACCCGGCTCCGGGTCGGGACCCCCAGCTAACCTGCTGATCTGCAACGAAGAAGCTCCACGATCCTCGGTGGTCCCTGCGAGACGTCTCACACCGGCGTCTCACAGTCCTTCACCCCTGAGGACACGCCGCCTTGACCACAATGACCTATCTCGCCCGCCGCGCCGGCGGCGTCTTCTACGTTCAGGTTCGCGTAAGGTTCTTCTCGGGCACTCGGACCCTGTTAAGGTACTCGTTGAGAACCGCCAGCTACGCTGAGGCGAAGACCCGCCTCTTCGCCTACCTCCGTTGGCTCCTTCCGATGCAGAACCCTGCCGAAATCGACAGCGACATCGACCTGATCCTGTCCCAGGTCGACGCCTTCCTCAAGGAAGGCTCGGCGGAGGACGCTTGGCACGCGCACCACCGGCACCACTATCTGAAAACCGCCACGGCCCTCCTCGCGGACTGGCGTGAAGCGGCGCCATGCCCGATCCGTTATGGGCGGTTCTATTCGCGGCAGAAGCAATTCGCGGGAGCTCTGACTGCCCTCGGGCGCCGAGTGCTTGAGGATTTCCTCGAACTCGACATCCATCTGCCCGATCCCGACTACCTCAAGCCGCCTTTGCCGACTTTCGGCTACGTCGTCGACGGGAACGTCGTCCGCGAGGTGCTGGAGGAAGACGGTCCCTCGCACTGGCCGAACATCGCCTTTGACCTCCTGCCACAGTCGTTGACGTGCGCCCCGCTGTACGACGTCGGCGATACCTGGGATGCCCCTTCTCTCGTACCCGAGAGCGATCCCACCTCATCCTCCGCGCAAACCGTGCCTCGCTTTGCCGAAGCGCCTACTCCGACCTTTGCTGAGTGTCCCGCTGCTCGAACGCGGCACACACCTCTCCTGTCCAACTTGCTCGAGAAGTTTCTCGTCGAGAAACACGAGGAGACCGACTCGCGCAAAGCGGAGCGTGATGTGAAGCCCTACATCCTGTTCGCGATCCACATCATGAAGGATCGCCCCATCGGCTCTTATGCCCGCGAGGACATCCGGCAACTTTGCCTCGCCCTACCGAACATTCCGCATCAGAAGGGTCTCCAGGTCCAGTCCCCTGTCGCTCGCTACGTCTATGCGGAAAGCAACGGGTGGAACGGCCTGAAGCGTCTGTCTGAGACCACGATCGAGAACCGCTACATAACAGGGCTCAAGGTATTCTGGAGCTGGGCGAAAGCCGCGGGCTACTTTCAGGGCGACCTTCCCGTCTTCAAGCTGATGGGTCGGAAGAACACCGGCGCGCTCGGTCGCGACAGCTTCGTGGACGAGGAAATCCGCGCCTTGTTCGAGATGCCGACCTTCACCGGTCACGTTCGAGGAAGCCGGAACAAGGCCGGCCCAGTGCTTGCGCAGGACCACATCTATTGGTCGTACGTGATCATGATCTTCACCGGCATGCGCCCGGCCGAGATTGCACAGCTCGAAATAGCAGACCTCATGCTGGTCGAAGGCCAAGGGATCTACTACTTCGATTTGCGGCCTTTCGATCCAGCCAAGGGGCGTGTCGCCCGCGAAGACATGAAGATTCTCAAGACGGAGAGTTCTGCGCGGCTCGTGCCAGTCCATCCCGCACTGATCGAGCTTGGTCTTCTCGAGCGAGCGAACAAGCTAGCTAAGCTGGGACATCATCGGCTGTTTCCTGATTGCCAGCCGAAGGTACTGAACGGCTCCGACCTGAAGTGGGGTCATGCGCTCTCCAAAGACTGGCAAAGCCGCAAGATTCACGTGACCAAGCGGGCCAACGTATCCGCCTACAGCGGCCGTCACTCCATGGCCGACCTTCTACGTGAGCTCGACGTGTCTCCCCATGATTGCGAGAAGTTTCTCGGTCACTCTCATCCGGGCGTGAACGGAAGATACGGACGAAAAGGTTTGATGCCAAACAAGGTCATCGAGGCTTTCATCACTTTAGACGCACCGATCGTCCGCTGGCTACGCGATCATCTCGTGAGTGCTCGCGATCGCATTGAAGGCACAGGCATGCTGATTGAGTCCTGGGCCGTCAAGCCGAAGGCTGGTGCCTTTTAAACGCTAATACGTCGCTTCGCGACATTGACCGAGCAGAGTACAGGTGGGGTGGGAGGAGTCTCACCCCGGCGATGCCGATCGGCTAAGTCGTTGATCCTGCATGACCTGCCCCCGGAAAGTTCATCCAGCTGGATTTAGGGTCTGACCGCCTTCGA
>CAXTVT010000061.1:0-19508 GCA_964247745.1 uncultured Beijerinckiaceae bacterium
TCAACGAAATCCGCGACAATCCGGGCGCGACCAAGAACCGGATGCGTGTCGGCCGTGGTATCGGCTCCGGCAAGGGAAAGACGGGCGGGCGTGGCGTTAAGGGACAGAAGGCGCGCTCCGGTGTCGCCATCAAGGGCTTCGAGGGCGGCCAGATGCCGTTGCATCGCCGCCTCCCGAAGCGGGGCTTCTGGAATCCCTTCTCGACCGACTACAACGAGGTCAATCTCGGCCGCATCCAGCAGGCGGTCGATGCCGGCAAGCTCGAAGTCGGGCATCCCGTCACGATCGATAGCCTGGTGGCGGCGGGCGTCTGCTCGAAGCCACGCGACGGGGTCAAGATCCTCGGCGTCGGCGACCTGACGACCAAGTTGGCGTTCGAGGTGGCCTGCGCGTCGAAGGGCGCTCGCGAGGCGATCGAGAAGGCCGGCGGCAGCGTCAAGCTGCTCCTCGAGAAGAAAGACAAGGCCGACGCCTCCAAGGAGGCTTGAGCCTCTCCCGGAAGGGTGGATCGTGAAAGGGTAACGCCGGCGGCGCGGCCGGCGTAGAAGACGGCGGGGTTCAGGAGCAACTCATGGCATCGGCGGCAGAGCAGCTCGCGTCAAACGTCAATTGGGGTGCCTTCGCCAAGGCCGACGTCCTCAAGAAACGCATCTGGTTCACGCTCGGCGCGCTCGTGATCTATCGGCTCGGGACCTACATTCCGATGCCGGGGATCGACCCGGCGGCATTCCAGGCGCAGTTCACCAGCCACAAGCAGGGCGTGCTGGAACTGTTCAACATGTTCTCGGGCGGTGCCGTGCAGCGCATGGCGATCTTCGCCTTGAACATCATGCCGTATATTTCGGCGTCGATCATCATCCAGCTGCTGACCTCGGTGATCCCGTCGCTCGAAACGCTCAAGAAAGAGGGCGAGTCCGGTCGCAAGATCATCAACCAGTACACCCGCTATCTCACGGTGTTGCTCGCCGCGTTCCAGGCCTACGGCATTGCCGTCGGGCTCGAAGGTCAGAGCAACGTGGTGACGGAGCCCGGCTGGTTCTTCGTGGTCTCCACCGTGCTGACCCTGATGGGCGGTACGATGTTCCTGATGTGGCTCGGCGAGCAGATCACGTCGCGCGGCATCGGCAACGGCTCCTCGCTGATCATCTTCGCTGGCATCATCGCGGCGTTTCCTTCCGCGATCGGCAACACGCTCGAGCTCGGCCGCCAGGGCGCGATCTCGTTCGGTGTCATCCTCGCCGTGGTGGTCATGTCGATCGCGGTCATCGCCTTCATCGTGTTCATGGAGCGGGCGCAACGTCGGGTTCTGATCACCTACCCCAAGCGCCAGCAGGGCAACCGGCTTTACGAGGGCCAGACATCCTTCCTGCCGCTGAAGCTCAACACTTCCGGCGTGATCCCGCCGATCTTCGCGTCGTCGCTGTTGCTGCTGCCGACAACGATCGCCAACTTCTCCTCTAAGGGCCAGGCGCCGACCGGCGTGCTCGGCTTCATCACGACGTATCTCGGCCATGGCCGGCCTTTGTACATGGTCGCCTACATCGCGTTGATCGTGTTCTTCGCGTTTTTCTACACGGCGATCGTCTTCAACCCGCAGGAAACGGCGGACAACCTCAAGAAGCACGGCGGCTTCATCCCGGGTGTCCGGCCCGGCGAGCGCACGGCGCAGACCCTGGACAAGATCCTGATGCGGATCACGGTGCTTGGTGCCGCCTATCTCGCCCTGATCTGCCTGCTCCCGGAAATCCTCATCTCCTGGGCCAACCTGCCGTTCTACTTCGGCGGCACGTCACTGCTGATCGTCGTCAGCGTGACCATGGACACCGTGGCCCAGATCCACGGCCATCTTCAGGCTCACCAGTACGAAGGCCTCATCAAGAAGTCGAAGCTGAGGGGACGTCGCCGATGAGGTTGATCCTGCTCGGGCCGCCCGGAGCCGGCAAGGGCACGCAGTCCGCTCGTCTCATGGAACGGTTCGGGATTCCGCAGCTGTCGACCGGAGACATGCTGCGTGCGGCCGTGGTTGCCCAATCCGATGTCGGGCGACAGGCCCAGGTGATCATGAGCGAAGGCAAGCTTGTCTCTGATGAGATCGTGATCAAGCTCATCGACGATCGGGTCGAGCAACCCGACGCGGGGCGCGGTTTCATTCTCGACGGGTTCCCGCGCACGGTGGCGCAGGCCCAGGCGCTCGGTGCGATGCTCGATCGCAAGGGCATGACGCTCGATGCCGTCATTGAACTCAAGGTGGACGAGGACGCCTTGGTGCGCCGCATGGAGCAGCGCGTCTCCGACACGATCGCCAAGGGTGGCGACCCCCGCGAGGACGACAATGCCGGCGCCTTTCGCAAGCGCCTCGAGACCTATCGTCTTCAGACCGCGCCGGTCTCGGAGTATTATCGCGGGATCGGCGACCTGCACGTCGTCGATGGAATGACGTCGATCGAGGAGGTCACCGCCTCGATCGATGGTTTTCTCAAGGACAAGCAACCGATCCAGGCTTGACAAGTCGTTGCGGCGCTTGACGGGTCGCTCTGAAGATTATAGCCAGCATCGTACGCCAGCGACGGCCTATCGAAGCGGTTCCCACCGGGGCCGCTTGTTGTCGTTCTGGTGGCTTTTCGTATCAGGTCGCATGGGCCGGGCTCCACCGGACGCGATCGTCATGCCCTTCGGGGCCCACATGGAGACGTGAGCAGCATGGCCCGTATCGCAGGCGTCAACATCCCGACCAACAAGCGCGTCGTCATCGCGCTGCAATACATCCACGGGATCGGCGCGACCAAGGCTCAGGAGATCTGCACGAAGGTGTCGATCCCGGCGGAGCGCCGCGTGGCCGAGCTCACCGACAACGAGGTGCTTCAGATCCGTGAGACGATCGATCGCGACTACATGGTCGAGGGCGACCTGCGACGCGAGGTGTCGATCAACATCAAGCGCCTGATGGACCTCGGTTGCTACCGCGGTCTGCGTCATCGTCGTCAACTTCCTGTTCGCGGCCAGCGTACGCATACCAATGCGCGTACTCGCAAGGGCAAGGCGAAGCCGATCGCGGGCAAGAAGAAGTGATCGACTGAGACAGTCGCTCGGACGAGACCCATCGGACGAGCCAAAACCATACCCGAGCGCCTGGCATCACGGGCGCGCTAGAAGGACAGGATCATCATGGCTAAAGAAACAGGTCGCGTTCGGCGCCGCGAGCGCAAGAACATCGTGTCGGGCGTGGCCCACGTCGCCTCGACGTTCAACAACACGATGATCACGATCTCCGACGCGCAGGGCAACACCATCTCGTGGTCGTCGGCCGGCACGATGGGCTTTAAGGGCTCGCGTAAGTCGACCCCTTACGCTGCGCAGATGGCGGCCGAGGACGCGGCCCGCAAGGCGGCCGAGCACGGCATGCGCACGCTCGAGGTCGAGGTGTCTGGCCCCGGTTCGGGTCGCGAGTCGGCTCTCCGTGCGCTGCAGGCTTCGGGCTTCATGGTCACGTCGATCCGCGACGTGACCCCGATTCCGCATAACGGCTGCCGTCCGCGCAAACGCCGCCGCGTCTAGACGCGGCCAAGAGCTTTCCTTCGACGACGGCGGGCAATCCGGCCGAGTCCGTCAGCACTTCGAAAGGTGCACCATGATCCAGAAGAACTGGCAGGAACTGACCAAGCCGAACAAGCTCGAGGTCGTCTCCGGCGACGACCCCAAGAGGCTCGCGACCGTAATTGCCGAGCCATTGGAGCGCGGGTTCGCGTTGACGCTCGGCAACGCGTTGCGTCGAATCTTGCTCTCGTCGCTTCAGGGCGCTGCCATCACCAGCGTTCACATCGACGGCGTGCTGCACGAGTTCTCGTCGATCCCTGGCGTGCGCGAGGACGTGACCGACATCGTCCTCAACATCAAGGACATCGCCATCAAGATGCAGGGCGACAGCGCCAAGCGCATGGTGCTGAAGAAGTCCGGGCCCGGCAAGGTCACCGCCGGCGACATCGGCACGGTCAACGACGTGACCATCCTCAACCCAGGCCTCGTGATCTGCACGTTGGACGAGGGCGCCGAGATCCGCATGGAGTTCACGGTCAACTCCGGCAAGGGTTACGTGCCGGCCGACCGCAACCGTCACGAGGACTCGCCGATCGGCCTCATCCCGATCGACAGCCTGTTCTCGCCGGTGCGCAAGGTGAGCTATCGCGTCGAGAATACCCGTGAGGGGCAGAATCTCGAACTCGACAAGCTGACGATGGAGGTCGAGACCGACGGTTCGCTCACGCCCGAGGACGCCGTCGCCTATTCCGCCCGGATCCTCCAGGATCAGCTCAACGTCTTCGTGAACTTCGAGGAGCCCCGCCGCGAGGAGGCCGCGCCGCAGATCCCGGAGCTCGCCTTCAACCCGGCGTTGCTCAAGAAGGTCGATGAGCTCGAGCTGTCCGTGCGTTCGGCCAATTGCTTGAAGAACGACAACATCGTCTACATCGGCGACCTCATCCAGAAGACCGAGGCCGAGATGCTCCGCACTCCGAACTTCGGTCGCAAGTCGCTCAACGAGATCAAGGAAGTGCTGGCGCAGATGGGCCTGCACCTCGGCATGGAGGTCACGGGATGGCCGCCGGAGAACATCGACGAACTCGCCAAGAGGTTCGAGGAGCACTACTAGCGCCGTCGGTCTTCGTCCGCCCGCGGAGAAAGACGAACGCCTCGAACAACAAGCATCGGCCGTACCTTGGCACGGCGGCCGCAACAATTCGGAGAGCCAGATGTATCACGGACACGCGAAGCGCCGCTTCGGCCGCACTCACGAGCATCGCAAGGCGATGTTCGCCAACATGTGCCAGGCGCTGATCAAGCACGAACAGATCACCACCACGCTGCCCAAGGCCAAGGACTTGCGTCCCGTCGTCGAGAAGCTGGTGACGCTGGGCAAGCGCGGCGACCTTCATGCTCGCCGTCAAGCCATCGCCCAGATCAAAGACGTCGCGCTCGTCGGCAAGCTCTTCGCGGTGCTCGGCCCGCGTTACAAGGAGCGCCACGGCGGCTACACGCGCGTGCTCAAGGCGGGCTTCCGCTACGGTGACAATTCCCCGATGGCCGTCATCGAGTTCGTCGACCGCGACGTCTCCGCCAAGGGCAAGGATTCCGGTCCGGCTCAGGATTTCGAAGCGGCTTGATCGCCTCGATGTGCGGATTGCCCGTGAGCGGGCGATCCGCTACCCTGTTTTCAAGCACCCGTAGCTCAGCTGGATAGAGCGCTGCCCTCCGAAGGCAGAGGCCAGAGGTTCGAATCCTCTCGGGTGCGCCAATCATTACAATAATCGAGCTAAGTTTTTTCGGCTATTTCAGCGGAGGATCCTCGCTCAGCGTCGTAATCCCGCCGCTCGGCGAGACTGTGATGATTCGGCTGCGGTCGTTATCCGACATGTAGGTCGTGCCGTCCGCCGCGATCGCCGTCCCGCCGGTGGCCGGAACGTCGGCGAACATCGCTCTAAGGCGAAGACGCGCTGCATTTTCGGGCTCACGCGATGGTGCCGCCGCCGTCCACCGTCACGGTCGAGCCGGTGGCGAAAGGATTGGTGGCCACGAACAGGATGGCCTGGGCGATGTCCTCCGGTCTTCCGATCCGGCCTGCCGGTAGTCGGCCGGCGACCCGGGCGAACATCGCCTCTCGATCGTCCGCGGCCATGCTCGCGTAGAGCGAAGTGTCGACGAGACCCGGGGAGACAGTGTTGACCCGCACCGGTGCCCGCTCGAGAGCGAGGCCGCGCGCAAGAGCTTCGAGAGCGGCGTTGATCGCGCCTTGGAGCACGGAGGTCGCGCTCGGTCGCGTCGAGAGGAATCCCGAGACGAAGGTGAGGGAGCCGCCGTCGCGGATCGTCGCCGAGCGGGCGATCCGGTAGGCCCCGAAGAATTTCGAGTCCATTGCGGCCTGGGCATCCTCGAGCGCCAGTACGCCGACCGGCCCGGTCTTTGTCGAGGCCGCGGCCACGACTACGTGATCGAACGGGTTTCGCGCCGCGAAGAACGCTTCGACGGCCTTGTCGTCGGTGAAGTCCAGGGCGGCGGCTTCGCCGCCGATGGCCGACGCCGCGGCGTCGAGCTTCCCGCCGGATCGTCCTGCCGCCACGACGCGGGCGCCCGCTCGTGCAAACGCCTCCGCGGTGGCTTGGCCGATGCCGCCGCTCGAGCCGACCACGAGCACGGCCTTTCCGTTCAGGTCGATGGGCATGCGCTAACTCCTTGTCGTTCTGCTGTCTTGAGGGGCCGGTTAGCCGGCGGAGCCTGGCAGACCGCTCGAGGTCGGGGCACCGCGGTCGTAAACCGGCGTGTCGGCTCGTACCTTCAGCGCCCAATCGGCGATCTCGTCCTTGCGCGCGAACCAGACGCCGGGCTTCGATCGGGCGTAGGAGAGAAACCGGTCGAGCACGCGCACGCGGTTCGCGTGGCCGGAGATGCGGTCGTGCAGGCTGACCACCATCATCCGGCGGCGATGCGCGCCTTCCTCGTAGAGCTGGTCGAACTCGTCCCGCAGCGCCTGCTCGTAGGCTGCCGGGTTCCAGTCCTGGAAGGGGAACGACACGATGTCGTTCATGTGGAACGTGTAGGGGACGGTGACAAAGTCGCCGCCCTTCAGCTCGACGATGAAGGGTTCGTCCCGGCTCGGCTCGTCGATGTGGTAGCGGAAGCCCAGCCCCTGCAGGATGTCGAGGGTGCGTGGGGAATTGCGCATCCAATAGGCGTTCCAGCCGACCGGCCGCTGTCCGGTTGCCTTCTCGATCGCCTCGACGCTGTCGGCTATGAAGGCGCGCTCGGCCTCCGGTTCGAGGGCATAGGAATTCTCCCAGGTCCGCCCATGGGCGGCGGCCTCGTGGCCGCGCCGGACGATCTCCTTGGCGAGGTCGGGCGCCTTGTCGACCGCCTGCCCGATCATGAAGGAGGAAATCTTGACCTGGTGCCGGTCAAACAGATCGAGGAGGCGCGGGATGCCCTCGTAGACGCCATATTGGAAGAAGGCGTTGGTCGGCAGGTCGGGCAGTCCCTTCTCGATGGGATCGGGGATGACACCGCCTGCCCCAGAGATCGGCTGGCCGCCGGCCTCGAACATCAGGGAAAGGCTGACCGCGACGCGGGCGCCGTTCGGCCAGAAGGCGTGTCCGGATGCGGGTTGTTCGGCCATGGACGTCTCCGGTTGTGCGAGGATGGTCGCGGACGCGGCGGCCAGTCCCATCGACAGGACGGTCCGGCGGGTCGGGGCAGCGCCATCAATCATCATGTCCGCAAGATGGGCTCTTGCATCGTTCGCGATAACCTCGTTTCAGTTCCACGCTTTCTTGCACCGCGGTTGAGAATGCTGGACGATCTGAACGAGCTGCGTACCTTCGCGCGCATCCTGGCGCTTGGGAGTCTCTCGGCGGCCGCCCGCGATCTCGGCGTCACCCTCGCGGTTGTGAGCAAACGCCTGGGAAGCCTGGAGCGGCGCGTTGGTGTACGGCTGATCCAGCGCACGACCCGCCGTCTGTCCGCGACGGAGGCAGGAGAGGGCCTGCGTGCCCACGCCGAGCGCGTGCTCGACGAACTCGCCACCGCCGAAGAGCGCCTTGCCACCGGGCGGGAGGAGCCGGTCGGGATCCTGCGCATCGGCGCGCCGGTCTCCTTCGGGCGCCGCCACGTCGCCCCGGTTCTGGCCGAGTTGACGGAACGCCATCTGCGCCTGTCGGCGGAGCTGCGGCTCGACGACCGCCTCGCCAATCTTATCGAGGACCGCCTCGACGCTGCGGTCCGGATCGGGACACCGACCGACGGGGCGATGACGATGCGGCGCCTCGCCTAGAACCGGCGCATCCTCGTGGCCTCGCCCGCTTATCTCGACCGGGTCGGACGTCCCGACGGGACCGGGGCGTGCAGCCAGTTGACCGCCCTGCGCTACGGCGAGGGAAACGAGCCCTGGCGCCTTCTCGGCCCGGAAGGACAGAGTGTGCAGGTCCTTCCGACAACGCGCCTGCGCTGCGACAACGGCGACGTGGTGCACGATTGGGCCCTAGCCGGGCACGGGATCATGCTGAGGTCGGAAATCGACGTGGCGGAGGACGTCGACGCAGGCCGCCTCGAGCGGATCCTACCCGACTTCGCCAGCGCGGCGATGCCGGTCTACGTGCTGTTTCCTTCGAGACGTCAGATGTCGATGAAACTACGGCTGTTCATCGAAATGTTGGCGGATCACCTTCGCGGGCTATCGATCAGTTCAAGGCGCCCGAGGCGACCTCATGTGCCGGACTCGACGACTTGATGCGGACAGGTCGCTTGAACGCGCTAGGCCAAGTAGGCGCTCTCGGCCTCGAGAATGATCCTGATGGGGCGGGCAGGGCGTTCGGGTCGCGCAGCACGTCGCGCCAGCTGTCGGCGCGTAACCAAGCAAAATCGTCGCGGATCGTAACGCGTTGGATCGTCCGGCCTTCGAGCCAACGAGGCTTTCAGGCGCATATTCGGGCACAGCGATTGCCTCAGTCCGCCTTGCGGTTGGGCAAAGCGGAGAGCGATCCATGGTTCATCGACGCGACGTGTTGACCGGTCTTGGCGCCAGCCTCGCGTTCGCCGCGTCACCGACCGGCTCGCGCGCCGCGACGACGACGATCCGCATGGGCACGCTGCGCCTCATCCACTGCATCACGCCCTACTTCTACCAGCAGTTCGCGCCGAGCGGCCTCACCATAGAAGTGCTGCCGTTCGAGAGCCCCACCGACTGCAAAAACGCCGTCACCACCAAGTCGGTCGATTTCGGCACCTTCGGCATTGCCGCCGCGACGCTCGGGGCGGCGGCGGGCGAGCCCATCGTCGTCATCGCGGGCATGTCGGACAAGGGCATGGCGATCATCGCAAGGAAGGGCTCCGGAATCGTCACGATCAAGGACCTCAAGGGCAAGCAAGTCGGCATCTGGCCGGGATCGACGCAGGAGGTGTTCGTTCGCGAACGGCTTCACATGGAGGGCCTGACGATCAAGGACGTCGTGCCGGTGCGCATTTCCTTCAGCGAGATGCCGATCGCGCTGGCCCGCGGCGACATCGACGCCTACGTCGGCGCGGAACCAGCGCCCAGCCTCAGCCTGCTGAGCGGCGTCGGCACCCTCGTCGAGCATCCCTACTCGACGGAGATGGGCGCGCTCAACATGGTGGTCGGCACCTACCGCGACATGATCGAGACCAAACCCGACACGGTGCGGACCCTGCTCGATATCCACCGCAAGGCGACCGGCTTCTGCCTCGCCAATCGCGATGCGGTGATCGACATGGCGGGCAAGAGGCTTGGGCAGAAAAAAGAGGCTTTGGCGATTTCCCTGCTCAACGTCGACTACGTCTGGCGCTTCGACTCGAGCGACGTGAAGGAAGCCAAGGCCTATGCCGAGCACATGCTCGCCTTGAAGCAGATCAAGAGACTGCCCGACCCGGCACTCTATATCGACACCCTGTTCGTCGACGCGATGCCGTCGTGACGCTTGTCGCGGAGAAGCATGCCGGCGCCGGAGGGCGCGGTGAGACGATGAGCAATTCGCGTGTCTTGGGGCGCGTAAGCGAGGTCACGATCGCGCTCATTCTCCCGTTCGCACTCCTCGCCGCTTGGCAGCTTTCGACGGCACGGCAGCCGGACACACTCATCCCGCCGCCAACGGCGGTCTGGACCTCGCTGATCGACTTCGCCTTCGGCAACGACGGCGACGCGTTCAGCGGGACGCTGGTGACGAACACGCTGGCCTCGGTGTTGCGGGTGTTCGGCGGCTTTGCACTCGCCGCGTTGGCTGCGCTGCCACTCGGCCTGCTGATCGGGCGGTTGCCGCTCGCCCGGAAGCTGGTCGATCCTACTCTGCAGTTTCTCCGCCCAGTGCCGGTCACAGCTTGGCTGCCGCTCTCGATGATCCTTTTCGGCCTCGGCCCGCGCTCGGCCTATTTCCTCGTTTTCCTCGGCGCCTTCTATCCGATCCTCTTCAACACCGTCTTCGGCGTGAGATCCGTAGAGCCGCGCCTGTTCGAGGCCGCAAGCATGCTCGGTTGCGGGCCCTCGGCGCAGTTCGCCCGCGTCGTCGTGCCCGCGGCGCTGCCCTCGATCTTCACCGGCCTGCGGCTCGGCCTTGGCTTCGCATGGATCATCATCGTCGTAGCGGAGATGACCGGCGTTCCGACAGGGCTCGGCGCCATCATCATGGAGGCGCGCCAGCTGTCGCGCACCGATATCGTCATATGTGGCATGATCGTCATCGGTGTTTGCGGCTTTCTATCCGACCGCGTCCTGCTGCTGCTCGGCAGGCGCCTGCTCTCGTGGAGCCCCGCGCATGGCTGAGCCCCTGCCGATCCTCTCCATCCGCTCGATCACCAAGCGTTTCGACCTTCAGGGTCGATCGATCGAGGCGCTGAGCGCCGCTAGCCTCGACATCCGCAAGGGCGAGTTCTTGTGCATCATCGGCGCGTCGGGTTGCGGAAAATCGACGTTGCTGCGGATCGTGGCCGGGTTCGAGGCGGCAACCACGGGCGAGGTCCGAATGTGGGACAAGCCGGTGGCCGGACCCGATCCGCGGCGCGGTATGGTCTTCCAGGACTACGGTCTGTTTCCC
This sequence comes from uncultured Beijerinckiaceae bacterium, assembly GCA_964247745.1. Classification (GTDB taxonomy): domain Bacteria; phylum Pseudomonadota; class Alphaproteobacteria; order Rhizobiales; family Beijerinckiaceae; genus RH-AL1. The sequence continues at coordinate 10,584 of CAXTVT010000061.1, forward strand.
TGGTTGACCGTCCAAGGCAACATCGCCTTCGGCCCACGCTCGCGCGGACGGCCGCGCGGAGAGAGCCTTGCGCTGGTCGAGCGATACATCGACATGGTCGGCCTCAGGCGCTTCGCTGGAGCCTTTCCGCACCAGCTCTCCGGCGGCATGAAGCAGCGCGTCGCGATCGCCCGCGTCCTCGCCAACGACGCCGAGGTCGTGCTGATGGACGAGCCGTTCGGCGCCCTCGACGCGATGAGCCGCGACAGGTTGCAGGGCGAACTGTTGGACCTGTGGCTTCGCACCGGCCTCACAGTCCTCTTCGTCACCCATTCGATCGAGGAGGCGGTGCTGCTCGCCGACCGCATCGTGGTGATGTCGCCGGGGCCGGGGCGCATCGATGCGATGCACGAGGTTGCGCTGCCACGGCCACGCGATGTCGCCGATTCGGCGTTCAACGACATCAGGCGCCAGGTGGCCCTGCAACTCCACGGCGCCGTGCCGGACGCGGCGTGATGGCCGACTGGCGCGACATGGACCGCGCGACCCGCAGCGCGGCCTATGACAACGGTTGCGCCGTCGCCGACAGCGCGGCGCAGATTGCGCGCTGGAAGGCCCTGAGCGCCCCGATCCGGGCGAGCGGCCCGGGCGAGCGCGATGTCGTCTACGGTCCGCGCCCGCGCAACCGCCTCGACCTTTTCGCGTGCGGCAAGGCCGCCGCGCCGCTGTTCGTCTTCATCCACGGCGGATATTGGCAACGCAACGCCAAGGAAGACTTCGCCTGCATGGGCATCGGCCCGCTCGCGCGAGGGTTCGATGTCGCGGTGGTCGGCTACACGCTGACGCCCGACGCGACCTTGACCGAGATCGTCGCCGAGATCGATGCCGCGCTGGCGACCGTCACCCGCCTAGCCACCGGCCGCGTCATCGTTTCGGGCTGGTCGGCGGGCGGCCATCTCGCAGCGCTCATGCTGAGGCGGTCCGAAGTGAGTGGCGTGCTCGCAGTGAGCGGCATCTACGACCTCATGCCCCTTCGCGGTACGCTCATCGATGATCGGGTACATATCTCGGAGCAGGAGGCGATAGAGTTTTCGCCGATACGACGAGATGATCCAGGTAGCCTGGCGATCGCCTATGGGGCCGATGAATTGCCGGAGCTTTGCCGCCAAGCTTGCGCTTACCGCGACATGCGCGTCGGTAACAAATCTCCCACCTGGCTACTGCCATCGCAGGGAGCCGACCACTTTTCGGTGCTCGACGGTCTCATCGACCCTGGCGGCGACCTCACGCAAACAGCTACGGACCTTGTCCGCGGTGGCTAGGACCTTCACCGGCCGGGACATCCCACGAAGGCCTCCAAGGGTTTCCAAGCCGCCTGTCGCCGCACTCGTCAGTCCGCCGGCTGGCGACCTCGCGGGGCTAGCCGACACCCGCGAGCAGGACGCCAGCTAGCTACATCAGCGAATAGAGGCGAGCGATGACGCCAACCGGCTTGAAGAGGATGCGGTAGTCAACCGCGGCGTACATGATGCCCTTTAGCTCAGCCCGGCGGCGAGGCAGCGGGCCGTGGCGATCCGGTCGAGCCTGTCTCGCAGCATGGCGGCGCGCCTCGCTGACGCTCGTGCCCGCGAAACCGAAGCCGGCGCGACGCAGGACATCCGACCCATCCCGCGTGCTACACCGCGTCCATGGAGACGAGAGCACCGATCCCTCACGCCGTCTTGGTCGGCATTCAGCTGCCGGACGTCGACGACGTCGCGCACGAGGCCAGCCTCGAAGAGCTGGGCCGCCTCGTGAAGACGCTGGGCTACGAGGTGGTCGGCACGGTGTCGCAGAGGCGCGACGGCATCGGCGGCGCGACCTTGCTGGGCGGCGGCAAGCTCGAGGAACTGGCGGCGCTGACGGGCGGCACCGGCGTGGTGGGTTCCATGGCGCCGGCGCCGAAAGCAAAGGCCCGACTGCGGTTCGAGGGCGTCGCGCAGGGCAAGACCGCGACGACTTCCGATCCGGACGGCGAAGCGAAGCCCGAATACGTCATCGTCGACCACGAACTGTCGCCCAGCCAGATCCGCAACCTGGAGCGGGCTACGGGAGCCCAGGTGCTGGACCGCACCGGCGTCATCGTCGAGATCTTCCATCGCCATGCCAACACCCGCGAGGCGAGGCTGCAGGTCGAGATGGCGCGGCTGAGGTACGTGGCCCCTCGGCTGCGGGAATCCTCGGCCGGTGGCGGACGCCAGCAGGGCAAGGGCGCCGGCGAGAGCTCGCTGGACCTCGATCGCCGCAAGATCCGCGACCGGCTCGCGGAGCTGAAGGACCAGCTCGACGCGGTGCAGCGTGATGGCGACCAGCGCCGCTCCGGACGCCGCGACCAGCTGCGCGTGGCGCTGGTCGGCTACACCAATGCGGGCAAGTCCTCCCTGATGCGGGCCCTCACCGGCAGCCATGTGCTGGTCGAGGACAAGCTCTTCGCGACCCTCGACACCACCGTGCGCGCGCTCCAGCCTGAGACCACGCCTCGGGTGCTGGTGTCGGACACGGTCGGGTTCATCAAGCAGCTGCCGCACGATCTCGTCGCCTCGTTTCGATCCACGCTGGCGGAGGCGGCGGAGGCCTCGCTGCTGCTGTTCGTGGTCGACGCGTCGGACCCGACCTGGGCGGCGCAGCTCGAGGTGAGCCGCGCCGTGCTGCGCGAGATCGGCGCCGATGCCGTGCCATCCCGCCTGGTGCTGAACAAACGGGACCGCATCGACGACGCCGCGTGCGCCGCCCTCCGCGACACGAACCCCGACGCGATCCTGCTCTCAGCCCATGCGCCGGACGACGTGGGCGCGTTGCGCGACACGATCATCGCGTTCTTCGAGGCAGCGATGGTGGAGGACGTCCTGGTGCTGCCCTACGCGAAGCAGGGCATGATCGGCGAGGTCTACGAAAGTGCGCGAGTGTTGTCCGAGGAATACGACGAGACCGGCCGGGTGCTGACGGTGCGCGGCCTGCCCGGCGCGATCGCGCGACTGCAACGGACTCTCGCACGCTGACTCCGCACAAGGGCGCCTTGCCGGACGCGCGCGTCGCCTCAGGACCGAGGATGGCGGGCAGATCGTCGTCGACCTATGGTCGGCGAGATGCTGCCATCGGCGTCCGGAAAACGCGGGGGCGGGATGACGGTCGGCAAGCGCGTCCAGTTCGACGACGAGACCTGGTCGGTGGTCGATCTCTTGCGCCGGGAGCGTCGCCGCAGCTTCCAGCAGCTCGCCGACGAAGCCTTCGCCGACCTGCTGATCAAGCACGGTCATCCCGCCGACCTCGAGAACCAGCTCCGCGTCAGCCTCGGCGAGAAGCCGGTCAAGCGGCCGCGGCGCCGATCGACGAAGACCGCCGAGGAGACTGGCTGACGCGCGCGACCTCTCCACACGGATCACGTCGACCACCTGACGGCAGCAGGCACGAAGATGGTCCTCTTCAGCGTCGATCGAGAGATCGCGATCCGTTCTCATAGCGAGGCGATGGAGCATGACGGACGACGGGAGCATCGAGGCGGCCGGCGGAAACGTCGTGTCCGGCCGGTGGGATCGTCCCGACGCGGGACGCCGGCGCGCACGACAAGTGCAACGTTGGCAGTCGGCGCGCGGTAGGCGTGACGGATCGGTGCTCACCCCAAGATGGTGGACGCAGCACCGCGTCCCGGCTGCGACCCGCATTTCGCGGACCCAAGGCGCTCGGCGAGCTAACGTAAGGACGCCGCCGCGACGACGCTCGCGATCTCGTCCAGCAGCGTCGTGTCCTCGCCGGCCATCGCCTCCATCGACGCCATGCGTCGCGTCACCGTGGCCGCGATCTCCTCTTCGACCGTGGCCTCGGCATAGGCGTAGAAGACGATGGCCTTCTCGCCGTCGCGATGGCAGCGACCCTCGACCTGCGCCAGCTGGATCGCGCTGTGGCGCATGTCGTGGACGATCAGGGCACGATCCCGCTCGCCGCCCGGCATCTCGTTGCGATGCAGCGAGATCGACTCCGTGACCGTGAAGACGACGATGTCGAGCTGCCCGGTCTGAAAGGCGACGCGGACCGCCTCGTTGACCTCGCTGGACTGCCGGCCGTTGATCTCGCCGACACGCCAGTGCCGCCCGGCGAGTTTCGACACGAAGGCGGCGCCGGTCTCCAGAAAGGCGACCGAGATCGCCACCTGCCGATCGCCTTCCAGCAGATCCTGCGCGAAGTCCGCCGTGCCCGCGACGCGCAACAGGCTCGCCTTCTGCCGGAAGCGCAGGTCGGCGGCCCAGCCGACGGGGCGACGCGTGCTGCCGCCGAGGAGGCCGAGTTCGCGGCGGAACTCCCGCCAGGTGGCGTCGTAGAGGCGCCGCTCGCCGGCATCCAACGCCGTCGGAGAGAGTTCGCGCTGCACCTCCGGCCAGCCCGCGATGTCGCCCGGGCGCCGGCGCATGCCGATCGCGCGCTCGCCCTTGAACAGCAGGTCGGCCATCACCCCGCAGTCGCGCGCATTCGCCTCCCAGGTCCAGTTGGTCCAGCGGCCCTTGGCGCGGCCGATCTTCAGTCGCTTCATGAGGTCCCGGAAGTCGGCGAGCGTCTCGACCGGCGACGCCGATGCGTACCCGAGAAGCGCGCCGAGGTAGGACAGCTCGTGCGGCGCCTGGCCGGCCGTGGCGCTCATGAAGATCGAAAAGGTGGCCGCGGCGGCGAGCTGACCGCAGACCAGGCTTTGCTGCGCATACGGATTGCGCAAGCGGTGGCTCTCGTCGAAGACCGCGATCGGCCATGTCTTTTTCGGCTGGCCATGTCGTGCCAGCTCGTTGTTCTTCGCGCGGGTCGATCGGCGCTTGCTGGCGGCGGGCGGAGCCATGAGCGACTTGCAGCGCTCGTAGTTGATCAGCGTGACCGCCTTCTCCGGAAGTCCAGCCAGGGCGATGGTGCGGCGCCATTGCGGGATCGCGCCCTTCGGGCAGACGATCAGCACGTCACGTTCCGGCAGCGCGGCCACGGCGCACCAGACCGCAAGCGTCTTGCCAAGGCCGGTCATGTCGCCGAGCAGGTAGCCGGGCCGGCCGGCCGATTTTGCCGCGAGGATCGCCGAGGTCGCCTCGCGCTGATGCGGCCGTGGGATCAGCAGCTCAGGTGCCCGTGCGCCTGCGCCGGCGTCATGGTGCGGATCGCCTCGTCGGAGTGTCCGCGCTCGCGCAGCATGGCTCTTTGGGCCCGAGTGATCATCAAGGAGACCGGCCGATGGGGAATGTCGTCGGAAGGGCCGGGCTCGCTTCGTGAAGCCTGGATCGCCGCCGTCGCCATCGCCATCGCGCCGGCCCGCGACCGCGCCGAGGCGATGAAACGTTTGGCGTGGACGAACACGGCATCCTCGATGCCCGACTCCGCGACGAGGGCCTCGTCCTGCAGGCCCGCCCAGGCCGCCGGCAACGGCAGCCGCTGCGCGAAGGAATGGCGTTCCGGCGGCATGGCGCCGACCATCCAGTTGCCGCCGGGTACGGGATAGACCGCGTAGAGGACGCCGAGCCCGTGCGAGAACACCGGCTCCTGCCACGGCATGCCCCGCTCGAGTTCGAGGATCCGGGGATCGGCGGACCGGGCATGCGACTGGACCACGATGGCGTCCGCCGACAAGCGGGCTCGGACGCGCGCGACACGGCGCTTCAGGAGATCGCGCACCATGTCGGCGGCTTCGATGAACGCGGCATCCTCCGCGGCGCCGTCGCGATCGGCGTCCCAGGTGCCGTTGAAGTCCTCGACGAGCGACGACAGTTCGAGCGCGCTGCCGGGTTCGCCGACACCGTTGTCGAGCATGTCGACGCGCCGGATCACCGTGTCGTCGATGACCGCCGCGGTCGCCACGGCGTCACTCGCCTGGCCGGGCGCGAGGATCGCCCGGACGGCGGCGACGCCGTGGACCTGCCACACGAGACCCGCGGCGCTGAACGGGACGCCGTCGTCGGAACGGACGGGTGCGCCGCGCTGGTGGTGATCGAAACGGCTGGTCGCGTCATCGTGGACGCCGCCGACATCGAACACGATATCGGCGGCCGCGATCTCGGCCTTGTCGCGGGTCCGGACCAGCCGGTGATCGAGTCCGACCGCCTCGAGGCCGAGCGCGAGCCGAAGGGTCGCGTAGGCGAGCGCGTCGTCGCAGTGGAACTTCCCGCCGTGGGTCAGCAGGGTGGGTATCGTCGTCGTCACCGAAACCTCCTTCATCCGCCGGCACCGGTCACGGCAAAGACGGCGGACCCGAGGCCTCGAGCGGCCTCGGGAGGCGCACACCACCTCGATGGCTTGCCGTCAACCCACTTCCCGACCGGGTCGGCGTGATCCGGCGGTCGCCGTCGGACGCGATCGGGACGTGTGCGAGCGCCGTCTGCGGGTAAAGTCGAGGTGGTGGATCGTCCACGACCGGATCGACCTTCTCGGGCGGACACCTCGTCCTCGCATCCGGCGCCTTCCTTGCGCCACGAAGCGGGCGCCCTCGAAGTCGGCAAGGTCGACGCGATGTGCGAAGCCGCAAACGCTCCCCGATGGTGCGGAAGGCTGTGGAGACGTAATGGTCCGATCCAAGCCGGGGTCATTCAGATGGAAATTGGCATCGACAGCTTCGCTGCCGTCCTCCCGGGCGTGGACGGCGCGGGATCTTCGCCATCCGATCGCCTAGCCCGGCTCCTCGAAGAGATCCGGACGGCCGACGGCAGCGGCGTCGACGTCTTCGGTCTGGGTGAACACCATCGCCCCGATTTCCTCGACTCCGCGCCGACCGTCATCCTCGCCGCCGCGGCGGCGGTGACCTCGCGCATCCGCCTGACGAGCGCGGTGACCGTGCTCGGCGCGGCCGATCCTGTGCGCGTGTTCCAGGAGTTCGCGACGCTCGACCTGCTGTCGCGCGGTCGGGCCGAGATCGTCGTCGGGCGCGGCTCGTTCGGCGAGGCCTTCCCGCTGTTCGGCATACGCCCGCAGGACTACGACGAGGTCTTCGCGGAGAAGCTCGACCTGTTGCTGGCGTTGCGAACCGACGCTGCGCCGACGTGGTCGGGCCGGCATCGCGCCGCGTTGGGTGGCCACGGTGTCTATCCCCGGCCTTTCCAGGACCGCATCCCGATCTGGCTCGGCGTCGGCGGCACGCCGGCGTCGTTCGCGCGCGCCGGCGCGCTCGGCCTGCCGCTCATGGTCGCGATCATCGGCGGCGGTTTCGATCGCTTCGAACCCCTCGTCGCGCTCTACCGGCGGGCCGGCGCCGCCGCGGGTCATGATCCCGCCGCGCTCCGGGTCGGCATTCACGCCATGGGCTTCGTCGGCGAGGACGACGATACGGCGAGGGAGCTGTTCTTTCCTGGCTGGCGGTCCATGATGTCGCGCGTCGGCCGCGAGCGCGGGTGGTCGCCCCCCACTCGCGGCCAGTTCGAAACGCTCTGCGGACCGAGCGGCGCGTTCCTCGTCGGCGGTGCGGAGACCGTCGCGCGCAAGATCGCCGACGCCGACGCGCTGTTCGGCGGGCTCAGCCGCATGACCTTGCAGATGAGTTCCGCCGCCGGCGACCCCGACGCGATGCTGCGCTCGATCGAGCTGCTCGGCACTCGGGTTGTGCCGAAGGAACGGGCGCGCGTCACGGCCGCGACGTAGGTCGGGACCATGGCGACGGGGTCGCCAGCGATATGGCGGCTGCCCCGCGCACGCCGAGGTGGCGCGCGCCGCGAGACCGGACGCCAATCCTCTCGGGTGCGCCAACGGCGTAGACAACCTCGAACATGCGCGTTGCAGGCCGGCGACGGCAGCCTGCTAGCCACCCGCGGGCGCGCTCTCTTTCGACGACGCTCGTTCGACCTCTGTCGCGGCCGCCGCAGCCGCCTCGAACGCCAACAGCGTCGAAGCGTGACGCGCGCGAAAATCTCGGACCGGCTCGAGGATCGCGGCATCGGCCCAGACGCCGTCCGGCGGGGCGCCGCCGTCCTTGAGCATGGACCTGACCCTGTCGCGAACCTCGCGAAGCTCGGCCGGTGTCGCGCCGATCACGTGATGGCCGACGATCGAGGCTGCGGCTTGCCCCAGGGCACAGGCCTTCACGTCCTGCGCGTAATCGGCGACACGACCGGCTTCGAGCGTCAGGTCCACGGTGACGGTCGAGCCGCACAGCGTCGAGTGCTGGCGGGACGTCGCGTGGGGCGCGGGCAGGCGGCCGAGCCGCGGGATGTTGCCGGCCAGCTCGAGAATGCGCTGGTTGTAGATGTCGTTCAGCATGGCGGGGGCGATCACAAAGCGTGCGGTGACGGCGGAAGGTCGTTCCTATATAGGGTGCGGCGACGCGATGGCCGAGCACGCGTAACCGGCGCGTCGGCTCGATGTCGCGCGCTTCCATTCACCTGAGACCGAACCATGGAGGCACCACATGGACGATGTGGTTAAGACCTTGCGCGAGCGCCTGGCGCCCAACGGCGCTGCACCTTTCACCAATCGGCCGAGCCGGGAGCAGGCCGAGGCGGCGGTCCGCCTCCTCATCGGCTATATCGGCGACGATGCCGGGCGCGAAGGGCTGCTAGAGACCCCACGCCGCGTGGTTGCGGCGATGGATGAGCTTTACGCCGGCTACATGCAGGATCCCGCCGACGTGCTCACGCGCGTCTTCGAGGACGTGCACGGCTACGACGACATGGTGCTGGTGCGCGACATCCCGTTCGTGTCGCATTGCGAGCACCACATGGTGCCCTTCACCGGCCGCGCGCAGATCGCCTATTATCCCAGCGCGGAAGGCGTGATCGGCCTGTCCAAGCTCGCACGCCTCGTCGACATCTATGCCAAGCGCCTGCAGACGCAGGAGGCGATGACCGCGCAGATTCTGACCGCGCTGGAGCTGAACCTGCGTCCGCGCGGTTGTGCCGTGTTGGTCGAGGCCGAGCACATGTGCATGGCGATCCGCGGCATCCGCAAGCACGGCACCTC
>CAXTVT010000062.1:0-18934 GCA_964247745.1 uncultured Beijerinckiaceae bacterium
AGGCGCTGATCGAACGCGCGACGAAGGCGGCCGCTGTCAAAGGCTGAAGCGAAGCGCTGAACCGAGCTGGCGGGTCGCGACCACTGCCCCTCACCAAGGCAGATGAAACCGGCGGACCAAAAGGAGCCGGTTTCGCGGCTCCAAACTGATCGATGGTGATCGTAGAGGTCGTTGTCGTGGGGCCTCTCGTCCGCGACACTCCGGCGCTCGTAGTGACCATCGCGCCGACCGTCGCGATCTCGATATCCACGCCCCGGGCCTGTCCTACTCCTGGACTTGCAGCGGCGCCGGCAAGGCGAGCCCAGCCGGGATCGCAAACAGGTCGGTTTCGAGCCGGCGGATCGCATCGGGATCTCGATCCGCTTTGTCGGGGTGGAGAATGGCCGCAAGAGCGGCCGCTCCCACCAGGCGGTTGAGCGACGGTGCGCCGGTCAGCACCTTATAGGGCTCGCCGGAATCCAGCACGAAAATGGTGCCTTTCGACAGTGCGGCGTGAAGTGCCGATTTCAGAGCGGCGGCTTCGGACACGACGACCACCGCCGGCTTGAGCGCCACCACCGCGTCGACGTCCATACGCCGGAAGGTGCCGCCGCCGCCCGACACGACGTTGCGGCCACCGGCCAGTCGGATCGGCTCGTCGAAGGATGTGCCGCCTCGTACCGCGGTAAGGCCGTCGTCGCCGCGGGCGACGTAGACGGCGACGCGCTCGGATTCGGGCAGCGCGCCAAGCGGCTTCAGCGCGTCCAGCACCGTCTGCGCCGCGCTGGCCACCGCCTCGCCGCGGGCCGGCTCGCCGAGAGGCTTGGCCAGCGTGCGTACCACCGTCGGCACGTCGGCGAGATCGCCGGAGAACAGCACCGCCGGCACCTTCAGCTCGTCCGCGATCTTCTCGTCGGCGGCGACGTAGCGCGGCGACAGGCTGCCGTAATCCACCACTAGTCCGGGCTTCAGAGCCGCCGCGGCCGCGACATCGCCCGGCGCGGAGCTGCGCGACAGCATCGCGATCTGCGGCAGGGCGGCGACCTTGGCATCGACGTAGATCACGTGCTCGGGCGCGAACCCTTCCACCAGGGCGCCGAGCTTCCGCGGCGCGATCGCCTGCAGCAGGATCTGCGCCGGCGCGCCGGCCGGCACCACGACCGAGACGGGCGCGGCCACTTCCTGCGTGCGCCCGGTGGAATCCACGAGCGGTTCGGCCCGGAGCGCGGACACCTCAACCCCAAGAAAAAGCAATAACAGGACCGCCGCGCGGGGCCATGGACCCATCGTGCGCCGGGCCGGTGTCGGCTCGCGCGACCCGTTGCTGTCATCCCATCGCCATGCAGAGAGCCTAGGCTTTGTCATGATCCTGCCGACCTTTCTGTGCGCGCTCGCCATCTTCTTCATCGCGATGCACCTCGGTACGCTCGCCATCGCCTACGTCCGTTGCCGTCCATCCCGCGTGGCCCAGGTGGCGGCAACCCTGCCGCCGGTCACGGTCGTCCGCCCGCTGTGCGGGATCGAGACCTTCTCGCAGCAGACCATCCATGCCGCCTTCGCGCTGGATTATCCATGCTTCGAGCTGTTGTTCTGCGTCGCGCGCGGCGACGACGCCATCATCCCGATCGTCGAGGCCGCCATCGTCGCCAACCCCCGGGTCCCGGCGCGGCTGCTCGTCGGCGACGACCCGATCAGCACGAATCCCAAGCTGAACAACATGGTCAAGGGCTGGCGCGAGGCCGCCTATCCCTGGATCGCCTTCATCGATTCCAACGTACTGGTCCCGCCCGGCGTCGTGCGCAACATCGTCGGAGCCTGGCGCGGCGCCGACACCGGGCTCGTCACCGCGCCGCCGGTCGGGATCATGCCCGACGGCTTCGGCGCCTGGCTCGAATGCGCGTTCCTCAACACGCACGAGGCGCGCTGGCAGTATGTCATGGACGCGTTCGGGGCCGGCTACGCGCAGGGCAAGACGCTGTTCTACCGCAAGGCCGATCTCGACCGGTCCGGCATGCGCGAACTCGCCGCCGAGCCGGCGGAGGACGCGGCCTCGACCAAGATGGTGCGCAACCTCGGCCTGCGCGTTCGGCTCGCGCCGCCTTCTCCGCAGCCGCTCGGGGTGCGCCGCGTCAAGGACGTGTGGGGCCGCCAGTTGCGCTGGGCGCGCCTGCGACGCGCGACCTTTCCCCTGGAATTCTTCCCCGAGATCCTCTCCGGCACGGTGCTTCCGGCGATCACGGTGGTCGCCGCCTGCCTCGCCGCCGGGGCGCCGATCGCACCGTGGCTCGCCGGCTACCTCGTCGTCTGGTACGCCGCGGAACTGGCGCTCGCTGCCGGGTGCCGCTGGCCGCTCGATGCTGCGACCCTGCCGGCCTTCGTCGCGCGCGACCTGTTGCTGCCGGCGCTCTGGGTCGGCGCCTTCACCGGCTCCTCCTACACCTGGCAGGGCAACGCGGTGACGATGGAGCGATCGCGCAAGGTCAAGACGACGCTGCGGCCGAAGGAACGATCCTAGGGCTACCGCCGGCTGTAACCCACCGCCGGGCGCGGCTTGCGGGTCAAGGCGAGCAACAGCAGGCCCAGCACGCCCAGGACCGCCCAGGTCGGCAGCAGCAGCAGGCTGCCGAGGACGGGATCCCACAGGAAGGGCAGCTTGGCGACGACGAAGGCGTGGACGTGCTCGAGACCCTCGGGCGACAGCCGGGCCAAGGTGTCGCCGAGTGGGTGCAGGACGATCTTGTTGGCGGCGACGGACGTGGTGCCATCGACGATGAGCGCCGCGAACGCCGCCGCGAGACAGGCGAAGCCGAGCAGACGAAACAGCAGGCGCATGCGGCGCGATCCAGCCCTTGGTGGCGCGCGATGCGCCCGAGGGCCACGACGCTCCGAGCACGCCGCACGCCGCCGTAAAAGCTACAGCTACTCGATCGCCCAGCTCACTTCCACCTCGGCCGACAACGTCTCCGTGCCCGGCTCGACATCCATCGTCGCCGGGCCGGCGTTGCGGGCGCGCACCACCGGCCGCACCGCCACTGTGCGATCGGGTCGATCGACGGAGAGCAGCCGCCCGAGCTTCACGCCCGCGGCCGCCGCGAGCGTCTCGGCCTGATGGCGGGCGTCGCGCATGGCGTCGCCGCGCAGCTTGTCCTGGATCGGCTCGGGATGGGCCACGGAGAAGCTGACGCCGCCGAACGTGTCGGCGCCCTTGCCGATCAGCGTGCCGGTGAGGCTGCCGATCTGCTCCAGCTGCGTGACGCGGATGCGCAACTCGTGCGAGGCGCGGAAGCCCTTGGGCTCGCTGTGGGAGGTGCCGTCGGGCTGCCGCACTATCTCCTGCTCCTGGAACAGGTTTACGCCGGCGGTGGCGATATCCTGCGGCTTGATCCCGGCTGTCTTGGCGGCGTCGATCACGCTCTTCACCCGCCGCGCGTCCTCGTCCCACGCCTCCTGCGCCGTCGGCTTCTCGACGCTGACGCCCACCCGGATCTCGGCCTGGTCCGGCACCACGGCCGTCGCCGCCGTGCCCGTCACGGTGATGTGCGGCGTGTCGTCGAGCGAGGGCTGATCGTCGTCCTGCGCCGCGGCGGCCGAAGCCAAGCCAAAGGCCGCGAGCAGGCAGAACGCTAGAGAGGCGAGACGCATGGACGGGCTCCTTCGAGGCGCGAAGCGGGTAAGGGAGGAGCTGGGCTTTTGGGTGGCGTTGCAAGCGCCCGATGTTGGAGGGCTTCAGTCGTTCGAAGATGGTCCTTCGCGGCAAGACTGTCCGCTCCCGACGCGCCGGGCTATGGTCTGTCCATGACCGCTGCCGCCAAGCCCATGCCCCTCTCGGATGCCCTCGCCGAAGCGCCGGCTCAGGTGCCGCGCCCCGTCGGCCCCGGCGACCATGTCTTCCTGGTGGACGGCTCGTCCTTCGTGTTCCGCGCCTATTTCCAGTCGATCCGGCAGGACCCGAAATACAACTACCGCTCCGACCGCCTGCCGACGGGCGCCGTGCGGCTGTTCTGCACCAAGCTGTTCCAATTCGTGCGCGAGGGCGCGGCGGGCATCGTACCGACGCATCTCGCGATCATCTTCGACAAGAGCGAGAACTCCTTCCGCCGCGAACTCTATCCGCAATACAAGGCCAACCGCTCCGAGCCGCCGGAGGACCTGATCCCGCAGTTCCCGCTGATGCGCGACAGCGTGCGCGCCTTCGGCCTGACGCCCGTGGAGCAGGACCGCTACGAGGCCGACGACCTCATCGCCACCTACGCCGAACAGGCGCGTGCGCGCGGTGCCGACGTGCTGATCATCTCGGCCGACAAGGACCTGATGCAGCTCGTGCGCGACGGCGTCGCCATGTACGATCCGGCCTCGGGCGAGAAGGGCGCGGCCGGCTCCCGCGAGGAGCGCAAGATCGGCGAGGAGGAGGTGTTCGCCTATTTCGGCGTCGGCCCCGAGCTGGTGGTCGACGTGCAGGCGCTGGCCGGCGACTCGACCGACAACGTGCCCGGCGCCAAGGGCATCGGCGTCAAGACCGCGGCGCAGCTCATCACCGAATACGGCGACCTCGACACGCTGCTGGCGATGGCTCGCGAGATCAAGCAGCCCAAGAAGCGCGAGACGCTGACCGACCCCGAAAGCGTGCGTCTGATCCGGCTGTCGCGCGAGCTGGTGCGGTTGAAGCGCGACGTCGAGGTCGAGGTGCCGCTCGATGCGCTCGGCCTGGCCGAGCCGGAGGGCGCGACGCTGGTGGCCTATTTCAAGGCTCTGGAATTCACCACGCTCGCCAAGCGCGCGGCCGAGGGCTACGGCGTCGAGGCTCAGGAGATCGAGCCCGATCCGCACTTCGCCGGGCCGGCGGGCTGGCGCAATCGCCGAGGCGAGAAGATCGCCGGCGACGCGCAGCCTTTCGAGGGGCCGGCGCAGAACGCCCGCTACGGCCAGCAGGCGCCGCGCGCCGCGCCCGCCACCGGCCCCGGCGCGCTGGCCAAGGCGCGGGCCGATGCCCTGAAGGGCCGCGCTTTCGACCACGCCAAATATCTGACGATCACCACTCTCGACGCGCTGCGGGAGGTCGTCGCCGCGGCGGTCGACACCGGCATCCTGGCGATCGACACGGAGACGAGCGGGCTCAACCCGCTGACCGCCGACCTCGTGGGCCTGTCGCTCTGCGTCGGCGAGAACGACGCCGTCTACGTGCCGCTCGGCCATCTTCGTCCGGTGACCGGCGACGGCGACAAGGACCTGCTCGGAGACGCCAAGGCCGGCGCCATGCTGGAGCGCGTACCCGAACAGCTCGACGAGGCCGCCGCGCTGGCCGTGCTGAAACCGCTGCTGGAGGATCCGGGCGTCCTGAAGATCGCCCACAACATGAAATACGATTGGCACATCCTCGCGCGTCGCGGCATCGTCGTCGCGCCGATGGACGACACGCTGCTACTCTCCTACGTGCTCGACGCCGGCCGCACCGACCACGGGATGGACGTGCTCAGCCAGGCGCTGCTCGCCCACAAGCCGATCCCGTTCTCCGCCGTCGCCGGCCAGGGCCGCACCTTCATCGGTTTCGCCCGCGCGGAAGTCGAGAAGGCGGCGGACTACGCGGCCGAGGACACCGACGTCACGTTGCGGCTGTGGCGGGCCCTGAAGCCACGCCTCGCCGCCGAGCGCATGACCACCGTCTACGAGACGCTGGAGCGGCCGATGACCCGCGTGCTGGGCGCCATGGAGCGCCGCGGCATCCGCATCGACAAGGCGATCCTGGCGAGGCTTTCCGGCGAGTTCGCCGCCGAGGCGGCCCGGCTCCAGGCCATGATTTTCGAGGAGGCCGGCGGCGCCTTCAACATCGGCTCGCCCAAGCAGCTCGGCGACATCCTGTTCGGCCGCATGGGCCTGCCCGGCGCCCGCAAGACCGCCACGGGCGCCTGGTCGACGGCCGCCGGCATCCTCGAAGACCTCGCCGAGCAGGGCAATTCCTTCGCCGGCCTCGTTCTGGAGTGGCGCCAGACGACCAAGCTGCAAAACAACTATTGCGATGCGCTTCCGACCTACGCCGACGCCGACGACCGCGTCCACACCTCCTACCAGCTCGCGGCGACGACGACGGGACGTTTGTCCTCCACCGAACCCAACCTGCAGAACATCCCCGTGCGCAACGAGGCCGGACGCAAGATCCGCACGGCGTTCATCGCCAGGCCCGGCCACGTGCTGGTGTCGGCGGACTATTCGCAGATCGAGCTGCGGCTGCTCGCCCACATCGCCGACATCCCGCAGCTGAAGGAGGCGTTCGCCCTGGGCCACGACATCCACGCGATGACGGCTTCGGAAATGTTCGGCGTGCCGCTGGACAAGATGACCAGCGAGATCCGCCGCCGTGCCAAGGCGATCAACTTCGGCATCATCTACGGCATCTCGGCCTTCGGGCTCGGCAACCAGCTCGGCATCGAGCGCGCCGAGGCCGGCGCCTACATCAAGACCTATTTCGAGCGTTTCCCCGGCATCCGCGCCTACATGGACGCGACCAAGGCGACCTGCCGCACCAAGGGCTACGTCGAGACGCTGTTCGGCCGGCGCTGCCACTATCCCCGCATCACCGTCGGCAATCCGTCCGAGCGCGCCTTCAACGAGCGCGCCGCCATCAACGCCCCGATCCAGGGCACCGCCGCCGACATCATCCGCCGCGCGATGATCCGCATGGACGCGGCGCTGGAGCGTGCGAAACTCTCGGCGCAGATGCTGCTGCAGGTGCACGACGAACTGGTGTTCGAGGTGCCGGAGGCCGAAGTGGCGGACACGATCGGCGTGGTGCGCGGCGTGATGATCGACGCCCCGCACCCGGCCGTGCAGCTCTCCGTGCCTCTGGCGGTGGACGCCAAGGCGGCGCGCAACTGGGACGAGGCGCATTAAAAAAGGTACCAACGCCCGCCGATGCAGAAATAGGCGATGGCGCGAAACGTCTCGAAGACCTCGCTCTGCAGAACGCTCATCGACCGCACCTTTACGCCAGGTGGCCTGGTGAGACGCGTCCCTTTCAAGAGCTCGCATCTTTCGGGCAACGCGGCCGCCAACGCCGCGTCCAGCGCCCTATAACGACCGACCAGGAGACGCCACCATGTGCGACGACGACATCCACCAGGGCATCGCCCATGACCCTGGCCTGTCGCGGCGCGACTTCGCGCGTGCCACGGGGACAGCCGCCCTCGTCCTCGCCACGGGCACGGCGGCGGCGGCCGACGTCGTCGAGACCGACGTCGATATCAAGACGCCGGACGGCACCGCCGACGCCGCGCTGTTCCACCCTTCGGCCCAGGACAAGCACCCGGCGGTGCTGATCTGGACCGACATTCTCGGCCTGCGCCCGGTGTTCCGGCAGATGGGGCGCCGGCTCGCGGCGCAGGGCTACGTCGTGCTGGTGCCCAACCCGTTCTACCGCGTGCGACGTGCGCCGATCGTCGACGGCGCCTTCGATATCTCGAAGCCCGAGGACCGCGCCATGGTGATGCCGCTCGCCGCCGCGCTGACCCCGGAGGGCGGTGCCAGCGACAGCAAGGCGTTCGTCGACTTCCTCGACTTGCAACCGCAGACGGACGCGGTCAGGAAGGCCGGCGTGCAGGGCTATTGCATGGGCGGCCCGCTCAGCTTCCGCACTGCCGCCGCCCGCCCCGACCGCATCGGCGCCGCCGCCACCTTTCACGGCGGCGGTCTGGTCACGGACAAGCCGTCCAGCCCCGCGCTGCTAATCCCGCGGACGAAGGCGACCTTCTACTGCGCCGTCGCCGCCAACGACGACGCCAAGGATCCGACGGCCAAGACGGTCCTGCGCGACGATTTTGCCAAGAGGCAGCTGCCGGCCGATGTCGTGGTGTACGAGGGCGCCAACCATGGCTGGTGTGTCGTCGGCAGTCCCGCCTACAATGCGGACGCCGCGGAGCGCGCCTGGGCGAAGCTGACGGAGCTCTACGCCAAGGTGCTGGTCTAGCTCCGCCGCGATCATGCGCCTCTATCTCGCCGGTCCCGACGTGTTCCATCCGCAGGCCGCGCTGCTCGGCGAGCGCAAGAAGGCGCTGTGCACCGCCCACGGACTGATCGGTCTCTACCCGCTCGATGGTGGGACGCCCGACATGACGAGCGGCGCCATCTACGCGGCCTGCCTTAGGATGATGCGCGACGCGGAGGGCGGCCTCTTCAACCTGACGCCGTTCCGCGGGCCTTCGGCCGACGTCGGCACGGTGTTCGAGCTTGGGGTCATGGCGGCGATGGGCAAGCCGGTGTTCGCCTACAGCAACGACGCGCGCGACCTGATCGATCGGCTGCGCGCCGCTCCCGGCCTGAGCGCATGCGGCGACGGCTGGCGCGACGCGGACGGCATGGCGGCGGAGGATTTCGGGCTGGCGGACAACCTGATGCTCGAGGAGGCGCTGGCGACGCAGGGCCGACACATCCACCGCCGCGACGTCGCGCCGACCGAGAGCTTCATCGATCTCGCTGGGTTCGAGGCCTGCGTGGTGGAAGCAGCCGACGCCTTCGCGGCAGTCTGAACCATAGGCGGCTTTTGCTTCCATCCCTGTCTTTCCGGGGCTCGCGGCAGCGAGAACCCGGAACCCATTGCGCAAGCCGCCCTGCCATCTCTTGAAGCGTGCAATGGGTCCCGGGTTCGGCTTCGCCGCCCCGGGATGACGGAGCTGAAAGACGCTGGAAGCTCAGATCGCCTCGGGACAAGTGACGTGGCAGAGCAGCAGGCCGGCGGCCAAGGCCTGGTGCACCGCGGCCGTGATCAGCAGCCGCGCGGGATCGGCGGCGCCGTCCACGATCACCGGCGCCGCCGCGTAGTAGGAGTTGTAGGCCGTCGCGATCTCGAGCAGGTGACGAACCAGCATCGAAGGGTTGGACGCGCGCGCCGCGGCGACGACCTTTCCCGGCAGCTGCTGCAGCTTCAGCAACAGCAAGACCTCCTGCGCGTCGAGCGTAACATGCGCGATCTCGGCGGCCGGCATCGGCGCCACGCCGGCGCGGCGCAGGATCGAGCGGGCGCGGCAGGCGGCGTAGACGACGTAGGCGGCGCCGGATTTCTCGAAGCCGGCGATCGTCGCGGCGAGATCGGCGGTGTCGATCTCGACCGGACCCTTGATGTCCTGCTTGAGGTCGTTGAATACCAGGCTGCCGATCGCGAGCTCGCGCGCCGCAGCCTCGACGTCGGCGTCGCCGACGGCGCGCTCGCCGACGCGGCTCCGGAAGTAGGCGCGGGCGTCGTCGAGCAGCTGCGTGACGTTGGCGACGCTGTCGCGGGACGAGAGCTTCTTGCCGGTCGTCGAGTCGACGTAGAAGCCGAACCAGACGTGAAGGAAGCGCACGGCATCGGCCGGCGCGATCCCGGTCGCCGCGGCAGCGCGGAACACCCGGTCGAAATGGACCTGCTGCTCCTGGCCGGTGACGTAGACGCCAAAATCCATGCCGAAGATCTCGCGGCGCAGCACCACGGCGCCGAGGTCGCGCGTGGCATAGATGCTGCGCCCGTCGGCACGGCGCACCACGAGCCGCTCGTCGCGGTCGAGCGGCACCACCACCGCGCCGACGTCCTTGCGCGCGGCGGCGGCGAGGGTGTCGCGCTCGGGCTCGCCGATCTCCTTCGCGGCGAGCCTCGCGTCGATCTTGGCGACGGCGGTGTCGGCGTCCTCCGCCGAGAACACGATGGCGCGGCCGTCGGCCACGCACGCGTCGACGAAGGCGTCGCCTGCCGCGAAATAGAAGCTCTCGCCGATCACCAGGTCGAAGCGGATGTTGAGGTTGGCGTAGAAACCCTCGAAATCGGCGAGGCTCCAGCCGACCATGGCGCGCCACAACTCGACCTCGCGCGCTTCGCCCGCCTCCAGCGCCGCGAAGCGGGCGTCGGACGCCGCGACGTAGGCGGCGAAGCCGGCGGCGACGGCCTCGGCGCTCGCCGCGTCCGGCAGGATGCGCGCGATCAACGCGCGATCCGCCGCCTCCCACGCCGTCGGCTCGGTCTTGGCCGCGACGACGCGTTCGAGCACGCGACGGATCTTGTAGATCTCGAGCAGCCGCGCGTTCTCGGCAGGCAGCGCGGCGAGGGCATCGCCGAATCGCTCCCAGCCTTCCAGCGTGAAGCCGAACCCGCCGAAATCGTTGATGTGGTTGACCCGGTGCACCAGCGCGCCGCAGGCCTCATAGAGGTTGCCCAGCACGTGTCCAACGATGGTCGAGCGGATGTGGCCGGCGTGCAGGGTCTTGGCGACGTTGGGCGAGGAATAGTCGATCACGACGACGCGGTCGGCCATCGCCGCGTTCCGGCAGAAGTCTGACCCGCGCTCGGCCGCCGCGCCGGTGGCGTCGAGCAGCCAGCGATCGGTCAGTGTGACGTTGACGTACATGCCCGCGGTCTCGACCTTGGCGATGGCATCCGCCAGATCGGGGCCACGCAGCACCTCGACGATCCACGGCAGGTGGTCGCGGATCACTGCCTTGGGGCCACCCTGCTTCAGCAGCTGCGGGAAGCGCAGCGCGAGATCGCCGCCGTGGCGGGCGCGCTCGACGACGTCGAACGTCGGCTCCAGCCGGCCCTCGCCCCAGCGGGCGGAGAGCGCCGTGGCGATGCGGCGTTCCAGGGCCGGGAGCGGCGCGTCGAGGGCAGGATGGGCCAGCCGATCGCGGTGCGCGCCGACGTTGCGGTCGCGCACGGCCTCGATCTCGCCGCGGCGCACCGCATTGTGCTCCGCCAGCCTGTTCGCCGCCGCCATCGTCGTTCCGCTCATGCGCCCGGCGTTAGGAGCGGGGGGCGCCGGGGTCAAGCCGATCGGCAGGCAGCGCTCCAATCGCTATCGCGTGCCGCGAGCGAAGCATGTCCGGGCCCCGACGACGAGAGGCTTGCCAAGCGACCCTCGCGTTGCTTCGCTCGCCGTCGTCGGTTGCAACAGCGAGACGTCTCCATGCGGCAGGTCAAGGTCAGGACGTACGAGCCGGGGCTGGCGCCGCGGCGCACGCGAATGGAGGTGCCGGGCTGGTCGGGCCAGCCGGAGCCGCGGCGCGACGGCAGCCACGAATACGTCTGGCACTGCATGCCCTTCACCGAGGCGGCGACCTACGGCATCGAGATCTTCTATCCCCATCCCGGCGAGGTCCGCGTCACCGGCCGCGCCGGGGCGCCGGTCTTCGAGGGCGACATCGAATGGGACGAAGAGGCCAACTGTCACCGACCGCCGTTCCGCAGCTTCGGTGGTCGCTTCTACTCCTACCAGCTGCTGCTCGACCTCAAGCCCGAGCCGGGCTTCGCGATCCGCACCGAGCCGCATCCGCGATTCTACACCGATGCGACCGGCACGGTGCCGCTGGCCGTGCCGGCGCTGATCCGCGCCTTCTGGCCGATGGTGAACTTCTGCATCTTCAAGACGCCGGCCGAGGGTCAGACGCACGTGTTTCGCCAGGGCGAGCCGATGATGCAGGCGATCGTGGTGCCGGCCGAGGCGGATTGCGAGCTGGTCGCGATGGGCGAGGAGGAAGCCGCGGAACGCGAGCTGCAATCGCGCCGCATCCATGCCAGCCGCGATACGTTGGGCAAGGACACGCATTGGGTGTCGCGATCGAACACCGTGTTCGACGGAACCTACCGCCACATCCTGAGGGTCGCGAAGGCGCAGGAGAGTGAAACCGGCTGACCGGCCGCGTCGACATCCCATCAGCCACGAGAAAGGGCCGGCGTTTCCGCCGACCCTTCGCTCTCAATAGAAGTGGTGGTGATGGTGGTGAAAGAACCGCCGATGGAAGAAATGATGATGATGGTGGTAAAAGCGGCGATGGAAGAAATGGTGGTGATGGTGATGATGGTAGTACTGAGCCATTTCCACCTTGGCGCCGTCTTCGGCGCGCAGCGTGGCGTCCGTTGCCGCGAGCGTCTCGACGGCGTTCGGAATCGGCTTTAGCAGATCGGCATAGCTTGCGGCGGCCATCGGGTCGGCCGGAGCCGCCATGGCGGCGACGGGCGTGACGGCGGCAAGGGCACCCACCATCCCTGCGATTTTCTTATCCAAACGAGCCTCCTCTGAGACCACCCTCGAGGGCGGTCGAGCCGTAACACGCGAGTCAGCCGACGCGTTTCATCTGGAGCGGCCGGCGTAGTCGTACGTCCATCATGCCGAGCCTTTAAGCCTCGTCCTTCCATCCGAGCGAACGCTGCACCGCCTTGTCCCAGGAGCGGGTCAGCGCCTTGCGCGTCCCAGGCGCCATCTTCGGTTGCCAGCGGTGATCGACCGCCCAATTCTCGGCAAGCTCGGCCGTGCCGGCCCAGTGACCAACGGCCAGACCGGCAGCGTAGGCCGCGCCGAGAGCGGTGGTCTCGGTCACCTTGGGGCGCACCACCGGCACGTCGAGAATGTCGGCCTGGAACTGCATGAGCAGGTTGTTGGCGACCATGCCGCCATCGGCGCGCAGCTCCTTGATCGGGATCTTGGAATCCTTTTCCATGGCGACCAGCACGTCACGGGTCTGGTAGGCGGCCGCCTCCAGAGCGGCGCGAGCGAGATGCCCTTTGCGCGCGAAGCGCGTCAGGCCGAGGATGGCCCCGCGCGCGTCTTCGCGCCAATGCGGCGCGTAGAGGCCGGAGAAGGCCGGTACGAGATAGACGTCGCCGTTGTCCTCGACGGTACGGGCCAGGGTCTCGACATCGGCGCTGTCCTTCAGGATGCCGAGGTTGTCGCGCAGCCATTGCACCAGCGCGCCGGTCACGGCGATCGACCCTTCCAGCGCGTAGACCGGCTTGGCGTCGCCGAGCCGGTAGGCCAGCGTCGAGATCAGCCCGGCCTTGGAACGCACCGGTCTGTCGCCGACGTTCATCAGCACGAACGACCCCGTGCCGTAGGTGTTCTTGGCCTCGCCGCGCTTGAAGCAGGCCTGCCCGAACAGCGCCGCCTGCTGATCGCCGAGGATGCCGGCGACGGGAACGACCTCGATCGGGTCGCGGCTCTCGCCGTAGACTTCGGAGGAGGAGCGGATCGCCGGCAGCATGTCGGGCGGGATGCCGAAGGTCTTCAGCAGGGACGCATCCCAGGCCAGCGTCGCGAGATTCATGAGCTGGGTGCGGCTGGCGTTGGTGACGTCGGTCACGTGGCGGCCGCCGTCCGGGCCGCCGGTCAGGTTCCAGACGATCCAGCTGTCCATCGTGCCAAACAGCACCTCGCCGGCGAGCGCGCGCTTGCGCAGCCCCTTCACGTTGTCGAGCAGCCAGCGCAGCTTGAGACCGGCGAAATAGCTCGCCAGCGGCAGCCCGGTCTTGGCGCGAAACCTGTCTCGGCCGCCGTCTTTCGCGAACTTGGCGGCCAGCGCGTCGACGCGCGTATCCTGCCAGACGAGCGCGTTGTGCAACGGCTTTCCGGTGGCGCGATCCCACACCAGCGTCGTCTCGCGCTGGTTGGTGATGCCGATGGCGGCGAGATCCTTGGCCGCGATCCCGGCCTCCTTCATCGCGTCTCGTATTACGAGCCTGGTGTTGTGCCAGATCTCGGCCGCGTCGTGCTCGACCCAGCCCGGTTTCGGGAAGATCTGCTCGTGCTCGCGTTGCGCCGAGGCTTTGATCGCGCCACGCCTGTCGAACACGATGAAGCGCGTCGACGTCGTGCCCTGGTCGATCGCCCCGACGTAGCGCATGCGCGAAGTTCCTGGACCGTGTATCGGATCGCCGACGGATCGCGCACGTCGAGTCCGGAGGGCCGCGCTGTCAAGCCGGACGAAGGCGCGTGGTCCGGAGCGGACACGAGAGACGAGGATCGACGATGGCGCTGACCGACCTTCTCGGGATCGACCTGCCCTTGGTGCAGGCGCCGATGGCCGGCGTGTCGTCGCCCGCATTGGCGGCGGCGGTCTCCGAGGCGGGCGCGCTCGGCTCGATCGGCGCGGGCGCGACCGACGCCGTCGGTGCCCGCGCCATGATCGCCGCGGTGCGCGAGCGAACGCGGCGGCCTTTCAACGTCAACCTGTTCTGCCACCGTCCCGCCAAGGCCGACCCGACCCGCGAGGCCGCCTGGATCGAGCGCCTGCGACCGGCCTTCGCGGCGATCGGCGGCGAACCGCCGGCTGCGCTGGCCGAGATCTACACGAGCTTCGTCGCCGATCCCGCCATGCTGACCATGTTGCGCGAGACGCTGCCGGAGGTGGTGAGCTTCCATTTCGGCCTGCCGCCGGCCGAAACGATGGAGGCGCTCCGCGAGGTCGGCTGCGTTCTTCTCGCCTGCGCGACCAACCTCGCCGAGGCCCAGGCGGCGGCCGACGCCGGGGTCGACGCCATCGTCGCGCAGGGTTGGGAGGCCGGCGGTCACCGCGGAATCTTCGATCCGGACGCCGCCGACGAACGGCTCGGCACCCTGGCGCTGGTCCGCCAGGTCGCCGCCGCACTGCCGGTGCCGGTGATCGCCGCCGGCGGCCTCATGGACGCGGCCGACATCGCCGCGGCGCGGGCGGCGGGCGCGGTCGCAGCCCAGCTCGGCACCGCCTTCGTCGCCTGCGACGAGTCGTTGGCCGACGCGGGCTACCGGGCGGCGCTGGTGAGCGAGGCGGCGGATCGCACGATCATGACGCGCGCGATCTCCGGCCGCCCGGCCCGCTGCCTCGCCAACCGGTTCACCGCGCTCGGCGAGGCCGTCGACGCCGGCGACATCCCGGACTACCCGATCGCCTACGATCTCGGCAAAGCGCTCCATGCGGCGGGAAAGTCTGCCGGGGAGTTCGGCTACGGCGCGCAATGGGCCGGCACCGGCGCGCGACGGTGCCGGCCCATGCCGGCCGGCCGTCTCGTCGCCGAATTGTCGGGGGCCCGGCGCAGCTAGAGCGTGGGCTTCGAGAGCCATTCGAAGGGCAGGTGCGTCGGTCACCATGCCTCTTGCGCAAGGTATGTCCACGCCGGAGCGCTGGCCATGGGATCTTCGTGATCGCAAGGTGGACGCATCCAGCGACATCGGTTATGCTACCTAGATCAACGGAATCTCCGGCGGGAGCCGACATCCCCGCCGAGCCGGCCGGCTCCGCCGCCTATGCGAAAGCATCGCCCAATGACCGCTCACGCCCTGACCGTCCACGCCAAGCCTCATAACCTGGTCAAAGGCGCCACCGGCGATTGGGAAATCATCGTGGGCATGGAGATCCACGCGCAGGTGACGTCGCGCTCGAAGCTGTTTTCCGGCGCCTCGACGGAGTTCGGCGCCGAGCCCAATTCCCACGTCTCGCTGGTCGATGCGGCGATGCCCGGCATGCTGCCGGTGATCAACGCGGAATGCGTGGCGCAGGCGGTGCGCACCGGCCTCGGCCTCAAGGCGCAAATCAACAAGCGCTCGGTGTTCGACCGCAAGAACTACTTCTATCCCGATTTGCCGCAAGGCTATCAGATCTCGCAGTACAAGGATCCGATCGTCGGCGAGGGCGTGGTCAAGGTCGACCTGACGCCGACCGAGAGCTTCGAGGTCGGCATCGAGCGGCTGCACCTCGAGCAGGACGCCGGCAAGTCGCTGCACGACCAGTCGCCGAGCGAGTCTTACGTCGACCTCAACCGCTCCGGCGTCGCGTTGATGGAGATCGTCTCCAAGCCCGATTTGCGTTCGGCCGACGAGGCCAAGGCCTTCGTCACCAAGCTGCGCACCATCCTGCGCTATCTCGGCACCTGCGACGGCAACATGGAGCAGGGATCGTTGCGCGCCGACGTCAACGTGTCGGTGCGCAAGCCGGGCGCGCCGCTCGGCACCCGCTGCGAGATCAAGAACGTCAACTCGATCCGTTTCATCGGGCAGGCCGTCGACGTCGAGGCGCGCCGCCAGATCGAGATATTGGAGGACGGCGGGGCCATCGTTCAGGAGACGCGGCTGTTCGATCCAGGCCGCGGCGAGACGCGCTCCATGCGCAACAAGGAGGAGGCGCACGACTACCGCTACTTTCCCGATCCCGACCTGCTGCCGCTCGAGTTCGATCAGGCCTTCGTCGACGGCCTGGCCGCCGCGCTGCCGGAGCTGCCCGACGCCAAGAAGGCGCGGTTCGTCGAAAGCTACGGGCTCTCGCCCTACGACGCCGGCGTGCTGGTCGCAGACAAGGAGACGGGCGACTTCTACGAAAGCTGCGTCGCCTACGGCGGCGGAACGCGCGATGCCAAGGCGGTGGCGAACTGGATCAATGGCGACATCGCCGCCTACGCCAACAGCGAGGGCGTGGCGGTTCACGCGACGCACCTGACGCCGGCGCAGGTCGCGGGCCTCATCGACCTCATCGCCGACGGCACGATCTCGGGGAAGATCGCCAAGGACGTGCTGGCGATCCTCGTCGGCGAGGACAAGGGCGGCGATCCTCGCGCGATCGTCGAGGCGCACGGACTCGAGCAGGTGACGGACACCGGCGCGATCGAGGTGGCGGTCGACGCGATCATCGCCGGCAATCCCGCGAAGGTGGAACAGGCGAAGGCCAAACCAACCATGCTCGGCTGGTTCGTCGGCCAGGTCATGAAGTCGACCGGCGGCAAGGCCAATCCCCAGACCGTCAACGACATCTTGAAGCGCAAGCTCGGTCTGTGATGCCCGCCCGAATCAGAAAGAGCGGCGCGGCGTGCTGCCGCCGCCATTTCGCGCGGCGTCGCTGGGCTTGCGTCTATTTTTGCACATAAAAAACAAAGGCCGGGGCGCCGGGTCCTGCGGAGGCCAGCGCGGGGACTATGCTGGCGGTGTAGAAAGACTATGTTTGATGTCGA
Organism: uncultured Beijerinckiaceae bacterium; assembly: GCA_964247745.1. Lineage (GTDB taxonomy): Bacteria > Pseudomonadota > Alphaproteobacteria > Rhizobiales > Beijerinckiaceae > RH-AL1. Next base: position 16,682 of record CAXTVT010000062.1, read on the forward strand.
ACAACAGCTCGGCGGGGCTCCAGAAGCGGATGCGTTTGCCGTCTTCCCGGTCAAGTCCATGCTTTTGCGGGTGTTTAACCCACCGCGTCGCTCGCATCGAGGCCTTTGTCGTCGCGCGACGCGTCGAGCGCCATCGCAAACTCCGATCAAGTGTCGCTGCTTCGCAGGCGGCTAGACACGCGTTCCTTTCGTGCGCCGCGCCCCGTCGCGCAAACGTTAGACTTTCCACACGGCGTCATGCCCCTTGCATCGCAAGTAGACGGCGCTAACCTTCTTAAATCTGCATGCGGCAAAACAGTGCCGTCTCTGGCAGTCAAGGGGACGACGATGGTGAAGGCGACCACCAAGAAAACGGCAACCAAGCCGCAGGCCAAGGCTCCTCCCGCGAAAGCCGCGGCCAAGACTTCGACGAAGGCTCCGACCAAGGCTTCGAGCCCCAAGGCTCCTGCCCCCAAGGCTCCTGCCCCGAAGGCGATCGCAGCGAAGGCGCCGGCTGCAGCCAAGAAGACGGTCGCAACCAAGGCCAAGGCGCCCGTCGCGGCGAAAAAACCCGCGCCCAAGGCTGCACCCAAGGCGCCCGTCGCTGCCAAAGCGACGAAGAAGCCGACGAAGGTCGAGGTGGCCACGAAGGCGCCGAAGGCCAAGGCGCCGGGCGCGAAGCCCGCCGCCAAGCCGGCGAGCGCGATCAAGGCCGCGAAGCCCGCCGCAAAGGCGACTCCGGCCAAGGCCGCCGCGGTGCCGAAGGCCACGCCGGTTCCTGCCGCGAAGAAGGCCGCTCCTGTCGCCGAGGGCAAGAAGACGGCCACCAAGAAGACGGATGCCAAGAAGCCGGCGCCGGCCAAGAGCGCTGCACCGAAGGCACCGCGCAAAATCGCCGCGCGTAAGATGCCGGCGAATGAACCCGCGCCTGCGGCGTCGGCCGCTCCGTCCGAGCCGAGCTGATCGTCAGTCGGCGAGGGCCGTGGAGCCCTTGCCGACCAAGCATTTCAGGGCGAACTCGCGCCAGTCGTCGTCGCCTGTCGTGCCGGAGAGCTTCATGTCACGCCAGGTCTCGCCACAGGCGCGGACCCGGGCGCGGGATGCGGCGGGCAATTCGAACGGCGGTGGTGTCCGGTCATCGTCTTCGATGGAAGGCGTGACTGGCGCGGCGGGCACGGGGGCCCTTGCGATCGCGCCGGTGACGTCCGGTGCGGTTCTGGCGGGATGGACTGGTGCGCTTCGGCGCGCCTTACGAAGCGGTTCCGCGAGCGTGTCCTGCGAAGACGACCAAGCGGCGAGCACGACGAGCAGACCGATGAAGGCCTGCGCGAGCCTCACTTCTTGGCCGTGGCCTTGCCCTTGTGAGGCTTTTTGGCATCCGCCGTGACGGTCGGATCGCCGCCAGGGACTTCCTTGGCGCGCGTGAACTGCTCGGTCTGGCAAAGGAAACCGAGCACGCAACCGCGCAGGTCGGCCGTGTCGTCTTCCTTGGGGCTGAAGGTGATGTCGTACAGCTTGCCGTCTTCGGGATTGTAGGCCTTGCCCTTCCAATGGTCGGCGGCAACTTTCATGTTGAGCAGGATATCGAGGCCGACCATCGGCTTGTTCTTCTTCGCCGGATCCTTGTTCAGCTTGTCGACCTTGGGGCTCCCATCGGCCTCCGTCGGCTCCTTGAGCCAGACAAGGGTGCCGCAGAGCGCATCGGCCTCGGCGGAGCAGGGATGGACCTTGATGATCGATTCCTCGCCCTTGGTGTACCAGATGCCGTCCGGCAGAGACGCGGCCTGAGCGACGGCTGACATCGCGAGCATGGAAAGCCCAGCGACGAAAGCTGGCCAGAGGGCGGTGGGCGCCGACCGGGGAGCCTGGAACATCTTCGTCCTCCGAAGGGCCCACGTCGGAGCCCATTGTGATCGCGGTCTCAAGATCCGGCTGGCGGAGACGGAGGGATTCGAACCCTCGATAGGGCTTTACAACCCTATAACGGTTTAGCAAACCGCCGCCTTCAGCCTCTCGGCCACGTCTCCGTAGGGTCCGAAAGCGACGCAAAGATGGTCGCCGATCGTTCCACGTCGCGAGGTATGCCCGACGCCCCTGCGCAAGGCAAGGGCCGCCGGTTCCCTCGCGGCGAGGTTCCTCAGCGCTGGTCGATGGCGACGTAGTCGCGCTGAGCGGCGCCGGTGTAGAGCTGCCGCGGACGGCCGATCTTCTGGTGCGGATCCTCGATCATCTCCTTCCACTGCGCGATCCAGCCGGCGGTGCGCGCGACGGCGA
>CAXTVT010000063.1:0-18882 GCA_964247745.1 uncultured Beijerinckiaceae bacterium
ACGAGCAGATGAAGGCGATCCAGAAGGAGCTCGGCGACGAGGACGGCAAGGACGATCTGGGCGAACTCGAAGAGCGCATCAAGACCACCAAGCTCAGCAAGGAAGCCAGCGACAAGGCCACAGCCGAGCTGAAGAAGTTGCGGCAGATGTCGCCGATGTCGGCAGAGGCGACGGTGGTGCGCAACTATCTCGATTGGCTGCTGTCGATCCCGTGGAACAAGCGCTCCAAGGTCAAGAAGGACCTGAACATCGCCGAGGAGCTGCTCAACACCGAGCACTTCGGCCTCGAAAAGGTGAAGGAGCGCATCGTCGAGTACCTTGCCGTGCAGTCGCGCGCCAACAAGCTCAACGGGCCGATCCTCTGCCTGGTCGGGCCTCCTGGCGTCGGCAAGACCTCGCTCGGCAAGTCGATCGCGAAGGCGACTGGTCGCGAGTTCGTGCGCATGTCGCTCGGCGGGGTGCGCGACGAGGCGGAGATCCGCGGCCATCGCCGGACCTACATCGGCTCGATGCCCGGCAAGATCATCCAATCGATGCGCAAGGCCAAGACGTCCAACCCGCTGTTCCTGCTCGACGAGATCGACAAGATGGGCCAGGATTTCCGTGGCGACCCGTCGTCGGCGCTGCTCGAGGTGCTCGATCCCGAGCAGAACAAGGCTTTCGCCGACCATTATCTCGAGGTCGACTACGACCTGTCGTCCGTGATGTTCGTCACGACCGCCAACACGCTGAACATCAGCCCGCCGCTGATGGATCGCATGGAGGTGATCCGTATCGCCGGTTACACCGAGGACGAGAAAGTCGAGATCGCCAAGCGGCACCTGCTGCCTGCTGCGATCAAGAAGCACGGCTTGAACGAGAACGAATTCACAATCGAGGATTCCGGGCTACTGGCGCTCATCCGCTATTACACGCGGGAGGCCGGCGTCCGTAATCTCGAACGCGAGATCTCGAATCTCGCCCGCAAGGCGGTGAAGGACATCCTGCTCGGCAAGACCAAGACCGTCACGGTGAGCGAGGCCAACGTCGCCGACTACCTCGGCGTCTTCAAGTATCGCTTCGGCATGGCCGAGGAGGAAGATCAGGTTGGTGCGGTCACCGGCCTCGCCTGGACCGAAGTCGGCGGCGAACTGTTGACGATCGAGAGCACGATGATGCCGGGCAAGGGTCGAATGACCGTGACCGGCAACCTCAAGGACGTCATGAAGGAATCGATCTCGGCGGCGGCATCCTACGTCCGCTCGCGCGCGGTGGATTTCGGCATCGAACCGCCGCTGTTCGACCGTCGCGATATCCATGTCCACGTGCCGGAGGGCGCGACACCGAAAGACGGTCCGTCTGCCGGCATCGCGATGGCCACCGCCATCATCTCGACGATGACCGGCATCCCGGTTCACCGCGACATCGCCATGACTGGTGAGGTCACGCTGCGCGGCCGTGTGTTGCCGATCGGCGGTCTGAAGGAGAAGCTTCTGGCTGCCCTGCGCGGCGGCTTGAAGAAAGTGTTGATCCCTCAGGACAACGCCAAGGACATCGCCGAGCTGCCCGACAACGTGAAGAACGCGCTCGAGATCGTCCCGGTGTCGCACATGGGCGAGGTGCTGCAGCATGCCCTGGTCCGCCAGCCGACCGCGATCACGTGGGAGGAGGAAGCAAAGCCGGTAAAGTCGGCGCCGCTCCCCGGCGAAGACGAAGGGGCGGGATTGGTGGCGCACTGACGCCGAGCATGGGATGACGATCGAGCAAGCCGCGTCTCGCGAGAGGCGCGGTTTGCATTTTGCCGGGTTCGCCACCTGTCGCCGTCTACGGAAATGGTCGAGCTGCGAAAAAAGTCGTTGGGGGCCGTACGATAATTTCGATGCGTTCGTCCCGCGACCGAATTTGGCGAATCGCACCTCGGGGCCCCATCATGGTGTGGTCCGCGCCATCGTGAGCAGCCAACCCCTTGCCAGATCGCATCGTGGCGCGCACTCATCGCGCCATGGACCATCTCGACCAGCAATACGCGAGCGACAATTACTCCGGCATCTGCCCGGAAGTCTGGGCGGCCATGGCGCAGGCCAACACCGGTCATGCGCCGGCTTATGGCGACGACTCGTGGACCGCCCGTGCCGCCGACGCGTTCCGCACTTTGTTCGAGAAGGACTGCGAGGTCTTCTTCACCTTCAACGGCACGGCGGCGAACGCGCTGGCGCTGGCCTCGCTGTGCCAGAGCTACCATTCGGTGATCTGCGCGGCGACTGCGCATGTCGAGACCGACGAATGCGGCGCCCCCGAATTCTTCTCCAACGGATCGAAGCTGCTGACCGCTTCGACGGAGGATGGACGCCTCGACGGCGCGGTGATCCGAGCACTCACGACGGGACGGCGCGACCTGCATTTCCCGAAACCACGCGTCGCGACGATCACCCAATCGACCGAGACCGGCCGCGTCTACGCGCCTAACGAGATCGCCGAAATCGCCGCGACCTGCCGCGATCTCGGCCTGCGCCTGCATATGGACGGTGCGCGCTTCGCCAACGCCTGCGCCAGCCTCGCGAGCAGCCACGGTGCCAGTCCCGCCGACATCACATGGCGTGCCGGCGTCGACGTGCTGTGCTTCGGCGGCACCAAGAACGGCATGGCCTTCGGCGAGGCCGTGATCTTCTTCGACCGCAAGATGGCGGAGGACTTCGACTACCGCTGCAAGCAAGCTGGCCAGCTCGCCTCCAAGATGCGCTTCCTGGCGGCGCCCTGGGTTGGCCTGATTGAGAGTGGCGCGTGGCTGAAGAACGCCGCACACGCCAATGCCTGCGCGCGGCGCCTAGCCGACGCGCTCGGCAACCTGCCGCATCTGCGGCTGGCCTATCCGAGCGAGGCCAACGCCGTGTTCGTCCAGGCCCCGCCGCAATTGCTGGACGCCGTCCGCGCCAAGGGTTGGCGGTTCTACACGTTTATCGGTGGGGCCGCGCGTTTCATGTGCGGCTGGGACGCCGACCCGGCTCGGGTCGACGCGTTGGCTGCGGACCTGCGCGAGGCGGCCTTCTCTCACGCGGCTTGAAGCCGACGTCTTCATCGCCGGCCTCCGGTCCGCGCCATCGAGAATGTCCGAGCGCCGGCGAACCCTCCATAAGGCTGAACTTGGTTTCGCAGGTCGCAATACGCGGTGGCGCAACGCGCGGATTTCGGGCGATCTGTTGCACAGACCTATCGAGGATCGACGTCCAGGCTCGCGAGGCGAGGCATTGGTCGACCTCTCTCGCTCAGCGATCGGCGCAGCCCTGATGTCGTCGAATTGCAGCGCCTTGTCCAACACAACCAAACGTCGAAGCCTGTAGGAGTACACCCCGTGTACCGGAGCGTCGTGTCAAGAAAGCTCGGATAATAGGCAATTTTGATAGTTGCAATTTGGCCGCTCTCGCGAGCGCTTCCCAAAAGGATCGTTTTTGTTAGGATTTCGCTGAGGTGATTTAGGCGCCCGCTGCACAGCCTGTATGTAAGTCGGCAGACAGCGGGGGTTGTCATGGGGTTCAGGGGGTCTGTAGGCCGTAAGGCATTAGTGTTGGCGGCCCTTCAGGCAGGCCTTGTTTCGACGATCACGCCTTGGTCCGTGGTCCGCGCGCAAGAGCAGCTCCTCGAGTTCAATATTCCGCGGGGCGATCTCGGCTCGGTACTTACGAAGATCGGTTCGGTCGCCGGCAAGCCCGTCGCCTTCTCGGCCGCCTTGACCGCCGGGCGTGTCGCCGGCCCGATCGTCGGCAGGAAATCCCTGCGTGCCGCGTTCGGTGAGGCCCTAGCAGGCTCGGGCTTGGCTCTCGCCGCAGCCGGCGGCGGATTCACAGTTGTCGCGCGCCCGGGACGCGCGACGGCAGCGACGGGTGGCGGCGGCGCGGCCGGGGCAGCCGGAGACATCGCCGACATCGCCGACATCGACGTGACCGGCGCGGGTTCGCATGGCGACGACGGGTTTGCGGCAGGCGATTCCGGCCCCACGACGCGCATCGATGGGCCGATCAAGGAGATTCCCTTGTCGGTCTCGGTCGTGACCAACGACGTGATCCAGTCCGAGAACATCACGAACGTCGAGGATGCCTTCCAGAACGTCGCTGGCGTCACCATAACCCCCGGTGCGTTTGGCAACCCGTCCTTCACGATCCGCGGCTTCGATTCAGGGACTCAGCCGACCGTCAACGGGGCCTTGGGTGGCGGCCTTGCTATCGTCCCGATCGACGACATCGATCGCGTCGAAGTGCTGAAAGGCCCGTCTTCGATCCTGACCGGCAACAGCCAACAGGGCGGCTTGGTCAACGTCACGACGAAGCAGCCGACGGACGAGACGATCCGCGACGTGACGGTCCGTTTGGGCAGTTACGGCTACAAGACGCTAGCTTTCGACCTCGGCGGCCGCGTGCCTCAAACGGAGGGCCTGACCTACCGTTTGAACATGTCGGGCAATGCCGCATCCGAGACCTACTCCGGATACAGCACGCCGCACGAGATCCTCATCTCGCCTTCCATAAAATGGCAGGACAAGGATAGCAGCGTGTTGCTTGGAGTCCGATACTATGACGTCAAAAACGGTCAAACGCCGCAGACGACTTACGATGCCAACAATCAAATCATCAAGATCGATTTGAACCACCCTCAAGGTGGACCCCAATTTACGACCGTTGCCAGGGACGTCGATGTGTACGGCGAGATGTCGCACAACTTCGGCAGAATTTTCGGCTTCGACGTGTCCGTGCACAACAGAGCGCAATACACGGAGCAGGACGGCGAAGCGCACACTGCGACACTTGGTTATGTGACGACCGGGACCAACGCTATTTTCTACAGCGGGGATTTCAGATATTACTATCCTATTCTTACAGAACGAGCCGACATCACCTTCAAAAGGGATTTCGGGTTCGGCCAAAGCGACTCGAAGTATGGTTTCGATTTTACAGATTCAGGAGTATTGTATGACTCTAACATGCAGATACTTATCCAGAGGTCAATCTAGCAACCAACTACCCACAGTTTGCCCCCGCGCAGTCGGCGGCCACGAACTATGCTCAAGATAGATTGCACAATAGAACTCTTGGCTATTATTTTATCGAAAAGTTCGATACGTTTAACAACAGATTGCATATCTTTGGCCTAGTTCGTGACGATCACTTCGGGACAATATTGCAGGACGAGTACGGAGACAACACTACGAGCGGTCAATGGGGCCTATCATGGGCGGCGGGCGGTGCTTTCGATATCACGCCCTGGTTCACGATCTACGGCAACGAGAATGCTGGATTCATTCCGCAAACCGGCGTGAATGCCGCCACGGGAGCAGCGCTTCCGCCGTCGGGACAGGAGCAGGAAGAGGTCGGCGCTCGCTTCTTCCTCCTCGACAAGAAGCTGAACATCACGGCGGCGGTCTACCAGCAAGAGGAGACAACGTTGCTTTCCCGGAAGTGGCGAACCCCGCTTTGTATCAATTGGTTGGCGGCCAGCAGACCAAAGGCTTTGAACTTGAGGCGCAGGGACAGATCGCGCAAGGGTGGAACGTGGTCGCCTCATTCACGAACCATGGCGCGCAATACGAACCCACAACCTTCTCGGCGATCCCCATCATAGCCGGAATTCCACATTTCATCGCCAGCTTGTGGACCACCTACGAAATACAATCTGGTCCTCTGAAGGGCGTCTTCTTTGGTGCGGGAGGGCAAGGCCAGAGCAGTACGGCCTATTCGACTGAAATTAAAATACCTGGATACATTGTCGCCAACGCTGCCATTGGCTACAAACGCGACAAATACGAAATCAACCTTAAATTGAATAATATCAACAACAGAGAATATTACTATCCAGCTAGTTATGTCGGGCAGACCAACTTATATGTTGCGGAAGGACGCAATTTTTTGCTGACCGCGAAATACCATTTCTGACCACTTTTCTTGATTGCTTAGGAAGCAAGCCGGGGGATGCGTCGAGTCACTCGCGATTGGATGCATCTCCATAAGGATGGCCCTGCGATCTTAGCTTGGCCAGCACCCCCATCAGCGGGATCTCGTCCCCGACAGGGTGGTTCCCGCGAGCCTTTCCACGGACATCCCGATGGTCCTGACCTAATGAAATTTCTCTCGATCCTCGTCGCCGCGTCAGGTCTCGCGACCGGCGCCGTCGCGTGGAGAAGCGGACTGTCGACGCTCTACATCGTCGCCGTCGTCACCGTACTCGCCGCATTCGCGGTCGCTCGTGGCGACGTAATCTCCCGCTACCTGCGGATCATTCTCTGCTATTTCGCAACCGAAGCCGCTGCGATGAACGTCTGCGTCGACCTCGACGCCGTTGGTCTTTGGCCAAAGGCTCTCGACGGTTTCCGCGTGCCGACGGCGATGGCGACCACGGTCGGCGTTTTCTCGATCGCGTGCTACGCGACGATGTTCGTGCCGATCGCGCGCCGGGCGTTAGCGATCGCCGACCGCTATTTCACGGCGAGGAGCTTGGTCAGGATACCGCTCGGTTTCGGGCTGTCGATCGAACTCAGAGAACAAACCTTGGCAACGGCGATCGTCTCGTTCGTGCTGCTGCTCAGCCAAGTCGACGTCTACTCGAGCGTAATGCTGACGTACGTCGCGAGCGCCTTGTCGACATCGCTGCAAAACTACGATGCGAACGGCTTCTGGCGAGCGATCTTCGTGCAGTTTCCGATTTATACGATCCCTTACCTGATCTCTGTCATATCCCGACAATCGCTCGACGCGTTCCTCGCGGTGCGTTGGCGTCGTTGGCTGACCGAAGATTACACGAGGCGCTGGCTCGACGGGCACAATCATTATCGGATGACCCTTGCCGGCAGCGGCGCCGGCAACCCAGACCAGCGCATCGCCGAGGACATCCCGCGCTTCATCGACGGTGGCGAGGGTGGCCACGGCGTCGGCGTCTACAATTTCTCGATCACGCTCATCGGCAACCTCAATGTCGTCGTGTCCTATGCGATCATTCTCTGGGGGCTCTCGCACCAGCTGACGCGTCTGGGCTCGATCGACATACCCGGCTTCCTGTTTTGGTGTGCCCTCATCTATGCGGTCGCCGGCACCGGACTGGCAGCCATCGTCGGTCGACCGCTGGCACCGCTCGCCTTTGCACAGCAGCATTACGAAGCCAACTTCCGCTTTGCCCTGGCGCGCTTGCGCGAGTACAGCGAGCAGATCGCCTTGATGATGGGCGAAAAGACCGAAAAGCACATCCTGTCGCATCGGTTCGCCTCGATCGTTCGGAACGTCTATCAACTCATCGGCTTCCGCGCGCTTTTTACCCTCTTCCTCAACTTCTTCGGTCAGATCAGCGGCTATATCCCCTACATCATCGCGGGTCCGTTCTTCTTGAAGAAACTGATCACGCTTGGTGACGTGATGCAGATCCGCTTGGCGTTCAGCGCGGTGGACGTCTCCCTGTCGATCTTCGTCAACTATTATCGCTCCTTGGCGGAGTTCAAGTCCGTGCTCGATCGTTTGACCTCGTTCGACGAGGCTCTGGACGGCTCGCTCGCCGAGATCGAGTTGCACAAGAGCGTTACCGCTGGCGCGAGGGATCTACGCTTGTCGAACGTTTCGATCGCGCTGCCCAACGGCAAGCCGTTGTCCGGCGGTCTCGAGCTTTCCTTCGCTGCCGGGCAGAGCGTGCTTCTGACCGGACCGTCCGGCTCCGGCAAATCGACGTTGTTGCGCGTCATGTCCGGCATATGGCCTTTCGCCAGCGGCGATCTCAGATTGCCCGATGCCGCCAGCATGATGGTGCTGCCGCAGCGTCCTTATCTGCCAGTCGGAACGTTGATGGCGGCGGTCAGCTACCCCGAAGCGGAAGGGACCTACACGATCGAGGCGGCTCGCAACGCGTTGCGCGACGTCGGGCTTGCCGCGCTCGCGGGCGATCTCCAGACCGACGAGAACTGGGCGATCCGCCTGTCCGGGGGCGAGCAACAGAGGTTGGCGATCGCCCGTGCGCTCCTCGCCGTTCCCGATTGGCTGCTCCTCGACGAAGCCACGAGTGCGATGGATCCGGTCCTCGAACGGGATATCTACCTCACCATCGCGCGACGCCTCCCGTCGACGACGGTCATCTCGGTCGCGCATCGCGAGTCCCTCGCGGCTCATCATGCGCGCCGCCTCAGAATGAGGCCGGGCAACAGCGATCGCTTTGTCCCGCTCGACGTCAAGCCGGCAGCCGCCTGATGGCCCGCGCGATGCCACCCTCCGACACCGATGACTGCGGGACTCGCCGGTCGCGCCTGTGTGCGCATGTTCGGTTCCCGACATGTTTCCAAGCCGGTGCGGGAAGCGCGATCCCGCGCCTTCCGCATCGGCTTCCGTCGAATACCCGCATCATCGAGGGCGCCGCGTCGATGCAAGGGTCTGTCATCGGCAGCCAAAAGGAGCAGGACGCATGCTGAACGTCACCGCAGGAGCCGCGCTGCTCTTCGCCATCTCGAGCGCCTCGGCCATGGCCGCGGACTTCGCTCCCCCGCCGCCACCGCCACCGATGGTCGATGGAATGTCGGCTGCCAGCGCGAGCATCAACAACGTCATGTCCGCGATCCTCGCGCCGCTCGATCGACTGACGGCGCCGGTAAGCACGTTCGTGCACCCGCTGACCGGAAACGAGACCTTTACACCGCCAGGAACCGACTCCGGCACGTTAGGTGTGCAACGGGCGGCCACGACTCAGACGAACTCGAGCTTGCCAGGCGCCAACGCGCAAACGGGCGCGCCCCGTGCAGGCACGGCGAACTGATATCTGCCGCGACCGGCTGCTCGTTTGGAGAGAGCTCGGCGTGCGAGGGCCGATCCTCGAAAAGGCTGCCTGCTCCGGCGATGAAAGGGTCCGCGGCGCATTAGGCGACGTGAGCCCTTTCTCCGAAAGGTCGTCGATCCTCAGCCGTCCCGCGTCGATGACCCAGATCCCGAGCCCCATGCCCGCGCCGTGGGAGGGGCGCATCATGCGCGGCTTTGGTCGCGTCCGATCAAGTGATCTTCGATGAACGCGTTGAAGCGTCGGCGCGTGGTCGTACCGACCAGTCTGCCGGCCACTCGTCGTCCTTTGACGAACACGAAATTCGGGATCGTGACGACGTTGAAGCGTTTCGCGAGCTCCTGGTCCTTGTCGATATTGATTTTCATCACCGCCACCCGGCCGGTGAGGGCGGCGGCGGTGTCGCTGACGAGAAACGCCATCTGCCGGCAAGGTCCGCACCAATCTGCGGAAAACTGAAGCAGGATAGGCGATTGATCTGCGTCGAGAGCGGCGTTCGCTTTTGCGCCGTCGGTATACTCCATGGTGATCGCTCCCTCGATTGTCGTCTTGCCGACGCGATGAAGCGGCGGCAGTGTGGTAGGCAGTGAGACTGTGCAATGAGGGGCGATCGTTCCCTCACATTCGGGCGGCCGGAGCTTCTCGGCCGAATTTCGAACTTGTGGTATTGAAATTGCTCTAACCGCTTTGAAAGGTTCTCGGTCGTTGATGGTGCCGGCTCTGGTTCGTGCGTGATGGGGGTGAAAGGTACAGATGACGTATCTTCCGGCAAGAAACGCCGCGCATGTCGAATCCCTGTTTCGAAACCATCATGGCTGGCTGAACGGCTGGTTGCGTCGCAAGCCTCGCATCATCAGCAGCTCGGAGGATATCGCCTCCGAAGTCTTCTTGCGGCTCTTGACACTCCCGGACCTCGGCGAGCTTCGCGAGCCTCGTGCGATGATGGTGACGATCGCGCAGCGGATCATCTACGAGCTGCGACGTCGCAACGACCTCTGGCAGGTTTGCGAGCGCGACTTGGCCACGCGGTCCGACACGGTCGTACTTAGTCCCGAAGAGCTACTTGTCATCAAGCAAGCGCTCGCGATGGTCGAACGGATGCTCGAAACGATGGAGCCGAAGGCTCGGGCGGCGTTTCTCTATGCCAAGGTCGATGGCATGAAGCAGGATGTCATCCCAAGAAGCTCGGTGTATCTCGTGCCACGGTCGAGCGATACATCGCACAAGGCCTCCGCCGGGCCCTCGCCTTGGAATTGGGGTTGCTTTGACCTCTGGTTTCGCGGAACTCGGTGGTAATCTTCGCTCGTCGGAGCCCGACCTTCCAAGAGAAGGCGAAGAGGCGATAGGCTTCATGTTGCGCATGTCGTCGCCCGAGGTGACCCAGGCGGATCGATGCGGCTTCGAGGAATGGCTCGCGCGATCATCATCGAACCGCGCGATGTGGGATCGTCTCTCCCGATCCGTGGGTCCTCTCGATATCGCAGCCAGGCATCAGGGACGTGCCGGCGCCTTCGCTCGACGCGTCGGCGCACATCAGGCTGGTCGGCGGCAAGTCTTGCGCGGCATTATCGCGCTGGGTGGGTTTGCGGCTTTGAGCACGCTGGTAGACCGTTTCGTCCCGCTATCGGAATTGACGGCGGATCACCTCACGCTGACAGGCCAGCGCAAGACGTTCGATGTGGCCGACGGCAGCAAATTCGTGCTCGGTCCCAGAACCGCGGTCAACGCGACGTTCGACGACAGACAGCGGGACATACGGCTCCTGGACGGCGAGATATGGGTCGATGCTATAGCCAACCGCAGGATACCGGTCGCGTTGGACACGGGAGCGATGACCCTGCACGCTGAGGGTGGGACGTTCGTCTCGCGGCGAACCGGCGGTATTCAGACCATCGTCGCCGTAGACGCGTCGGGCGACGTGGACTGTGGCGTCCATGGCCGGCAGTCGATCAATGCCGGACAATGCCTGTCCTTCGATGGCGCGGCGGTCGTTCGGCGGCCGGCCAAGATCACGACCGAGACCGCTTGGGTCGACGGCGAACTCGTCGTCAACGAGGAGACGTTGTCCTACGTGGCAGAGCGCATGAGACCCTATTACCATGGGTTGCTGCGCCTCGATCCAGCAATCGCGGGACGCCTCGTGACGGGCTCGTTCCCTTTGTCAAACGTCGGGGCTGCGATGGAGACGATCGGATCGGTGCTCGATTTGAGCGTGAGCCAGACGCCGTTCTGGATCATGGTGGGTCCCAGGACAAGCCGCGCTTGAGGCTGCTGCCTCGGACGTCGCGACGGCCTTCGATATCACGCGTGGTTCGATCATCGATGTCCATCATGTTGCAATACGCCGCGCCACCTGCCGGGCGTGACAGATCCGTCAAGCCAACAGTCGCAGGCTCGTGACCCGATCGTTGGCGCTGAAATGCCGCCGTTGCTTCGACGAAGCAGGCGCGTCACCTTTCCACGCGAACGTCGCAGACGCCTCGTTGCCCTTTGGCAACACCGAATGGTCTGCTCGACCGAGGTCGTCTGCGACTCGATCGATCGATGGTGACAGGCCAATCCGATAAAAAGCGGCATGAGTGAGGGCTTTTCGCCGATCGACACACATACCAAGGGAGACTTGAGTGTGGCCGCCGGGGGGGGGCCGGAAGCAATGCGGGCAAAGTTCGTCGACATATCGAAGCGTCCAGATCAGGCGTTGCGAGCCTTTCTGCTCTTGATCGCGATCTTCTTGTCCTTCGGGGGGCTGACGAGCCTGGCGCAGGCGCAATCAACGGGCATCTCCGGACAATCCCCGCCGGCTCCCGCACCAGGCGATGCCAGGGCGGCCACCGCCGCTCCAGGGACGGCACCCTCGGCGACCCAGGGAGCTGCGGTCACGGTGACCAAGACCACCGTCACGTCGGTCACCAAATCCAGCGTGCCGGGCGCGATCGCCGTTCACACGGACCTCCCGTCGGACCTTTCCGTCGAAGGCATGTTCCGGGCGGCCGATCCGATCGTCAAAGGGGTGATGGGCCTCTTGGCCCTGGCGTCTGTGGCGACCTGGACGATCGGCCTCTACAAGTTCATCGAATTGACCAGTGCGCGAACCACGGCGCGCTCGGGGCTTCGTACGATCGCCTCGGCCGGTACCCTTGGTCAGGTCTCGAACCAGCTCAAGGCCGGCCCGGTGGCCCGTCTGGTGCGAGCCGCCGAACTCGAGTGGGAGGCATCGGACGCGCTTCCCGCGGAGGGCATCAAGGAGCGCGTCGCGATCGCGTTGCAGCGCACCGAAAGCGAAGCCGCACGCCGCATCAGCGCCGGTACGGGCGTGCTCGCCAGCGTTGGGTCGACGGGCCCTTTCGTTGGCCTGTTCGGGACGGTGTGGGGCATCATGAACAGCTTCATCCACATCTCGAACGCTCACACGACGAACCTCTCCGTCGTCGCGCCCGGGATTGCCGAGGCGCTCCTCGCGACTGCCATGGGGCTCGTCGCGGCGATACCGGCGGTTCTCATCTACAACGTCTTCAGTCGAGCGATCGCCGCCTACCGTGCCTTGCTGGGTGATGCCTCGGCCGGCGTCATGCGCCACGTTTCGCGTGATCTCGATCGTGGCGACGCCAGGGCCGGAATGCCGATGGCGGCGGAGTAGGGAGATGGGCGTCAGTCTCAATCAGGGCCCGTCCGACGACGTTGCCGAAAACGCCGAGATGAACATCACGCCGTTCATCGACGTGATCTTGGTCTTGCTGATCATCTTCATGGTGGCCGCTCCGCTGTCGACGGTGGATATCGCCGTCGAGCTCCCGACTTCGGCTGCTCCGCAGCAACCACGGCCCGACAAGCCGGTCTTCGTATCGATCAAAGGCGATTTGCAGCTCGCGGTCGGCGATGACATCGTTCCTCGCGACGATCTGGCCTCGGCCCTCGACAAGGCCACCGATGGGAAGAAGGACGAGCGAGTCTTCCTTCGTGCCGACAAGGGCGTCGTCTACGGTGAACTGATGACCGTCATGAACCTGCTTCGTAAGGACGGCTATCTCAAGATTGGTCTGGTTGGATTGGAGGGCACGGACGCGGCGGCGGCGGGGTCGAGTCCTTGACCGCCAGGGATGGCATGGTGGTCGAACCCGTGACGCAGACGCGTACGGAGGTGACGATCCCGTCGGTGCTCCCGCAGGATCGTCGTCCCGTCTTGTTGGACGCTCTAGAAGGGCGGCACCCACGCCAGATCGCCGGTTGGATCGTCGTCATGGCCGCTGTAACGACGGCTCACCTCGGCCTGTTCTGGTACCTGACTCACGATCGCGCTTCGGATTCGCCACCTTTCATCGAGGCGCCGGCCGCGGTGATGATCGACATGTCTGCCGAGGTTCAGCAGGCGTTCTCGGCCACCGATCAGGCCGTGGGCAAACCCATGGAGGAAGCGGCGCAAGAGCCGCCACCGCCGGACATTCCCACGCCGGATTTGACGCCCCCCGTCGAAGACTCGCCCACCGAGGCGGTGGCGCCGCTTCCGCCCAAGCCGCCCGAGAAACCGAAGGTCGAGAAGAAGCCGGAAAAGAAGCAGCCGCCCAAACCCAAGAAGCCGCCGACGAAGGTGGCGACGAAAGCGGCGCCGCGCAGCGCCGGAGGGCCGCGTTCCGATCAACATGCGGAGCGCACCACGGCCGCGTCCGCTGGCGCGGCCAGCGCGGAATCCGTCGCCGATTGGCGTAGCCAGGTCGCGGCGGCGCTCAACCGAAACAAGCGATATCCGTCGGGGGCCGACGCCTTCGGCATTCCGACCTTGCGAATGGCGATCGGAAGATCGGGCGCCGTGACCGGCGTAAGCGTGGTGGCTTCGTCAGGATCGAGCGAACTCGACCAAGCCGCGCTCGAGACGGTTCGGCGTTCGTCACCGTTTCCGCCGCCGCCGGATGGCACATCGAGCCTCACCTTCAGGATGAACTTTCACCGTCGATAGCCCAGAGGCTCGGCCCTCCCTTTAGGACTTCTCGTCTTGTCCCTCGATCTCCCGCAGAGCGGCGTCGCCGTCTCTTCACGCGTCTGCCGACGTCCGTCGATGTCGGCGCCGCTGAAACCATCGTCGCAAAGGGGTCGGTGATGACGACATCGGCGATGAGCGGATGCTCGGTCGACCAGAACAGCGGCGGGCAGCGGCCAGCCGAGCGAGCGATGCTGGCCACTCTCTTCGACCGCGCCTGGACGCACGAAGCGATCCGCGAGATCGAAGCGGACTTCAACAGGTCGGCCGATACTCATCTCGTGCCCATCCCTTTGCCGGCGGCACCCGGAATCACGCTGTACCTCAAGGACGAGTCGACTCATCCGACCGGAAGCCTCAAGCATAGGCTCGCTCGCTCGCTGTTCCTCTACGGCTTGTGCAACGGCCGAATCCGAGCCGGAACGACGATCATCGAAGCATCCAGCGGCTCGACTGCCGTCTCGGAAGCCTATTTCGCGCGGATGCTCGGTTTGCGATTCGTCGCCGTCATGCCACGGACGACCTCGGCCGAGAAGATCGCTCAGATCAGTCGATATGGCGGCCAATGCCGCTTCGTCGACGCGCCATGCGACGTCTACGGCGAAGCCGAACGTCTCGCCGCGGAGACGAAGGGCCATTACATCGACCAGTTCACCTTCGCCGAACGGGCAACCGACTGGCGCGGCAACAACAACATCGCGGAATCGATCTTCGCGCAATTGGCGCAAGAGGACGAACCGGTCCCCGCTTGGATCGTCGTCGGAGCCGGGACGGGCGGAACGTCCGCCACGATCGGCCGCTACATCCGCTACCGCCGGCTGCCGACACGCCTCTGCCTCGCGGACCCGACAGCATCGGTGTTTCACCGGCACCTTGCCGATCGATCGATCGTGACCTCCGACGCAACGCCGTCGGTCATCGAAGGCATTGGTCGCCCGCGCTGCGAACCGTCCTTCCTCCCCGATCTGATCGACCGCGCCGAAGCCGTGCCGGACGCGGCCAGCCTGGCCGCTGCGCGTGTCCTGTCCGATAGGATCGGCCGATCGTGCGGTGGGTCTACCGGAACGAACCTATGGGCCGCCGCCAAGGTGATCTCCGACATGAGGGCGTCGGGCCAACGTGGATCCGTCGTCACGCTGCTCTGCGACTCGGGCGAACGCTACCGCAGCACCCACCTCGACGACGCGTGGCTGTCGGCCCGCGGGATCGATATCGCGGAGCCGATGGCGCAGGTCGAGGCTTTCTTCGAAGCGGGAAGGCTCATCGATGCGCCGACCGTCGAGAGCGGGAGGCGATCTTGATGCCGAGCGTGCTCGATCCCGGTCGAGCGAAACGCCTCGATATTTTCATGTCGGCGAAACTCAAGCCTCAACCCAAGGATCCTCTTCTCCAGCTCATCGACCTGTTCGAGGCCGACGCACGCGAGACGAAGACGGATTTAGGCGTCGGCGTCTATCGAGACGAGACCGGACGAACACCTGTCATGCGTGCCGTGAAGACGGCCGAGCGGACCCTCTGGGATCATCAAGAGAGCAAGGCCTATCTCGGGATCGCCGGAGACCGCGAGTTTCTCGATCGCCTCTGGCGCCTCGTGCAAGGACCGAGGGCTATCGGTCGACCGGTCGCTGCCCTGCAGTCCGTCGGCGGGTCGGCCGCGTTGCGGATCGCCGCCGAGCTGTTCGCACGCGCGGGCTGCCGCCGCGTGTGGGTCGGCACGCCCACATGGCCCAATCATTATGGCATCCTGCGCGCGGCTCGCATCGACATCGCGACCTTCGACGCCTTCGACGTCACGACGCAAACTATCGCATTCGACGGCGTCGTCGCGGCCCTGGAACGCGCCGACCCCGGCGACGCCGTGCTGCTCCACGCCTGCTGCAACAACCCGTCGGGCGCGGCCTACAGCGCGTCGCAATGGACCGTCATCGCCGAGAGACTGCGCGAAGGACGCCTCTTGCCGCTCATCGACATCGCCTACCAGGGCTTCGGAAGCGGCCTCGACGCCGATCTCCAGGGCGTCCGCCTGATCCTCGACAGCCTGCCGGAAGCGTATCTCGCCGTGTCCTGCTCGAAGACCTTCGGCCTCTATCGGGAGCGCGTCGGAGCGCTCTACGCGGTCACCACGTCGCCCGCGGCCGCGGCCGTCGTCGAATCCAATCTCCTCGCCATCTCGCGCGTGGCCTACTCGATGCCGCCGGCGCATGGTGCTGCCATCGTCCGGACGATCCTCGCCGACGACGAACTGACACGCTCCTGGATGGACGAGCTATCCGACATGCGCGGGCGCATCGCGTCCGTGCGCAAGGCCATCGCGCCTCTGCTCGCCGCCCGATGGCCCGCGCTTGCCGCCATCGCGCATCAGGAAGGCATGTTCTCGCTGCTTCCGCTCGACGACGCGCAGATCATGGAGGCGCGACGGGCCCACGGCATTTACATGCCCGCCTCGGGACGCATCAATCTCGCCGGCCTACGGTCGACCGACGTCGCGACGATAGCCGACCGTCTGGTGACGCTGTGATCGCGCGAGGGACGCCGCGCATCGTTTCGGAGCGCCGCCGTTCGTCCTCCCGGTGCGCCCTTCGGGATTGTATCCGCCTGCTGGACACGGTCGTCGAAGGGATCATCATGCGCAACACCCCGATCCTTTTCGCCGCGGCCCTCATCGTCGCGTCCTGCTGCGGGTCGTATGCCGATGCGGACCCCCGGGCCGGCTACGACGCCGTCGACCGTGGCTTCCAGGCGCAGGCGAAGGGCGATCTTGCCGGCGCCATCGCGGCCTACGGTCAGGCTCTCGCGATCGAGCCGAAATCGGCGTCGGTCTATTTCGCCCGCGGCTTCGTTCGCGCCAGGGCCGGCGACATCGCCGGTGCCATTGCGGATTACGAGCAGGCGACGAAGCTCGATCCGAACCTCGTCGACGCCTACCGCAACCGAGCCATCCTGTTTGCGAAGACGCAGCGGCGGATCGCGCCATCGACGATCTATCGGAGGTCATCCGCCTGACGCCGCGCGATGCGTCGGCCTACGATCAGCGCGCGACGCTCGAGGAGCGGACGAAGGCGACGAGCCGGGCGATCGCCGACGAAGGTCAGGCCATCGCACTCAATCCGCGCAGGGCGGCGTACCGCGTCAGGCGAGCGGAGGACCGGATGAAGGACGATGCGGCCGGCGCCCGCCTCGATCTCGACGAAGCCCTCAAGCTCGATCCCCATGATCTTCACGCGCTGATCGATCGCGCCGTGCTTCTCCAGCGCATCGGCGAACCCGCGGCGGCGATCCGCGACTATTCGGCGGCCCTCGCGATCGATCCGAACCAGCCGCTGCCCGTCTTCAATCGTGCCATCGCCTATCGGCAGCTGGGCGACAACGACCGCGCGATCACGGACCTCGACACGATCCTGCGCATGCAGCCGGCGCGGGCCGAGGCCTATGTGCTGAGAGCCGCGATCCGCGCCGAGAAAGGCGATCCCGATGGCGCGATTGCCGATGAGGACCACGCGATCGATCTGGCGCCCCATGATCTCGCCGTCCGACGCGCGAGAGGCGCCGCTCACGAGGCGAAGGGTGATCTCGATCTCGCCATCGCCGATTTCGATGTCTTGCTGAAAGCCAATCCGGGCGACGTCGATGCCCACCTCCGCAGGGCATCCGCCTACGAGAGGGAAGGCAAGCTGGAAAGCGCCATCGCGGATTACGGCGAAGTCGTCCGCCTCGATGCGAAAGCGACGAAGGCGCTGATCGCCAGGTCCAATCTTCTGGCGCAGCGAGGGATGACCGACGCAGCTCTTGCCGATCTCGACGAAGCGCTGCGTCGCAACCCGACGGACGCGATCGCCTACTACGATCGTGGGGTGCAACACGACCGCAAGCACGAGATCGGTCGCGCGATCTCGGATTATGATTCCGCCCTCCGTTACAAGGCGACACTGGCGATGGCCCTCAACAACAGGGGTGCCGATCAGCGCGCGAAAGGGGAACTCGACCTCGCCATCGCCGACTTCGACCGGGCGATCGCGGCGGATCCCCGACTGGCGCTGGCGTTCGCCAACCGCGGGTCGCCTATAAGAACAAGGGCGACATGCAACGCGCGGCCACCGATCTCGCCGTGGCGTTTCAGATGGATCCAAGCCTGACGCTGGGTGATTTTTTCGTCGCATCCAAGCGGACCGCGGATCTGGGGCTGGCGAAGCATCATTGAAGCGTCCGCGTCGAGACAGACTCACACGAACGATCTTCGCCTCCCGCTATAGGACGTTGTGATTGCGCGAGCGGGCTCTCCGAGGGGAGAAGTCACCCGCCGCGACAGACGGAGCGATCTGTGACAAAGCCTCAGGATTATTCGCCGCCTAAAATCTGGAGCCCGCCCGCCTCGAGCGGCGGCAAGTTCGCCAACATCAATCGACCGACCTCCGGAGCGACGCACGACAAGGATCGTCCAGTCGGGCGCCATCCGCTGCAGCTCTACTCGCTGGCGACGCCCAACGGCGTGAAGGTCACCATCATGCTGGAGGAGTTGCTGGCTGCGGGTCACGCCGGCGCCGAATACGACGCCTGGCTGATCAGGATCGGCGACGGCGACCAGTTCGGCTCCGGCTTCGTCGAGATCAACCCGAACTCCAAGATTCCCGCCCTGGTGGACCAAAGCGGCGCGACGCCGATCCGCATCTTCGAGTCCGGCGCGATCCTGATGTACCTGGCCGATAGATTCGGGGCCTTCCTGCCCGGCGACCCTGCCGGACGCGCGGAATGCCTATCGTGGCTGTTCTGGCAGATGGGCAGCGCGCCTTATCTTGGCGGCGGCTTCGGCCACTTCTACGCCTACGCCCCGAGCAAAATCGAATACGCCATCGACCGCTTCGCGATGGAGGCCAAGCGCCAGCTCGACGTCCTCGACAAGCGTCTCGCCGAGAGCAGATACCTTGCCGGCGACAGCTACACGATCGCCGACATCGCGGTCTGGCCCTGGTACGGCGGTCTCGCCAAGGGGTGGCTCTACGATGCGGCCGAGTTCCTTCAGGTCGCGGAATACAGGCATTTGCAGCGTTGGAGCGATGCGATCTTCGATCGGCCGGCGGTGCGACGCGGTCGGATGGTCAACCGCGTGTCGGGTGAGCCCTCGACCCAGCTCCACGAGCGCCACGACG
>CAXTVT010000064.1:0-18788 GCA_964247745.1 uncultured Beijerinckiaceae bacterium
CGCGCCTGGGAGGCGCTGCGCGAGGACGAGATCGCCTGCACCGCCGTGGGGCTCAACCCCACGCTCATCAAGCTCAGCGCCTTCGCCACCGGCGCCACGCTGGGCGGCTTCGCCGGCTGCTTCTTCGCCACGCACCAGGGCTTCATCTCGCCGGAAAGCTTTACCTTCACCGAGAGCGCGCTCGTGCTCGCCATCGTCGTGCTGGGCGGCGGCGGCCGTTTCGGCATCGCCGCCGCGGCGGCGGTGCTGGTCGGCGCGCCGGAGCTCGGGCGCGACTTCGCACAATATCGCATGCTCGTGTTCGGCGCCCTCATGGTGCTCGTCATGGTGCTGCGGCCGGGCGGCTTCACGTCGGGTCGGACCCCGTCGGTCCGGGCGCCCGCGCGGAAACCTTCGCAGGCGCCCCCTCGCGCGACGCTGCCGTCGGCCTCCTCCGCGTGAGCGAGGACGCGGGCATGGCGCTGGTCGCGCGCGGCCTCAGCATGCGCTTCGGCGGCCTGACCGCGGTGTCCGACCTCGACCTCGTCGCCGAGACGGGTCGCGTGACCTCGGTGATCGGCCCCAACGGCGCCGGCAAGACCACCGCCTTCAACTGCATCACCGGTTTCTACAAGCCGACCGCCGGCGAGATCCTGGTCCGGAATGCCGATGGGCAGGACAGGCGCATCGACACGCTGCCAGGCCACCGCGTCGTCACCGATGCCGGCGTGGTGCGGACTTTTCAGAACACGCGGCTCTTCGCAGGCATGAGCGCGCTCGAGAACCTGCTCGTCGCCCAGCATCGCGCGATGAGCCGGTCCGGACTCCTCCAGCTCCAGGGCCTGTTCGGGCTGCCCGCCTACCGCCGCGCGGAACAGGCGGCCATCGCCAAGGCGATGCTCTGGCTGGAGCGGCTGGGTCTCGCCGATCGTGCCGACGATGTCGCCGGTGCGCTGCCCTACGGCCTGCAGCGCCGGCTGGAGATCGCGCGGGCGATGTGCCTGGAGCCGCGCTTCCTCTGCCTCGACGAGCCCGCCGCCGGCCTCAACCCGCGCGAGTCGACGATCCTGGAAGAGGACCTGCGCCAGCTGGCACGCGAGGACGGCATCGGCGTGCTGCTCATCGAGCACGACATGAGCGTCGTCATGGGCGTGTCCGACCACATCGTGGTCCTCGACCGCGGCAAGAAGATCGCCGAAGGCGTGCCGGACGCCGTGCGCGGCGATCGCGCCGTCATCGCCGCCTACCTCGGCGAGCCCGTCGACGCGCCCCGGGTCCGGCGCGGAGCGGCGATGCGGACGCAAGCGGCCGTCGACGGCGCCGCGGCGGCCGGGCCACCCCTGCTGGAGTGCCGTAAGCTGCGATCGGGCTACGGCCCCGTCGCGGTGCTGCATGATGTCGACCTCGACGTCGCCGAGGGCGAGATCGTTGCCCTTCTGGGTTCCAACGGGGCCGGCAAGTCGACGCTGCTGCGCACCCTGTTCGGCACGCCGCGTGCGTCGAGCGGCGCGATCCTGCTGAACGGTCGTCCGATCGAAGGCCTGCGCCCGTTCGAAGTCGCGCGGCTCGGCGTGGCGCACGTGCCGGAAGGGCGCCGCATCATGCCGCAGATGAGTGTCCGCGAGAACCTCAAGACCGGGAGCCGGACCGGCAGCGGCCCGGAGTTCGAGGGCGACCTCCGCAAGGTGCTCGACCTGTTTCCACGCCTCGCCGAGCGCCTGTCGCAGCGCGCCGGCACGATGTCGGGTGGCGAGCAGCAGATGCTCGCCATCGGGCGCGCGATGATGCAGCGGCCAAGGCTGCTCCTGCTCGACGAGCCCTCGCTCGGCCTGGCGCCGCTGGTGATCCGCCTGATCTTCGACGCGATCCAAACCTTGAACGAGCGCGAAGGCCTGTCCGTCCTGCTGGTCGAGCAGAACGTCGCCCAGGCGCTCGCGATCGCCGACCGCGGCTACGTGCTGCAGACCGGCCGCGTCATCGCGCAAGGATCGGCGCAGGCGCTGGCCGAGCGGCTCGAGATGCCCGACGCCTATCTCTGATGGGACACAATGGCCGCGGCTGGGTCGACCGACACCGACGAACGCGTCTCAAGCAAGTCCGCAGCGGCAGACTTCGGTCGCAACATCTAGCGGATCATCGCCGCTTGCCAATTGCCGACGGCAGTATCGGAAATCTTGCCGCCAAAGCGATCGATGAGGAAGCGGAGTAACTCGGAAGCCTCGGATGCCGAAAGCGGCTCTTTCTGGTCCGCCAACTTCCGAGCCAATTCGGCGATACGGGACAGATTTACGTTCAACTTCGTGCCCCGCGGGTAATGGTTCTTTGACGACTTTGTGTCATAGGATAGGGCGGCGGGCCACCTGTCCGTTTGGCAGACGGACTCCCGCCCGCAGCGAGCAACACCCTTTCTTGTGCGGTTCGGCAACGCGACGGTCAGCGGCGACCGCGACGTCGCATGCAGCAAGCGTCGCTAAGCCGAAAAATCCGGGCGATCGTGACGACCGGCTTGGACAGGGCTGTCAAATCGATGGTCGGAGTGAGAGGATTCGAACCTCCGACCCCCTCGTCCCGAACGAGGTGCGCTACCAGACTGCGCTACACTCCGACTTGCCGCATGGCGGATGCGACGCGCGCTTATAGACAGCGCGATCCGAGCTGACAACCGCTAACGGCTGTCGAGGGATCAGCCCACCGACTCGCACATCCGGCGATGCGCGTCCCGCAATTCACCGATGGCGGTGCTCAGGTCGTCCCGCTGGCGCTCCAGATGGGCGATCTGCGCCGCCACCTGATCGCTGTTGAGGCTGACCACGAGATCGGCGGTCTCGTTGTCCGGCGAGGCCGTCGTGCGCGAGGCGATCAGGTTGTGGATCTCGGAAAGCGAGAAGCCGAGGCGCTTGCCCTTCAAGATCAGTTCGAGCCGAATACGATCGTTCGCCGAGTAATAGCGCGCGGTTCCCTGCCGGCGCGGAAAGATCAGCCCTTTGTCCTCGTAGAAGCGCAAGGTGCGAAGGCTGACATTATAAAGCGACGCCATGTCGCTGATCGTAAAATCACGCCGCGACGAGGTTCCCCCGCCCAGGATGCCGGCAAGCATTTCGTTCCTCATGGTGGTCTCCGCGAACCGTCACAAGCGACCCAGTCACCATTTATAAACGTGTCGTCTCACCGCACAACCGCGCGGTGCAGCCTGTCCCATAATCATTCACGCCTTAACGCCCTGTTTACTGCGTCTGTGAAAGGTTGACGCTCGTTAAGCGGATCGGCGCGCTGCCTCACCTTACGCGACGTGAGGCGCACGCCAACCGCCAACTCGAAACGGGGTTAAGACCCGCGGGTGGAAGTCGATGAACAAGGCCCAGCCCTGGAACATCAATGGCGTCGGTTTCGACGCGCGCGACGCGGCTCGCGAGGCCGCCCGACGCCAAGGCAAGTCCCTCGGCGAGTGGCTTCACGGCGTGATCGCCGATCATGCCGAGGACCATGGCCTGGCGCCTCGCGCGATCGGCGGCCAGGAGCGGATCGATGCCGTGACCGCGCGACTGGAACAGATGGGAGCGCGTCCCGGTGCCGATCACGCGCGACGCGGCGCGAGGATCCGACCCGACCCGCGGGCTCGGTCTCACCGGGCGCTCGATGAACGCGATCCCGAGGATTTCGACCAGGAGGACGGGCCGGCGCCGCGGGCCGCCGACCGGCGCCTGTCGCATGGCGCGCCGGACCGCGACGACGGCGACGATCTGCTGGAGAATGCCATCGCCGCGATGGAACGACGCAGCGTCCGCAACGAGCGGCGCACCGATCAGGCCCTCGCTTCGATGGCCAAGCTGCTCGAGGACACGCAGGCCCGGCGCGAGCAGGAGTATGGCGATGTCGCGGCGCTGACGCGCAAGCTCGGCGAGCTGGAAAGCAACCTGACGCAGCGCTTCGCCGCCGTGGCCGACAACCCCATCAAGGGCTCGCTGGCGCGCCTCGAGGCGAGGCTCGACGCCATCGGCAAGCGCGGCACCGCCGAGGCGGCGGCGCGCCAGAGCGCATTCGGGAGCAAGGCTCCCGAATCGATCGAGCCGATCCGCCGGCTTGAGGAGAAGCTCAACACGATCCTCGATGCGGTACAGCCGCGCGCCGGCGACGGCCTTCGCGCGTCCTCCGCCGCGTTGGCCGCTGTCCAGGCCGCGCCGCTCGCCGGGCGCCGCAGCCTCGGCGATGCCATCGCCGACATCTCGCGGCGCCAGCGCTCGCTCGAGGAACCGGACGACCGTCCGGTGGCGCCTTCGTCGGCCGCCAACGTGCGGCGCCCGGACGCCGCCGAAGCCATGATCGCGTCGCTGCGCGGCGAGATGGCGAACCTCGCCGCCAAGGTCGACGATATCCATCGTGACGCGATCCTCGCCCGCCAGGCGCGTCCCGCAGCGCGCGACGGCGGGCTCGACGTCTTGCGCGCCGAGCTCGGCGCCATGGCACGAACGCTCGCGGGCTTGGCTCCGCGCGGCTCGATCGACGCGCTGGAGACCTCGATCGCGACCTTGGCCGAGAGGGTGGAGACCTCGCGCGAGCATGGCATCCGCGAGAGCGTCCTGCGTCCCGTCGAGGACGCCGTCGGCGACCTCCGCCATTCTCTGCAACGCCTCGATCCGCGCGAGACGATCGGCGGTCTGGAAGAGGAGCTGCGCCGCATCGGCGACAAGGTCGACGGCCTGTCCGCAAACGATGGCGCCGGCCTCGATCGCCTACAGCACCAGATGGAAGAGCTGCGCACCACGGTGACGACGATGGCCGCGCGGCCGATGCCGATCGAGCGCATCGAGCACCAGGTCGCGGTTCTCGCCGAGCGCTTCGATCGCCGTCTCGACCAGGTCTCCCCTGGGTTCGACACGCAGGGCGAGAACGGCGCGACCGAGGCCTGGCGCGCCATGATCGGCGGTGCGCCCGCCCATCTCGAGAAGATCGAGACGAGGCTCGACCTGATGGCCGGGCGCCTCGACCAGGCGCTGTCGCTCGACCAGCGTCCGTTGCACGGGGCGGCCGACACGCGCCAGCTCGAGCATCTCGTCCGCGAGCTCGGCCTGCGCTTCGAGGCCGCGCAGGCGCCGGGCGCCGATCACAGCTCGCTCGACTCGCTGCAGCGACAGGTCGAGCAGCTGTCCGAACGCTTCCAGCGATCGGAGACCGGCCTGTCCGCGCTGCCGACGCTGGCCGCCTCGATGAGCGAGCTGTTCTCGCATCTCGAAGCCACCCGCGCGAGCGTCGAGACCTCCGCCGCCCGCACCGCGCGCGAAGTGTTCAAGATCGCGGCCGACGAGGGCCGGCATCCGCGCGAGCCGCTGCCCGAGACGGCATTGCGCGCCCTCCACGACGAGGTCGAGGCCCGCACCAGCTCGACCCTGAGCACCGTCCAGGACATGCTCGGCAAGGTCGTCGACCGATTGGCGATCATGGAGCACGCGATCTCCGACGTGCGCCAACGGGCGCCCGGGTCCGAGCCCGTCGCCGCCTTGCCGGCTCGCGAGAGGGCGGTCGAGGCGCCGCAGGCAGCCCGCCCCAAGGTCGCGACCCGCCCGGCGCTCGGCGACGCCCGCGAGATCCGCCTCGGCGGCATGGAGCCGCGCGCGGCATCGATGCCGCCCAAGCCGGAGATCAAGCGCAGGGCGGAGACCGCCCCGCGCAAGCCGGAAACGCCGCCCGTCGCCGAAGACGGACGGCGCGCCGATTTCATCGCCGCCGCCCGACGCGCCGCCGCGACGGCGCAGGCCGAGGCGGCCGGCGCCCAGCGTCAGGTGCCATCGGACCGGATAGGTCGTGCCGGCCTGCTCGCCAGGTCTCGCGATTACGTCGCCGCCCACAAGCGTCCGATGCTTATGAGCATCGCCGCTTTGGTGATGGCGCTGGGCGTCATCGCGCTCATGGATCGGACCGGCGGCTTCGGCGGCGGCGTGGAGCTCGCCTCCGCGCCCTCGAAACCGGTCCGCGTCGCGAGCCTGGTGCCGGCTGCTTCGGCCAAGATCGCGGAGGCCGTGCCGACCAATCTCGACAACGGCGCGCTGTCGCCCAGCGCGCTACCGAAGACCGCGGCTCCGCTCGCCGACGCGATCCCCGGCAGCGATCCGATCCAGACCGGATCGATCCCGAGCCTGCCGTCCTTTGCCGCCGGCTCTCCGCCGCCCCCGCCGCCGCGTTTGGCTCTTCCGCCGGGCCTGCTCGCGGCGGCTCAGGGCGGCGATGTCGCCGCCGAATACGAACTCGGCAACAAATACGTCGACGGTCGACTCGTCCCTCGCGACATGAAGCTCGCGGCGAGCTGGTTCGAGAAGGCGGCGGACGCCGGATCGGCCCCGGCGCAATACCGGCTCGCCGCCCTCTACGAGAAGGGCATCGGCATCGGCGTCGACAAGGCCAAGGCGCGGAGCCTCTACACCAAGGCGGCCGACGCCGGGAATCCGCGCGCGATGCACAATCTCGCCGTTCTCCTCGCCGATGGCGACGGCCACCCCGACTATGCCGCCGCCGTCGGCTGGTTCCGCAAGGCGGCGCAATACGGCGTGCACGACAGCCAATACAACCTCGCCGTGCTGCTCACCCGCGGCCTCGGCGCCCCGCAGAGCCTGGTGCAAGCCTACCAATGGTTCGCCGTGGCCGCAGCCTCCGGCGACATCGACGCGGGCAAGAAGCGCGACGAGGTCGGGCTCAAGCTGTCGGCCAACGACGTGGCCGTCGCCAAGGCGCTGGCGGCGGCGTTCCAGCCGAGGATCCCCGATCCCGCCGCCGTGGAAGTCGCTGCTCCTGCCGCCGGGTGGGATGGCGCGGCCGGAGCTTCTCGCCTAAACAGCGCGCGTTCGAAGATCTCGTCGCTGTAAGAAAGCCTTTCTTGGACCCGCAAGCCTCGCTCGACCTTCACGTCTCTCTGGATCCGAAAGCCTTCCTGCGCTCCCTGTTCGACGCCGCGATCGCGGCGGCGCAGCCGGAGAAGACCCTCGCGGCGCTGCTGCCGGCGCCGCCGCGGGGACGCACCATCGTCATCGGCGCCGGAAAGGCATCGGCGGAGATGGCGCGGGCGCTGGAGCGGCATTGGTCCGGTCCGCTCGAGGGGCTCGTGGTGACGCGCTACGGCCATGCCGCGCCCTGCGAGCACATCGAGATCCTGGAGGCGAGCCATCCCGTCCCAGACGAGGCGGGGGCCGAGGCGGCGCGGCGCATCAAGGGGCTCGTCTCCGGGCTTTCTTCGGACGACCTCGTGATCGCGCTGATCTCCGGCGGCGGCTCGGCGCTCCTGCCGATGCCGTTCCCGGGCCTCGACCTGGCGGACAAGCAGGCGGTCAACCGCGCCCTGCTGAAGAGCGGCGCCACCATCTCCGAGATGAATTGCGTGCGCCGCCACCTCAGCGGCATCAAGGGCGGCCGCCTGGCGCAGGCGTGTGCGCCGGCGAAGCTCGTGACCCTGGCGATCTCCGATGTGCCCGGCGATGGCCCGGGCGACATCGCCTCGGGCCCGACCGTCGCCGATCCCACGACCTGCGCCGACGCGCTGCGGATCCTGACGAAATACGGCATCGACGTGCCGGCCAACGTACGTGCCGTGCTGGAGAGCGGCGAGGGCGAGACGCCGAAGCCGGGCGATCCGTCGCTGCCGCCCTATGCCTTTCACCTCATCGCGGCGCCGCAGGCCTCGCTCGAGGCTGCCGCCGCGACGGCGCGTGAGGCCGGCGTGACGCCACACATCCTCGGCGACAGCCTCGAGGGAGAGTCCCGCGACATGGGCGTGATGATGGCCGGCATCGCCAAGCAGGTGGTCCGGCGCGGTCAGCCCTTCGCCGCACCTTGCGTGCTGCTGTCCGGCGGCGAGACGACGGTGACGGTCCGCGGTGCAGGCCGCGGCGGCCGCAACGTCGAATTCCTGCTGTCACTGGCGATCGCGCTCGGTGGAGACACGCGCGTCCACGCGATCGCCGGCGACACGGACGGCGTCGACGGGGCGGAGGAGATCGCCGGCGCCATCGTCTCGCCGACCACGCTGGAGCGGGCACTCGCCGCCGGCATCGTGCCGGTGGAACGCCTCGCCGACAACGACGGCCACGGCTTCTTCCAGGCGCTGGGCGACAGCGTCGTGACCGGTCCGACGCTGACCAACGTCAACGATTTCCGGGCCATCCTCGTCCTGTAGACAGAAGCGTCGGCGAGGGCCAATGCCGCGAAACCCGGCAAGCGACCGGTGGTGCCACCCCTGTGGCGGCGTGGCGCCCGAGCTTGCCTCTAGAGGACGACCACGCGGGTCCCGATCGGCACGCGCTGGTAGAGGTCGATCACATCGCCGTTCATCATGCGGATGCAGCCCGAGGACACCGCCTGCCCGATCGTGTCCGGTTCGTTGGTGCCGTGGATGCGAAACATCGTGTCGCGATTGCCCTGGTAGAGGTAGAGGGCGCGGGCGCCCAGCGGGTTCTCGATGCCGCCTTCCATGTGCAGGGGCAGGTCGGGGCGGCGCTTCAGCATGTCGTTGGGCGGCGTCCAGCCCGGCCATTCCGCCTTGCGCTTGACGGCCGCGGTGCCGTGCCAGGCGAAGCCCTGGCGCCCGACGCCGATGCCGTATTGCATCGCGCGGCCGTTGGGCTCGACGAGGTAGAGATGGCGGCTCGACGTATCGATCACGATGGTGCCGGCAGGCTGCCGCGTCGGGTTCTCGACTTCGACGCGCGTCGTCGTGGTGACGCCGTCGCGCAGTTCGGACCGGCCGCCCGCATCGTAATCGTAGCCCTGTCGCGAGCCGTAGGGATCGCGATTGTCGGCGTAAGGATCGACGTAGACGGAGCGCGGGATCGGCCTTCCGGATTGGTAACCGTAGCCGTCGTCGTACCCATCGGAAGAGGTGCCGCGCACGTTGCGGCCAGGATAGGACCTGTCCCCGTAGCCGGGGTCGGCGTAATAGTCATAGCCGTAACCCCGACCGTAGCCGAGGTCCTGCGCCTGCGCCGCTGGTCCGGCGACGCTCGCGGCCAGGGTCACCGCCACCACGAACGACAAGGCTCTGGCCATCGAATTCCTCGCGTCCACCATCACGATCCTCGCGATCGGAGCCGGCGCCCCGCACGGACCTCGACATCCTGGACCAAAGCGGCGGAAATGCGAGAACGGCGCAGGCTTACGCCCACGCCGCTCGAACATCTCGGGATGAGGCAAGTCCGCAACAGCGGATGGCGCTAGAGGACCACCACCTTGGCGCCGACCCGAACGCGATTGTAGAGGTCGACCACGTCGGCGTTCATCAGGCGGATGCATCCCGACGACACGGCCTGGCCGATCGTGTCCGGCTCGTTGGTGCCGTGGATGCGGAAGCCGGTGTCGCCCTTGCCGTTGAAGAGATACATTGCCCGGGCGCCGAGCGGGTTCTCGATGCCACCCTTCATGAAGTGCGGGATGTCGGGACGACGCTTGATCATCTCGGCCGGGGGCGTCCACGACGGCCATTCGGCCTTGCGCTCGACGCGCGCGGTGCCCGACCATTCGAAGCCGTCGCGGCCGACACCGATATCGTAACGCATCGCCTGGCCGTTCTCCATCGAGAGATAGAGCCAACGGTTCTTGGTGTCGACGGTGACGGTGCCGGGCTTCTCCTCGGTCGGATCGGCCACGACGACCTTTGTCGTGCGGACCGAGGCCTGCGGCGCCACATCGCCGTCGGTCGGCAGGTTGGCCTGCTGCACCGGCTGCGGCGCGAACAGCTGATTGAGATCGAACGGCTGGAGGCCGGCGGCCGAGGCCGTGCCGACGAACGAAACGGTGAGCGCGACAGCCGCAGCGCCGCGCAGGAAAGACTGAACCCCGACCATGTGCTTGAACCCCGTGACTGCGGTGTCCACCCTCGACACCTCGTGACAGAGAAATGCACGGTGCGGCTTCTTTGTTCCTTGACGTCTCGTCTTCGCCGCAATCTTGCTGAGCGGACCGTTGTGATCACTTCACGAAAACGTAGATATCGACCTGCAGGTTGGGGTCGTCGGACGTCGTGAGGTCGGTGAGATATTCCTCGATGTAGGGGCTGTCGACCTGGAGGCCCTTGGCGTCGAGGTAGGCGGTGATGACGTCGTAGGTGGAATCGATGTCGTCGTAGGCGCCGCGATGCTGGAACTTGATGGCCTTGCCGGCCGGAGACGCGGCGACCACGACCCCGCCGCCGAGGTCGATCTTGTCCGGCTTCTGCGCCACCGGCACGCCGGCCTGGTACTTGAAACCCTTGTCGTCGGGCGCCGAAAAGATGGTGATGGGATGGCCGACGGGCTTCACGCCCGCCTTGTCCATCGCCTTCCTGACGGTTTCCAGCGAGGCCTTGATCGACTTGAAGGCGTCGTCGTAGCTCGACTGCCCGGAGACCGCCACGAACGGGCGGACCGGAACCTCGACGTTTTCCGTCGTCGCGCTCTCCGGCGTGGTCGGCGATGCGTTGGGCTCGATCTCGTTGTTCTGTTTCCGGCCGCTTGGCGCCAGGGGCACGCCTTCCGGCGTGGCGCTCGGCGTCGCCGGCGCCTGGGGCGGCACGGGAGGCGGAGCGGGGGCCGCCGAGGGCACCGGCGTCGCCGGCGTCGCGGAGGGTGGCGTGGCGTTGGTCGGCGACGACGGCGCCGCTGTCGGCTTGGTCGGGGCGCTGTCTGTCGGTGCGGCCGGCGCGGCCGGCGGTGCCGCTGTCTGTCCCATCGCCGGGGCGACCGAGGCGAGCAGCAGGACGAGCAAGGCTGCGGCGAGGCGCCTTGCCGGATGCCGATCCATGGCTTGGTTCACCGGGCTCTCCCTCGCCGCGAGCGCGCGTGAGTCGCGCCGTCCTGGCGTCGATAGCGCGTCAGGCCGAGCTGCGCCAGCGCCCGCCTGGTCTAGGTCGGCATGCCCTCCCCCGCCGCGTCTTTGCGGGTCCAGCCCGTAGGCGGCACAGGCGAGAGGGTCGATGCCATGGTCGGCATTCGATCCTGGTTTGAACATGGACCATCTGCCTTGCCGCCGGCGTAAGCGGCTCGTTCCCTCCACGTCGAGGGACGCAACGGCCCTTCGGTCAAGTCTCGCCGGCGTCCGGCCAAGGCGTCGAACGACGTCGGACGGCCGGTGAGGAATGCCGGCGACGAGGCGGCGATGAGGGCGACGCCGTGGGCCTCGGTCTGGGCGAAGCGTGCGGAGAGCAGCGCCTTCTGCGCGTCGATGGCGGCGGCCAACGAGCCGGCAACACTCCTGTAGGCGGCGAAGGTGGCGTCGCCGCCGTGCCCAAGGCCTTCACCAGCGCGTCGGCGGCCTGGTTGGCGGCGAGGCTGGTCGCGCGTCGTCCGCCGACACGATCTCCGAGCTGCGGCAGCACTCAGCCTCGGCCTGAGGTCGTCCGGCTCGCGCCTCCACGAATGGAACATTCGTCCAAGCGGGACGACGCCAGCGAGCGGACCCACTCCGGCCCCTTTTGCCGTCCGTCGGACAGGCTATGTAGCGACCGGCTCACTCCGCGCGGCGCCTGGAAGAAAAGCAGGCTCCATGAGTGGCTTAGGAGGAGCGATGGCTGGGGCGGGAGGAGCCCCAGCCGTACTTCGAAGCCAGCCGAACCGATCGCGCACCGAGGGCGCAGGCTGAGTATGGACGACAGCTAGGACACTGCCGCGTACAGCGCAAGGGCATACGATCGCGTCACGCAAATCGCAGCAAATTCTGCATAATCAAAGTACTCAGCCCGATCTTTTCTGCTAAGTACTTCTGAGTACAATAATGGATAAATCCAATCGACGGAATTATCGTGCTACCAATAGTATTTGTTTTGTCCTCCGCATCTGACTTGTGCGATGCGTGCGCCAAGTCAACGCAAGATCATGCGGTGCAGACCGACAACTCCTCTTTCGAAAGGCATCATCATGGCGTGCATGTACTTCGTCGTCGCATTCGTCTGTCAGAAGGGCGGGGGCGGGAAGACCAATAGCTCCACCAACCTTCTCGTCTGCGCATTGATGGATGGCCTCCGCGCCGTCATCATCGATCTCGATCCGCAAGGATCGTCGCTCGAATGGGGTCGCATCCGCTCCGCTTGCATTCCGAAGAGCGAGCACCCGCTCGTCGTCGCGTGCGCATCCGGCCAGCTTGATAGGATACTCGCCGCACTTGCTGAGACCGGCACAGAGTTGGTGATTTTGGACACGGCCGGCACAATCGGGCCGGACATTGAGGCCGCCATCGCAGCCTCCAACATCGTGTTGATCCCGGTTGCGCCGTCGGTCTGCGACCTGAAGGCTTGCCTGCCGACGGCCCGCGCCGCTCGCCAGATGAACAAGCCGTTCGCTTTCGTGCTGAACTCGTGCTCGACTGGCCACCAGCGCATCAATGAAGCTGCAGCCCTGCTCTCGAAACTGGCGGTCCTCGCCGGCGAGCCCGTTCATCGCCGCACCGTTTACCAGGACGCCTACGCGAAGGGTCTCGGCGTTGTGGAAATGTCCGACGGCAAGGCCGTCCACGAAATCAAAGCCTTGTGGCAGTGGGTCAAGGGCAAGCGCACCTCGATGTACGGGGAGCGTTGATCATGGCGAGCAAGAACTTCTCTCAGCTCGAGGGCTTGTACGATAAGGCGGCCGAGGCACCCGCCGCAGCACAGGCGGCGGCCTTTGCCGGGCTTGAGCCAGAGGAAATGGACGCGGCTTTGCCGCATAGCGATCACACGTCTCTCGATGACCCCTTCGATTACGACGCGTTGACCCCGACGACCGATGAGCGTTTCGTCCTGAAGGGATGCAGGCAACGCATTGTTGCCGTCCTCGGTGAAGCCTTCCTCAGCGCCGGTCGGGACCTTCTCAACGCCAAGGAACTCATCCAGGAGAAGTGCCCTCGCGGGACCTGGAGCAAGTGGCTGAAGAACTCGTTGTCCGTGTCGGAGACGACGGCGAGGAACTGGATGGACTCCGCTTCGTGGGCAACCCTATGTCCAACCGTTGGGGAAATGGCGCCGGGGGCGATGTACCTCGGTGCCGCAGCTCCCGTTGAAGTCCAAGCCAAGATCGTGAAGAAGCTCGAAAACGGCGAGGCTGTGAAGGCGAGCGATATCAAGCAGATGATCGCAGATCACCGTGCTGCTGGATCGGAAATCGTCAAGGGCGATATCGAGGCGCCTAGCGCCAACAGCGCGGAGACGGATCCGAACCAGAGCGATACCGTTCCTGGCAAAGAGATGGAGAGTGTCGCGCGCGAGCTGCTCGCGCGGCTGAGGGAACATTTCGATGATGAGAGCATCACCGAGTTGCTGGCCCTCATCGATCAGACGTCGATGGATGCTGTCCGCGAGGTTTTCAAGGAGAGTGGGCGTCCCTGAAATTTACGC
The DNA here is from genome assembly GCA_964247745.1 of uncultured Beijerinckiaceae bacterium. Taxonomy (GTDB): domain Bacteria; phylum Pseudomonadota; class Alphaproteobacteria; order Rhizobiales; family Beijerinckiaceae; genus RH-AL1. The sequence continues at coordinate 13,298 of CAXTVT010000064.1, forward strand.
CAGCTAGGCGCGTCGACTGAATTGATCGAAACAGTCGACGCGCACAGTCTCGATGCCGATAAAACCCTTGGCGTGGAGATACTGGACTTCGGCGTCGAAGCCCTCTTTTCCTTCCCAATACCAAGCTTTTCCGCGGCTTCGATCGCCGCAATGCCAGCGGTAGCCTCGCATTTTCAGTGTAGCGATGGTGGCCGGATTATATGGTGTTGTAACGTATAGGCGGGTCGTGCCGGACTGGGCGCTTTTCCGCAGGGTCGCCATGGCCGTACCTTCGCCGATACGTTGGCGCAGAAGCGCAACAACCGCGTCGGCATCAGCAAGAGCGGAGTGCCGATCACCATAGAAGAAGCCGGCCTGCGTACCAAGATAGCTTAGCTTGCTGCCCTCATAGCCCCAGTCTGCCCAAGGAACCTGGGTGAGGGAACAGGCCCAGGGCAACGCTTCGAAGATCTCGGGCCATAGCTCTTCGACCATGCCCCGGTCGAAGCGAGCGTTATGTGCCACTATCAGCGGCAATCGAGTTTCGTCGCGAGAGCCGAAGTGGACATGGTCCTGGACCGCCGCAGTGACTAGCGCGATCCATTCGGCGATCTCCGTGGCGCCTATGGTTCGATCACGAACATCTTTATCTTTGATTCCGTGGACTTTCGTAGCCTCTTCGGGGATTGGGTGTGACGGTTGTCGGAGCTCGTGAAAGCGACCAATTGCACCCCTGATATTGCCATCGACAGGATCGTAGGCGATTGCGACCATGGCCAGACTGACGATCTCCGAGGCGACGGCGCCGTGCGTGCCGGGCATGACCAACCCGGTCGTCTCCGTGTCGAGCACAATGGCGACGCGGTACCCGGAGTGAGTGCCCCCGCGTAGGAGCGGCAATGGCTCGAGGCGCCGCAGCACACGGTAGTTTTCAGATGCGTCGAGCTCAGCTGCCATCGCCGCAAACTCCGTGTGTGTGCGATGCGGGCGCATACAACGATCAGCGTCGCTCTCGTTGTCTCCTGTGCACGCCGCGCCTTCTTGTATTTCTGCAATTTCGAACCGATATCCTGTCATTTAAAAACCTTTCGTTCGGGGTGCATTTAAAAACCTTTCGTTCGGGGTGGCTTATCCTTTCCCCCGCGCAGGTCTCAGAATCCGATCCGTCTTTTTGCCTTCTGCTCGTAGCGTCCAAGCCTCACGTCGCGCGCCCGGACGATCGCAGCCATCGCCGCGGCCGCCCCGCCGCCCTGCAGCTGCAGCACACGCCTCGCGCCGACGTAGTCACTGATCGTCGTACCGCCCATCGCCTGGACGTTTACGGGAAGATCGAGACCGAGCAGCAGGCGTGCTGCGAGCGCCTCGCGATCGTCCGGAATGGGCCGCACATCGAAGGCGAGATCGACGCGACGCCGGATGGCCGAATCCAGACGGTCGGCGTGGTTTGTACAGAAAATGACCGGCAAGCATTGACGGTCGAGCTCGAGAAGAAGCGAGTTTGTCATCGCGGTTACGAGATGAGCGGAGCCTTGGCTCGCGCTGCCGCGATCCTGGGCAATCGAATCCGCTTCGTCGATGATCAACACGGCGCCCTCTTCCCGTGCCTCCCGGAAGGCTGCGGCGATGGCGCGCTCAAGCGCGCCGAGACGGTGGTACAACACCTCCGTCATGCGCAGGTCGCGGTACCCCATGCCAAGGACTTCGCTCGCGACATGCGCCGCTGCGGCGGTCTTGCCTGTCCCGGGTTCTCCCGAGAGAAGAATGCGCACGCCCGAGATCTCCCGGAGCCGCTCGGAGAAAAGCAGGCCTTCGTGGGGTTCGGAGAAGAAAAGCTCGCGGTGGAAGCGGATTGCCGGCGCCCTGTCCTGGCGCTTGATCGGTGCCCACACGTGCGGTGCGATGCCGATCGCCATAGCCTCGGTCACCGCGGAAAAGGCCGTCGAATCGATCTTCGCGTCACTCTTGCTGATGAGGGCGCGACGCTTCGCCCGCTGCCGCGGCGAGACCGTCGTCGGCCCAATGATCATGCGATCGACGGCGCCGAGGCTGGTCCGAGCCCGATCGCATCTCGCGTCCCACAGATCGACGAGGCGTTCGGCGACGGCCTCGCTGAGGCGACCGGTCGCCATGGCGTGGATGCTCGCCGCGGCGGCGACACGGTCGCGACGTAGCGGGCCGATCGCGGTTATGAAGGCGGTCGCGGCGGACGGTGCCAGCACGATGTCGCGGGCGACCGGCACGATCACGGCGATCGGAACGTGCGGCAGGAGCGTCAGCGCTCTCGCGCCGCTGGTGGACGGGTACCACGGGGGAGCGGACACGCGCCGCGGCTGTTCAATCTCGTCAAAGGGCGCGTCGTCGTCGCTGCCGCCGCCGGGCGGGTCGAACAGCGAGTCGGCGAGCACGAGAACACCTGCGCCGTGCAGCACCGCGCAGAGGATCGCCGCAGCCGGCGAGACGCGCGCTTCCGAGGTGTTCGCCGCCATGACGACATTGCCGACGACGCGCGGATGGTTCACGATCGTCGCGGCAACGCTACGAAGTTCGTCATCGCGGTCCCCTGCGGTCTCCGGCTCACGAAGGAGAAAACTTCCCCCGCCGCTCTCGCTGCAGCATGCGACGAGATCGAGCGCCGCCGTCGAGGCGACGTCGAGCACCATCTTCCCCGGATCGTCACGTACGACGGACCGCAGCGCTGTGCCGTGGAGGATCGACGTGAGCTGGCCCCCGAGGCGGACGCGGACCGGGGTCGATGAGCTCGTGTAGATCCCCAGCTCGTCGCCATCGGCATGATCGTCAGAGAACAGTCGGAAACCAAGAGCGTCGCGGCTTTCTTCGCTGGCGTGAAGCAGCAAGGCGCCAACGGCTGTAGGCGCCCAGCCGAGCCGTTCGGCGAGGGCCGCGACCCGGATGGTGATCGGTTTGGGAATGCCGGCTTCGCCGGGGAGCGGTAGCGGCACCATGGTCTCGAGTGCCAGGGCGATGACGCTCATCAGCGCGTCGGCGCCGTCGATCGTCGCGGCGTGGAGCATCGCTTCCGCCCGGCGGAATGTATCGATTGTGATGGTCATGGTGTCTCCAGGGGTAAACAGGGCCTGCGGCCGCGCTCCCGGAGACGACGACGAACGAACGCAGGCGCGTGCCGGATGGCGCGCGCCTGCAAGGAGAAGCTTGCGTGAGGATCTTAGAACGGGAGAAAAGCGCCCGCGCGTTGTCAGCCGCGGCGCGTACCGTAGCGAAGCCTCGCCTGCATCGCGGCGACCTGCGCCGCCGACATCGGCGCCCGGGAAGAGTGTGTCCCGCGCGTTCTCCCGGCAGCTAGATGCGGCTTCGCGGGTGGTCTCGAGCCGCCCGGCTTCTCCTTCTCGCGATGCGCCTGGAGAATATGCTCGACGATGCCGAGCAGGCGATCGCCGTCGCAGCGTGGGTCGAGGCCGGCGTAGAGCTCGATTGCGCGCGACATGCGATTGCCACCCATCGAGTAGCAGGTGTAGCGCGCTTGGTCAGGATGGAGGGACGCGAGGCTCCACGGCGACAGCGCAACGTGCAGCGCGCGGTCGAAGCCGCGGCGGGTCATGCCGTCCGGGAGAACGATCTCGAGCGAGCGCGTTCGCGCGACGACCGCGGGGTCGTGGCTCGGGCATGTCGTTGGGATGGCCTGCATCACCCAGCGCGAGAAGCCGGGATTGTCACGGAGCTCTCCCGTTACGTCCCGGGACCACGATCCGTAGGCATCGGCGGCGGCCGCCCGCAGCCGAACCTCGATGTCCCGCTCGGTCGAGCAGCCGATGCGGGCGACGGGAGGGGTACCGGGAAGGGATGCAGAGAGGTCCGCCAGACCACGGCAGCCCAGCCAGTACACCCGCATCGTGCGCCCAGGCTCGGCATCGGATAGTGCCTCAATGGCTCTTGTATCGACAACGTCGCGTAAGTCCTTGTTTAAACGAGCGTCTCGCAATCGCTCAAGGTGTCGCTGCATGCTGTCTATTGCAGCCTCTACCTCGGACTCGATCGTCGCGTTCCTGTATCCGTTCATCGCTCTGCCTTCCGTTATTATGGGGAGAGCTCTACTCCCTCACTAGACTAGGCTCGGCGTGCCTCCGATCTTCCTCTATTTCGATCCCCTTCATCAAAGGCCCGCTTGCGCCAAAAAGCGGACCTTACGTGCTTGGCTGTAAGCGGACGCTGGCTGGCGGAACGAATGAGCGTTTGCGCGGCACGGAGACGGGGGTTTTCGCGGCGATCCGTCAGGGCGCTGTGAACGGGCCTGGGGAGCGTAGCGGAAGACGTAGAGAAATCTCTGTCGCTTAACGGGGGCTGCTGCTAGATTTTTCGCCATGTTCCTGAGGTGTGCGCGAGTCTCGACCGATGAGCAGACGACGAGGCTGCATTCGGATGCGCTCGCGGACGCGGGGTGCGAATGGACGTTCTCCAAGCGAGCGTCCGGTGCCGCCTCGTACCAACTCGTTTTGGGGCGAGGTCCTGAGCTACGTCCGCGATGGTGACACGCTCATAGTGTGGAAGCTAGACCGGCTCGGCCGATCGCTGCCCTACCTATTAGAGGTTGTGCGTCGCCTCAACGCTAACGGAGTCGGCCTTAACAGACTCACCGAGAGGATCCATTTGTTCGGGGCGCTTGCAGAGTTCGAGCGTGATCTATTGAGGAGCGGCTCCATGCGGGGCTGGCGGCGGCACCAGCGCGGGGGAGAAAAAGCGGCAGACCGCCCAAGCTCAATCTTGAGATGATTGGGATAGCGCGCCGCTCTTGCGGTATTCCGAGACAACGATATCGGAGCTCGCCCGGACGCTGGGCGTACATTGATCTACGCTTCGCAAGGCCCTTCATGCCGGCGAGGCCGCGAACCCTGCGCATAAGCGCGGCCGGATCGCACGAACCGGCGAGAGTAGAAGTCAGTCAACGGGTGAAAATTTGAACTATCATCTCCCAGTTCTCGGCGGCGGCAAGCCAGCCGCTTCGTGTTGGTGGTGGTCGAATGGGGCTCAATCGCACAAGCGTGCGCGTCGATAGGCAATGGGGGCGGAAGTACAAAGCGGCATGGAACTCGCGGCAGTCGATCTTTTTTGCGGCGCAGGCGGTCTGACACGCGGTCTGGAGATGGAGGGGATCGACGTGCGCGTTGGCGTCGATGTCGATCCCGCGTGCCAGTACCCTTACGAGGCAAATAATTGGGCACGCTTCGTGGAGAACGACATCGCTGAGTTCAGCACTGAAGCCTTGGATGAAGCCTGGGCCGGAGCCGAAGTCAGATTGCTCGCCGGATGTGCTCCCTGTCAGCCGTTCTCGACCTACACTCAAGCCAGTGCTCCGGAGAACGATCGCGATGGTCGCTGGAGATTACTCGAAGTGTTCAGCAAGCTGGTGCAAGATAGCGTGCCCGAGTTGGTGACGATGGAAAACGTTCCCGACTTGCGCAAGCACCAAGTGTATCACAGTTTTATCAGCTCGCTGGCGAGCACTGGCTACAACGTGACGGAAAACATCGTAGAGTGC
>CAXTVT010000065.1:0-17831 GCA_964247745.1 uncultured Beijerinckiaceae bacterium
GGCCGGCGGCGGGGGCACCCCGCTCGCGGCCGGCGTCGAGGCCGCCACGCTGCTCGCCGACGCCGTGCGCCGCAAGGGACAGACCCCTCTCGTGGTGATGTTGACCGACGGCAAGGCCAACATCGGTCGCGACGGCCAGCCCGGTCGCGCCGCCGCCGACGGCGACGCCCGGGCGGCGGCCACCGCCTTTCGCCTCGCCGGCTTCGCGGCGCTGCTGCTCGACATCGCGCCGCGGCCGGCCGAGCCGGCCCGCCGCCTCGCCGCCGCCATGGGCGCGGCCTATATTGCGCTTCCCTACGCCGATGCCGGCGCCATGTCCCGGGCGGTCCTGGCGGCGCGTCCGACAGGGTGAACCCATCGCCGCGCGCTGGAGGTGCGATGCCGCTCCCGTTTGCCCCCCGCCGCACGCCGGCCCGTCGCGCTGCGTTTCTCGGGCTGGTCCCTCTCGGCCTGGCGGGTGGGTTCGCCGGCGGCCGCGCTCTGCGCCCGTCACGGACGATGCCGCTGCCGCCGGCGCTCGACGCCGATCTCGGTCACCTGCGCATCGCCTTCGGCCGGCTCGCGCTCTACAAGGCCGGCCCGCGCGAGGGCACGCCGTTGCTGCTGATCCACAGCATCAACGCCGCCGGCAATTCCTACGAGGTCAAGCCGCTGTTCGACCATTACGCCGCGCACCGGCCGGTCTATGCGCTCGACCTGCCGGGCTACGGCTTCTCGGACCGCAACGACCGCATCTATACGCCACGGCTCATGACCGACGCGATCCTCGCCGCCGTCGAGGACATCCGCCATCGCCACGGCCATTTCCCGATCGATGTGATCGCGCTGTCGCTGTCGTGCGAGTTCCTGGGTCGGGCCGCCAGCGAGCACCCGCTGAGCTTCCGCTCGCTCGGCTTCGTCAGCCCGACCGGCTTCGAGACGACGCTCGAGCGCCAGGGCCGGGCGGGGACGACATACGGCAAGCCGGCGGTCCGCGACATCGTCTCGTTCCCACTATGGGGTCGCGGCCTGTTCGATCTCGTCGCCAGCAAGCCCAGCATGCGCTTCTTCCTCGGCAAGACCTGGGGCTCCCCCAGGATCGACGAGGGCCTGCTCGAATACGACTATCTCACCGCGCACCAGCCCCATGCCGAGCACGTCGTGTTCTCGTTCCTAGCCGGCTTCCTGTTCAGTCGCGATATCCTTACGATCTACAAGTCGCTTAGAGTGCCGATCTGGATGTGCCACGGCGTGCGCGGCGATTTCGTCGATTACGGCCGCAAGGGCGAGATCGAGGGCCACGCCAACTGGACGCTTCAGGTGTTCCGGACTGGCGCCCTGCCGCATTTCGAGGTGCTCGATCAGGTCGTCGCGGGCTACGACGGGTTTCTCTCGAGGGTCATGTGATGGGTCCGGACAACAGCCTCGACTGGGCCCGCGACGGTCAGAGCTGGCCCAACCGCGAGGCCAGCCGCTTCGTCGAGGCCGCAGGTATCCGTTGGCATCTTCAGGAGATGGGTGCCGGGCCGCTGGTGCTGCTGCTCCACGGCACGGGCGCGGCGACGCACTCCTGGCGCGGGCTGGCGCCGCTGCTGGCGCCGCATGTCCGGCTGCTCGCGATCGACCTTCCCGGGCATGGTTTTACGCAGAAGCCGCCGCAGAAGCTCTACACGCTGCCGGGCATGGCCGCGGGGGTTTGCGAACTGCTGCACGTTTTGAGCGAGACGCCGGAGATGGTCGCGGGCCATTCCGCCGGCGCTGCCGTGATGCTGCGCATGGCGCTCGATTGCCGGATCGCACCCAAGGGGCTGGTCAGCCTCAACGGTGCTTTGAAACCCTACGGCGGAGATGCCGCACGCTGGCTGTCTCCCGTGGCCAAGGTGCTGTTCCTCAATCCGCTGATGCCGCGGCTGTTCGCCTGGCAGGCCGGCGACCGCCGCTCGGTCGAGCGCCTCATCAGAAACACGGGGTCGACGCCGGACCCGGAGGGCGTCGAGCATTACCGCACGCTCGTCGCCAATTCCAACCACGTGGCTGCCGCACTCGGCATGATGGCGAACTGGGATCTGCAGCCGCTGTCGCGCGACATGGCGATGCTCGACGTGCCGCTGCTGCTGATCGCCGGCCAGAACGACAAGGCGATCAAGGCCGAGGACGCGTTCGCGGTGCGCGACATGGCGCCGAAGGCGAGGGTCGAGATCCTGCGCGGCCTGGGGCACCTAGCCCACGAGGAGGCGCCGGACCAGGTGGCGGCCCTGATTCTGGCGTTCGCGCGCGAGGTGGGGGTGGTGGCGGATTAAGGTTGCCGCGGCAAACTCGACATCACCGCCGACGACCTAACATCTCGACAAGTGTCAACTTCGTGTTACACCTTCCGGCATGGAGACGCTGACGCGCGACGCCGAGCTGCCGCCTTCGATCCGCGCCGCGGCGGCGGATGCCCGGCCGCACGCCGTGGTCGTCGGCAGCGGCTTCGGCGGCTTGGCGGCGGCGGTGCGGCTCGGCGCGCGCGGCTACCGCGTCACCGTCCTGGAAAGGCGCGACCAACTCGGCGGACGCGCCGGAGTCTGGCGGCAGGACGGCTTCACCTTCGATGCCGGACCGACCATCGTCACCGCGCCCTTCCTGTTCGAGGAGCTTTGGGCGCTCTGCGGCAAGCGGCTCGCCGACGACGTCGACCTCCGGCCGGTGACGCCGTTCTACGCGATCCGTTTCGCCGACGGCGAGACGTTCCGCTACACCGGCGATGCCGACGCGATGCGCGCCGAGGTCGCCCGCCTCTCGCCCGGCGACGTCGCCGGATACGAGCGCTTCATGGCGGCCAGCGAGGGCATCTTCCGCGTCGGCTTCGAGCGGCTCGGCGACGTGCCGTTCTCGTCGTGGCGCGACATGGCGCGCATCGTGCCCGACATGGTCAAGCTGCGCAGCCATCGCTCGGTCTACGGCTTCGTGTCGTCCTTCATGAGGGACGAGCGCCTGCGCACGATCTTCTCGTTCCATCCGCTGCTGATCGGCGGCAATCCGTTTACCGCGACCTCGATCTACTGCCTGATCTGCTTCCTCGAGCGGCGCTGGGGCGTGCACTTCGCCATGGGCGGCACCGGCCGGCTGGTCGAGGGGCTCGCCGGGCTGGTCGAGGGGCAGGGCGGCACGCTGCGCACCTCGGCCGGCGTCGCCCGCATCGACGTGCGCGGCGGCCGCGTCACCGGCGTCACGCTGGACGATGGCGAGCGGATCGCCGCCGACGTCATCGTTTCCAACGCCGATTCCGCGACCACCTACAAGCACCTTCTCGCTGCCGAACCGCGTCGGCGCTGGACCGACAAGCGCATCGCCAAGGCGCGCTACTCGATGGGGCTGTTCGTCTGGTACTTCGGCACCAAGCGCCGCTACGAGGATGTCGAGCACCACACCATCCTGCTCGGCCCGCGCTACCGCGAGCTGCTGGCCGACATCTTCACCCGCCACCAGCTGGCCGAAGACTTCAGCCTCTACCTGCACCGCCCCACCGCCACCGACCCGTCGCTGGCGCCGGGCGGCTGTGATGCCTTCTACGTGCTCTCGCCGGTGCCCCATCTCGCGTCGGGCACGGACTGGACGGTCGAGGCCGAGCCGTACCGCCAGGCTATCGCCGCGCTGCTCTCGCGCACGCTGCTGCCCGACCTCAAGGCCAATGTGATCTCCTCGCGCACGGTCACGCCGTTCGACTTCCGCGACGACCTCTCCTCCGAGATGGGCGCCGCTTTCGGGCTGGAGCCGGTGCTGACGCAATCCGCCTGGTTCCGCCCGCACAACGTGTCGGAGGAGGTCGAGAACCTCTTTTTGGTGGGTGCCGGCACCCATCCCGGCGCCGGCCTGCCCGGCGTGCTGTCGTCCGCCCGCATCCTCGATAAGGTCTGCCCGGAGGCCCATGCTTTTTCCTGATTCGATGATCGAGGCGGCCGCCGATCGCGCCGCCTGCCGCGCCCTGCTCGCCGACGGCTCGCGCTCGTTCCACGCGGCGTCGCACCTCCTGCCGCTCAAGGTGCGCGAAGGCGCGACGGCGCTCTACGCCTTCTGCCGCCTCGCCGACGATGCCGTCGATGTCGAGGGTGGGCCCACCGGACCCGGGCGCGCCGCCGCTTTGGCGCGGCTGCGCGTGCGGCTCGATCGCGCCTATGCCGGCACGCCCATCGCGGTGCCGGCCGACCGCGCCTTCGCCGTCACCGTGGCCCGCCACGCGATCCCGCGCGAGCTGCCGGAGGCGCTGCTGGAGGGCCTCGCCTGGGACGCCGAGGGGCGGCGCTACGAGACGCTCGAGGACCTGCACGGCTATGCCGCCCGTGTCGCCGGCTCCGTCGGCGTGATGATGGCCGTGTTGATGGGCGTGCGCGATGCCGCCGCGCTGGCCCGCGCCTGCGACCTCGGCGCGGCGATGCAGCTCACCAACATCGCGCGCGACATCGGCGAGGATGCCCGCGCCGGCCGGCTCTACCTGCCACTGGCCTGGTTGCGGGAGGAGCGCATCGACGCCGACGCCTTCCTCGCGGCGCCTTCGTTCACGCCGGCGGTCGGCCGCCTCGCCGCGAGGCTGCTCGCGGAGGCGGAGCGGCTCTACGCGGCCGGCACGCGTGGCATCGGCGCGCTGCCGCTGGCCTGCCGGCCCGGCATCGGCGCCGCGCGGTTGCTCTACGCGGCGATCGGCGACGAAGTGGCGCGGCGCGGCCACGACAGCGTCGCGACGCGGGCCGTCGTGCCGACGCGCACCAAGCTGGCGCTGCTGGCGCGGGCGCCGGCCCTCGCGTGGCCGACTGCGCCCGACCGTGCGCCACCGTTGCCGGCCGCCGCCTTCCTCATCGAGGCTGTGGCCTTGGCGACGCCTGAACCCCGCCGCACGACGCTGGGCGCCCAGGTTCTCTGGGTTTTCGAGCTGTTCGATCGCGTCGAACGCCGGCGCCAGCTCGTCGCCTCGCGATAGCCTGCGGCGATGAGCGGCTGGTACGGTTTGATCGAGCTCGTCCTCGTGTTCGGCCTGGTGCTCGGATGGGCCGTCTGGGAGTCGTACAAGACGCGCACCTATAGGGCCCCGCCGGTCGAGCCCCGTGACGACGAACCTGCTTGATCGGCCCGCGCTCTTCTCGAAGGACGAGCGGCGCGCGACTGGCTCGCGGATCGACGCAGGCGCGTGGGTCTTCTATAGGTCGGCGCGGATCCAGAGGCTATCAGGAAGGGAAACAGATGATCCATCGGGCCGTCGCAAGGCGCGATCCAGCGGCACCGGCGCGATGAGCCGGACCTCGCTCGCCGTGCTGCCCGACGCGCTGCCCGAGCCGGTCGACGACGGCGCGTGCGATCATCTGCCCGGCCTGCCGCTGCCGGCCGTGGCTTTGCCCTCGTCGCAAGGCGGGCGCGTCGCGCTCGACGCCCTGCCGGCTCAGCGCAGCGTTCTCTTCTGCTATCCGATGACCGGGCAGCCCGGCGTCGCATTGCCCGAGGGCTGGGACGACATCCCCGGCGCGCGCGGCTGCACGCCGCAGAACTGCGCCCTTCGCGACCTCCACGCCGACTTTGCGGCGCTCGGCACCGGCCTGTATGCCGTCAGCACGCAGGCGCCAGCCTATCAGCGCGAGATGGCCACGCGGCTTCACCTGCCATACCCCGTGCTCAGCGATGTCGACCTCGACCTGACCCGTGCGCTTCGTCTCCCGACCTTCCGTGCCGGCGCTGGACCGATCCTGATCCGGCGGCTGACCCTGGTGGTGCGCGACGGCACGATCGAGCGCGTGTTCTATCCCGTGTTTCCGCCGGACCGCAGCGCCGAGCCCGTGCTCGACTGGCTCCGCAGCCATTAGCGGCCTCCGCGCAGGTGGCAAGCCCGGACTGATCGTCTCGGCGCCGCGCTCGGGCAGTGGCAAGACCGTAGTGACCCTGGGTCTGTTGCGCGCGTTCGCGCGCGCCGGGATCGCGGTGGCGGCCTGCAAGAACGGGCCGGACTACATCGATCCCGCCTTCCACGCCGCCGCGACCGGCCGCGACAGCCTCAATCTCGACACCTGGGCGATGCCGCCGGCGCTGATCGGCGCGCTCGCGCAGCGCGCGGCGGCCGGCGCCGACCTTTTGATCGGGGAGGGCTCGATGGGGCTGTTCGACGGCGTCGTCGCGCCGCCGGGTCGGAGCGGGGCCACCGCCGATCTCGCCGCCCGGCTCGGCCTGCCGGTGCTGCTGGTGCTCGACGTCAGCGGTCAGTCGCAGACCGCCGCGGCGGTCGCCGCCGGCTGTGCCGCGCTGAATCCGCAGGTCCGCATCGGCGGCGTGGTGCTGAACCGCGTGGCCAGCGAGCGTCACCGTCGGCTCGCGGCCGACGCGGTCGCCGCCGCCGGCTTTTCCGTTCTCGGCGCCCTGCCGCGCGGCGAGGCGCTCGCCCTGCCGGAGCGCCACCTCGGCCTGGTCCAGGCCTCGGAGCTGCCGCGGCTCGGCGCGATGCTCGATGCCATCGCCGACTTCGTCGCCGCCCATGTCGATCTCGACGCCGTCCGCACGATGGCGCTCCCGATGGCCGCCGAGGCCGCGGAGGGCGGCTTCTCCGGCGCGGTGCCGCCGCCAGGGCAACGCATCGCCGTGGCCCGCGACGCCGCCTTCTCCTTCCTCTATCCGCATCTTGCCGACGGCTGGCGCGCGCAGGGGGCCGAGCTCACCTTCTTCTCGCCGCTCGCCGACGAGACCCCGGCCGAGGATTGCGACTGCTGCTGGCTGCCGGGCGGCTACCCCGAGCTGCATGCCGGCCGCCTCGCCGCCGCCGCTCGCTTTCTCGACGGTCTCCGCGGCTTCGCGCGGACGCGTCCGGTGCACGGCGAGTGCGGCGGCTACATGGTGCTGGGGCAAACCCTCGCCGACGCGACGGGCGCGGTCCACGCCATGGCGGGATTGCTCGGTGTTGCGACCTCCTTCGCGACGCGCAGGATGCACCTTGGCTACCGGGATGTGACGCTGGCGACCGATGGCTGCCTTGGGCCGGCCGGCACGGCGTTGCGCGGCCATGAGTTTCACTACGCGACCGAGCTCGCGAGCGACGCGCCGGACGATGCCTTCGTCGAGGCCCGCGATGCCCACGGCGGCGCACCCTTCGTCGCCGGCGGCCGCCGCGGCCGCGTCACCGGCAGCTTCTTCCACCTGGTGGCGCGGGCGTAATAGGTCCGGATCGAGCGAGGCACCTTCCATCGTTTGATTGCGTTCGGTGAGTGATAAACGCTACTGCAGCCGCTTCGCCGCCCGGACCCTTCGGCGCGCGTAGAAGCGGGCGCGCTCGGTCTCCTGAACGCCGGATGCCCGGCGCACCGCGAGCAGGTCCTTGCGGGTGATGACGCCGCGCAGCTTGCGGGTGACGGGCTCGATCACCGGGATCAGCGCCTTATCCTCGGCGATCATCAGGTCGACGACGTAGCCGACCACGTTGTCGGGATCGACGGCGGCGGTCGAGGCGTCGGAGACGCGGTCGCCCAGCGTCTCGCCGTCGTGCGGTGCCTCGAGCTGCCAGCGCAGCACGTCGTGGCGCGTGGCCACGCCGACGAGAGTGTCGCTGCTGTCGACCACGGGATAGGCCAGGTGCAGGCTCTCGGGCGACAGGAAGCGCTCGATCGCGGTCGCGAGCGGCATCTCGGCCGGCAGCGTCTCGACCTCGCGCGCCATGATCTCGCCGGCGCGGGTCAGCTCGTAGGGGTCGACGGAATATTCCTGGCTGATGTGGCGACCGCGGCGCGCGATCTTCTCGGTCAGGATCGAACGCTTCAGCAGCAGCACGGTGACGGCGTAGGCCGAGACGGTCGCGGCGAGCAGCGCCGGCAGGTTCTGGACGTCGCCGGTGAGTTCGACGGCGAAGACGGCGCCGGTCAGCGGCGCGCGCATGGTGCCTCCCAGCATCGCCGCCATGCCCATCAAGGCCCAGAAGCTCGGATGGCCCGGCATGGCGAGGCCGAGCAGCCAGCCCAGCGCTCCACCGACGATCAGGAGAGGCGCGACCACGCCGCCGGAGGTGCCGGACGACAGCGAGACCAGCCAGATGCCCGATTTCACCAGCAGCACCGACACCACCACCGCGGCCGTCAACCTGTCGTGGAGGAGGTCCTCGATGATGTCGTAGCCGACTCCGAGCGCGCGCGGCTGGATCAGGCCGCCGAGTCCGACGACGAGGCCGCCCAGCGCCGGCCACCACATCCAGTGGATCGGCAGGCGCTCGAACGTATCCTCGCAGCGGTAGAGCAGCACCGTCAGCAGCCCGGATTGAAGACCGATCACGATGCCGAGCAGCGCGCAGACGGCGAAGCCCCACCAGGGCAGCACCGGCAACGCCGCCATCGCGAACAGAGGCGCCTTGCCGAAGGCGAGCGGGCGCAGCGCGATCGCCACGAGTGCGGCAACCGAGACCGGGATGAAGCTGCGCGGCTTCCACTCGAACAGCAGCAGCTCGACGGCCAGCAACACCGCGGCGGTGGGCGTGCCGAAGATCGCGGTCATGCCGGCGACCGCGCCGGCGACGAGCAGCGTCTTGCGTTCTGCCGCGCTCAGGTCGAAGAATTGTGCGAAGAGCGAGCCCAGCGCGCCGCCCGTCATGATGATCGGGCCCTCGGCGCCGAACGGACCGCCAGTGCCGATCGCGATCGCCGAGGACAGCGGCTTCAGGATCGCCACCTTCGGCGACATCCGGCTTTGGCCGATCAGGATGGTCTCGATCGCCTCGGGGATGCCGTGGCCGCGGATCGCCTTCGAGCCGTAGCGCGCGAGCAGGCCCACCGCGAGGCCGCCGAGGGCCGGCGCGACCACCATCCACCAGGTGCGCGGCGCGTGCGCCAGCGTTCCGAGATGGCCGTCGAACCTGCCGAACCAGACGATGTTGGTGGTGTAGGCGATCAGCTTGACGAGAACGAGCGCCGCCAGGGTCCCGAGGCCGCCGATCACGATCGCCATGGCAGCGAGGATCAGGGTGCGCGGATCGGCGGTAAAATCGGCGAGGCGGCGCGGTGCCAGCACCGAAGGTTTCGTGTCCGTCCCGATCATGTCGCTCTCTGCACCCCACTTGCGGCACCGCTTGCCGCAATCTGCCGCCATGTATATCGTAGTACGACATAATCAAGGATCATGATCGTGGACGTGGATCGGCTGACGCAGGGAGACTACGAGCGACTGGCCGCGTTCCGCCACATGCTGCGGCGCTTCACCAGCTTCAGCGCCGGCGCGGCGCATCGGGCCGGACTGACGCCGAGCCAGCACCAGGCGCTGCTCGCCATCAAAGGGCATCGCGGCGAGGCGCCGACCGTCGGTGCGCTCGCCGAACAGTTGCTCGTCGCCCCGCACACGGCCGCCGAACTGGTCGGGCGCCTGCAGGCGGCCGGGCTCGTGGAAAAGGTCGAGGACCACGCCGATCGGCGCCGCGTCGTGGTGAGGCCGACGGAGCGGGCCGAGGCGATCCTGCAGGCCCTCACGCTGGTGCATCTGCGCGAGGTGCGCCAGCTGGCGCCACGCCTGATGACGATCTTCAAGGACCTCGACGCGCTGCTCGAGTGACGACGCTCAGCCCGGCTTCTCTGCCTTGAGCGCCCAGACGCGATGCGGCACCACCAGTGGCTCCGCCGGCCAATGGCGTTTCAGCTCCTCCTCGAGATGGGCGTCAAACAGCGCGACGCTCTCGGCGGACAGCGAGGCGCCGATGCCGGCCGAGGCGCGGATGCGACCGCGCCATGCTTCGTGCGTGTAGGCCACATGAACGTCGAAAGAGAAGGTTTCGAGCGAGTCGAAGCCGCCCTCGGCGACGTCGGTCAGCCAGGGCGGGTAGATGCCCGAGCTGTAGCCGAGATGCCAATCGGGATTGTAGCGCTCGACCAGCCTTTCTGTCATGGCGACGACGTTGTCGCGCATCGCCAGCCAATCAAAATGGGCGATCACCAGCCGGCCGCCCGGCACCAGCACACGGGCGATCTCGGCGACGGCGGTCGGCCGATCGAACCAGTGCCAGCACTGGCCGGCGGTGACGAGGTCGAAGCTCGCCGTCGGCAGGCCGGTGGCCTCGGCGCGGCCCTGCACGTAGGTCACGCCCGTCGCCGCCTCGCGGTCGAGCCGCGCCGCCTCGGTGAGCAGGTGCTGTTCGGAGTCTAGCCCGGTGACCCGGCAGCCGCGCAGCGCGAGGCCGCGCGCGACGGTGCCGGTGCCGGTGCCCAAATCGAGCACGGCGTTCTCCGGCATCACCCAGCCCTCGGCGAACAGCCGCTTGAAGAAGTGCGGTGGGAAGCCCGCGCGCCATTTTCCGTAGTCGCTGGCGGTCTGGCCGAAATTGACCGGCGCCGCCTTGATGTCGCGCAAGGCCGAAGCACCTGCCGGCAGCACGAAACGGACGTTCGGCATCCCCTACTCCGCGTTGGCCTGCCTCGGCAGCATGCGCCCAAGAATGTTGTCGCGCCGCAGGAAGAGGCTCACCGCGACGCAGGCGAGATGCAGTGCGACGAGGGCGTACACGACGAATTGAGCATAGATATGGATCTTGAAGGCGATCTTGCCCTGCTCTTTCGCAATAGGAAGTTTTGGAAAATCGAAGAGGCCCAGGATGCTGATGGGGTGATCGCTCGCCGACGACATGATGTAGCCGGAGATCGGCATCACCAGCAGCACGAGGTACAGCAACCAGTGCGTGGCATGCGCCAGCCCCTTTTCCACCGCGGGCAGGCGGCCCGGCAGGGATGGCGGCCGGTTGAGGATGCGATAGGCGATCCGCGCGGCGATGATCGCCAGGACGACGAGACCGAGCGTCTTGTGCAGGGACGCGTAGTCCGCCGGTGATCCCGGGATCGGCGCCTCGAAGAGGTTCTTGTTGTCCTTCATCGTCTTGAACTCGGCGAAGATCCAGCCGAGCGGTACGATGGCGAAGATCAGCAGTGCCGTGATCCAGTGGAACCAGCGTGCACCCACGTCGTAGCGCCGCGGCTCAGGCGGCAGCCCGGTCGTCGACCAGATCGGGTAATCGGCCATGTGAGCATCTCCGCTGCTTGTCGCTCCGTCATGGCGCTGCTTTGCGGCGGCAGTCCGTCCAAGGCGATACGACGCAAACTCAAGCCGCATTTGAAAAAGCAAGGGCGCCTTTTGATTTTTTTGGCGCCGTGAGGCGTTCGGCAGCAACTGTTTCCGAAATGTCGCGTTCTATTTTCGACCCCACGCACCTCGGGCTGCGCAACGGGATGGCAGGAATTCCCAGCGAACGTTGCGGGAGTTGAGTTTCGAGGCCACGCGTATGTCGATTGCAGATCACTTCCACCATGCGCCGGACGCCGGTTTCGTCCGCAATTTCGACGGCGAGGCGGCCCGTCGCCAGTTTCGTGTTTCGATGGTTCTCGTCGTGGTCATCGCTGCGGCCGCCGCAGCTCTCGGGGCCGTCGTCCGTTTCGATGGTCCGGTGACGGCCGTTTCGGTCGCGCAGCCGATGACCCCGCCCCATTACGCCGGCCGGCTCTGAGCGCCAGACGCGCCAAAGGAGTTCCGTTCATCCGGTCTTAGTGTGTCCAAGGCACAACAACACGTCGAATGCGCCGCCGGCTCATGGCACGGGCGGAAGCAATCGCGTAGTTTGCGGGCAGATTGGCAGGGCACGCTTTGACACGAACGAGCAGCCACGATGGTGTTTGGCGCCTGGCGCGGTGCGCAGCTTGCGCGACGGTCTTGGCGATGGGCTTGTCGGCCTGCTCCACCGTGCCCACCACCGGCCCCAGCCGCGCGAACGTGGTCACCACCAGCACGGCGTCGGACAATCCGTATCTGCTCATCCGCCTGACGGATTTCGTGGTGCAGAAGCTCCAGAGCTTCCCTGGGCCGAGCCTCTACGGAAAGTTCGGCGACTACCGCGGTCCGACCGAACAGCGCATCGGTGTCGGCGATACGGTCGTCGTCAACGTGTTCGAGGCGGCGTCGGGCGGCCTGTTCTCTCAGCCGGTGTCGACAGCCGACACCACCGGGTCGCATTCCGCGACCGTGCCGCCGCAGGTCGTCCAGCGGGACGGGACGATCACCGTGCCCTACGCTGGGCAGATCGAAGTCGTCGGCAAGACGACCCCGGAGGTCGAGAAGGTCGTCGTCGACAAGCTGACCGGCAAAGCGATCGAGCCGCAGGCGATCGTCACCATCAGCCAGCCGATCTTCTCCTCGATCACCGTAACCGGCGAATCGGTGAAGGGCGGTCGCCTGCCGCTCTCCACGAAGGGCGACCATCTGCTCGACGTCATCGCCGAAGCCGGAGGCATCCTCTCGCCCGCCAACCAGACCTTCCTCGAACTGACCCGCCGCGGAAAGACCGTCCGCGTGCCGTTCCAGACGCTGCTGAACTCGCCGCGCGAGAACATCTACGCGCGCCCTGGCGACGTGCTCACCGTGGTGAAATACCCGCTGAGCTTCACCGCCTTCGGCGCGACCCTTCGCAACGCGGTCATTCCCTTCGACGCGCTCGGCATCTCGCTGGTGGAGGCCGTCGCGCAGTCGGCGGGCTTGTCCGACGATCGCGCCGATCCCGAAGGCGTGTTCGTCTTCCGCTACGAGCCGATCGCCGTGGTCCGCGACTTCCCCGGACTGACACCCAGCCAGGCGGCGCTCGACCTCGTGCCGACCGTGTACCTCATCAACCTGCGCGATCCGGCGTCGCTGCTGCTCGCCCGCAAGTTCTCGATGCACGACAAGGACATCCTCTACGTGTCCAACTCTCCGCTCAACGACCTGCAGAAGTTCCTCGGCATCGTCAGCACCGTGACGGGTCCGGTGGTCTCGGTCGGCACGCTGGCGGCAAGCCTGCGCTGAGGGCTCGGCGCGGCCGTCTTTTCCACCGGGATCAACGCTTTAGGCATGCATTCGCCGGGCTGAACGGCTATAGCCGGAGGTGATTTTTTGCGCCGCCGTCGGCGGCGCGTCCTCCGATCGAGAGCATTCCCGAAATATGGAAGAGCCGGCCCGCCAAGGTCCCTCGCCAGACGACGCCAACCCCGATGCCGAGGCGTACGGCGCCGATTCCATCAAGGTCCTGCGGGGTCTCGATGCGGTGCGCAAGCGACCGGGCATGTACATCGGCGACACCGACGACGGCTCGGGTCTGCACCACATGGTCTACGAGGTCGTCGACAACGCCGTGGACGAGGCGTTGGCGGGCCACGCCTCGCGCGTGACGGTGACGTTGAACGCCGACGGCTCGGTCACGGTCACCGACGACGGCCGCGGCATCCCCACGGGCATCCACGGGGAGGAGGGCGTCTCGGCCGCCGAGGTCATCATGACCCAGCTCCACGCCGGCGGAAAGTTCGACCAGAACTCCTACAAGGTGTCGGGCGGCCTCCACGGCGTGGGCGTATCCGTCGTCAACGCGCTCTCGACCTGGCTGAAGCTGCGGATCTGGCGCGACGGCCGCGAGCACGAGGTGATGTTCAATCACGGCGACGTGGTCGATCACCTAAAGGTCGTCGGACCCGCGCCCACGATCGACGGCAAGGTCAAGCGCGGCACCGAGGTCACGTTCCTGGCCTCGCCCCAGACGTTCACGATGGTCGAATACACCTATTCGACGATCGAGCACCGCCTGCGCGAGCTCGCCTTCCTGAACTCGGGCGTCCGCATCGTCCTGACCGATGCGCGCGGCGCGGAGACCAAGGTCGAGGAGCTGTATTACGACGGTGGCCTCTCCGCCTTCGTCGAGTACCTCGATCGTGCCAAGGCCTCGCTGATCCCCAAGCCCATCCTGATGAAGGGCGAGAAGGATGCCATCACCGTCGAGGTGGCGCTGTGGTGGAACGATTCCTACCACGAGAACGTGCTGGCCTTCACCAACAACATCCCCCAGCGCGACGGCGGTACCCATCTCGCCGGCTTCCGCGGCGCGCTGACCCGGCAGATGACCGGCTATGCCGACAAGTCCGGCATGCTGAAGCGCGAGAAGGTGGACCTCACCGGCGACGATTGCCGGGAGGGCCTGACGTGCGTGCTCTCGGTCAAGGTGCCCGATCCGAAATTCTCGTCGCAGACCAAGGACAAGCTGGTGTCCTCCGAGGTGCGGCCGGTGGTCGAGAGCCTGGTCAACGAGATGCTCGACCGCTGGCTTGAGGAGCATCCGCAGGACGCGCGCATCGTCACCGCCAAGGTGATCGAGGCGGCGCAGGCGCGCGAGGCGGCCCGCAAGGCGCGCGAGCTGACCCGTCGCAAGGGTGCGCTCGACGTCGCGAACCTTCCGGGCAAGCTCGCCGATTGCCAGGAGCGCGATCCCGCCAAGGCCGAGCTGTTCCTCGTCGAGGGCGACTCGGCCGGCGGCTCGGCCAAGCAGGGCCGCGCCCGCGAGTACCAGGCGGTGCTCCCGTTGCGCGGCAAGATCCTCAACGTGGAGCGCGCGCGGTTCGACCGCATGCTGGGCAGCCAGGAGATCGGCACGCTGATCACCGCGCTCGGCACGGGTATCGGGCGCGACGACTTCAACCCCGGCAAGCTGCGCTATCACAAGATCATCATCATGACGGATGCGGATGTCGACGGCTCGCATATCCGCACGCTGCTGCTGACCTTCTTCTTCCGCCAGATGCGCGAGCTGATCGATCGCGGCCACGTCTACATCGCGCAGCCGCCGCTCTACAAAGTGAAGCGCGGCACGTCGGAGATGTACCTGAAGGACGAGCGCGCGCGCGAGGACTACCTGATCTCGCACGGTCTCGACGGTGCCGTGCTGCGCGTCGCCGACGGCGAGGAGCGCGCCGGCAACGACCTGCGCGCGCTTGTCGAGGAGGCGCGAACCGTGCGCCACCTCGTCGGCGGCCTGCACTCGCGCTACGATCGCGGGATCGTCGAGCAGGCGGCCATCGCCGGCGCGCTGAAGCCGATCGACGACGACGATCACGCGGAGCAGCACGTCGCGACCCTGGCCGAGCGGCTCGATGCCCGCTCCGACGAGACGGAGCGCGGCTGGGCCGGCCGCATCGACAACGGCGGCTACGTGCTGACCCGCGAGGTTCGCGGCGTGACCCAGGCGGCGTTTCTCGATGCCGGGCTGCTCGCCTCGGCCGAGGCGCGGCGCCTCAGCGAGCACACGGCGACGCTGGCGGCGATCTTCGGCAAGCCGGCCAAGCTGGTGCGCAAGAACGACGAGCAGCAGGTCTCCGGTCCCGGCGAACTGCTCGACGCCATCATGGCGGCGGGCGGCAAGGGCATCTCCCAGATGCAGCGCTACAAGGGGCTGGGCGAGATGAACCCCGACCAGCTCTGGGAGACCACGCTCGACCGCGACGCCCGCTCCCTGCTCCAGGTCAAGATCAACGAGGGCGCCGAGGCCGACGATATCTTCGTCAAGCTGATGGGCGACGTCGTGGAGCCGCGCCGCGAATTCATCCAGGACAACGCCTTGAGCGTGGCGAACCTCGACGTCTAGGCCGGACCAGATGCGCGGTCGCGAGGTGCGGTCCTCGGTCTCGTGACCATCGCCATCATCGGGCCTGCATCGCCGGCCTCGCTTGCGCCGAGGCGCTCGACGCCGCCGGGCGAGCCGTCGTCCTCTTCGACAAGGGTCGGCGCGCTGGCGGGCGCATGTCGACGCGCCAGATGGAGACGCCCGCCGGTTCCGCCGGTTTCGACTACGGCGCGTCTCGAGCGCAACTTCACCTTTCTTCACGTTCGCCCGCTTCGCGCGAAACACGGAGCGGGCAGTCTCCTCTCATCGCAAACCCGAAGGGACGACGATCATGACCGAAGCCAATATCTCGAACACTCGCCGGGCGTGGCGGCAGAGCGCCGTCGCCCTGGTGCTGATCGGCGGCGGCTTCGCGCTCGGCGCGGCCAGCGTCGCGACGGCCCACGGCGACATGATGGAAGGCGGCGGCATGGGCGGCTGGCATCACCACCACCACGGCCCACGCATCGGCATGATCCAGCACATGATCCATGGTGCGCTCGACAACGTCGGCGCGACGACCGCGCAGGAGGACAAGGTCCACGACATCATCGCCAAGGCCTCGACCGACCTCGACAAGGATGGCGACGGCAAGGACGGCATGAAGAAGCAGGTGCTCGAGCTGATGAAGGCGCCGACCCTCGACCGCGCGGCCTTCGACAAGCTGCGCGCCGACAAGGTCGCCGCGATGGACGCCAAGTCCAAGACGATCGAGAACGCGCTCTTCGAGGCCGCCAGCCAGCTCTCGCCCGAGCAGCGCGCCAAGCTCGTCGCCAACGTGGAGGAGCGCATGGAGCACCACGGCTGGGGTGGCTGGCATCACCACGACGGGATGGAGCACCATGACGGCGATCACGGCATGGACGGCCACGGCCGCCACGACGGCGGCGGCGCGCCCGACCACGGCTGATACCACGTGATCCCATGGCCGAACGGATCCTCATCATCGACGACGATGCGCGTCTCTCGGCCATGGTCTCGGACTATCTCGCCGCCGCCGGCTTCATCGTCGAGCGGCGGTTGACCGGGCAGGACGGCCTCACGGCGGTAGGGCGCGCGGTGCCCGATGCGGTCATCCTCGATCTGATGCTGCCCGACCTCGACGGTTTCGAGGTCTGCCGTCGTCTGCGCGCCGGGTCCGACGTGCCGATCCTCATGCTGACCGCCCGCGGCGAGGACACCGACCGCATCGTCGGACTGGAGCTCGGCGCCGACGACTACCTCGCCAAGCCTTTCAATCCGCGCGAGCTGCTCGCCCGCATCCGCGCCATCCTGCGCCGCACCGGCCCGCGGCCCGAGGCCGACGCGCTCCGCTTCGGCCGGCTTACGATCGACCGCGGTGCCCGTGCCGTGCGCGTCGACGGCGAGGCCAAGGTGCTGACGAGCTACCAGTTCGACCTCCTGGTGGCGTTGGCCGAGCACGCGGGTCGGGTGCTCAACCGCGACCGGCTGCTCGACCTCGTCAAGGGCGAGGAGCTCGAGGCGTTCGATCGCTCGATCGACGTCCACGTGTCTCGCATCCGCGCGGCCATCGAGGATGATCCCAAGCATCCACGCCGTATCATCACCGTGCGCGGCAGCGGCTAC
Source organism: uncultured Beijerinckiaceae bacterium (assembly GCA_964247745.1). Taxonomy (GTDB): domain Bacteria; phylum Pseudomonadota; class Alphaproteobacteria; order Rhizobiales; family Beijerinckiaceae; genus RH-AL1. The sequence continues at coordinate 16,985 of CAXTVT010000065.1, forward strand.
GTCTTCGCGCGCAAGCAGGACCAGGACTCGTGAGCCTGTTCCGCCGTCGGCTGTTCTGGAAGATCTACCTCACGCTGCTCGCCAGCCTGCTCGCGGCAATCGTCGTCATGGGCGCGTTCTTCTGGTTCCTCGGCGAGGCGCAGCGCGAGGTGACGCTATCGGCCGGCACCGGCACCGGCGCTCACGGGCCTCACAACGTCACGCTGTTCGCCGAGGACGGAACGGTGGTCGGCACGCGGGGCCGGCAGCTGTCGCTGGCGGACTGGGAAGCGCGGCATCGCCGTTGGGGGCAGGGCCATGTCGTCAGGGTCGACCTGCCGGGCGGCGGATTCGTGCTGACGCGGCTGGGGCCGCCGCGCGATGCGCGTGCCACGTCGCTGATCCTGCTCATGCTTTCGGTCGCGGCGGCCGGTGGCCTCGCCGCCTATCCCGTGACGGCGCTCCTCACCCGGCGGCTCGAGGCGCTGCGCGCCGGCGTGGCGCGCTGGGGCGAGGACGGCGCGCCGCCGCGGCTCGAGGAACGCGGCCACGACGAGGTCGCGCTGCTCGGGCGCACCTTCAACCAGGCGGCGACGCGGCTTGCCAGCCTGCTCGCCTCGCAGAAAGCGCTGCTCGCCAATGCCAGCCACGAGCTGCGCTCGCCGTTGGCGCGTCTGCGCGTGGCGGTCGAGGTGGGGCTCGGCGCGACGCAGGAGACGACACGTGCGGAGATCGTGCGCAACCTCGCCGAGATGGACCAGCTCGTCGACGAGCTGCTGCTCTCGAGCCGGCTTGATCACGCGGAGTCCCGCCAGGACCGTCGCGAGCCGATCGATCTGCTCGGCCTGGCCGCCGAGGAGGCGGCGCG
>CAXTVT010000066.1:0-17128 GCA_964247745.1 uncultured Beijerinckiaceae bacterium
TCGAAGTCCGGCAGCGAGGCCATGGCGACGATCTCGCCGGTGTTGACGTCGAGGATCGCGGCGGCGCCGTTCTTGGCGTGGAATTTCTCGATGCCCTTGGCCAGCTCGTCGCGCACGGCGTAGGTCGCGCGCAGGTCCAGCGAACTCGTCAGCGGCTTCAGGTCGGTGGCGGCGACCTTGAAGCCCATGCCCGTCAGGTCGGAATAGCCTTGGTTGTCGATGTATTTCTCGAGGCCGGAGATGCCGACGCCGTCGAGGTTGGCGAAGCCGAGCACGTGGGCGGCGATCGGGCCGTTGGGGTAGACGCGCTTGTTCTCGGGCAGGAAGCCGACGCCGGGCAGGCCGAGGTGGAACACCTCCTGCTGCTCCTTGGGGCTGACCGCGCGCTTGACCCAGACGAAGCCCTTGTTGGAGGCCAGCTTGCGGCGGAGCTCGGAGGCGTTGACGTCCGGCAGGGCGGCGGTCAGCAGTTCGGTCGCCTCGTCCTTGTCGATGAGGCGCTTGGGCTCGGCGAAGATGCTCATCACCTTGATGTCGGTGGCCAGCACCTCGCCGTTGCGGTCGAGGATGTCGGGCCGCGCGGCCGCCACCTGGTCGGAACCGGCGACGCGCACCTTGTCGGCCTCCGGCGGCTTCAGGCCGAAGACGAACAGCCGGCCGACGATGATCAGGAACAACAGCGTGAAGGCCATGGCGACGACGCGGGTGCGTCCCGGCGTCTTGTCGAGCCGCGGCTCGAACAGGCTCCGGAGGAAGCGCATCGGCGAGAGCGAGACGCGCGGCTTGGGGGCGGGGGTCTCGCTCATCGCTGCGCCTTCCGGGCCGGCTTGCCGGAGGAGGGCGTCGCGCTGGCGGGCGAGTCGTCGCTCGGCGTGTTGGTGGGCTCGGCGAGGCCGAGGTCGGCCAGCTCGCGGCCGATCGTGTCGACGCGCGGCGCCTTGGAGGGCAGGGCGTCGACCGGCACGATCTGGCCGAGCTGCAGCGGCTGCAGCTGCGTCAGCTTCTCGGCCAAAGCCTGGACGCGCTCGGGCCGGGTCAGGTTGGCCCAGTCCGCCCGGAGCAGGCCGATCTTGTCCTGCTCCTTCTTGATGTCGGCCCGCAGGCTCGCCACCGTCTCGGCGTGGAACATCGTCTTGTACTTGATCGAGTAGGCGTAGATCGCCGAGCCGACCAGCGCCGCGATCGCGACCAGGTTGAGGATGCGGATCATGTCGGCTTCCCGGGCTTCGAGGCGGAGGAATGGGGCAGGAGCGAGAGGGCGCGCAGCGCCGGCTCGACGGCGAGCGCGGGGTTGGCCGTGCGGAGGCCGACGCGCAGCTTGGCCGAGCGCGCGCGCGGGTTGGCGGCGCATTCGGCCTCGCCCGGCGCGATCGGCTGGCGCTTGGGCAAGGTGAAGGAGCGCGGCGTCGCGGCGGGTTCGCCGGGCAGGCGGCGGCCGGGCGCCTCGCCCTTGCCGGAGCGGCGCGCGAAGAACGATTTCGCAATGCGGTCCTCCAGCGAATGGAAGGTCACCACCGCCAGCCGGCCGCCCGGCGCCAGCACGCGCTCGGCGGCGGCGAGGCCGGCGACGAGTTCGCCCAGCTCGTCGTTGACCGCGATGCGCAGCGCCTGGAAGGTGCGCGTCGCCGGGTGGATCTCGGTCGGCTTGTGCGGCACGACGCGGGCGATCATCTCGGCCAGCGGCCGCGTGGTGAGGAACGGCGTCGCCGCACGGTCCTGCACGATGGCGCGGGCGACGCGGCGCGACAGCCGCTCCTCGCCATAATGATAGAGGATGTCGGCGAGCACCTCCTCGGGCGCCTCGTTGACGATGTCGGCGGCGCTGCGGCCATCGCCGCCCATGCGCATGTCGAGCGGCCCGTCGCGGCGGAACGAGAAGCCGCGCTCGGCCTGGTCGAGCTGCATCGAGGAGACGCCGATGTCGAGCGCAACGCCGTCGAACGGGCCGAGCCCGAGCCGTGCGGCGACGCTTTCGAGGTCGGCGAACCGCGCCTCGACCAGCGTGAGACGATCCCCGAATTGATCGACGAGGTGTGCACCGCCGGCGATGGCGGTGGGGTCGCGATCGAGCGCGAGCACCTTCGTGCCAGGGACGGCCAAGATCGACGAGCTGTAGCCGCCGGCGCCGAAGGTGCCGTCGAGGTAGAGCCCGCCGCTCGAAAGGTCGAGCGCGGCCAGAACCTCCTCGCGGAGCACGGGAACGTGCCGGGCTGGTCCGCCAGCGGCGCCCGCATCCGGTGGATGGAGGTCGCCGCCGCCCGCGTTCATTCCCGTGCTCCAGGAGGCCGCGGGGTGGAGGATCCACCATCCGCGTCCCGGGTGCCGAGCTGTTTCCGCAAGCTGCGCAGGCGAAGCGTGGCCTCTTCGAGATGCGCGCGGAAGCGGCTCGGTTCCCAGATCTGGAACTTCTGCCCCTGTCCCACGAACGTCACCTCGTCCGAGATGTGCGCGTGGTCCCTGATGCCGGGCGAGAGGACCATGCGGCCCTCTGCGTCCACCTTCAGCGTCTCGCTGCGCCCGTAGAGGGCGGTCGAGAACAGGTCCCGCTCCGGCGAGTAGGGCGGCTGGCGCTCGATCAGCTCCGCGATCTCCCGCAGCAGCGCGTGGCCGCCGCAGTCCAAGGCGTCGGCATCGAGGGAGGGCGTGACGAAGAGCCCCTCGAAGCCGTCGCGCGTCAGCACCGCCCGAAAGGACGCCGGAATCGACACGCGACCCTTGGCATCCACACGGTTGGCAATGTGCGCAACGAACAGATCCACGCGATACGCCCCCTGCCCACGGGTCCGCCGACACGGCGAGCGGGCCGCGGGCTGCGGCGTCGGTCATCGCGAAGGGAGCCCGAAGCGGGATGGCTTGGGATAGCATGGGATTTCGTGGGACACAATGGTTAGTGGTGGTGGGGCGAGGTGGGCGGCACGGTGCTTCAGTAGACGGGGGTAAGGTTAACGCCCGGTTCGCGGGCTATTGAAAGAGTGAAGGACGTCCAAAGGGCTTACATGGAGACGTCGAGCGAGGCTGCCTGGGGCAACCGCAAGGCGGCCGATTGGGAGCCTGATTTTTCCAGAAGATCGGGCTGCGCGTCGCATGTGACGAGCGATGTCATCGGTGGCGGCTTCACGCAGGGCAGGGCAGCCGCCCATTTCGTGGCACACTCGCTTGTCTACGTTTGGTCGATAAAACCCCTGCAAGCGAACCTTCGCCTGCCGCCACCCAAATCGACGTTTGGCAATCGTTTTTTCTACAAACACAAGTCCTTCGGTTCCTTGCATCGCTGCAGCCGCAAGCTAGCTGTGGTAGCGTGGAGGCAAAGGTCATGGCTGCGCTTGACGTCGATAATCACGGCGAGGCTTCGGCTTGGTTTAAGAACAAACCACGGCGATTCAAACCTGACGAGTCTAAGCTCGATGGCAGCCCGCGCTTGAGCTAATCCTCACTCGGAGGCTTATCTGGTGGCGAGGAAACGCTGTCGGCTCGGTGGCTTGTTTGCAAGCTCGCCTTTGAGCCGATCGGCAGCAGACGTGTCCACATTGGCGCCAGTCTTCCGAGCGGCTTTCACGAAGCCGACATGTTGTGCGAAGACGCTGCTCTTCATCCGAGGTCATATCGCGATGCCATAGCATTCAAGCCGGTAAACAGAAGAAAAGAGCGCGCGCAAGTTATCAGGATTGAAGCTTTCGAACCTCTTGAAACACGCTCCGTAGGATGTCGGGATTATGTCAGTGCCACCCAGCTTTTCTATGGAGTCAACAAGCGCTTTAACGATGCTGTGCATTAAGGTCGCAAATGCGAAGCTTGAGTCTCGTTCGCCGAAGAAGCGCTCGGCGCTCTCCTGTGAAGACACCTCATTATTGATTTTCTCTGGCAACCAAGGAGTTGTATAGTCTTCGTCGTACAGCCAAGAATTGTTTTTGTAGAGAATATCGTTCCTCGTTCCGGAAAAACCTTCTCCAAGCTCACAGATTCGACTAACTGTGCTTTGCATAGATACATCAAATGTAGTCGTACGAAGTAATCGCAGAAGAATTGTCCAGATAGCTCTTTGTTCAATAGGAGCAGACCTGCTACGAAAAATAAGCTTACAAGGATCGCTAAGTGTTGGATATTGTTTCCTAAATAACGATCTCTCTCGGTCTGTTTCGCCTTCAGGAAATATATCAAGAATGGCGAAAGTGTCGCAAATATGGACTAAGTGCACACCTAGCATTGCAAGCAGGGCTCGCGCGGCTACGAAAGAAAAATGATAAGCATCTATGGCCGCCCAAGTCGGCTGACCTCCAAGAAGGCAGTTACCTGCGCTTCGCAATACATAGGCCGATTTTGCGGTTGCAGTGGCGGCATCCATAAACCCTGCCACTCGGCTACCGCGAAAGTTAAACACACTCATATTGGCGCGCTTTTCAAAATCCGGGGTGAGGATCGGACCGACAGCGTCGGAAATGTCTTGCGTCTGCTTTAGGTCGAAGCCAATGGAAGCGGCTGACCAAGCTGCGCTCACTGAGGACCATGCACGATTTCCAAGATGGTTCTTTGCAAGAAGCTGCCAATTAGACATTATCGAAGCCTGATTTGCTTTTTAGCCCCGTCAGTCCGACGTTTCTCGGCTTCTCTTAATAGGTCCACCTGAAAGTCTTTCGCTGACTCAATCTCGGCCTTATTTCCTGATCCTTTGCTTGACCATTGCGCAAAATCAAACGTGCGAAGAGGCCGGAGGACTTCAACGATATCGGACACCCTAAAGCCTCCGCCCTGCATTGTGCACTCTTTAAATATGTCTTCAAAGACATTCATCAAAGCTCCGAAGCCAACTGTTTTGAAGAAGATCGGATCAGACCTTTTCCATTCGTCAGGGTAGGTTTGTCGTATAGCGGCGAAATAGTTTTCAACTATCTCTTGCTGCTGTGAAAGTGTAAATATGTTCAACAAGCCTCTCTCATGGTTGACATACGGAGTAAGCTTCCTGACGAAATTCGCAATTGAGACCTGACCCGACCTAGGTGAGGTGGTAACAACTATTCGACCATAGAAAGTGGAATCTTTATTTTTTCGTCTTAGAATAGCACATAACCGTTTCATAGCGTCCGCTAAATCTTCTTGTTGCGTGCGTGCCATGCCCAAACGTCCAAATGATCCTATTTCTCAAGCAAAATGCATTTTCGCCATAAGCAAATGACTCATGGACTAAATAGTCAAGAGGCGTGCTGATGCCATTGCGTTGATGCGTGCCGACTTGCCAGCATAGGCTACCGCTTGGCTTCAAAGATCTCCACAACAGGGGGGCTAAGCGACGATGAATAGAGGTAAAGTCTGTCACGTCCATGGAGGTGTCATATGCCTTTCCCATAAAGTATGGTGGTGAAGACACAATAAGGTCGACGGACGCCGGTTCTATGGCGGCTAGGAACTTGATGGCGTCACTAACGATGACGGAAGCGGAGACCTGATCGACCATTGCAAACCTAGGAATTGGACCTTCCGATTTTCCGACCAGAAAAATAATGTGAGATCTAGATCCGGTAGAGCTGCCTAAGAAAGGTATAGGGTCTCCATCTCGGATAAAGCCTTATCGACGCGGCCCTTTGTGAGGTTCCTCAGGTCATTCGTTTCCCCACAATGCCGTCTACGGCTTTTGACGCCCGCTCCGGAGTCTCAGCGCCAAGTCGGCTCAAGGGCGAATCGGGCGAAGAAGCTGGCGCTGATCGAGGCGGCCAACCCGCAATGGCGGGACCTGTACCTCGACCTCAACGCGTGATCGTCATTGCGAGCGCAAGCGAAGCAACCCAGGAGTCGCGGGGGTGCGCTTGCCGGCGGAGTGCCGCGCACCGGCCCTGGGTTGCTTCGCTGCGCTCGCAATGACGGGTCGCGTGCGATGATCGTTGGTCGGTTTGCACCTTTGGGAGCGCGTCATTGCGAGCGCGAGCGAAGCAACCCAGGAGCGGGAGGGCGTGCACTTTCCGGCGGGGTGCAGCGTCGCGGCCTTCTGGGTTGCTTCGCTCCGCTCGCAATGACGGAACCATCACTCCGGCTGCCAGCGGTAGTCCTTCGGGGCGGGCGGGGCGGGGCGTGGCTTGCGCGGTTGGGGCGGGCGATATTCGGCGAGCGCCTCGGCGCGCTTGGCGGCGGCGGCAGTCAGCGGGACGGTCCAGGGCGGCGGCGCGGCGGTGGCGGCGAGCGCGACCTCGAGGCCCAGCGTCTCCAGCGTGCGCAGGACCAGGCCGAGCTCGACCGTGGGCTTGCCGTGCTCGAGGTCCACGAGCCATTCGCGGCCGACCTTGGCCTCCTTGGCGAGCTCGATCTGGCGAAGCTTGAGCTGGCGGCGGCGCGCGCGGATCGCCATGGCGACGTCGAAGGGCTGCTGGATGAGCATGGCTTGTCCTCTTCGGCCCGCAGAAGTCGACGCTCGGCCACCCCGGTTTGACCGGCGGGGCCGGACGCCGAGCGCAACGCGATTTCGGCGGGGCCGCTCGCCGAAACCGGTGATCGTCGATGTGGCCGTCCGCCGAAGTCTTGGGGCCGTTCGCCGACGCCGGAATTGGCGCTTGGTGCGGAGACACCGGCCCGGCTTGACCCGGCGACAAAAGGTACATATACCTTATCTTGTCAGAAGAAAAGAGGTGCGGATCGGCAAAGAAGCCTGAAAAGCGGCCCTTTCGCGATCACGGCACCAGCCGCGCCATGCCGACCGCGTAGGAGACCAGCACGATGGCCGAGAGGGTGATGAGGTAGAGCGCGACCTGGAACAGCGCGGGGTGCCAGACGAGCCGCAGCAGCCCCGTCGCCAACATCGCGCGGCGCAGCGCGAGCAGGATCGCGTAGGCGACGACCATCATCGCCACCATCGGTGCGATGTAGACGCCGAAGATGTCGAGCTCGACGAAGTGGACCGGCGCGCCCACGTTCAGCGCGCCGCTTCGGCTTCCGCGTCGGTGCGCCCGCCCGTCGGCGAGGGCGGGCCGCCGGCGGGCACCGGCCGCGGATCGATCTGCACCGTGGCGGTCATGCCGGCGGCGAGCAGAACGTTGGCCGGCACGTGATCGATATGGATGCGTACCGGCACGCGCTGCGCCAGCCTGACCCAGGTGAAGACGGGGTTGACGTCGGCGAGGCCGGCGCCGTTGGGCGTGGCGTTGGAGACGTTGATGCCGCGCGCCAGACTGTCGACATGGCCGGCGATCACCTCGGAGAAGCCCATCAGCCAGACGCGGGCGGGATCGCCGACCTTGATCGGCTTGACGACGGTTTCCTCGAAATAGCCGTCGATCCAGAAGGAATCGGCGTCGACGACGGACAGCGCACGCATGCCCGTCGTGGCGTAGTCGCCCTGCTGGGTCAGCAGGTTGGTGATCCAGCCGTTGACGGGGGAGCGGACCTCGGTGCGCTCGAGGTTCAGCTTGGCCTCGTCGAGGTTGGCCTCGTCGCGGCGCAGGCTGGCCTGGGCCGTGTCGGCGCCGGTGTTGAAATTGTCGCGCTGCTCGGCGGTGACGGCGAGGTCGGACAGCTTGTTGCGCCGCTCGGCCTGAATCTTCGAATTGGCAAGCGTCGCCTTGGCCTGGTCGACCATCGCCTGGTCGGCATCGACGGTGTTCTTGAAGTCGCGCGGGTCGATCTTCATCAGCAGGTCGCCCTTGTGCACGAACTGGTTGTCGCGCACCGGCAGCGCGACGACGCGCCCCGACACTTCGGGGGCGAGCGAGATCGTGTAGGCGCGCACCGCGCCGTCACGGGTCCACGGCGTGGTGACGTAGGCGCGCCAGGCCTGGACAACGAATACGACGGCGATCGCGCAGGCCGCCAGCGTGATGACGACGCCGAGGAGCTTGCCGATGCCGCCGGCCTTGCGCGGCCGTTTCGTCACGTCGACCTCGGGCGCCGCGGCCTTTTGTTCGAACTTGCTCTCGCCTTGGGTCATGCTGTCCTGCGCGCCGGCCCGCGATGCTGATCAGGCCACCAGACGGCGGCCTGTTACAAGCTGCTTTTGCAACGTACTAGGGTGAGGGCGGTTCGCGGGAGACGCAACGATGACGCTGGCGCAGGTCGGCTCGGCGGCGGAGAGCCTCTCGAAGCGCGTGGCCGATGGGCTCGGCCTCAACGATACGCTCGGCGACACGGCGATCTTCGCCCTGCAGGCTTCGCTGTGCTCGGTCGGCACGCTCTGGCTCGCGATGTGGCTCCAGCTCGATTCGCCCTATTGGGCGGCGTCGACTGTCCTCATCACGGCGCAGGCGACCCGCCCGCAGAGCCTGCTGAAGGCGGTCAACCGTGTCCTGGGCACGATGATCGGCATCGTGGCGTCGCTCGTCATCATCGCGCTGTTCCCGCAGCACTGGTGGTCCTTTGCCCTCGCGCTCAGCGGCTGGATCGCGTTCTGCACCTTCGTCTCCTGCCTGTTCCGCGCGCTGCAATCCTACGCGGCGGCGCTGTCTGGCTACACCGCCGTGATCGTGCTGACGGAATCGTTCGGCGACCCCAACGCTGCCTTCGCCACGGCGCTGTCGCGCGGCAGCACGGTGGTGCTCGGCGTGACGATGTACAGCCTCACGGCGCTGCTGCTGATCCCGGCGCGCAGCAACGATGCGCTGCGCCACGCCTTCGAGGACATGTTCGCCAAGGTCCGCACCACCGCCGCCGACGTGCTGCGCGGCAGGGCCGGTGCGCAGCAATGCGCGGCGCTGATGGCGCGCTTCCCGGACTTCGACCAGCAGATCGAGGAGGCGGCGACCGACGGCCTCTGGCCGCCCGGCGCCAAGGACGGCATGCGCCGCGCGACGCTCGCCATGGCCGACATGCTCGTGCTGTCCTGCGACGCGGCGCAGGGCGAGCCGCCGGGCGATGCGAGCGCGCGGGCCCGGGCCGCGGACGAGATCGACGAAACGACCGGGCACCACGACGTCGACCTCTCGGTGGCGCGGCTCGACCGCCAGAGCGCGGCGTTGCGCGGCGGTGCGCCGGGCGACCGCGCCGTCGCCGCCTCGCTGGCGGCGATGGCGCAGGTCCGGGCCGGCCTGGCGCTGCTGCGCGCCGGAGCCATCCCGTCGACGCTCGGCCACGTCCGCCGCACCGTCCATCGCGACTATGTGGCCGCCGCCTACGGCGCGCTGCGCGCCTTCGTCGGCATGATGGCGGCCTTTACCTTCTGGATCGAGACGCGTTGGTCGTCGGGCGATTCCTTCGTGCTGATCGTCGGCATCCTGTGCTGTCTGTTCGCCTCGCGCCCGACGCCGATCGCCACGGGGCTGCGCTTCACGATCGGCACGGCGATCACCGCCGGGCTCGCCCTGGTGCTAGGCTTCTTTGTCATCCCGCGGTTGGGCTCGTTCCTCGGACTGGCGCTGGCGCTGTTCCCGACGATGCTGGTCGGGACGTTCGGCTTGAAGAGCAAGGTGATGGCGCCGTTCTGCACGCCGCTGAACTTCTTCCTCGTGGCGATGATCGGCATCCAGAACCAGATGCAGTACGATCCGGCGGGCTTCTTCAACTCGACCTTCGCGATCTTCTACGGCTGCTGCACGGGCGTCGTGGTCTTCACCCTGCTGCCGCCTTTCTCCGACGCGGTCGAAGCGGCGATCCTGCGCTGGTGGCTCGGCGTGGAATCCGGCCGCACGCCGCCGCGCGCGCCGCGCCTTCGCGAGGAATGGCGGCTGCGCCTCTACGATCGCCTCGGCATGCTGATCGCCAAGCTGCCGCCCGGGCAGCGGGCCGCTGCCTTCGCGACGACGCTGCCGGTGGCCATGCGGCTCCAGGATGCGACGGCGAGCCGGCCCGCCTAACCGCCCGCGAGCGGCAGCTTGGTGCCGGTGACCTCCCGCTCGGCGAGCACGCCGCGGCGGAACCGGTAGAGCTTGGCCGGGCGCCCGCCGGTGGCGGTGGCCACGGCGCCGGTTTCCTCGACGAGCTCCTGCTGTTCGACGACGCGGCGGAAGTTCTGCTTGTGCATGAGACGCCCGGCGAGCGCCTCGACCGTACGCTGCAGTTGCAGCAGGGTGAACTGCGGCGCCATCAGCTCGAACACCACGGGGCGGTACTTGATCTTGGCCCTGAGCCTGGCGAGGCCGGTGGCGAGGATGCGGCGGTGGTCGCCGGTCATGCGCGATCCGCTCGGTGTGCGCGCGGCGCCGGCCTCGGCGATCAGTCCGGCCTCGAAGAGCAGCTCGTAGCGCTGCAGCACGAGGTCCTCGTTCCAGCCGTAGGGCGGCAGGCCGAACGCCACCGCGCATCGCTCGGCGCGGGCCCTACGCCGCGGGTCGTCCGGTGCCGCCGACATCCACGCGCGCAGCTCGGCCTCGAGCGCCTGGTCGGCGGCGGACGCCCCGGCGCGGCGGTCCTCCCAGGGGAAGAAGTCGTACCAGTCATGCCAGGAGGAACCCTCGCCGGCGCCGCGCTCGCGCGTCAGGCCGAGATAGCTGATCGAGACCATGCGGCCGGAATCGCCGCCGCGGTCGCGGTCGGCGAAGGTGTAGAGCTGCTCGACGTAGCCGATCGGCTGGCGGGTCTGCTGCTCGACCCAGTCGCGCAGGCCCGATTGCAGCGAGCGGTGCATCAGCTCGAACGGGCCCGACGGCAGCGCCCGGCCGCCGATCGTCAGCACGCGCGGACGCTCGTCGCGCACCGCCACCAGCACGGCGATGAGGTTGACGGCGACGGCTTCGGCAAGATGCGGCGGGGTTGCGGGAACGGGCATGGCGGCAAGGTGCCGGAGGCGCCGCCCGCGTCAAGCGCGGACGGCCGGCGAGGGCCACCGGAGCGGAGCGGCGACTTGGCGCAGCTCGCCTATTTGGCGCAGACGGTGGTCATGGCGTTGCCGCCGTTGCCGCCCTTCTGATTGACCTCGAAGCAGGGACCCGCCGGCTGGGCGACGAGCGCGGCGGCGGGCTGCGGCAGCAGGCCCGGCGCCGGTTTCGAGGGATCGCCCTTGGCGACGATCTCGGACATCAGGAACCCGCGACGCCCCTCGAAGCTGACTTCGCACCAGGCGTCCTTGCACGCGATGATGTCGAAGAGCGTGGCCTGCGGCACCTCGCCGATGACCATGAAGTGCGTGCTCGGCCCCTCGTAGAGAAAGGTCGTCCAGGTGTTCTGGCCCGGTTCGGCGACCGCCGGCGAGGCGGCCGCGCCGAGCGCGACGCCGATGGCCGCCGCGGACCGCAGGAGGACGGCCAGCTTCGAGGTCTCACGCGACGGTCTCATGTCGAAAATCCCTCTGTGGCGGCTTGCCACGGAATGTCATTCCACGTTGACGCCCCAATGTGTCAGGTCCTATTGACAGTCGCAAGGGTTTGCAGTGCATCATGGCGCCGCAACCCTCGCAGTTCGACAGGAGACCGCTGGATGTCCTTGCTCTCGTTCGAACGAAAATATCGCGTCGGCGGCGGCACGCTGATCGGGGGCTCGCTGTTCGATTTCTGGATCGGGCCGTTCTACGTCGGCTTCTTCGGCGTCACGACGATCCTGTGCTCGATCGTCGGAACGGCATTGATCTTCTACGGGGCGGCGATCGGGCCGACCTGGGCGCCGCTCAAGATCTCGATCGCGCCGCCCGACCTGTCGTACGGCCTGGGTTGGGCACCCTTGAAGGAGGGTGGGCTCTGGCAGCTGATCACGATCTTCGCCATCGGCGCCTTCTGCTCGTGGGCGCTGCGCCAGGTCGAGATCGCCCGCAAGCTCGGCATGGGGCTGCACACGCCGGTCGCCTTCTCCGCGGCGATCTTCGCCTACGTGACGCTCGAGGTCTTCCGCCCGATCCTGATGGGCGCCTGGGGCTATGCCTTTCCCTACGGCATCATGAGCCATCTCGATTGGGTGTCGAACACCGGCTACCAATATCTCCACTTCCACTACAACCCGGCGCACATGCTGGCGGTGACGTGCTTCTTCACCACCGCGCTGGTGCTCGGCATGCATTCGGGCGAGATCCTGTCGGCCGCCAATCCGGGCAAGGGCGAGCCGGTCAAGTACGGCGAGCACGAGAGCATCTATTTCCGCGATACGATCGCCTACTCGATCGGCGAGCTCGGTATCCACCGCCTCGGCTGGCTTCTGGCGATCAACGCCTCCTTCTGGAGCGCGATCTGCATGATCATCTCGGGACCATTTTGGACCCAAGGATGGCCCTATTGGTACAATTGGTACCTTTCGATCCCGATCTGGTCGGCCCAAGGCTGGGTCAACTAGTCCGATGCCGAACTGCTTTTCGTCCTATTCCCTCAACCGGCCAGGTGTCTGAATGGCGCGTTTCCACACGCTCTACACCGCACTCGAGTTCCAGGGCCCCGACGACCGCGGCCTGAACCCCAAGCCCTTGCCGCGCGTCGGCGGCAAGCCGTTCATCGCCCATTCCAAGCTGTTCGGCCGCATCGGCGAGCTCCAGCTCGGCCCGATCCACCTCGGCATTCCGGGCATCATCTCGATCATCACCGGTTTCATCGCGATCGAGATCATCGGCCTCAACATGTGGGCCTCGGTGGATTGGAACATCCTGCGCTTCGCCAAGCTGCTGCCGTTCCTCGCCCTGGACCCGCCGGATGCCAAATACGGGTTGTCGATCCCGCCGCTGCACGAGGGCGGCTGGTGGCTGCTGGCCGGCTTCTTCCTTACCGTGTCGATCCTGTCGTGGTGGACGCGCATGTACATGCGGGCGCGCGCCACCGGGCTCGGCACCCACGTGCCCTGGTGCTTCGCTTCCGCGATCTGGCTCTACCTGGTGCTCGGCTTCATCCGGCCGCTGCTGATGGGCTCCTGGTCGGAGGCGGTGCCGTTCGGCATCATCCCGCACCTCAACTGGACCGCCACCTTCTCGGTGCGCTACGGCAACCTCTTCTACAATCCTTTCCACATGCTCTCGATCACCTTCCTCTACGGGTCGGCGGTTCTGTTCGGCATGCACGGCGGCACGATCCTCGCCGTCACAAAGTTCGGCGGCGACCGCGAGACCCACGAGATCGTCGACCGCGGCACGGCGGCCGAGCGCGCCACCCTGTTCTGGCGCTGGACGATGGGCTTCAACGCCACCTACGAGTCGATCCACCGCTGGGGCTGGTGGTTCGCCACCCTCACCACGCTGACCGGCGGCATCGGCATCCTCATCACCGGCACGGTCGTCGACAACTGGTACCTTTGGGGCGTGAAGCACGGCATCGCGCCGGAGTATCCGAGCATCTACCGGCACCTGCCCGCCGAACCGAAAGGCGCGATCGACGTGAAGCAGCCGTTCATCGTGGTGCCGCGATGAAGATCGCCACCCTCCTCGTCGGCGCCGGCCTCGTCGGCGCGGGTGTCCTCGCGGTCATCGTGCCGGACTGGCATCGGCCCTGGTACCACGGCACCCAGATGGGGTTCCGCGGCGAGCAGGCCGTCCAGTTCGAGAGCCGCGCATCGAGCGCGCCGATCAACGCCATCGTGCCGGAGGCGCTACCGGCGGCGGTGGACGGCGGCCCCAAGGCCACCGCGCAATACAAGAACGTCAAGGTGCTGACCGACGTGTCGGCGGCCGAGTTCATGCGGCTGCAGCAGGCCGTCACCAACTGGGTCGCGCCCAAGGAAGGCTGCGCCTTCTGCCACGACACCAAGGACTTCTCGTCCGACGCCAAACCGACCAAGCTGGCGGCGCGGCGCATGTTCGAGATGACGCGCTACATCAATTCGGCCTGGGCGACCCACGTCAATCCGGCCGGCGTGACCTGCTACACCTGCCATCGCGGCCAGCCCGTGCCGGCGGAGGTGTGGTGGCCGCGCATCCCGGCGCCCGTCAAGACGTTCGTCGACCGACGCGACCATTGGAACGAGGCCGCCGACACCGTCTCGACCTTCTTCCCCAACGCCGGCTTCGCCGAATACTACCTGCAGGACAATCCGATCGCGGCGCAGTCGACCACCGCGATGCGCACGCATGACGTGGCCGATGTCGTCGTGCCCACGCGCATCTACGAGATGATGATGCAGATGTCGCTCCAGCTCGGCGTCAACTGCGATTATTGCCACCTCAACACGTCGGTGTTCGAAGACTGGAAGCAATCGACGCCGATGCGCTGGAGCGGCTATTACGGCCTCCGCTTCATCCGCGACCTCAACCGCAACTACCTTCTGCCGCTGGCTCAGATCATCCCGCAGCAGCGCACCCTCGTGCATCCGACCGCCATGCCGGTGATTCCCGATACGCAGAAGGGCCAGCAGCCGGGCAACGCGCTGCTGACCTGCGGCACCTGCCACTACCGGCTGCCGCAGCCGCTCAACGGCGCGAACATGGTCAAGGACTATCCCGGCCTGGTCGGCACGTCGCCGAAGGCGAAGGATGCCGATCCCGAAGGATCGTCGGCCATCTATCGCGCCATGGTCGAAGCCGCGATCAAGGATCCGATCGAGACCACGCCCGGCACGGAGGCCGCCAAGCCATGATCGGTGTTTTCACCACCCAGATCGATCTCGCTCAGGTCCTGATCGCCGCGACCGTCCTCGCCTGGTTCGTCCTCGTCTGGTACCTGCAGCGCGAGATGAAGCGCGAGGGCTACCCGCTCGAGGAGGCGATTCCCACGGTGCGTCACTCCATCGTCGGTTGGCCGGACATGCCGCCGCCGAAGACCTATCTGAGGCTCGAAGGCGGCACCGCCACGCTGCCGCAGGAGTACGAGCGCCGCGAACTCGCGGCCCAACCGCGCGAGATGTATCCCGGCGCGCCGCTCTATCCCGTCGGCGAGCCGTTGCTCGCCGGCATCGGGCCGAGCTCCTACACGCTGCGCCGCGACGAGCCGTTCCTCCTGCTCAGCGGCGAGCCGTGCCTGCAGCCGGTGCGCAGGACGCCGCATCTCAGATGCGTCGATCCCGCCATGGACCCGCGCGGCCTGCGGGCGTTGGGCTCCGACTTCGCCGACGCCGGCCTCTGCGTCGACGTCTGGTACGATGACGAGTCGAAGATCCCGCGCTATCTCGAGGTCGAGCTGAACGCCGGCCAGGGCATCCGTCTCGTGCCGATCTTCTACTGCTCGCTACGCGCCGGCTCCTCCGGTTTCCGTTGCGATGCGATCACCGGCGCGCAATTCAGGCTCGCCCCCACCATCCGCCGGCCCGACGTCATCACCGCGCGCGAAGAGGACATCGTCAACGGCTTCTGGGCGGGCGGCCACATGTACTCGGCTCCCTACAAGGATGCGATCCTATGAACGCCCTTCACGAGGAAGACGTCCGCAACGGCAACGCGCTGGCGCCCGGCGAGAGCGTGGTATGGACCGGGCGGCCGTCGTGGCGCCGCGTCGCCCGCGACGCGATGCACCTGCGCGGCATCGCCGCCTATTTCGGCCTGCTCTTCGTCCTCGATGCCTACCAGGCCTGGATGAAGGCGATTCCGCTGGCGCAGGCGCTTCACGACAGCGTGCCGCTCGGCGCGATCACCGGCCTGACCTTCGGGATTCTCGCCGCGATCGCCTATCTCGTGAGCCGCTCGCGCTACACGATCACCGACCGCCGCGTCATCCTGCGCTACGGCATCGCGCTGCCGGCGACGCTGTCGATCCCGATGAGCCAGATCGCCAGCACCGCCGTCGCGGTCAACGGCGACCGGAGCGCCGACATCGCGCTTGTTCTGAAGGAGGGCAACCGCATGCCGTACCTCAAGCTCTGGCCGCACGCGCGGGCCTGGCACGTCACCCAGCCGCAGCCGATGCTGCGGAGCCTCGTGCAGGGCGACGAGGTCGCGACGATCCTCGCGCGCGCGCTGCAGGCGGCCGAAGGCGGCCGGATCGCGCCGGCGCCGCGGCGGACCGTGGAGCCGGAGCTGGTGCCCCAGCTGATCGGCGCCTGACCGGCTACTTGCGGGCTGTGTCGAGATCGCCGTATTCGAAGGCGGGTGCCGCCTTCAGCTGGTCGGGGGTGGCGTCCATCGTGGCGCTGTAGCGACCCGTGCCCTGGTCGGAGGCGAGGGTGATCGCGGTGGGCGTCACCGCCACGAAACGCTCGCCGATGCCGAGCAGGCCATCGACCCGCAGCACGTATGCGTGGACGCCGCCATGGTCGATGGCGATGTCGCGGATCGTGCCCAGCACCGTCCCCGCCTTGTCGACGACGTCCGTGCCGATGATCCGCGAGGCCAGCCTCTCGCTCGGCAGCACGGCGGCGAAGGTCGCCGAACCGGTGAGCGTCGGCTCGCCGTGACCCCCGGCCGCCGAGCCGCTGTGCGGGTCGAGCGTCACCATGTCGGTCATCGAGCTCGGGTCGAGCACCATCGCCACCGGATTGCCGGTCTTGTCCTTGCCGCGCACGAAGACCGCGTTCGGCATGATCTGAAGATCTGTGAAGCCGGCCTTGCGCAGCGTCGC
Organism: uncultured Beijerinckiaceae bacterium; assembly: GCA_964247745.1. GTDB lineage: Bacteria > Pseudomonadota > Alphaproteobacteria > Rhizobiales > Beijerinckiaceae > RH-AL1. The sequence goes on from CAXTVT010000066.1 coordinate 16,299, forward strand.
CGCCATGTCGGCGGAGAGCGCCGCGGGGCTGGGCTCCGCCGGCTTCGCGGGCTGCGCCGGAACGGCGGCTGGCTGCGCGGGCTTGGCGGTTGGCTGCGCCGGCATGGCAGGTGGCTGCGCCGGCTTGGCAGGTGGCTGCGCCGGCTTGACGGATGGTGTCGGCGAGGGCGACAGGCCCTGCGCGGCGGCCGCCAGCGGGCAGACGAGGGCGAGCAGGACGGGAGTCGCAAGGCGCAGGTGAGGCATGGGCCGCAGTGTCGGCGGATCGGCGCGGCGTGGCAAGGCAGAGCATCGAACGTCGGTTGGGCGATCGCGCCGCGATGCACGAGGCTTCGTCGCATGTCGTCGAGATCGAGCAAGGCCGCGACGGCGGACGTTGCGCTAGCCTCGTGCCGGCTTACGTGCCCGGAAGGCGTCGGCCATCGCGTGCCAGAGCGGCTTGCGTGCGAGCATGTCGTCGTAGGGCAGGGGGCGCGCGAGGCGGGTCGCGCCGTGCGCCACCATGGTCGCCGGGTCGTTCCACCAGGTGTAGCGATCCGACAGGCCCCAGGTGACGATGGCCGAGACCGCCGGCACGGCCAGCGTGGCGTGAAGGAAGCGCGCGGCATAGTCGGCGACCGCCGCATCGCGCGTGCGGATGTCACCAGAAAAGCTCTCGTCGTCGACGTCGAACTCGGAGATCACGATCGCGATGCGGCGCTCGGCGAGCCGGTGCAGAAAGTCGGCGAAGGCGGAAAAATCGTGCGGGAGCTGCGGCAGCAGGTGGCCCTGCAGACCGACGGCGTCGAGGCGCAGCCCCTTGTCCTGGATGCGGTCGACGAGGTTCAGAA
>CAXTVT010000067.1:0-17025 GCA_964247745.1 uncultured Beijerinckiaceae bacterium
AGCGTGATCTCCTCGAAATGGCCGCTGTCCCACACCTGGACGATTTCCAGCGGATCGGGACCGACGTTGTGGATGGCGTGGCCGAAGCCACGCGGAAAATAGGCCACGTCGCCCGGCGCGAAACGGTCGACGGCGCCGCGGCCGTACGCGCCGTAGAGCGAGATCTGGGCCTCGCCCGCGAGGACGTAGTTCCACTCGCTGCTGTTGGGGTGCCAGTGCAGGCCCAGTTCGGCACCGGGCCGGATGCTGATCAGGCCGCCGCACATGCGTGTCGAGGCCGGCCATTCCGCGATCGTGGCGACGCGGAAGCTGCCGCCTGCGAAGGCGCGCGTCGCGGCGGGGTTCGTCCGCAGCGCGAACTTGTGCGTCGATTCCTTCGGCCAGGGCACCTCCAGCGCATCGGAGGCCGGCAGCACCGGGCCGGATTGCAGGTAGACTTCGCCGCGCGGGAGCGGCTCGAAACGCTCCGCCGGCATCGCGAAATCCTGCGCGAGCCAGTCCTTCGGCGTGACGGCGAGCCAATCCGTGATCCCGAAGGTGCCGACCTCGGGTGATTCCTCGCCGTCGTTGAAGGCCAGGATGAAATGGCAGGGCGCCTCGCCGATGGTCTGGATCGAGTGGCCGTGGCCCTGCGGGAAGTACCAGAGGTCGCCGGGGCCGAAGTCGTTGATCTCGCTGGTCCCCTCCGGCGTGACCACCACGGTCTGGCAGCGGCCGGCGACGACGAAGGCCCATTCGTCGGCGAGCGAATGCCAGTGCATCTCGCGCGAGGCGCCGGGATCGAGGAACATGTGCACGCCGGAAATGCCGGCGGCGATCGGGAAGCGGCGCACCGTGACGTGCTTGGCCCAGCCGCCGGAGGTGATCGTCGGCGCCGAGGCATCGAGCGCATGGCGGAAGCGCGGCAGGGGATCGACGCGCCCGTCGGCCGCCGCGCCGTCTCGCTCCTCGCTCATCGCCAGTTCTCCCGAACGACCAATGTGGAGCATCGACGTCCGATGCGCCAACACCGGAACGGCCGATGCGGTCCGACGGCACGCACGTCATTCGACGGACGAGGCGCCGAACCTCGCCCGGCGTTCCAGCCTCCCGCCGACGACGACGTCGGGCTACGAACGCGACGCCTCATCCTTGCCGCTCTCGATCATCGAGCGAATGCGGGCGGCCATCGTCTCGATCGCGAACGGCTTGGTCAGCACCCCCATGCCGGGCGCGAGATGCCGCCCTCCGAGAACGGCGGTTTCCGCATAGCCGGTGATGAACAGCACCTTGAGGTCGGGGCGCGACACGCGGCCGGCGTCGGCCATCTGCCGCCCGTTCATGCCGCCGGGCAGACCGACGTCCGTCACGAGAAGGTCGATGCGCGCGTCGGACTGAAGCACCTCGAGCCCCGAAGCGCTGTCGCCCGCTTCGATCGCGATGTGGCCGAGGTCTTCCAGGATTTCGGTCACCAGCATGCGAACGGTCGGCTCGTCGTCGACGACCAGCACCGTCTCGCCTCTTTTCGAGCGACGCAGCGCGACGGGTTTGGCCCCATCATCCGCGGCGGCAACAGGTCCATGATGCCGTGGCAGGTAGATGCATACCGCGGTGCCCCGGCCCACCTCCGAATCGATGTGGACCTTTCCACCCGACTGCTGGGCGAAGCCGTAGATCATCGACAGGCCGAGCCCGGTGCCCTCGCCGATCGGCTTGGTCGTGAAGAACGGCTCGAAGACGCGCGCGATGAGGTCCGGCGGCATGCCCGTTCCGGTGTCGGTGACGCGCAGCGACAGGTATTGGCCTTCGGGCATGTCGTGCTGACACGCCGCCAGACCATCCATCCTGATGTCGGCGGTCTCGATCGTGATGCGACCGCCGTCCGGCATGGCATCGCGAGCGTTGATGCAGAGGTTCAGGAGCGTGTTCTCGAGCTGCGACGGATCGACCAGAGCGGGCCATAGGCTCGGCGTCCCGACGATTTCGACGGGAATGCCGGGCCCGACCGTGCGTTGGATCATCTCCTGCATGCCCGTCACCAGCCGGTTCACGTCGGTCGGCCTGGGATCGAGCGTCTGGCGGCGCGAGAACGCGAGGAGCCGATGCGTGAGCGCCGCGGCGCGCTTCGCCGCGCCCTGCGCCGCCGTCATGTAGCGGTCGACGTCCGCGAGACGGCCCTGCTGTATGCGCAGCTGCATGAGGTCGAGCGATCCCGAGATCCCCGCCAGCAGATTGTTGAAGTCGTGCGCCAGCCCTCCGGTAAGCTGGCCCACCGCCTCCATCTTCTGGGACTGGCGCAAGGCTTCGGCCTGTTCGCGCTCGACCGTCGTGTGTCGCCCCGACGCGTAGATCCTGCCGTTCTCGAACGTGGCGGTCCAAGCGAACCAGCGATACGAACCATCCTTGTGGCGGAAGCGATATTCGTAAGGCGACGCGAGCGGTCGTTTGAAAACGTCGGCGAAGGCCGCGAGGGTCGCCTCGACATCGTCGGGATGCGTGTAGGCGATGAAGGATTGGCCGAGGATCTCGCGCGGCTCCCAGCCGAGCAACTCCGTCCAGATCGGGTTGATGCTTTCGAGTTGCCCATTGGGCAGCGCAACGACGAGAAGTTCCTGCGAGAGGCGCCAGGCCCGATCGCGCTCGGCGGTGCGGGCTGCGACTTGCGCCTCGAGGTTCTCGTTCAGCTTGCGCAAGTCCTCCTCCGCACGTTTCCGAGCGGTCACGTCGTTGAAGAAGATCGCGATCTGATTCTCGGCCGGATCACCGATGCGGATCGCGCGCACGTCGAACCATCGCTTGAACGCGTCGGCGTAGTTTTCGAAATTCGCAGGCTCGCCGGTTCGCGCGACATGCCCGTAAGTGTCGAACCAGAAGCGTTCCAGGTCGGGGGCGAACTCCGTCACCCATCTGCCCCGCAGATTGACCCCCGCCTGAACCTCGAAGGCCGGATTGGCTTCGATGAATTGATAGTCCACCGGACGACCCTCGGCGTCGAACCGCAACCGAACGATGGCGAAGGCCGTCTCGATCGCATCTATGATGCTCTTTAAATGCCTTTTACTTTCTTCAGCGCGCTCCGTACTCAAGGCATATTTGACCGTCAACGCCTTGTTCTCACCGCGCAACGCCTTCAATCGAGCGTGATCGTCGGCGACATCGTACTGGCTCGCGAAGAAATAGCCGGTCGCGCCCGCGGCATTCTTGACCGGCGCCAGCAGCAACTGGTTCCAGAACGGCGTCCCGTCCTTGCGATAGTTGTAGATCGCGATCTCGATCTTCTCTTGCTTGGCCACCGCCTCGCGGATGCGAGCGACGGCGTCCCGGTCGGTCTCCGGCCCCTGCAGGAAACGGCAATTGCGGCCGACGATCTCTTCGCGCGCATAACCGGTCAGGCGACAGAACGCGTCGTTGACGAAGATGATGGGATTGTCCGGCCGGTGAGGGTCCGAGATGATGATTGGCATGCGCGTGGCACGGACCGCCGCCGCGAAAGGGTCGGCCGTCCCCATCTGGCCGGCGATCTCGAGGAGGATGCGGTGCGCGTCGCGAGCCTCGATCTCGTCCGTCGTCGGCGCTGGGGCAAGACTGTCGCGTTTCACGCTCCGCCATACCAGACGGGGCCCCGGACTTAAACCTCGTCTGAACATTCCTCTCACGTCCATGTGGAGCACCTCGATGCACCACAACCCGAACGGGATAACGCACGCCGATAGCTGGACCTTTTCCAGCCTTCTTCCCGATGGAAATGCCGCTCGGCCCCCGTTACGGAATGAGGTCACGTCCCAAAGCGCGTCGTAGCAAGAGCATGCTCACCCCTCGTCAAGACTTCACGACAGCCGGCCTCGACGCCTCGGTCACACGGGACGCCTGGCGTCGTTACATGGGCGAGGTTTTCTTCAAGCTCGATATCGAAACGAATGCCGACACCGTCATCGGCAGTTTGGCGAAGAGCGCGTTTGGACAATTGCACTTCTCCTCGTTGAAGTCGGGTCTGCAAAGGGTCAAGCGCAGCAAACGCCTGGCGCTCGACGATAGCGTGGAGAGCTTTTGCTTCATCTTCCCGATCGCCGGCAGTTTCACGTGCCGGCAAAGGCGCGAGGAGCGCAGGGCGGAAGCCCGCGACATGTGTATCGTCAATTCGGCCGAGGCCCACGAGGTGGATATCGCGGCCGATTCCGAAATGGTCTGCCTGACCATCCCGTGCGATCTCGTGCGGCCGCGCGTCCGCGGGATCGACGACCTCTGCGCCAAAGGCAACGTCACCGATCCGGCGCTGGCCTCGACGATACGCCACATGGTGTCACAAGCTCTTGCCGAAAGGCTGGAAGCGGACGCGATCCAGGTGCAGAATCTCTGCGTCGACATGGTCGACATGATGATCATTCGCGACGACGTCACGAGGAGCGGCCCCCGTTATTCCGACGCGATCTCCGCCAGCATCGTGCGGAGGCTGCGCGGCGTGATCCAGCGCCGCTTCCATGAACCTGACTTCGATCTCGCAGAGGCGGCGAAAGCGTGCCTCGTCTCGACGCGACAGTTACAAGCCGTGATGCAGAAGCATAGCTCCACGTTCAGTCGCGAGCTTCTCGAGACGAGATTGTCGGCGGCAGCGCGCATGTTGCGATCGCGCGACTGTCTGTTGCAGCAGATCGGCGCCGTCGCCGAAGCCTGCGGCTTCACGAGCCAGGCCCATTTTGCCCATCGGTATCGCGAGCGTTTCGGCCATTCGCCTTCGGCCGAGCGGATGCTTGCAGGCGGCGCCGGCAACCAGATTGCGCTCGATCGATAAATTTCTGCGCGTCTGGGACAGATTTCGTGCCGATGAAAAGCTAGTCGTCGAGGGCGCGACAGATGCGAGAGGAGCGCCTTGCCGCACATGATAGCGTCGTTGGCGCACTTGAGGTTGGATTAAAGCAGCATGAGCACTTCGATCATGAAGACTTCATATCGAGCACGATGATCATGGTGGCCACGAGAAGCACGGTCGAGCTGCAGCAACTGGCGCATCTTCTGCGAACCGGAACGGAATTCGTGCGGGAAATCGTGACGCTGCGAGCGGCCGACGCCGAGGAGATCCTCGGGCTCGTCGATCAAGCCCTCACCATCGCGGACCGTCTCGATGAGATCGCCTCGCGGCCCCATCTCTCCAATTGACGCAAGCGCTGTAGCTATCGGACTGCTGAGAAAGACGCCGATCCGCAGCAGCCGCCTCCCTGCCCCTGACGTTCGAGCTGGATAGGTGGGCACGGCACCGAGCCGTAGGAGCAGAACACGCAGCAGTCTCCCGACTTCGGGCGGAGCAGAGTGCGGCAGCCCTCGCATTCATAAAAGAACTGGCAAGCGTCGGTGGGCATGTCCTCGATCTTGCGGTGATGGCAGTGCGGGCAGGTGACTTCGGATCGAAGTTCGGGCAGCTCATGGGGAGCGGTGGTATCGGTCATGGCGATCTCGTCACGAGCTTTGGCAGCCATGAGTTGTAAGCGGCGGCGAAGCTGAAGACCATCCGACGCGATCGATGCCGCGAAGCATCGATCGACCTATGCCGCCGATCGTTTTCAGCCAGCCGAAGACCTCCTCGATCCGCTTGCGAATGCGCTGGCTCGCGGCATAGCCGGGATGACGCGCGGTACGATGATCGATCGCCGATCCTCGCAGACGCCGTGCACGTGTTGGTCGACCGAGAGGACGTCGCCCGCGCCTCGCTCGCGATGTTCCACGCCGACTATGCCCGCTATGCCCGCGACCCTGACTTTGAGCGCATGTTTGCTCGAGCGGAGCGCCGACACCATCAGGCAACAACGCTCGGCCACCGCCCGTCCGTTGGGACGGGCGGTGATGACGTCCCCTACGCCGGAGACTGCTTCATCTGCTGGATGGTCGAGCCCGGCACGCCGGCGAAATTGTTGGAGAGCAGATATTTCGGGCTCGCCTGGATCCACTTGTTGAGGTCGATCTCCTCGAACTTGCCGCTGTCCCACGTCTGGATGATCTCGAGATCCTCGGTGCCGACGTTCTTGATGGCATGGCCGAAGCCCTGCGGGATGTAGGCGACGTCGCCGGGGCCGAACTCGGCCACCTTGCCGCGACCGCCCGAGCCGAACATCGCCACCTGGCCCTTGCCCTTCAGGTAGTAATGGAACTCGTTGGCGTTGACGTTCCAATGCAGCTTGCGCATCGCGCCGGGCTTGATGACCATGCGACCGCCCGACATGCCCTTGGCGATCGGCCATTCGTCGACGGTCGCCAGCCGGAACTCGCCGCCGTCGAAATCGCGCACCGCGCGCGGGTCCTTCAGCAGGCGGAACTTGTGGGTCGATTCCTTGGGCCAGGGTGCGTCGAGCGCGTCCGACACCGGCACGATGGGACCGGCCTGAATGTAGGTCTCGCCCTGCGGGAAGACGTCGAACGCGTCCTTCGGAATGCCGAAGTCGAGGGCCAGCATCTCCTTGGGCGTGACGTTGACCCAATCGGTGATCGAGAAGGTGCCGTGCTCGGAGAAGGCGCCGTTGTCGAAGCTCAGCAGGAAGTGGCAGGGCTTGTCGCCGATGGTCTGGATCGAATGGCCGTGTCCCTTGGGGAAGAACCACAGGTCGCCGGGCTTGTAGTTGTTGATCTCGCTGGTGCCCTCGGGCGTCAGCACCATCGTCTGGCATTGGCCGTCGAGCACGTAGGCCCACTCGGCGGCGATCGCGTGCCAGTGCAGCTCGCGCGAGGCGCCGGCATCGAGGAACATGTGGACGGCCGCCAGCCCCTTGGCAATCGGGAAGTGGTGGACCGTGGCCTCCTTGGCCCAGCCGCCGGACGTGATCTTGGGGGCCGTCGCGTCCATCGCGTAGCGGAAGTCCGGCATGGCGCCGACATCCTGCGGATTGTGATAGGCGACCTTGGCGCCGGCCGGCAGTTCGACCGAGTTCAGCGCCGCGCCGCCCTGCCCCGGCGTGCCCTTGTCGCTGATCCCTTCGGCCTGCGCCGCACCGGCGAGCGCCACGAGGCCGCCCGCACCCAGCGCCGCCTGTCCGAGAAAGGCGCGTCTGTTGCTGTGCATGAATGAGATCCTTCCCAGCCCGCCGCTCGCGGGCACCCGATCGGCATGATGGAACCCGCGGCGTGCCGCTGGTAGAGCGTCGGACGAACTAACGGTCATCGGAATTCTCGATGACCTCCGCGGGACCCGATGCTCGACCCCTTGCTCCTCAAGACCTTCCTCGTCATCGCCGAAGGCCACAGCTTCTCCGAGACCAGCCGCATGCTCGCGATGCGCCAGTCCACGGTGAGCGACCACGTCCGCCGGCTTGAGCAGCACCTCGGGCGCCAGCTCTTCCTGCGCGATACCATTCCGTGACGCTGACGGCCGAGGGCGAGGCGCTGATCGGCTATGCCCGGCTGATCCTCGACACCGCCGGGCGGGCCGAGCAGTTCTTCGCCGGCACCCGGGCAAGGGGCCGGCTGCGCTTCGGCGCCACCGAGGACCTGGTGCTGACCTTCCTGCCCGACGTGCTCGAGACCTTCACCCGCCATCATCCCGACATCGACCTGGAGCTCACCGTCGCCCTGTCGTCGACGTTGATCCACCGCTTCGACAACGGCGAACTCGACCTCGTCTTCTGCAAGCGCTGGACGGGGGAGGAGCGCGGCGACCTCGTCTGGCGCGACCGCATCGCATGGGTTGGGCGGCCCGGTACCTCGGCCGGCGATATGATCCGCGGCGGCACGCTGCCGCTCATCACCTATCCCCCGCCGAGTCTCACCCGCACCATCGCGCTCGACCGGCTCTCGCAGGCCGACATCGCCTGGCGCCTCGCCTGCACCAGCGACACGCTGAGCGGCCTCGTCGCCGCCACCCAGGCCGGGCTCGGATTGATGGTGATCGCCACGACGCTGGTGCCGCCGAGCCTCGCGGTGCTGGCGCCGGATGCCCTGCCCGATCTCGGCACGCTGGACTTCGTCCTGCTGCGCCACGCCCGCGGCTCGCGCGCGCCGGCCAGCGAACTCGCGGCCGCGATCATGAGCCGGACGCGCGGGTTGACGACCACGCCCTGAGGCTCGCCTCCGCGCGAAGCCCATGCTAGGCGCCTGCCATGCGCCCGCTGCAGATCCTGCCCTCGATCCTGTCCGCCGATTTCTCCAGGCTCGCCGAGGAGGTCCGCGCGGTGGTCGAGGCCGGCGCCGACGTGCTGCACCTCGACGTCATGGACGGGCATTTCGTGCCCAACATCACCTTCGGGCCGGGCGTGGTGAAGGCGATGCGCCCGCACACCGATCGACCGTTCGACGTCCACTTGATGATCGCGCCGGCCGATCCCTATCTCGAGGCCTTCGCGAAGGCCGGGGCCGACACGATCATCGTCCACGCCGAGGCCGGTCCGCACATCCACCGCTCGCTGCAGACGATCCGCGCGCTCGGCTGCGGTGCCGGCGTCGCGATCAACCCGGGCACGCCGGTGGAGGCCGTGCGCGACGTGCTCGAGGCCGCCGACCTCGTGCTGGTGATGACCGTCAACCCCGGCTTCGGCGGCCAGAGCTTCCTGCCCTTCTGCGTCGACAAGGTACGGGCGGTGCGGGCGATGATCGCCGGCCGCGCGATCGACATCGAGGTCGACGGCGGGGTCGACGCCGCGACCGCCGGCGCCCTGGTGGCGGCGGGCGCCAATCGTCTCGTCGCCGGCAGCGCCGTGTTCCGCGACGGCCCTTCGATGTACGCGGCGCACATCGAGGCCATCCGCCGCGCCGCGCTGGTCGCGCGCGGAGAGATGACGTAGGCCTGCTCCGCATCAGCCGTCAGGCGCCGCTACCGCCTCCGGCGCAAACCGTGGTGGTCGACGTCAGCCGATCCCAGTTGCCATGGGCGAGCGCCTCGCGGTGGCCCGGATCCAACGCGAGGCCTTCGAGGAAGCGACGGGCGTCGCCTCCGGGACGATATTGATAGGGGTAGTCGGTCGAGAACAGCAGCCGCTCGGGACCGACGATCTCCAGGCAATGCCGAAGGTAGGCTTCGCTCCACATGCCGCTGCCGGTCACGTAGAGGTTGCGGCGGGCGTAGTCGACGAGGGGACGGCGCAGCTGCAGGGCGCGGTCGAACACCGCCGATGTCCGCTCCAGATAGAACAGCACCACCTCGCCCCAATGACCGAGGATGATCTGCAGATCCGGCAGTTCGTCGAAGACGCCGGCCGCCGCCAGCCTGATCCATTGCAGGCCGGCCTCGTAATGCCAGCCGAGGCCGAACGCGGCGAGCGCGAGGTCCGTTTGCGGAGAGATGCCCGCGTAGAGGGCCTCGCGCACGGCGGGCGAGGGCGTCTGAGGATGAATGAAGACTGGGACGCGCAGCTCCGCCGCCATCGCCAGCATGGGGCGCAGGTCGGGATGGTCGAGATGCCTCTCCCGCGTGCGGCCGCACAGGAACGCCCCCTTGAGGCCGAGATCGCGAACCGCGCGTTCCAGCTCGCGTGGCGCGGCCAGCGGATCGGGTGTGGGGAGGGCGGCGAAGCCCTGGAAGCGGTCGGGCCGCCGCGCACAGGCCTCCGCCACGCGATCGTTGACGCGTCGGGCCCATTCGACGGCCGGGGCGGGTTCCAGATTGTGCAGCCCCGGCGTGGTCAGGGACAGGACCTGAACGTCCACCCCCTGCTCGTCCATGAGCGCGAGGCGACCGTCGCCGAGGTCGGCCAGCCGCGCGCCGTTCTCACCGCCGTCGGCGATGGCGGAAACGGAATCGAGCGGCGGCGGCGCGGATGCCCACGCGGCTCGAAGCTCGGCCGGCAGGATGTGCTCTTCGATGGCGATCAGGCGCAACGGCGCTCTCCGGTCGGCGATCAGGCGATTTGCCGCTCAGGCGAGGTCACGCCACAGGCTACACGTAGTTCGCTTTCACGCCTTCGACGTCGACCATCACGTCGTCGCCCTCGACGCGCAGCGGGTATTCGGCGAGACGGCAACGCTTGCCCTCGAGGCACTTGCCGGAGCGGCCATCGAATATCCAGTCGTGGTGCGGACACACCAGCGTGTCGCCGTCGAAGCGCGCGTCGGCCAGGGGTTCGCGGGCATGCGGGCAAAAACCCTGGAAGGCGCGCGGCGTGCCGCCCTTCGGCCAGAGCACGAGAACCAGCGTGCGCTCGACCGCCGCCACTTCGAGACCGCTTTCGACGAGATCGTCGCGGCGGCATGCCTTCAGGAACATGCGCCTGTCCCCTCAGCGCGACGCCGCCATGTCCGCCGGCGGGAAGGTCTTGGGCGCCGGGCTGACGGGCACCGCCTTGCCGTTGTTGATCTGCAGCACGGCGAGCCCGCGATCGTTGAGCCCGTCGTCGCGGAAGCGGAACACGCCGTCGGCGCCCGAGAAGCCCGAGCGGTTCAGCAGCACGGCGTCGGAGAAACGCTGCGTGCCTTGCGCGCGCGCAAGCGCCGCGACGAGCGACACGGCGTCGTAGGAAAGCGTCGCGATGCGGGTCGGATCGACGTTGTACTTGGCGCGGTAGCGGTTGGCGAAGGCGTTGAAGCCGCCGTTCTCGGGCGCGGCGAACCACGCGCCTTGCAGGGCGGGCAGCGTCAGCACGCGCGCGTCGTTCCACAGGCCGGTGCCGAGGATCTGCATGCGCTTCGGGTCGACGCCGGCCGCGGCGAGCGCGGACGACATCGCCGGCATCGCGTCGGCCTGTTCGGGAATGAACAGCGTGTCGATGCTGTCGCCCAGCGCGGCGATCTTCTGCACCACAGCCTCGCGGGTCGCGGGGGAGTAATGCTCGACCCCGAGCACGCGGATGCCGCGCTTGGCGGTCTCGGCCTGGAACTCGGCGGAGGCGACGCGGCCATAGTCGTTGTCGGGGATCAGCGCCGCCGCCGACTTCTTGCCGCGGGTCGCGGCATAGTCGACGATGCGATCGACGTAGCTCTCGATCAGGAACGACAGCAGGTACGAGCCGTGCGAGGCCGCCGACGTGTCGGTGGAGAAGGCGATCATCGTCTTGCCGGCACCATGCACCACCTTCGAGACCTCGCGCACGTCGGGAGCGAACAGCGGGCCGATGACGATCTCGGCGCCGTCGGACAGCGCCTGCGTGGCGGCGTCGCGCGCGCCATCGGGGGTGGACCGGTCGTCGCGCACCATCAGGGTGACGTCGTTCGAGGCGGAATCGGCGTAGGCGAGGTCGGCGGCGTTGCGCAGCGACTGGCCGACGAGGCTGGGCTGGCCGTTGGGAGAGGTCAGCGGCAGGATCAGCGCGACCTTGACCGGGCCGGAGCCGATCGCGCCGGGAGCGCCGTCGGGAGCGGCTCCGGGCAGCGCCGAGGACGTGACCTTGCCGACCGGCGCTTTCAGCGAGACGTCGGGATCGCCGGCGATCTTGCCTGGGCCGCTGCCGACCGTGGAGCCGCAACCCGCCAGCGCGGCGGCGCAGGCAGCGCCAGCGACAAGGCCCAGCAGCTTCGATCGGTCTAGGGGCAAAACCAAGTCCTCGCGCCCGATCCCTCGCGGCCGGGCATGCTCGACGAACGGAGGCGGCCTTCGTCGCACGCCGCTCGTTCTGAGGGAAGATCAAGTTGCTGCGCCTAAAAGATGGCCGTCTTGGGCGCGGGGGAACGCGGTGGACAAGCCCGTTCTCCCGAAGCGCCCGAAACCGGATCGCGGCCGGCGCGCCCACCGCCTGCCGGAGAGAGTTGTCGCCGCCGGCTTGCCGACCTCGCGCAAAGCTGCTGCGGTGGTTCGATGAGCGACACGCCATCGTCCTACACCGCCTTCGGCCTCAGGGCCGAGGCCGAACCGATCCGGCCAGGACTCCACGTCGTGGCGACGCCGATCGGCAATCTCGGCGACATCTCGTTCCGCGCCCTGGCGACGCTGGCCGCGGCCGACCTCGTGGTGGCCGAGGACACCCGCGTGACCAAGACCCTTCTGGCCCATTACGGGATCACCACGCCGCTGTTCGCCTACCACGAGCACAATGCCGATGCCGTGCGGCCGCAGCTCCTGGCGCGGCTCGAGGCGGGGCAGGCCCTGGCGCTGGTCTCGGACGCCGGCACGCCGCTCGTCTCCGATCCCGGGTTCCGGCTCGTCGGCGAGGCGCTCGCCCGCGATGTCGCCGTGACCTCCGTGCCCGGCCCATCCGCGGTGCTGGCCGGGCTGGTGGTCGCCGGGCTGCCGACCAGCCGCTTCTTCTTCGAAGGTTTCCTGCCGCCCAAGAGCGCCGCGCGGCGGCAGCGCATCGCCGCGATCGCCACCGTGCCCGGCACGCTGGTGATCTTCGAATCGCCGCGCCGGCTCACCGAGACGATGGACGACCTCGCCGCGGTGCTGGGGCCACGCGAGGCCGCGGTCGCGCGCGAACTGACCAAGATGTTCGAGGCGGTCAAGCGCGGCACCCTGCCCGCGCTCGCCGCCGAGCTCGCCGCCTCCGAGCCGCTGCGCGGGGAGATCGTGGTGCTGGTCGGGCCGCCGCCGGACGAGGCGCCGGCGCTCGACGGCGAGGCGCTTGATGCCCGCCTGCGCACCGCGCTCGAGACCCACTCGGTCAAGGACGCCGCCGCCGTGGTGTCGGGGGAGACCGGGCAGCCACGCCGCAAGGTCTACGCGCGTGCGCTGGAGCTCACCGCCGCGCAGGAGCGCGGGTGAATGGACGCGAGCGAGCGCCGCGCGGCCGCGAGGCGACGCCGGCGCAAGGCGCATCGGGCCGGCCATAGCGCCGAGCGGGTCGCGATCCTCTACCTTCGCCTGGTCGGCTGGCGCATCCTGGCGCGGCGCTACCTCGTCCAGGGCGGCGAGATCGACATCGTCGCGCGCCGGGGCCGCACCATCGCCTTCGTCGAGGTCAAGCGGCGCGCCTCGCTGGAGGCCGCGGCGACGAGCATCGACGGTACCAAGCGGCGGCGCATGGCGCGGGCCGCGCGCGCCTTCGTCTCGCGGCAGCGCGACGGCGCCGGCCTCACCTACCGCGCCGACGCGCTGTTCGTCGCGCCGTGGCGCCTGCCGCGCCACGTTCCCGCGGCCTTCGAGCTGGATCTGGACTGAAGCGGATCACTTCGCCTTGCGCGCGCAGAGCCCGCCCATGGCGACGGTCTCCTCCGAGAATTGCAGCGCGTGCCAGCTGAAGGGATCGGCCGCGGAGGCGCCGGCAGCGGCGAAGATCGCGACATCCATCGTGCCGCAGGCGGGACGTGCCGCCATCGTCTTGTCGGCCTGGGCGACCAGCGCCGGCCCCTCGCGCCAATCGATCGGCACGGAGCCGGCGCCGAGCGTGCGGAAGGACCGCGGATCGAGCGCCAGCAGCGTCGTCTCGCCGGGCGTCCTGTCCGTGACCGTCACCAGGGTGTCGGTGGCGGCATCGTAGGCCCAGTCGATGCCGAAGGATTCCAGGATGGAATGCTCGGCCGTATGCTGCGCGAACGCGCGCTCCTGCCAGCCGCGGCCGGTGAACTCCTGCACGCCTGTCGCGAAGCTCGGGTCCTTCGAACGCAGCACGAACTGGCCCGCGCCGTTGATCGGGTTGGCACCGGCGCCGGTGCTGTCGCTGAAGGCGAGATAGACGTAGGGCGCGAGGTAGACCGCCGCCGGCTGACCCGCCCCGTAGGTCAGCTTGCTCGTCTCCCAGGCCGGATTGGTCTTGGCCGCGGTGACGATCGGGTTGCCGCCGTTGAGCCGGGTGAAATGCACGGCGTCGTCGCTGCTCGCGACGCCGATCGCGGTCAGCCCGCTGTTGGGCCGCGGCAGGCCGCCGTAATAGAGGTAGAACTTGCCGGCGACCTTGAGGACGTTCGGATCGCACGCGTGCTGGCCGTCGAAACGGTCCGACGAACCGCTCGGGACCATCGCCTGATCGTATCCGCTCCGGCCCGCGCCATGCCAAGGCCCGCGAAGATCGGGCGCCTCGGCGTGGAGCACGTAGTCGCCCGCCACGCCGGCGCACCAGTAGAGGTGGTAGTGCGCGCCGTCGCGGATCACGGCCGGCGCATAATTGTAGGACGGGCGCGTCAGGACGGTCACGTCGTGCGCGATCGTGCTCAACGGCGTGAAGGCTGGCTCGCCGTTGGCCGCGCATGTTTGGAGCGACGATGCGGCAAGGACAAGCAGAAGGGCCGCCGGCCGAGCGAAGCGGGACGCACGCGAGGTGGTCGGATCATCGGGCAAACGTGCGTCCTCCGACGCAAGACCTGGACGGCCAGTCCGCCGAAAGCGTGACGGCCTCAGCGAAAAGCGCGGCAGGAGCCATCGAGCAGGGCCTCGCCATGAGCATCGTCCCAGACGCCGTGAAGGCGGCTGCGGGCGAGCAGCACGAAGCCGGGTCGATCGTCGTTGCCGGTGCCGACGAGCACGATGGTGACGTCGGACATGTCGTCGGGCTTGAGCCCCTCGGCGACGAGACCGAAGGGGTTCTGGCCGGCGAGATCCGGGCCGTCGAGCGGCATCGCCATGTAGCGTGGCGCCTTCGGCAGCACGCGAAGGCTCGTGAAGCGGCCAGGCTGCAATTTGGCTGCGAGCGCGGCCAGCGAACGCCTCACGTCCGGTCTCACGCAGGCGACGTGGATGTGCAACTGGTCCTGACTGCGTCCCGGCTTGGAATTGATGGCCAGCGCCAGATCGGAGCGCGACGGTTTCTGCGTCAGGTCGTCGGACACGAAACGACGCGCGGTCCAGGCATCGGCGAAATAGTTCGGCGCGTCGGGCGCCACCAGGCGCGGATCCTCGATGCCGATCGTATGCACCGTCGGCGTGACGATGACGTGGAGCCGCTCGAACGGCGCGCGCAGCACCGCATAGCCGCGCTCGAGACTGCTACCGGTGTCGACGCGCAGACAGGGAAACGAGCCGCCGGTGACGGCATGGTCGACGAGGCAGGTCTGCACGACGCGCCACAACAAGCCGCGCTCGCCCGCTCGCGCGGGCACGGACGCGGCGAGCAGCAAGGCGCTGGCGAGGGCGAGGTGGCGGATCATGCGACGGCTCACGATACCCGAGGCAACCTTGTCGCGCGATGAACGAGCGATCACGCCATCGGAAAACTCATCTCACGTGCTCTCGACGCCGCGGTCGGTCTCGAACCCACGGTACATCTCGAACCATCGCGCGAAGCGGCTTATGCCCTCCTCGATACCGGTCTCCGGCGAGAAACCGGTCGCCGCCGTCGTCGCCCGCATGTCGGCATAGGTCGCGGGCACGTCGCCGGCCTGCATGGGCAGGTTCTCGCGCAGCGCCTCCACGCCCAGGTTCTGCTCGAGCAGTGCGATGATTCGGCCGAGCTCCACCGGGGAGGAATGGCCGACATTGTAGACCGCGTAGGGCGCGCGGCTCGCCCCCGGGGTCGGCGCGTCGCCGCTCCAGAGGGGGTCGCCTTGCGGCACCACCTGCGCCAGGCGCCATACGAACTCGACCGCATCGTCGATGAACGTGAAGTCGCGGCGCATCCGGCCGTGATTGAAGACGCGGATTGGTCGTCGCGCCCGCATCGCGTCGGCGAACAGCCACAGCGCCATGTCCGGGCGACCCCACGGGCCGTAGACCGTGAAGAAGCGCAGCCCGGTCGTGGGCAGGCCGTAGAGGTGGCTGTAGCTGTGCGCCATCAGCTCGTTGGCCTTCTTGGTGGCGGCGTAGAGGCTGACGGGGTGATCGACGTTCTGGTCGACCGAGAACGGCATCGCCGTGACCGCGCCGTAGACCGAACTCGAGGAGGCGTAGACGAGGTGGCGCACGCCGGTGTGCCGGCAGCCTTCCAGCACGTTGAGGAAGCCGTCGAGGTTGCTGGCGGCGTAGGCTCGCGGGTTCTCCAGCGAGTAGCGCACGCCGGCCTGGGCGGCGAGATGGATCACCAGATCGAAACGTCCGGCGGCGAAAAGCGCGTCCATGCCCGCCGCATCGGCGAGGTCGAGCTCGTGGAAGGCGAAGCGCGGATTCGTGAGCCGGGCGAGGCGGTCATGCTTCAGCCGCGGGTCGTAATAGGCGTTCAGGTTGTCGAGCCCGACCACCTCCCGGCCTTCGGCGAGCAGACGCAGCGCGACGGCGCAGCCGATGAAACCGGCGACGCCGGTGACGAGAACGCGGGCCATACGGCTCCTGGAGCAACGCGCGCCTCGGCGCGATCGGCCTGTCCTTGCGCCTCGTGGCCGCCGCGGGCAAGTCCGCGCCGCTGGCGGACGGACGTCACGATCTCGTCAGGTCCACCAGGGCACGCGCCTCCTCGCGCGCACCGGTGACGACCTTCAGCGCCAGGAAGCAGACACCCAGGACACGCTTGTCGCCCGACCCATCCGGCGAGCCTGCCCGCGTCGTCGACAGTTGAAGCCAGGTCGTGGCGTCCGCCCTCGCCAGATGCCGGGGGATCTCGAGGGCGATGAGGTGAGACGCGCCGCTTCGGACCTCCACCTCGGCCACCGCGGTCCCGCTGGACAGGGCCACGGTCGCGGGTCGCTCGGGATCGGGGTTCACGTTTCGCACCAGCATCTCGACGCGCAGCACTTCGGGACCCAGCCGCAGTCCGACGAACCCGCGCGATCCGCGGGTCCAGACGTGATCCAGCTCCTGCGGGTGGAAGCCGGAGAGATCGGCATGCTCGCGGAAAGCCAAGCTGCCGACCGCGCATTCCAGCGCTCCCTCGATGGGCGGCAGCTCGCATTCCAGGTCGTGCTCGCGCGGCTGTTCGAGCCAGCGCCGGAGCTTGGCCTCGCCGGGATCCCCGTCGCTCGTCTTCCTCAGGATCTCGAGAAGAACCCGGCGTTTCGAGAGCCCGTCGCCCTTGTCGCGCTCGACGGCGAGCGCGATCTCCTCCTGTTCGGGAAGCCGTCCCAGCGTCAGGAGCGCGGCGGCGGTGGCGTAAGGCGCCGGCGGCAGCGCTTCGAGGATGCTCCAGAAGTCGGGGTCGTAACAGGGTTCCAGGATCGCGAGGCGCTCGCGGGCACGCTCGTCACCGCCGAACACGGCTTCGGCGATCAGCGAGAACCTGGCGCACTCCCAGTAGAGCGCGCGGCCGGCTCGGCAGACGAAGTAGCGCGACAACGCGCGGTGGAGTCGGGCGTCGTCGAAGATGCCCAGGATGACCTGGGCGATGTAGGTGCAGAGATCGTCGC
>CAXTVT010000068.1:0-16912 GCA_964247745.1 uncultured Beijerinckiaceae bacterium
TCGGTCGCCGCCGCCAGCCGCGTGATCGAGATCGACGAGGTGTTCGAGGCGAGCAGCGCGTCCGGCCGCAGGTGCGGGCACACCATGCCGAAGATCTTGCGCTTGACCTCCTCGTTCTCCGAGGCCGCTTCGATGACCAGGTCGCATTCGCCGAAGGCGACGAGGTCGGGCGCGCCGGTGATGCGCGGCAGGGCGGCGGCGGCGGCGTCCGCCTCGATCGTCTTGCGCTCGACCAGCCTGCCGAGGTTGAGGCGGACGGCCTCGATCCCGGCCTGGGTCTTGGTTTCGGTCACGTCGTTCAGGAGCACGTCGATGCCGGCGAGCGCGCAGACCTGGGCGATGCCGGTTCCCATCTGCCCGGCGCCGACCACGCCGATTTTCGCGATGTCCATCAGACTTGCCTGCCTGGCGCGGCGCCCGGCGCCACGCTCGTGTGAGAAGACGCGCTAGCCGCCCCGCTTGGCCAGCGCGGCGGTGAGCTCGGGAACGAGGGTGAAGAGGTCGCCGACGAGGCCGTAGTCGGCGACCTGGAAGATCGCGGCGTCCTCGTCCTTGTTGATGGCGACGATGACCTTGGAATCCTTCATGCCGGCCAGATGCTGAATGGCGCCCGAGATGCCGACCGCGATGTACAGCTCGGGGGCCACAATCTTGCCGGTCTGCCCGACCTGCCAGTCGTTGGGGGCGAAGCCGGCATCGACCGCGGCGCGCGACGCCCCGACGGCGGCGTGCAGCGTGTCGGCGAGCGGCACGATCAGCCTGTCGAAATTGTCCGCGTTGCCGACGGCGCGGCCGCCGGAGACGACGATCTTGGCGCCGGTCAGCTCCGGTCGATCCGAGGCGGCCAGCGCGTCGCTCTTGAAGCGGGAGAGGCCGGCATCGATCGCGGCCTGGTCGACCACCTCGACCGGCGCCGTGGCCTCTCCCGTCGCGGAGGCGGCGAAGGCGGCCGTCTGCACGGTGACGATCTTCCTGGCGTCGCGGGATTTCACCGTCTGGACGGCGTTGCCGGCGTAGATGCCGCGCTCGAACGTGTCGGGACCGAGCACCTTGATCACGTCGGAGATCTGCATGACGTCGAGCAGCGCGGCGACCCGCGGCATCACGTTCTTCGAGACCGCCGTCGAGGGCGCGACGATGGCCTCGTAGCCCGGCGCCAATCCCACCAGCAGCGCGGCGAGAGGCTCGGCCAGCGCGTGGGCGTAGGCGGGATCGTCGGCGACGAGCACCTTGGCGACGCCGTCGAGCGAGGCGGCCTCGCGGACGACCGCATCGATGCCGTGGCCGACGACGAGCACGTCGACCGAGCCTCCGAACGCCCGAGCGGCGGTCAGCGCCTTCGCCGTGGTGTCGCCGAGCTTGCCGCCGGCGACCGCGGCCAGGAGCAGGATCGTCATGCCAGCACCCCGGCATCGGAAAGCTTGGCGACCAGCTCGGTCACGCTGCCGAGCTTGGAGCCGGCCTGGCGCACCGCCGGCTCGCTGGTCTTCAGCACCTCGAGCCGCGGCGTCACGTCGACGCCGCACGCCTCGGGGCTGGTCTCGGCGATCGGCTTCTTCTTGGCCTTCATGATGTTGGGCAGCGACGCGTAGCGCGGCTCGTTGAGGCGGAGATCGGTGGTGACCACCGCCGGCAGCGTCAGCGCCAGGGTCTGCGCTCCGCCGTCGACCTCGCGGGTGACCTCGATGCAATCGCCCGAGACCACGACCTTCGAGGCGAACGTGCCCTGACCCCAGCCGAGCAGCGCGGCGAGCATCTGTCCGGTCTGGTTGCAATCGTCGTCGATCGCCTGCTTGCCGAGGATCACCAGCCCGGGCTGCTCGTCCTCGACGACCTTCTTGAGGATCTTGGCGACGGCGAGCGGCTCGACCGCCGCGTCGGTCTTGACCAGGATGCCTCGGTCGGCACCGAGCGCGAGCGCGTTGCGCAGCGTCTCGGTGGCGCCTTGCGGGCCGATCGAGACGGCGACGATCTCGGTGGCGACACCCGCTTCCTTGAGGCGCAACGCTTCCTCGACGGCGATCTCGTCGAACGGGTTCATGCTCATCTTGACGCCGGCCAGGTCGATGCCGGAGCCGTCCGGCTTCACCCTGATCTTGACGTTGTAGTCGACGACCCGTTTGACGGGCACCAATATCTTCAAGACGGGCTCCCGGACCGCGCGTGTCTCCAGCCGGCGCATCGCAGGCCGGTGTGGTTAGAGAGCTGCCGTCATCGAGTCAACGCGCGCGAGGACGCGGGTGCGATGGCGATGCTAATATGCTGAACGGCGGCGCCGGCGGTCTCCCGACGCCTCGCAGCCGACGATCAGCCGGCGGCGGCGGCCAGCGCCTCGCGGATCCGCGCCGGGAGCCTGGCGACCCGGCCGCCGCGAATCGCCGCGATGATCACCTTGGCCTCGACCAGCACCGTCTCGCCACGCCGCACCTGCTGCGCGATGCGCATGACCGCGCCACGCGCCTCTTCGAGATGGGTCACGATCGTGAGCTCGTCGTCCATCGACGCCGGGCGGAGATAGTCGAGCGACAGGCGGCTGACCACCAGGGCGAGGCCGTCGTCGTCGGCGAACAGCGACGAGTTGCTGATGCCGTGGCTGCGCAGATATTCGGTGCGCCCGCGTTCCATGAAGCGCAGGTACGACGCGTGGTAGACGTAGCCTGAGAAATCCGTGTCTTCGTAGTAGACGCGGAGCGGGAAGACGTGCGGGGCTGGCATCGCCCGACGCTAGGCGCGCGCCGGGCGACGCGTCAACGAGGAGGCGAAGCTTGCAGGGCGAAGCGATCGTGGTGATCGGAGTCAGCGGCAGCGGCAAGTCCACCGTGGCCAAGCGGCTGGCGCCGGCGCTGCAGGCGACCTTTCTCGAGGGCGACGACTATCATTCCTCGGCCAACATCGCGAAGATGCGCGCGGGCACTCCTCTGAGCGATGCCGACCGCTGGCCGTGGCTCGACACGCTGGGTCACGCCGTCGCCTCGCACGGCGCTCAGGGCCGCAACGTCGTCGTGGCCTGTTCCGCGCTGCGACGCATCTACCGCGAGCGGCTGGCGGCCGCGGCGCGGCGCCCGCTCGTCTTCATGCATCTCACGATCGATCCCGGCATCCTGCGCGCGCGCATGCAGGCGCGCCGCCAGCATTTCATGCCGACGACCCTGCTCGACAGCCAGCTGGCGACGCTGGAGCCGCTGCAGCCCGACGAACTGGGCACCGAAATCGTCGAGACGGGCACGGCATTGCAGACGGTCGAGCGGATCGAGCGCTGGCTGCGGTTGCGTGCCGAGGGCCGCCTGCCTAACGACGGACACGAAAGAGGTCGGCATCGCCGCCCCATCGTGCAGGACCACCGACACGGAACCTCGGACGATGGCGCCTAGGGCAGGACGAGCTTGCCCCGATCCAACCCTGCGAAGGAAGCAGCTTCCGTTTCGAGCATGCGGCGACACCATCGATGCCGAGATGGAACGCACCAGGACCGATCGTCAGATGGGCGACGACGAGCCGTCGCCGCTGCCAACAGTCCTCTACCGCCCTCCCATGTTTTTCCCGTTACGACGGCGAGGATGATGATCTTGGAAAGCATATGGTTCGACGCGTACCGGCTTTCGCTCCGCAAATACCTCGCGAGACATGCAACACCAATCCGTAAGAGAGGCGCTATTGGATCCTGAGCGTGCAGTGCCTGGTGATCACTCCTTCATCGTGACCGTCACGCCGGAGCCGACACGAGTGCAAGAAAATTCGCCAGGGTCGCGGCGCGAGCATCGCGCCGCCAGGCTAGAGCCAAGCGGGCGGTTGGCGCAGCACCGGTGATCCGGACGTAGCGGACGCCGGCGACATGGATGGCGGCAAGCGAGGACGGCACGATCGATACGCCGGCCTCGGCCGCCACCATGTTGATGATGGACGGAATTTGCGGCACCTCCTGGCCGAGCACCGGCTTGAACCCTGCATCTCGACAAGCGCCGATGACCGCATCGTAGAGGCGCGGGCCGACTTCACGAGGGAACATCACGAATCGATCCGCCGCGAGGTCGACGAGCGCGACCCCTCGTTGCTCCGCCAGCGTGTGGCTCTTGGGTAGAACCAGCAACATCGGCTCGTCGGCGAGCCGCCGCAGGCGAAGTTCGCGGTAGCTCTCCTCGTTGGGGCGCAGGAAGGCGGCGTCGACCTCGCCGCTGGCGAGCCGTTCCAACAGGCGCGCAGTGTTGGCTTCCTCCAACGTCAGCGAGACCTCGGGGTAGGCGCGTCCGAAAGCGCGGATCGCGGCCGGCACCTGCGGGTTGAATGCGGCAGATCCTGTGAAGCCGACGCGCATGCGACCGCTCTCGCCACGCGCGGCCCGCTGCGTGGCGATGCGCGCGCGCCCAGCCAGCGCCGTCAGCGCCCGCGCCTCGACGAGGAAGGCCTCGCCGGCCGCCGTCAGTTCGGCGCCGTGCGGCAAGCGGCGGAACAGCCGAGCCTCGAGTTCCTCTTCCAGATCCTTAATCTGCTGGCTCAGCGGCGGCTGACCGATGCCCAGCGTGGCCGCGGCGCGTGTGAAATTACGCGCCTCCGCTACGGCCAGAAAGTAGCGAACGTGGCGGAGCTCCACGGTATCTCCAAAAGCGATCGAGGACGCCTGAGACAGATATTAGACCTATGTCGAGCCGTGCACCAGATGTCTTCGACAGGAGATGTTGCAATGCCGACCACCCGCCCGATCCCAGGCCGAAGCCAGCTGTTCACGCCCGCCACGAAGCCCGAACGCTTCACAAAGGCCGCAAGTGTCGGAGCGGACGCCCTCATCATCGACCTCGAGGACAGCGTGGCTCCTTGCGATAAGGACGCAGCCCGCAGCAATGCGTTGGGTTACATCCTAAAACACGCCGAAGTGGCCACGCTTGTCGCGTTGCGGATCAACGCCGCGTCCTCGACACGCGCCGGCCTCGACGATCTCGCCGCGTTGCTCGACTCCGAGGCCGACCCCGACTTCCTGGTCCTCCCGAAGATCGAGGCGGCTTCAGACTTGCTGCTCGTCGACCGCCTGCTAACGGCGGCCGGCAAGCACGCCGTCCTTTTAGCCCTCATCGAGAGCGCCCGCGCCCTCGTCGCCCTGGACGAAATCGTTGCTGCGACGCAGCGCCTCTCCGGGCTGATGTTCGGCGCGGCCGACATGGCGGCGGACCTCGGCGCCGACGTAGCGTGGGAGCCTTTGGCGCCGGTGCGCATGCGGATCGTCGCCGCTGCTGCGGTACGCGGTCTTCCGGTGGTCGACACGCCGTTCTTCGAGGTCGGAGACAAGGTCGGTCTGCGCCACGAAACCGAAGCGGCCCGCGCGTTCGGGTTTGCCGGCAAGGCGGCCATCCATCCCTCGCAGATCGCGACGATCAGCGCCGTGTTCACGCCCGACGCGACCGCCGTGGATCACGCCCGCGCCGTTCTCGCCGCCAACAGCAAAGGTGTCGGCACGGTCGATGGCGCGATGATCGACGAAGCCGTCGCCCGCAAGGCGCGGCGTACGCTCGCCTTGGCCGGAGAAGCTCAACCATGACATCGAACGATGGAGACCACACCATGAATACCCTTTCCGCCTACAAGACCGTCGGCGAGCGGCGCTACCGCGAGACGTCGGGTCTCTACTACGAGGACTTCGTGCCCGGCGACGTCTTCGAGCATCGCCCCGGCCGCACCGTGCTCGCCACTGACAACGTCTGGACCACGCTGCTGACGATGAACACGCAGCCGGTGCACTTCGATGCCGCCTACGCCGCTCACACGGAATGGAAGAAGATGCTGGTCGATTCGACCTTCACGCTCGCGCTGCTGACGGGGATGAGCGTGCGCACGGTCAGCGCCAAGGTCGTCGCCAATCTCGGCTGGGACAAGGTCAAGGCGACCCATCCCGTCTTCGCGGGCGACACGCTTTACGCGGAGTCGACGATCCTCGCCAAGCGCGAGTCAAAGAGCCGTCCGACCCAGGGGATCGTCACCGTGTCCTCCCGCGGCCTCAATCAGGACGGCGCTGAAGTCATGAGCTTCGAACGCACGATGCTCGTCTATCGCCGCGGCCACTCGCCCGAGGCGGCTGCCAGCTACTGAGCCGCGTGCAGCCTTTCCTCTTTACTCGAAGGACGTCGATGATGGATCCTCGCAAGGTCTACCGTTCCAAGCTGACCGATGCCGCATCTGCGGTACGCCCGATCGCGTCGGGCTCCAGCGTCTCCATGGGCATGGCTATGTCAGAGCCGCCCGCTTTGCTCGGCGCTTTGGCCGAGCGAGCCCGCGAAGGCAGCATCTCCGCCGTGAAGCTATATTATTACGAGTCGACGTCCATCGCTGGCGACACGGTGCTCGACTACTCGCTCAACGAGCGGATACAGCCCTACTGCATGTTCATGACGGGCGTGGAGCGCAAGCTGATCAAGCGCGGCCTCGAGAAGAACCGCAAGGTCGTCTCCTACGTGCCGAGTACGTTCCATCAGGCGCCTCGGCTGCTTGTCGACCACATCGGCATCGACACGTTCCTCGTGACCGTCGCACCAATGGACCGGCACGGCTATTTCAGCCTCGGTCTCGGCAACGACTACTCCAGTTCCGTCGCGCGCGCCGCCGGACGCCTGATCGTCGAGGTCAACGCCGCTATGCCCCGGGTTCAGGGCGCCGGCGCCGCGATCCACGTGAGCGAGGTTGATGCGATCGTCGAAAACGACGTGCCGCTGCTCGAACTGCCGGTGCGCGCCGGCTCGCGCGAGGACGAGGTCATCGGCAGGACAATCGCTGACATGGTACCCGACGGCGCCTGCCTGCAGATGGGCGTCGGCGCGCTCCCCAATCTCGTCTGCGGCAACCTGGGAACTCGCAACGATCTCGGCATCCACACCGAGGCTCTTTGTCCCGGCATGATCGACCTCATGGAAGCCGGCGTCGTCACCAACCGGCGCAAGGCGCTTGACCGGGGCCGCAGCATCTACACCTTCGCCATGGGGCAGAAGCGCATGTACGACTTCCTCGACGGCAACCCGGGAGTGGAGAGCCGCCCGGTCGACTACGTCAACGATCCAAGGGTCATCGCGCAGAACGACCGCGTGATCTCGGTCAACGCCACGCTGCAGGTCGACCTCACCGGCGCCTGCAACGCCGAGCACCTGCTCGGGCACCAGTACAGCGCATCCGGCGGCCAGCTCGACTTCGTGCGCGGCGCCTACGCGTCGAAGGAGGGCAAGTCGATCATCGCCTGCCATGCGACGGCGGCCAAGGGCAAGGTGAGCCGCATCGTGCCGCGTCTCGACGGCCCAGTGACGACGCCGCGCATCGACACGCAGATTGTTGTCACCGAGCATGGTTGGATCGACCTCAAGGGCCGTTCCTCGACAGAACGTGCGGAAGCGCTGATCGGCATCGCCGAGCCGGCGTTTCGCGATGGCCTGCGCCAAGCCGCGCGCGAGATGCACCTGATATGAGGTCGGCCTGACCGACGCCGTAGCGATAAGCTTCGATCCCAGCCACTCCCGCCCCGGACCGTCCCATGAAGATCAACAATGTCGCAGACTTGATCGTCGAAACCTTGCAGGAGGTCGGAGTATCCCGGATCTTCGGGCTCGTGGGCGACAGCCTCAACGGCAGTACCGAGGCGATCCGGCGGCGCGGCACGATCGAGTGGGTGCACGTGCGCCACGAGGAGGTCGCCGCCTTCGCCGCCGGTGCCGAGGCCCAGATCACCGGAGAGCTCGCGGTCTGCGCGGGATCCTGCGGACCGGGCAACCTGCACCTCATCAACGGGCTGTTCGACTGCCAGCGCACCCGCGTGCCCGTGCTGGCCATCGCCGCCCACATCCCCTCGGGCGAGATCGGATCGAATTACTTCCAGGCGACGCATCCCGAGGAGCTGTTCCGCGAGTGCAGCGTCTATTGCGAACTGATGTCCTCGCCAGCGCAACTGCCGCAGGTACTCGAGACGGCCATCCGCGCCGCGGTCGGCCAACGCGGAGTCGCCGTGATCGTGATCCCCGGCGACGTGGCGCTGCGCGACGCGCCCGAACGCGGCGTCGCGTCCAAGGCCTCGCTGCTGCCGGTGGCGCCGCGCGTCGTGCCGACCGAGGCCGGCCTCGACGCCTTGGCCTCGCTGCTCGACGCCGGCCGCAAGGTGACCCTGCTGTGCGGCCGCGGCTGCGCCGGCGCCCATTCCCAGCTCATGCGCCTCGCCGAAGCGTTGAAGGCTCCCATCGTCCATGCGCTCGGCGGCAAGGAGCACGTCGAATGGGACAACCCCTACGACGTCGGCATGACGGGATTCATCGGCTTCTCCTCGGGCTACGCCGCCATGATGGCCTGCGACACGCTGCTGATGCTGGGCACGGACTTCCCCTACCGCCAGTTCTACCCCCAGGACGCTAAGATCGTGCAGGTCGATCTCAGGGCGGAGAACCTCGGCCGGCGATGCAGGCTCGAACTCGGGCTTGTCGGCGACGTCGCCGAGACGGTTGAGGCGCTGCTATCGAAGCTGCATGCGAAGACCGATCGCGCCCATCTCGACAAGTGCCTCGCCCATTACGCCGAAACGCGCAGGGACCTAGACGCTCTGGCCACCGGCAAGCCCGGTCGCAGGTCGGTCCACCCGCAGCACCTCGCCAGGGTGATCAGCGAGGCCGCGGCGGAGAACGCGGTGTTCACCGCCGATGTCGGGACGCCCACGATCTGGGCGGCGCGCTATCTCGCCATGAACGGGAAACGGCGTCTGATCGGCTCTTGGGCGCACGGTTCGATGGCGAACGCCATGGCGCAGGCGATCGGCGTGCAGGCCGTGGATCGTCACCGCCAGGTGGTATCGCTCTCGGGCGACGGCGGCTTCACCATGCTGATGGGCGACATCCTCACGCTTCGGCAGGAGAAGCTGCCGGTGAAGATCGTGATTTTCAACAACGGCACGCTCGGCTTCGTCGAGCTGGAGATGAAGGCCGCCGGATACGTCGAAACCGGCGTCGCCCTGGACAATCCCGATTTCGCCGCGATGGCCAACGCCATCGGCATCCACGCGATCCGGGTCGAGGATCCCGGCGACCTCGAAGCCGCGGCAAAGGACGTGCTAGGCCACGACGGCCCGGCGTTGCTCGACGTTGTCACCGCTCGCCACGAGCTGTCGATGCCGCCCAAGATCCAGGCCGAACAGGTGAAGGGGTTTAGCCTCTACGTCCTGCGCGCCGTGATGAGCGGCAAGGGCGATGCTGTGCTCGACCTGGCGCGCACCAATCTCGTCCGATAGCTTGAAAGCCGCTGGAGCGCGCCGACGATCGAAGCGAGATTTGCATCAAGACGGCTCGCAGTCTCATTGAAGCCCAACAAGCGTTCGTGGACCTCCTGTGCAAGATACGTCGCTGCTGAGCCCAGCGCCTTGTCTAAGCTCGCTGCATACGCGGGCACGTCCTTCCATTCCGTCACTGTGGTTTTGGTGATTTCGCAGTGGAACTGCAGCCCGTAGGCATGCCGCCCGACCCGCATCGCCTGCACCGCGCAGGCCTCATTGCCGGC
Organism: uncultured Beijerinckiaceae bacterium; assembly: GCA_964247745.1. Lineage (GTDB taxonomy): Bacteria > Pseudomonadota > Alphaproteobacteria > Rhizobiales > Beijerinckiaceae > RH-AL1. The sequence continues at coordinate 9,502 of CAXTVT010000068.1, forward strand.
CAGCACGACGCCGCCCGTCGGCATGCGGACGATCTCCGCGCTATGCCATTGGAAGGTCTGCAGCTCGCGGCCCGCGCCGCCGAGCAGCGGATCTCTCAAGCCTTCAGGTGTAAGTTCCACGACGCCAAGCCCAACTTCCGGTCGGATCATCGGGGCGACCTCGCCGCCGAGCGCGGACGCGAGCAGCTGGTGACCGAGGCAGATGCCGAGGTACGGTCGCTCCAGCTCCCGGACCCACCTGCGGATGGCGGCCTTCTCCGCGACGAGCCAAGGATGCTCCCGCTCCTGCCATACGTCCATGGGGCCGCCCATGACGACGAGGAGATCGTAGCCGTCGAGGTCGGGGATCGGTTCGCCGGCGTCGAACTCGACGGCGTCCCATTGATCTCCCTTGGACGTCCAGAGATCACGGAAGATGCCCGGATGCTCGACGGCGAGGTGCTGGAAGACGAGGATCCGCATCGTCACGTACGCTTTCGGCGAGTTCCGGTCGATGGTCTCCGATGGCGATCATGGCCGGACATGGAAGGCCTTTTCAAGGAAGCGCGGTATCGCAATGCCGCTCGGCGCGGCAGGGTCGGTCTGCGCCGCTCCCGCGACGATGCTCAGCGGCAGCACGCCCGCCCAGATGCCCGCATCCATATCGTCGGCGTCGTCCACCGGTGGTCCACCGCGGACCTTGGCGGCCACCTCGTCGAGCTTGAGCCGGACGACGCGGGTCGCCTTCCATTCCTGCTCCGTCGGCTGTCGGGCGTGGGCCCATAGGCCCGGCGCGATCCTGTCGGTGAAGACGGCGAGCGCGTGGCGCTTCTCGTCCTCGCCCACGAGTTCGGCTTCGCCGAAGGCCATGACGGAGCGATAGTTGAGGTTGTGGTTGAAGGAGGCGCGCGCGAACACCAGGCCATCGAGATGGGTTACGGAGAAGCAGACCGGGACGCCGGCGCGTTGCACCTTCAACATGCTGCTGGCGGAGGACCCATGCCAGTACACGTGGTCGTCGATACGCCAGTGGCTCGTAGGCGTAACGTAGGGAAGGCCGTCGACGACGTAGCCGACCTGGCAGACGATACCCGCGTCGATGATCGCGTCGATCGTCTCGCGATCGTATTTCGCGAGCCAATGGTAGCGCCGCACGCGCGTGCGTGGGCTGGGCGAAGTCGGGCCTTTGGCGGACACGTCGAACTCCTGGGCGCAGGTGGCACGATGCGCTTCACCTGATCCTAGGGCACCTCGGCGGTAAGCGGCCCGACCGATCTCAGCTGCTGGGGCAGTCCAATCCGATCCGAGTCGCAAGCTTGGCGATCTTTGGTCCGCAACCGTCGCTCCCATTGGTAGGCGCGGGCAGGCGGTGCGGTGATAACCCCTCCACCTCGACACAGCGACACCAGCTACTCCGGAACCAAGCCCATGACTCGGCCTCGCGCCGCCGACCCGAATGCCGACGAGGCCACGATACGTGCGGACACGTCCTCAGCCGAATCCGCCGCGGGCGCCTTGCTGGTGCTCGCGGTGTTCAGCCTCGGCTACCTCGTGTCCTACCTGTTCCGCGGCATCAATATCAGCCTCGCGCCGTCGACCATGCGCGACACCGGCATGGACGCCTCGGCGCTGGGACTCGTCACGAGCATGTACTTCCTGGGTTTCGCCCTCGCGCAGGTCCCGGCCGGCATCCTCCTCGACCGTTACGGCGCTCGGCGGACAGAGGCCGCGCTGCTCGTGCTCGCCGCGGCAGGATCGGTGGTGTTCGGCGCGACGCGCAGTCCCGCGCTGCTGATGCTATCCCGCGCAATGATCGGGGTCGGCGTCTCGATCTGCTTGGCCGGTGCCTTCAAGGCCATCGCCGAGCGTTTTCCCGCCCGGAAACTGCCGGCTCTGAACGGCCTCGTGCTCGCGGCGGGCGGGCTCGGCGGCGTGCTGACGGGATCCCCTGCGGTATGGGCAGCCGGCCGCTCCAGCCGATGGACGATCTGCCTCGCCCTGGCCGTCCTCACCCTGGCGACGGCCGTCGCGCTCATGCTGGCGCCGGCCGCTCCGACGAACGATAACGGCCAGGCGACCTTCGCCGATCAGCTGCGCGGGACATGGACGATCCTTCGTTCACGCTTCTTCTGGCGCGTGGCGCCGTTCTCCGTGATCTCGCAGGGGGTGTTCTACGCCGCCCAGTCGCTTTGGGCCGCCGGCTACATGGAGGACGTGTCAGGATTCAAGGCGACGAGCGCCGCCGGCCTGATCACCGTGATCGGCTTGGCGCAGATGGTCGGAAGCGGCGCGGCTGGCGTCGTCGCGCGCTGGCTCGCGGAGCGAGGTGTCGGGCTGGTCGCCTTCAGCGGCCTCTGCATGGCCGCGTTCGTTCTCGACCAGATCCTTATCGTGGCGGACGTAGGCCTCCCGGCGTGGCTGCTCTGGGGTGGATACGGTCTGCTGGGCCCTACGGGCGCCTTGACCTATGCCGTCGTCACCGCCGAGTTCCCGGTGGCGATGGCCGGCCGGGTCAACACCACCCTGACCCTCCTCCTGTTCGTGGCCGTGTTCCTTTTCCAGTGGGGCATCGGTTTCGTCGTCTCGTTCTGGCCTGTGGAGCACGGACACCATGCCGCCATCGCCCACCGCGCCGCCTGGGCCATCCTCGTGGTCGTCGAGTTGGCGGCCGCGAGCCTCTACCTGTCGCCCCGCTTACGCGCGCGATGAACGGGCTCCACGCCGTGGGAACAGCGCGGCTGCGGATCGGTCAGCGCGTCGCCGCCATGCCCTCCGGCCCGATCGGCACGATGCCGTTGGCGTTGGCCGCCCTGTTGGAATAGTAGTTCCGCTTGATGTGGTCGAAGTCGACCGTGCCGGCAACGCCGTGAATGTCCATGATGCGCCGGACGTAGCCGGGCAGGTGCCGGTAGTCGGCGATCCTGCGCCAATTGCATTTGAAGAGGCCGTGATAGACGGCATCGAATCGCACGAGGGTGACGAAGACCCGCACGTCGGCTTCCGTAAGCCTGTCGCCGAACAGGAAGGGGCCGGTCTTCGCGAGCCTGTCGTCGAGATGGTCCAGGGTCTCGAACACGTCGCGGAACGCTTCGGCGTAGGCGTCCTGCGTCGCGGCGAAGCCCGCGCGGTACACGCCGTTATTCAGTTTGGGGTAGACGATGGCGTTCAACTCATCGATCTCCGCACGCAGGTCGTCGGGGTAGAGGTTGGGACGGGCGGGTGCGAGTGCCGCAAAGGCGGTGTTCAACATCCGCAGGATGTCCGCAGACTCGTTATTGACGATCGTCCGTCGGCGCTTGTCCCATAGCACCGGAACGCTGGCGCGGCCGGAGACGTGGGGATCGGCGAGCGCGTAGATCTCGTGGACGTACTCGACGTCCAGCCCGACGGACACGAGCGCGGCGCGCTCTTCGTCCGCGATGCGCCAGCCCTCCCGGCTCCATTCGGCCTGGGCGTAGCTGACGCCGATCATGTGCGTCAGGCCCTTCAGCGCGCGCGCCATCAAGGTCCTCGACGCCCAGGGGCAGGCGTATGCGACGACGAGATGGTAGCGGTCCGGTTCGGCCGCGAAGCCGCCTTCGCCGGTCGGGCCTGGCGACCCGTCCAGCGTGATCCAGTTCCTGAAGCCGGCGTCCCACCTTTCGAAGCGGCCGGTCTCGTTCGCTCCCTTGGTCGGATGCCAATCGCCGTCCCAATGTCCGTCGACGAGCATGATCCCTCCCCTCGCGGCGACGGCCGCGCATTTGCGCATACCAGTCTTCGGGAACCGCTTACGGACCATTGCGGCGCGGTCGGCCGGACCAATCCGATCTGCTCCGGAAAGCTCGTCAGCGCATGACGCGCGCACGCTTCAGGGCGGAGGCCAAGGTCGCGCCCGCGCTCGCCATCTCGGTTGGGGAGTAGGCGGCGAAACCCATGAGCCAGCCCGCGCCGCCACCAGGCTTGGCGTAGAACGGTGACAATCCCGCGAGTTCGACTCCGGCCTGCCTCGCCGCCGCGATCGTGTCCGCCTCGGTCCGGCCCCGGTCGGACGCGCAGTCCGGCAGCCAGCAGGGCATCTGAAGGCCTCCCGGCGGCGGTCGGGCCTCGACCAGCCCCGGAAAACGCGTGGCCACCATCGTCAGCAGCGCATCCAGGCGTTCGGCGTAGATGGCGCTCATCTTGCGGCAGTGGGCTCGGAAGTGGCCGGCTTCCATGAAACGCGTCAGGGTCAGTTGCGGCACGGTAGCGGTGAAGCCGTCGAGAAGGGTGCGCGCCGCGACCATCGGCGCCACCAAGTTCGGCGGGAGGACGATGTAGGCGAGCCGCAAGCCGGGAAACATCGTCTTGGTGAAGGTGCCGATGTAGAGGGTTCTATCGTGGGGATCGAGCCCCTGGATGCACGCGGTCGGTCGGCCGACGTAGTGGAACTCCCCGTCGTAGTCGTCCTCGATGATCCAGGCGCGTTGGGAAGCGGCCCACTCGAGAAGAGCGAGGCGACGCTCCAGCGACAACGTCGTTCCCGTGGGATACTGATGCGACGGCACGAGATAGGCGCCGCGGGCGACGGTCTTGACCCGCCTCAAAGCGTCCGCGTCCATGCCGTGACCATCGACGCCGATCGGAACGGCTTCGAGCCCGGCTGCGTCGAAGGCGCGCCGCGCCCCGGGGTAGACGGGGTCTTCGACGACGATCCTGTCGCCTTGGTCGAAAAGAACGGTGGCGCACAGCCACAGGGCCTGCTGAGAGCTCGTCACGACGAGGATCCGGTCGGCGCCAGCGCGACCGCCCCGCTCGAGGTTGACGTGCTCGGCGATGGCGCGGCGAAGCGGCTCCTCGCCCTGAGGATCGCCGTGGCGCAGCGCCTCACTCCCGTGGTCTTCCAGAACTTGACGCTGCAAGCGATCCCATTTCTCGATCGGAAAACTGCGTGTTTCGGGAATACCGGGCGTGAAGGCACGCGCGGGCGCGGTGGTGACGCCGCCGCCTTCCGCCATGGCGCGGCCGCGTTCGGCGATGTGCAGAGGAGGCGCGAGGCGCCGGCCCACGCGCCGCACCGGCGTGAAGTCGGGGATCTCGGACACGAAGCTGCCGCTGCCGACCCGGCGCGTTATGAAGCCCTCGGCGTGCAGTTGCGCGTAGGCGCTCTCGACCGTGTCGCGAGACACCGACAACGACCGCGCGAAGTCGCGGGTCGGCGGAAGCGCGCGACCTCCCGGCAGAGCCCCTTCCAAGATCAGTTGGCGAATTGATCGCTGAATGCGGTCGTGAAGCGGGTATCCGGCGTTCGCCGGGTCCGCCAGGAAAGTTTGAACCGAACCGAGGTGCGGACCTTTCAATTGGTTCTCCAATACGTCTGTCGGACGAGCATCGTGCCAGACCAATCGGACGCGTCTGTCAACCGATCGAATGGACGCTATTGGTATTGCGATCCGGCCCGTATTGGCGGGGGACGACCGTTGTCCGCGTGCTAGTGCCGGCCGCAGGTCAGGATCCACCACGCCGGCACGACGAGGCCATACGTTGATTCATCTCTACACGTGGAAGACGCCGAACGGCCGCAAGGTGCCGATTGCGCTCGAGGAGCTGCACCGCGACTACCAGGTGCACGCCGTCGACCTCGGCGCCGACGAGCAGATGGAGCCCGAGTTCCTCGAACTCTCGCCCAACAACAAGATCCCGGCGATCGTCGACGAACGCGCGGACGGCCGAAGGGTCGTGATGTTCGAGAGCGGCGCGATCCTTCAGTATCTCGCGGAAGACGGCGGCGAACTGCTGGGCGAAGGGCCCGAAGAGCGCCTTCAGGTCCAGTCCTGGCTGCACTGGCAGATCGGCGGTCTCGGTCCGATGCTGGGTCAGCTCGGCCATTTCGCGCTGCATGCGAAGGAGAAGCAGCCTTACGCCATCGAGCGCTTCAGGACCGAGGTCGAGCGGCTCCTAAGCGTGATGGAACGACGGCTGGAATCGTCCTCCTATTTGGCAGGATCATCCTTCTCGATCGCCGACATCGCCGCCTACCCCTGGATCCACGGAGCGCGCACGATGCTGGCGCCCGTCTTCGACCGCGGCGTCGAGGGTCGGGCTGCGTTGCTCGACTGGTGCGAGCGCGTCGGCGCGCGGCCGTCCGTGCGGACAGGCATGCGGGTTCTCGAGACGGACGCCTGAGTCCGGAAGGAGGGGACCGCCGTGAGCAACATCCTGGTGCTGTACTACTCCACCTACGGTCACGTGGAGACGATGGCCGAAGCGGTCGCCGAAGGTGCGCGATCGGCGGGTGCGAGCGTCGACGTCAAGCGCGTTCCCGAGACCGTACCGCGCGAGGTGGCCGAGAAGGGCCACTTCAAGCTCGACCAGGGGGCGCCGGTCGCGCAGCCGGCCGACCTTGCCAGCTACGACGCGATCATCGTCGGCACGCCGACGCGCTACGGGCGTCTCTCCTCGCAGATGGCGGCCTTCTGGGACGCGACCGGCGGTCTCTGGGCCGAGGGCGCCCTCGTCGGCAAGGTCGGCGCAGCCTTCACCTCGACGGCCACGCAGCACGGCGGACAGGAGACGACGCTGTTCTCGATCCTGTCCAACCTGCTGCACCACGGCATGGTGGTCTCCGGGCTGCCCTACAGCTTCAAGGGACAGATGACGCTCGACGAGATCGCCGGCGGCTCGCCATACGGGGCGACGACCATCGCCGGCGGCGACGGATCGCGGGTGGTGAGCGAGATCGAGAAGTCCGGGGCGCGGTTCCTCGGCAGGACCGTCGCCGAGCTGGCGGCGAAGCTCGGGCGCGACGCATGAGCGCGTCCTGGGGCTGGGTCCTGCTGCTCGTCGCTGGCGTACTCGACATCGGCTGGGCCGACGCGATGAAGAAGTCCGACGGTCTCACACGCCTGGGCTGGACGGTTCTCGCCGTCGCCATCCTCGGTCTCATCGTAATCGCCATCGGACGGGCCCTTCTGACCATCCCGGTCGGCACGGCCTATGCGGTGTTTACCGGCGTCGGCGCGATCGGCACGGCGGCGCTCGGCATCTTCGCCTTCGGCGAAAGCGCCGCACCCCTGCGACTGGCCTGCATCGGCCTCATCGTCGCCGGCGCGATTGGGTTGAAGCTCTTCCCGGCCTGAGTATTACCACGAGGCGGACTGTGGCACGTCAGGACGACGAGGCCTCTGGCTCGTCTATCCAGGCACGCTTCTTAAGCCATGCTTCGCTAGCATCTCTTGAGTATCCTCTGGCAGAAGTTCTTCCAGCGAGCTCAAGTCATGAGGTGGTTGGCCTATCCCATCATATCTTGGTACAGTCATTCTCGCGTGCCGGGCGATCGTAGAAGGTTTCGGTAGCAACCTATCGTGCTTGCGCCAGTGGTCAAAGTCGCGCTGTACGCGCGCCGCAGCTTCATGGATCAAACGCGCGGCTATGCGGTAGTCCTGCGTCTTCAACGAAAACTTCACGTCGGCCA
>CAXTVT010000069.1:0-16350 GCA_964247745.1 uncultured Beijerinckiaceae bacterium
TCCTCGATCATCTCCTTCCACTGCGCGATCCAGCCGGCGGTGCGCGCGACGGCGAAGAGCACGGTGAACATGGAATTCGGGAAGCCCATCGCCTTGAGCGTGATGCCCGAGTAGAAATCGATGTTGGGGTAGAGCTTCTTCTCGATGAAGTAATCGTCCGAGAGAGCGATCCGCTCGAGTTCGACCGCGATCTCGAGCAGCGGATCGTCGCCCATGCCGGTCTCCGCCAGCACGTCGTGGCAGGTCTTCTGCATGATCTTGGCGCGCGGATCGTAGTTCTTGTAGACGCGATGGCCGAAGCCCATCAGGCGGAACGGATCGTTCTTGTCCTTGGCGCGCTCGATGAACTTCGGGATGTTCTTCACGTCGCCGATCTCGGCGAGCATCTTCAGCGCCGCCTCGTTGGCGCCGCCGTGCGCCGGACCCCAAAGGCAGGCGGTGCCGGCCGCGATGCAGGCGAACGGGTTGGCCCCCGAGGAGCCGGCCAGCCGCACCGTCGAGGTCGACGCGTTCTGCTCGTGATCGGCGTGAAGGATGAAGATCTTGTCGAGCGCCTTCGACATGGTCGGAGAGACTTGATATTCCTCGCACGGCACGGCGTAGCACATGTTGAGGAAGTTCTCGGCATAGTTCAGGCTGTTGTTCGGATAGACGAACGGTTGGCCGATATTGTACTTGTAGGCCATGGCCGCGAGCGTCGGCACCTTGGCGATGAGCCGCATCGAGGCGATCATCCGGGTGCGGGGATCCGAGATGTCGGTCACGTCGTGATAGAAGGCGCTCATCGCGCCGATCGAGCCGACCATGACGGCCATCGGGTGCGCGTCGCGGCGGAACCCTTGGAAGAAGCGCGACATCTGCTCGTGCACCATCGTGTGGCGCTGGATTCGGAAGTTGAAGTCGGTGAACTGCTCGGCGGTCGGAAGCTCGCCGTAAAGCAGGAGGTAGCATGTCTCGAGGAAGGAGCCGTTCTCGGCGAGCTGCTCGATCGGGTAGCCGCGGTAGAGCAGCACGCCCTGGTCGCCGTCGATGTAGGTGATCTGCGACTCGCAGCTCGCCGTCGAGGTGAAGCCCGGATCGAAGGTGAACATCCCCGACTGGCCGTAGAGCTTCGAGATGTCGAGGACCGAAGGGCCGATGACACCGTTCTTCTGCGGCAGGTTGATCGACTTGCTGCCGATCGAAAGGGATCCGGTCTCTGAGCTCATGAATGTGCCTTCTGACGGGGTCCCGAAAGACCGGCTTGACGCCGCGTGATCAGACGTTGGTCGAAAAGTGAACGCCCGCCCACGGCTTGCCGCCATTATGACAGAATCCGAATTCTGTCGAGCATGGGCTCATCGAGCTCTCATCGGGCCTGGTCGCGAAGCCGCGCCAGGCTCTCTTCGCGACCGAGCACCGCGAGGACGTCGAACACGCCCGGAGACACCGATCGCCCGGTCAGGGCGGCGCGCAACGGCTGCGCGACCTGCCCGAGCTTGGCGCCTGCCTCCTCGGCGTAGATCCGGACCTGCCCCTCGATGGCGCCGGCCGACCAGTCCGGCGTCGCCTCGAGCCGTGGCACCAGCGCGACGAGATGGACGCGGCCGTCGTGCAGGATGGCGGCCGCCTTCTCGTCGATCGGCAGCGGGCGTGCGGCGAACAGGAAGCGCGCGCCGTCCCACAGCTCGACCAGCGTCTTGGCGCGCTCCTTCAAGCCCGGCATGGCGGCGAGCAGCATCGCGCGCTGTTGCGGGTCGAGCGCGGTGATCCCGGCGTCGGACATGTAGGGCAGGGCGGCCTCGAGCGCCTCGACCAGCGCCGGGCAACTCGCCGCGCGCATGTAATGGCCGTTGACGTTGCCGAGTTTCACGAAGTCGAAGCGCGCCGGCGAGCGACCGATCGAGCCGACGTCGAACGCCTCGACCATCTCCGGCGTCGTGAAGAACTCGCGGTCGCCCTGCGACCATCCCAGGCGCACGAGATAGTTGCGCATCGCGTCGGGAAGGTAGCCCATCGCGCGATAGGCGTCGACGCCGAGCGCGCCGTGGCGCTTCGAGAGCTTGGCGCCGTCCGCACCGTGGATCAGCGGCACGTGCGCCATCGCCGGCACGCTCCAATGCATCGCCTGGTAGATCTGCGTCTGCCGCGCGGCGTTGGTGAGATGGTCGTCGCCGCGGATGATCTGGGTGACGCCCATGTCGTGATCGTCGACCACCACCGCGAGCATGTAGGTCGGCGTGCCGTCGGAGCGCAGCAGCACGAAGTCGTCGAGGTCCTTGTTGGCCCAGGTCACGCGGCCCTGCACCTGGTCGTCGACGATCGTCTCGCCGTCCTGCGGCGCCTTGAGCCGGATGACCGGCGCCACGCCCGCGGGCGCCTCGGCAGGGTCGCGATCCCGCCAGCGCCCGTCGTAGCGCGGCGGCCGCTTCTCCTCCTTGGCGAGCGCCCGCATAGCGTCGAGCTCGGCCTGGCTGGTCCAGCAGCGATAGGCGTGGCCGCTGGCGAGCAACGCCTCGGCCACTTCGCGATGCCGCGCGGCGCGGGCGAACTGGTGGACGACCTCGCCGTCCCATTTGAGACCCAACCAATGCAGCCCGTCGAGGATGGCGTCGATCGCCGCCGGGGTCGAGCGTTCGCGGTCTGTGTCCTCGATGCGCAGCAGCATGCGACCGCCGAAATGGCGGGCGTAGAGCCAGTTGAACAGCGCGGTCCGTGCGCCGCCGATATGGAGGAAGCCGGTCGGGGAGGGGGCGAAGCGGGTGACGACCTCTTCGGCCATGGGTGCGATCCTGGTGTGGGGAGGTCGGCGCGAGGGCTCTCGCGGGCCGCGCCGTTTGTCGTGTAGGCTGCGGTCCTGTCAAGGCGCGACGGCCTGTCCGCCTCGATGCGTCGCGTCGCGAGGACCAGGGATGGCGGAGGCCGTCGGCACCACGCTCGAAGGCGCGCTCGCCCTCGGGCGCGGCGCATGGCTCCGCGCGCGCGCCGTTCGGCTGGCCGCGCTCTACCGCACGGCCTTCGAGAGCGAGGCCGAGCATCGCCGCTTCTTCCTGTGGGTGCCGGTGGCCTTCGGCGCCGGCATCGTTCTCTACTTCGTGGCCGATCGCGAGCCGTTGCTGCCGCTCACCGCGAGCCTCGCCGGCCTTTGCGCGGCGGCGGCCTTCGTCGTCGCCGGCCATCGCCGCGCCTTCGCCCTGTTCGTCGGCTTGGCCGCGCTCTTCGCCGGCCTGGCCGATGCGGGCTGGCGGACCGCCAGCCTGGCGGCGCCGGTGCTGGAGCGCACCCGCATCGTCACCGTGCAGGGCTGGATCGAGGAGATGGACTTCCGTCGCGAGGGCGCGCGTTTCGTGCTGCGCGTCGCCGCGACCGACGGGCTCGACCCGGCGCGGACGCCGTTTCGCGTGCGTCTCACCACGCGGCGCACCCCGCCCTTCGAGGCCGGCACCTACGTCGAGGTCAAGGCGCGCCTGCTGCCGCCGTCGCGCGCGGCGCAACCCGGTGGCTACGACTTCGCCCGCGACGCCTGGTATGCGCGCATCGGCGCGGTCGGCTCCGTCCTGGGGCACATCGAGGAAGCGCAGGCGCCCGAGCCGCCCGGCTTCTGGCTGGCGGCCGACATGGCCGTCGACCGCGCCCGCAACGCGCTGGCGCGGCGCGTCGACACGATCGTCGGCGGCGATCCCGGGGCCATCGCCGCCGCCATGGTGACGGGCAAACGCGACCTGCTGACCGAGGACGCACGCAGCCTGATCCGCGAGGCGGGGATCTACCACGTCATCACGATCTCGGGCGTGCAGATGACGCTCGTCGCCGGCATCTTCTTCGTCGGGCTCAGGCGGCTGCTGGCACTGAGCCGCACGCTGGCGCTCGGCTACCCCATCAAGAAATGGGCGGCGGCCGCGGCCATCGTCGCGGCCGTGGCCTACGATGTCATGACGGGCTCGCGCATCGGCACGGAACGCGCGCTCTTCATGACGCTGATCATGCTCACCGCCGTGATCCTCGACCGCCACGCGCTCACGATGCGCAACCTTGCGCTGGCGGCGATGGCGGTGCTGATCTGGCAACCCGAGGCGCTGCTCGGCGCCTCGTTTCAATTGTCCTTCGCGGCGGTGGCGGCGCTCGTCTCGGTCTACGAGGCGCGCTCGGTCGCCTACGCCCGCGAGGCCGAGCGTCAGGTCACCGTGCCGGCGCGCGCCGGCGGGCGCCGCGGCCTCTTCGGACGACGCCGCGGCGCGGGTCACGGGCTGCGCGGCGCGCTTGTCGCCACCTTCTTCGCGACCAGCGCGACGGCCTCGTTCATGGCCTACGACTTCCACGAGATGAACCCCTACGTGATGATCGGCAATCCGCTGACGCTGACGATCATCGAGGTCTTCGCCGTGCCCGGCGCGCTCGTCGGCACGCTGCTCTACCCGTTCGGGCTCGACGGATTCGTCTGGCACTGGGTCGGGTTCGGCATCACCATCATCATGGCCGCGGCGCGCTTCATCGGGGCGTTGCCGGGGGCCAGCCTGCACCTGCCGGCTTTCGCACCCTGGTCGCTGGCCTTCTTCGCGCTAGCCGTGCTGTCGGCCGTGATCTGGCGCAGCTGGCCGCTGAAGCTCACGGCGCTGCCATTCGCGCTGCTCGGGCTTTTCGGCGCGCTGTCCGGGCCGACCTTCGATATCGCCGTGGCGGCCGGCGGCGACGCGGCGGCGGTGCGCGAGGCCGATGGGCGGCTCGTGGTCATCGGCCGGCGCCCCAGCCTGTTCGACACCGAGCAGTGGCTGCGCGCCGATGCCGACGCGCGCGCGGCCAAGGCCGCGTTGCGAAAGGAGAGCTGCGACCCGCTCGGCTGCGTCGCCGTGTTGAAGGACGGCCGCGCCGTGGCCCTGGTGCTCAATCCCGCCGCCTTTGCCGAGGATTGTACGCGAGCCGCCGTGGTGGTCACGCCGTTGCTGGCCCCGACAGGCTGCGCCGCGTCGGTGGTGATCGATCGCGAGACGCTGCGCCGGACCGGCGCCGTCGCGTTGACCGCGACCGCTGCGGGTTTCACCACGGCCAGCGTCCGCGCCGCGGACGAGGATCGGCCCTGGTCACCGGCGCCCAAACGGCCCTGGGGCAAACGGCTGCGGGCGGATACGCCGACGGCGCCCGACGCCGATCAATAGCGCCGGATCAGACTCACCAGCTTGCCCTGGATCTGCACGCGGTCGGGGCCGAAGATGCGGGTCTCGTAAGCCGGGTTGGCGGCTTCCAGCGCGATCGAGGCACCGCGCTTGCGCAGCCGCTTGAGCGTCGCCTCCTCGTCGTCGATCAGGGCTACCACGATGTCGCCGGTCTCTCCGGTGTTCTGGCGGCGGATGATCACCGTGTCGGAGTCGAGAATACCGGCCTCGATCATCGAGTCGCCGCGCACCTCAAGCGCGTAATGCTCGCCCGGCGGCAGCATATCCGGCGGCAGGCTGACGGTGTGGCTGCGGCTCTGTAGGGCGGCGATGGGCGTACCAGCGGCAATCCGGCCCATCACCGGGATGGTCACGACCGAGCGCGCGTCGTCCTCCTGCGGGAGAGACGAGGGGAGGCGAACCTTCCCAAGCGTGCCCTCGATCACTTCGGGTTCGAAGCGTCGCGCGCGGGCGAATGAAGGCGTCGAGGATTCCGGAAGGCGCAACACCTCCAGCGCGCGCGCACGGTTTGGCAGGCGCCGAATGAAGCCGCGCTCCTCCAGCGCGATGATCAGGCGGTGGATGCCGGATTTGGAGCGCAGGTCCAACGCCTCCTTCATCTCGTCGAAGGAGGGTGGCACGCCCGTCTCCTTCAGGCGCTCGTTGATGAAACGGAGCAGTTCGCTTTGCTTGCGGGTCAGCATGCCGTCATCTCGCTCCGATCCCGGAGATTCGACCTTGCCGCCGACTCTCGCCGACACGAGCTATACACCAGCTCGCGAGAGTAGACAAAGGGTGAACGTACCTTTTTGTTCCGGCTAAGTTCCGGCATCTGCGAACAAGGTGAAGCGATGCGGCAGCAGTCCGAACAGACAACCGTCGCGACCAACGGGAAGGGACTGATCGACTTCACCAGCTCGGTGGTCGACTTCGTCGATCGCGCGAACATCGCGGAAGGTGTGCTCACGCTGTTCTGCCGGCATACCTCGGCGTCGCTCCTGATCCAGGAAAATGCCGATCCCGAGGTCCAGGCCGATTTGAAGCGTTTCTTCGAGCGCGTCGCGCCAGAAGGCGCAGGCTACGTCCATGACAGCGAAGGACCCGACGACATGCCGGCGCATATCCGCGCCGCGCTGACCCAGACGCAGCTTTCGGTCCCTGTGCTCGGCGGCGTCATGGTGCTCGGCACTTGGCAGGGCCTCTACCTGTTCGAGCACAGACGCGCCCCGCACCGTCGCACCGTCGCGATGCACCTCATCGGGACGTGACGACGCCACGGGAGCGCCGTCGCGTTCGCCGCTACTTACCGGACGTCTGCTTCTTGTTGGCCTCGTGGTGGCCGACCGCGCAACCGGCGGCGGCGCCCATCTTGCCGTGACCCGCCATGTGTCCGGCGACGCCGCCGACCAGTGCGCCCTTGATGCAGCCCTTGGCCTGAGCGGGAGCGCCGGCGAGCAGGCCGGCGGCGCCGGCGACGAGGGCGGCGGCGATGATCTTGGACATGGATGATCTCCTGGTTACGCAGCAGGAATGGCGTGCCGAGTCGTTCCGTTCCGTGGCAGGAGGCGTCGTCGAGGCTAATCCCGGCAGTTCACGATGAACGAGCCCGAAACGATCCTCGTTGCGACGACCTTGGGGGCGGAGGCGATCGAGGCCGTGATGTCGTCGGCCCGCCCGAAGGAGGCGGCGGCCGTCATGCCGTGGGCCTCGCACCAGGCGTCGGCGATGGTCTGCCCGCAGGCCTTGTTGCCGGAGAGACAATCGTCGAAGCCGTAGCCGTCGGACGCGGGGATCACCAGCATGTGGCTGGTCTGCGCCTGCGATGGCAGGCGCGATGCGCCGAGAGCGATCATCGCGGCCGCGACGGTGGCGGCGGCCTGGACGATGCGGCGGATGTCGGCGGACATGGGCGCGAACTCTTGCAACGCTTGGGACTGCCGTCACGATGGCCACGAGCCGCTGAAAATCCGGTTAAGATGCCGTCGCCGCGATCGCTCCAATTGGAGGTGGCGCGTCGTCTGTGGCGGCGCGGGTCCATCCACGCTACATAGGCGCCATGCCTGGAGCCGAATGGATCACCCAAGTCGAAACCGCCTGCCAGGGGCGTGGGCTGCAGATGACCGCGCTGCGGCGCGAGGTGGTCGGAATCTTCGCGCGGGAGGGCCAACCGCTCGGCGCCTACACGATCATCCAGAAGCTTGCGGAGGTGCAGAAGCGCATCGTCGCGCCTCCGACGGTCTATCGCACGCTCGATTTCCTCGTGGACAACGGCTTCGTCGTGAAGATCGAAAGCCGGCAGGTCTACGCGCCGTGCGACCACGTCGACCACGCGCACGACCATCACGGCATCGTCTTCTCCTGCACCAAATGCGGCAGCGCCACCGAGGTCGACGCGGCGGCCGTCGATGCCGAGGTGATCGCCCTGGCTCAAAGCCTGCGCTTCAAGGTCGAGCGCAAGGTCCAGGAGATCGAAGGAATCTGCGCCACATGCCAGCCGACGGTCTGACGCCGGCCGTCCGGTCGGCGGATGTCGGCGCATGCGGGTTGAGTTTGGATCGTCGCCATGCGTCACCGTCGCCTCAAGCCCGCAGCGTTCGCGTTGGTCGCGCTTGCCCCCGTGCCCTTCGCCGACTGGGCTCGGGCGACCCAGGCACTGCCGATCATCGTCACCTACGAGATGGAGCGCCGGCACGACGCCGAGCGTGTCGCGCGGCGCGATCCCAAGGAATTCTGGGTTCGGCAGATCGTCGCTCGACTCGAGGACAAGAAGCCGACGGGAGCGATCGGCCTCGCGCAGCCGGCGACGGCGCAGGTGAGCTTCACGGTCGGGCGCGACGGGACCATCGTGTCGAAGTCGATCGCCAGGACATCGGGCGTGCCGGCCGTCGACAAGGAGGCGATGGCGATGTTGGAGCGCGCGCAGCCGTTCCCGCCGATGCCGGCGACGATGAGCGAGCCCGCGCTGTCCTTCAGCCTTCCGTTGCGCTTCCGCTGAACTCGGCGTCGAGCCGTGACAACAATCCGCCTTTTCCGCGCCGGAAGGTGAGGCTAAGACGACCACCTCGACGGATCGGGACATTCGCGGGCGAATAACGAGAAACGGACACCGGGTACGCCTTTGCTGATGCTTTGGGTGATCTTCGCGCTTCTGACCGGAGCGGCCGTGATGGCCGTGCTCTGGCCGCTGTCGCGCGCGCCCGCGACCACCGATGCCCACGAGCTCGACGTCTCGTTCTACAAGGCGCAGGCCGCCGAGATCGACCGCGACGTGGCGCGCGGCGTCATCGGCGAGAACGAGGCCGTCGTCGCGCGCAACGAGGCGGCGCGCCGGCTGATGGCGGCGAGCCGCGTCGTGCCCCACGACGTTCGCGCCGGTTCGCCGCGCGTGGCCCGCTGGGTGGCGCTGGCCGTGGTGCTGCTGATCCCGGTGGGGACGCTCGGGCTCTACACCTACGTCGGCGAGCCGAACATGAAGGACGAGCCGCTCGAGGCGCGGCTCAAGGCCGATCCGGCGAAGATGGACATGGCCGCGATCATGGCGAAGCTCGAGCGCACCGTCGCGGCCAATCCGAACGACGGACGCGGCTGGTCCCTCCTCGCGCGCATGTACACTCAGCTCGGCCGCACCGAGGGCGCCGCCGATGCCTATCGTCAGGAGATCCGCCTCTTCGGGCCGTCCGAGGAGCGTCTCTCGGCGCTGGGCGAGGATGAGACCGTCCTTGCCGACGGCCACGTCACGCCCGAGGCGGTGCAGCACTTCGAGGCCGCCGCCAAGCTCGATCCGAGATCGCCGCGGGCGCGTTTCTACCTCGCGCTCGCCGCGGAGCAGGGCGGCGACAAGACCAGGGCGGTGACGATCTGGAAGGCGATCATCGCCGACGGGCCGGCGAACGCCCCTTGGATCCCGCCGATCCAGGCGCGCATCGCCGCCGCCACGGGCGAGCCCCCGGCGCCGCCGCCGATGGCCATGAACGACGCCTCGACGGGCGACGCCGCCGGAGGAGGGCGCGCCAAGCTGGCCGCGGCGGTGGCCGCGATGCCGGCGGGCCAGCAGCAGCAGATGATCCACGGCATGGTCGATCGTCTCGCCCAGCGTCTCCAGGCCAACGGCGGCGACATCGAGGGCTGGCTGCGGCTGGTGCGGGCGTACGGCGTGCTCCAGGAGCAGGACAAGGCCAAGTCGGCGCTCGCCGACGCGCGCCGCAATTTCGCGTCCGACGACGGCGCCAAGAAGCGGCTCGACGCACTCGCCCACGAACTGGGGCTGGAAAGCTGAGGATGACCCGCAAGAAGCGACGGCTCACCATCATCGGCCTGGCGTTGGGCATCTTCGGCACGGCCGTCGGCATCTCGCTCTACGCGCTGCGCGACACGATCGTGTTCTTCTACGGGCCGACCGAATACGCGCAGAAGGCGCCGGCGCCCGGAACGCGGCTGCGCATCGGCGGTCTCGTTGAGGCCGGTTCGTTCAAGCGCGAGGGGCAGGGCCGCGTGATCTTCGCCGTCACCGACACCAAGCACGACATCCGCGTCACCTACACCGGCCTGCTGCCGGACCTGTTCCGCGAGGGCCAGGGTGCCGTCGTCGAGGGTGTCGTCGGCCGCGATGGCCTGTTCACCGCCGACAGCGTGCTGGCCAAGCACGACGAGCGCTACATGCCCAAGGAGGTCGCCGACTCGCTGAAGAAGCAGGGCGTCTGGAAGGAGGGCGACGCGCCGCCGCCCACCGGAACCGACATGAAGGGCGCCGCGCCGCCGCCGCCCGACCAGCGCGCGAGCGCCGCGCCGTGAGGGCTTCGAACTCGTCATTCCGGGGCGGCGCAGCCGAACCCGGAACCGGTGCGCGCCGCTCGATCCGTTCGAGCGGGTGGCTCACCGGTTCTGGATCTCCGCTTCGCTTCGCCCGGAACGACACGCTTGTGGATGCGCTCCGATGATCGTCGAGACCGGCCACTTCTGCCTCGTGCTGGCGCTGGCCTTGGCCATCGTCAACGCGATCGTGCCGCTCGTCGGGCACACCACCCGCGACGGCCGGCTCGTGGCCGTGGCGCCCGGGGTCGCGGTCGCCGGCTTCGCCTTCACCGCGCTCGCCTTCGCCGCCCTGACCTATGCCCACGTCGTCTCGGACTTCTCGCTGATCAACGTGGTCGAGAACTCGGCCTCCTCGAAGCCGCTGATCTACAAGATCACCGGCGTCTGGGGGAACCACGAGGGCTCGATGCTGCTCTGGGTCCTCATCCTCTCGGTCTTCGCGGCGGCCGTGGCGCTGTTCTCGCGCGGCATGCCGGCCGACCTTCGCGGGCTCGTGCTCTGCGTGCAGAGCTGGATCGCCGCGACCTTCCTGCTCTTCATCCTGCTGTCGTCGGACCCGTTCACCCGGACCCTGGCGCCGCCGATCGAGGGGCAGGACCTCAATCCGCTGCTGCAGGACCCCGGGCTCGCGATCCACCCGCCGCTGCTCTACCTCGGCTACGTCGGCTTCTCGATGACCTTCTCCTTCGCCGCCGCCGCGCTCATCGCCGGCCGCGTCGACGCCGCCTGGGCGCGCTTCGTGCGGCCGTGGACGCTGATCGCCTGGATCTTCCTGACGCTCGGCATCGCGATGGGCTCGTACTGGTCGTACTACACGCTGGGCTGGGGCGGGTTCTGGGCCTGGGATCCGGTCGAGAACGCCTCCTTCATGCCCTGGCTCGCCGGCACCGCGCTGCTCCATTCCGCCGTGGTGATGGAGAAACGCGAGGCCTTGAAGGTCTGGACCATCTTCCTGGCGATCCTGGCCTTCTCGCTGTCGCTGGTCGGCACGTTCCTGGTGCGCTCGGGCGTGCTGACCAGCGTCCACGCCTTCGCCACCGACCCGCGCCGCGGCTTCTTCATCCTCGTCATCCTGATCTTCTTCATCGGCGGCTCGCTGGCGCTGTTCGCGTGGCGCGGCGGCAGCCTGCGGCAAGGCGGGCTGTTCGCGCCGGTCAGCCGCGAGGGCGCGCTCGTCGTCAACAACCTGCTGCTGACCGCCGCCTGCGCGACGGTCTTCGTCGGCACGATCTACCCGCTCGCGCTCGAGGCGCTGACCGGCCAGAAGATCTCGGTGGGCGCGCCGTTCTACAACACCGCCTTCATCCCGATCTCGATTCCCGTCTTCCTGGCCATGCCGATCGGCTCGTCGCTGGCCTGGAAGCGTGGCGACCTGCTCGGCGCGGCCCAGCGCATGATGATCGCCATGCTGGCCGGCATCGCCGCGCTGCTGGTCTTCGCCTGGATCAAGGGCGCGCCCGCGATGTCCTACGTCATGGCCGGGTTGGCGATCTTCGTCATCGTCGGCTCCTTCGCCGACCTCGCCCGCCGAATCGGCGCTGGTGGCTGGGCCAACGCCTGGACCCGCGGCATCGGTCTGCCGCGTTCGGCCTGGGGCACGTCGGTCGCGCATGCCGGCCTCGGCGTGACGCTGCTCGGCCTCGCCGCCGCCGGCTGGGGGCAGGAGACGATCCTCGCCATGAAGCTCGGCGACGTCGCCAAGGTCGGCCCCTTCACCGCGCAACTCGTCGGCGTGGCGCCGGAGAAGGGTCCGAACTACGAGGCCGCGGTCGCCCGCACGATCCTCAGCCGGGACGGCGAGGTCATCGCGCGGCTGGAGCCGGCGAGCCGGTTCTACCCCGTGCGCAAGATGGCCCGGTCCGAGGCCGGCATCGTCACGCTGGGTCTCGGCCAATTCTACGAGTCGATCGGCTCGCCGGTCGCCGGCTCGCCGACGATCGACGTGAAGCTCTACTGGAAGCCGTTGGTCACGCTGATCTGGATCGGCGCGCTGATCATGGGGCTGGGCGGCGCGCTGTCGCTGTCCGACCGGCGGCTGCGCTTCGGCATCGCCGCGCGGGCCCGGCGCGCTCATCCCGCGGCGGCGGTGCCGGCGGAATGAGGCGGCTGCTCGGGGCCGCGGCGCTTGGGCTTGTCCTCATCGCCCCTGCCCACGCCGTCGAACCCGGCGAGATGCTGAAGGACCCGACGCTCGAGACCCGCGCCCGGGAAGTGTCGACGGGGCTGCGCTGTCTCGTCTGCCAGAACGAATCGATCGACGAGAGCCACGCCGACCTCGCCCGCGACATCCGCCTGCTGGTGCGCCAGCGCCTGGAGGCCGGCGACACCAATGGTCAGGTCAAGGACTACCTCGTCGCGCGCTACGGCCAGTTCATCCTGCTCAAGCCGCCGTTCGAGATGCAGACGCTGCTGCTTTGGGGCACGCCCTTCATCGTGCTGGTGCTCGGTGGGATCGGCATCGCCTTCGCCGCGCGGAACCGCAGAATGCCGGCGCGTGACCCGGCTCGCCCTTTGAGCGAGGCCGAGCAGCGCCGGCTCGACGAACTCCTGGCCGAACGACCGGGTTGATGGGACACATCCCCGCTTCGGTTGGGACTCCTCCTATCGGAAAAATAACCGAAATATCCTAGACGATACGGAAATAAAGGTATATATACCAATAGGTCGCGTCGGGACCGAGCGGGCCACGAGCGATTTCGAACCCGGACGCCGCGACCATCCGGCGGACGGGACGACCGAGTCGTGACGAAGCCTGGAAGGATCGCGCGGCGATCCGACCGGGTTCGGCGCCCGTGCCTAACGTTGGCACGAGCGAGCTGTTTGACATCGTGAATCAGAACAAGCGGGCGGTCGCCCGGGCCGGAGGCGCGCTTCAAGGCGCCGGGAACAGCGTGTCGGTCTTGCCCGTCAGCCGATAGGCGACCAGGCCGACCCACTCGTGCAGCGCGACGTCGAGGCGGCGCAGCGATTCGAGCGCCAGCGTCGTCGGCTTGGCGTCGCGATCGTCGCCGAAGGTGCGATAGTCCACGGGATAGGCGATCATGTTCCACCCGACATGGCGAAAGATGCCGATCGAGCGCGGCATGTGCGCCGCCGAGGTGACGAGCCACCAGCGCTCGCCGGGCCTGGGCTGGACCAGGGCGCGGGTCATCGTCGCGTTCTCGTAGGTGTTGCGCGAACAGTCCTCGAAGGTCATGCGCTGCGCCGGCAGGCCGAGGGAAAGCCACAGCGCGCGCACGCCGCTGGCCTCGTCGGCGGCGGCGCTGGCATCGAGATTGGCCGAGCCGCCGGTGAAGACCAGCCGCGCCTGCGGGTAGCGCAGCGCCAGCGCGACCCCGCTGGTCAGGCGCGCCGCCGCCTCCGTCAGGGTCGGCTGGCCCCGCGCCCGTCCCAGATCCTCGTCCAGCGCGCCGCCGAGCACCACGATCCCATCCGGCGTCGGCGCGTCGTCCGGCGGCTGCGGGAAGCGGTCCTCCAATGGGCGCAGGATCAGCGCGCTGATCGGCGAGAACGCCGCCATCAGCAGGAGCACCGCCGCGAGCAGGGCGACGAAGCGCCCGGCCCGCTCGGCGCGGGTCAGGCCGAGCAGCAGGCCGAACAGCCCCAGGAACAACAGAAAATTCAGCGGATGGAAGACGAGGATGCCGGCGATCTTCGAGGCGACGAAGAACATCAATCCTCGTCGCTCGGGTCGACCACCTGGCCCGGCTCGTCGGTCGGCACGGCGTAGGCGCCGCCAAGCCAGCGATGGAGATCCACGTCGGCGCAGCGCCTGGAGCAGAACGGCGACGTGTCGGGCCGGCCGGCCCTGCCGCAGATCGGGCAGGGCTTCGCCTTCGGGTCGGGGGCGCCGAAGGGCATCGGGTCGGGCGCCATCAACCCGCTGCGACCTCGTCGAGCGCCGCCTCGCGATCGACGGATTGCACGACGAAGCCTTCGCCGGCCAGCAGGTTGACGGTCTCGTAGAGCGGCAGGCCGACCACGCTCGAATACGAGCCGACGAGTTTGATCGCGAAGGCGCCGGCGCGGCCCTGGATCGCGTAGCCGCCGGCCTTGCCGCGCCACTCGCCGCCGTCGAGATAGGCCTGCAGCTCGACACGACCCAGTCGTTTGAAGCGCACCCGCGTCTCGACGAGTTTCTTGCGCACGCCGCCCTTCGGCGTGATCAGGCAGAGGCCCGTGTGCACGCGGTGGCCGCGGCCCGACAGCAGGCGCAAGCAGCCGTCCGCTTCCTCGACGAGGTCGCATTTGGGCAGCGTGCGACGCCCGACGCTGACCACCGTGTCGGCGGCGATGAGGTAGGCGCCGTCGAGATCGGGGCGCAGCTTCAAGGCCTTCGCGGCCGTTACCGCCTTTTCCTCGGCGAGGCGCATCGCCAGCGAGCGGGGAGATTCGCCCTTGGCCGGCGTCTCGTCGAGGTCCGTGGGGAGCAGGGCGGTCGGCTCGATGCCGACCTGACGCAGCAAAGCGAGCCGGCGCGGCGACGCCGAGGCCAGGACGAGCTTCTGCATCCGGGCGGGCTTGGATTGGTCGAGGCCGCCGGTCATCGCGCGCCCTACTTGAAGCGGTAGGTGATCCGGCCCTTGCTCAGATCGTACGGCGTCATCTCGACGAGCACCTTGTCGCCGGTCAGCACGCGGATACGATTCTTGCGCATCTTGCCGGCGGTGTGGGCGATGATCTCGTGGTCGTTCTCGAGCTTGACCCGAAAGGTGGCGTTGGGGAGCAGTTCCGCGACGACGCCGGGAAACTCGAGCAGTTCTTCCTTCGACATTCATGATCCTTGAGAAACCGGCGGGTCGACCGCCGGGTCGGTCCGGGCCAAGCGGCGGCAAACCGCGCGTGGACCCCGCGGACCGCGAGGCGAAATCCGCGCGGACCCTAGTGCTAATGTAGGCCGAAGGGAACAGGGCGCGAGCCCTGCCGTGCTTCGACCGAGACCAGCCCTGCGTGAGCCGAGCCCAGCCGTGCCTGGGGCCTCGGCATGGTGCTTGTCTGCCCGGCGCGACCGCGCCAGTGTCCGAAGTCCCGTCCACCGCCGCGTCCGGCGTCTCCGCAGGATCGATGACGCCCTTCGCCGACCTCCTCATCTGTCTGCGTTTCTTCTCCCGCCTGCCGGTCCCGGAGACCGAACGCGAGCGCGCGCTCGGCGCAGGAGGCCTGGCCGCAGCGGCGGCCATGGCGCCGCTCGCCGGTCTGGTACTGGCGAGCGGCCCGGCGCTGGTGCTGGCGGCGGCGATCGCGTTGCGCCTGCCCGCCGACATCGCCGCGCTGCTGGCGCTGTCGGCAGCGGTGTCGTCGACCGGTGCGTTGCACGAGGACGCGCTGGCCGATTGCGCCGACGGCTTCGGCGGCGGCCTGACACGCGAACGCAAGCTCGCGATCATGCGCGACAGCCGCATCGGCGCCTTCGGCGCGACGGCGATCGCGCTGTCGCTGCTGCTGCGCGCGGCTGCCTTGGCCGATGCGACGATCGCCGGCCGCGGGGTGGCGGCTGTCCTCGTGGCCGCCACGCTGTCGCGCGCCGCCTGTCTCGTGCCGCTGGCGCTGCTGCCGCCCGCCCGCGCCGATGGCGCCGGCGCGGCGGCCAGCGGCGTCGACCGGGCCCGCATGCTCGCCGCCTGCGCGCTGGCGCTGGGGCTCGCCGTCGCCGTCGCAGCCGCTACGGCGACGGGGATCGAGCGTGCCGTCGCCGCCGTCCTCGCCGCGGCCGGCGCGTCGCTCGCGGTGACCCTGCTGGCGCGGCGCCAGATCGGTGGCCAGACGGGCGATGTCGCGGGGGCGGCGCAGCAGATCGCCGAAATCGCCGCGCTTCTCGTCTATGCCGTGGCGGCGACATAGCCGTCGGCATCACGCGATCGGCTCTGGCGGATCGAGGCGATCTCGCGGTAGAAGCGTCGGGCTCGCCTGACCCGGGGTATAGCGCAGCCTGGTAGCGCGATAGTTTTGGGAACTATAGGTCGCAGGTTCGAATCCTGCTGCCCCGACCAGCCGGGCGAGAACGAGGAGTTCCATGACCGCGCGCATCTACAAGCCGTCGCCGTCGGCGACCCAGTCCGGCAAGGCGTCGACGAAAGCCTGGGTCCTGGTCTACGAGCCCGAAGAG
Organism: uncultured Beijerinckiaceae bacterium; assembly: GCA_964247745.1. GTDB lineage: Bacteria > Pseudomonadota > Alphaproteobacteria > Rhizobiales > Beijerinckiaceae > RH-AL1. Next base: position 16,048 of record CAXTVT010000069.1, read on the forward strand.
GCGATGGAGGTCGATCCGCTGATGGGCTGGTCGGGGTCGGGCGACATGAAGCGCCAGATCACGCTCCGCTTCGGCTCGAAGGAGGAGGCGGTGAGTTATTGCGAGCGCAACGGCGTCGCGTTCCGCGTCGACGAGCCGAAATCGGTCGCGCCCAAGGTCTTTTCTTATTCCGACAACTTCAAGTCGACGCGTCGCGGACAGTGGACCCACTGACCGTCGCCGCCGGGACCCCGTAGCTCAGCTGGATAGAGCAGCCGCCTTCTAAGCGGCAGGTCGTTGGTTCGAACCCAACCGGGGCCACCA
>CAXTVT010000070.1:0-15591 GCA_964247745.1 uncultured Beijerinckiaceae bacterium
CCAAACGCCTGCCACCGGCGATGATCATCCCGCCGTCAGCTCGCGGATGCGGGCGGCGAGCGTGTCCACCAAGAAAGGCTTGGTCAGCACTGCCATGCCGGGTTCGAGCTGGCCGTTGCTCAAGAGCGCGTTCTCGGCGAAGCCGGTGATGAACAGCACCTTGAGGTCGGGACGCCCGACGCGCGCGGCATCGGCCATCTGCCGCCCGTTCATCCCGCCTGGGAGGCCGACATCGGTGACGAGCAGGTCGATGCGGGCACCGGATTGCAGCACCTTCAAACCGCCCGCGCCGTCCACCGCCTCGATCGCGATATAGCCGAGCTCGTCCAGAACGTCGGTGACCAGCATGCGGACGGTCGGCTCGTCGTCCACCACCAGCACCGTCTCACCGGCCTCCGCAAGCGGCGCCGGACCCTTCTCCGGCCCCGACGCGTCCGTCTCCGCCTCGCCGAGATGCCGGGGCAGGTAGATGCAGACCATCGTGCCTTGGCCGACCTCGGAATAGATGCGGGCCTGGCCCCCGGACTGCTTGGCGAAGCCGTAGATCATCGACAGGCCGAGCCCGGTGCCCTGGCCGATCGGCTTGGTGGTGAAGAACGGGTCGAAGGCCTTGGCGATGACCTCGGGCGGCATGCCGGTGCCGGTGTCGGAGACGCACAGCGACAGATATTGTCCTTCCGGCATGTCGTGCTGCCGGGCGCCGTGACGATCCATCCAGCGGTTGCCGGTCTCGATGGTGATCCGGCCCCCGCCCGGCATCGCGTCGCGGGCGTTGATGCAGAGGTTCAGCAGCGCGTTCTCGAGCTGCGGGGGATCGACCATCGCGGCCCACAAGCCGGCCATGCAGACGGTCTCGACCTGGACGCTCGGCCCCACCGTGCGCCGGATCAGGTCGAGCATGCCGCCGACGAGCGTGTTCACGTCGGTGGCTTTCGGGGCCAGCGTCTGCCGTCGGGAGAAGGCGAGCAGGCGATGGGTCAGCGCCGCGGCACGCCGCGCCGCGCCCTGCGCTGCCACCATGTATTTCTCGATGTCCTTGATCCGCCCTTGGCTGATCCGCGTCGCCATCAGTTCGAGCGAGCCGGAGATGCCGGCCAGCAGGTTGTTGAAGTCGTGCGCCAGGCCGCCGGTCAGCTGGCCCACCGCCTCCATCTTCTGCGCCTGGCGCAATTGTTCTTCCAGCTCGTCGCGCTCCCGCGCGATGCGCGTGCGATCGGAGATGTCGCGGGCGTGGTGGAAGGCACCGATGATGTCGCCGGCCTCGTTGCGCAACGGAGTGTAGGTGATCTCCCAGCTCGGCACGACCCGTTCGGGATCGCCGAAATCCTGCGAGACCACGAACCGCTCGCCGGCAAGGGCGCGATCCATGTATCCGCGGAGCATCTCCGACTGCGCCTGCGGAAAGAAGTCCGGCAGGATCTCGCCCACGACCTGACGGTGGCCCATGACCCGCATGAAATCGTCGGCATGAGCCTGATTGAAGCCGATCAGGCGGTAATCCTTGTCGAACGCCAGGATCGGGGACGCATCGGAGAAGACGATGTCGCGGTAGAGCCGCAGCTCCGCCATGCGATCGACGGCCTCGTCCTCGAGCGTGGCGTTGCGGGCGTTGAGAAGGGTCGCCGCGTCGCGCAAGGTGGTCACATCCTGCGCGAAGATGCAGAGTCCGTTGACGGCGTCGTTGCCGTCCCGCCGCGGCACATAGCGGACTTCCGCGATGCGCCGCCGCCCGTCGGGCCAGGGCCAGTCGAGATCGATCTGCGTCGCCTCGCCCGCCACGGCCTGCTCGATGGCGGAACTCTGCGCCGCGTAGCGTTCCGGGCCGGCCAGCTCGGCGATGGTCCGCCCCAAAACGTCCTCGATCGGGAGATCGAACCACTGCCGATAGGCGGCATTGGCGAAGCGGCAGGTCAGCGAATTGTCGACGAAGGTGACGAGGAACGGCAGCGTGTTCGCGACGAGGCGGAGTTCGTTGTGCGCGCGATCCCGCTCCTCGATCAGGGCGCGCCGCTCCTCCATGTCGATGAGGACGCCGGAAAAGCCGAGCGGCGTGCCGTCCGGCCCATGGTGGACGCGCCCGTTGGCCTCCAACCAGTAGTAGACGCCGTCCGCACGACGCGTCCGGTATTGATGCGCGTAGCCGCCGCCGCGCTTGATCGCGTCGTCGATGGCGGCCGTCAGACCCGCCTGATCGTCGGGATGGACGGTGGCGACGATCTTGGCGAGGGGGATGCCGTCCCGGCCGAGCGACGGATCGAGCCCGAAACTGCGGGCGAAGGCATCGTCCACCTTGAAGCGGTCGGTGAGCAGGTCCCAGTTCCATGTCCCGATGATCGCGCCCGCCGCGAGCGCGGCCTCGCGCTGACGCTCGTGCTCGGCAGCGCGCTGGTCCTCGTCGCGCGCGAGCTTCCGGCGCACGACCGCGCGGATGCGCGCCGCCTGCGTCTCGCGGTCTTCGCTCTTCAGCAGCACCTCGTCGGCGCCGGCCGCGAAACCGCGCAGCTTCAGCTTGCTGCCTTGAGGATCCTCGCCGAGGGCGATCACCTCGAACGTCCTGGCGCCCGTGCGGAAGGCGGCGATGTCGGCCAGCGGACGCAGAGCCTCTTCGCCGCCGAAGCCGATGTCGACGAGCACGCAGTCGACGGGTCGCGCCGCCAGTTCCAGGACCGCCGTCGCGGCATCGTCGGCGAACAGCGCACGGTAACCCTCGGCCTCCAGCAGCGGCTCGAACGCTCGCCGGCAGGCCGGATCCGACGCGATCAGCATGAGTGCGCCGCGCTGGAAGCCAACGGGCGCGGAGCTCTCCGACGACGCGCCGCGCTGACGCAGCAGCGCCCGCAGCTGGCCGATCAGCAGGGCCGGGTCGGACGATTTGGTCACGTAGGCGCTGGCGCCGCTGTCCAAACCCTGCAGCTCGCGCTCGCGGGTCGGACCGCCCGTCAGCATCAGGATCGGCAAGGCGCGGGTGCGCAGGTTCAGGCGCACTTGCCGGACCAGTTCGTCGCCGTTCATCCCGGGCAGATGATAGTCGACGAGCAGGAGGTCGGGCCGTGCTTCGGCCATCATCTCCAGCGCCGCCTCGGCCGATGCGGCCCGCGCCACCTTGAAGCCCTCGCGCTCGAGCAGGATGCGCATCTGCAAGGCCTGGGTGTTGGAATCCTCGACCAGCAGGATCGAAGCGGATTCCGTCATGCCCGGCTCTTCGCGACGGAGAACAAGGCGAGCAGGCCGGCCGCGAGCTGGGTCAGCGGCATCGGCGTCGCGCCTTCGCGCACGGCGGCGGCCGGCATGCCGTAGACGATCGCGCTCGTCTCGTCCTCGGCCAGCACCGGCGCGCCGGCCTCCAACAGCGCGCGCACGCCGGGCGCGCCATCCTCGCCCATCCCGGTCAGCACGATGCCGGCCGCTGCCGCGCCGAAATGTTCGGCCGCGGACTCGAACAGCGTCGTCACCGCCGGGCGCTGGCCGCGCACGGGCGCGTCGGCGGTGATTCGCATGCGCCCCTGGCGGTCGACGCGCAGGTGACGATCCCCCGGCGCGACGAAGATCGCGCCGGAAGCGGGGATCGTGCCGTCCTGCGCCTGGGCGACCGGTTGCGGCACCACGCCGTCGAGCCAGCGCACGAAGCCGGGCATGAAGCTCGCGCCCATGTGCTGGACGAGGAGCATCGGCGCGGGCAAGCCGGCCGGCAGGCCACTCAGCAGGGCCAACAGCGCCTGCGGGCCCCCCGTCGACGCCCCGCAGACGATCAACCTCGGCCGCGCCGACAGCGGCCGCGGCGGCGCCGCGCGCTCGCGAGGGGCGGTTCGCAGGCGGTGGCGGACGACCGCGACCTGGCTCATGATCCGAAGCTGCGTGCAGATCCGCTCGGCGACGCCGGAATAGTCGGAGTGGCTGACGCCGACCGGCTTCTCGACCACGGCGAGCGCTCCGGCCGACAGCGCCGCCATCGAGATGTCGAGATCGTGGCCGGCGCTGGCGGCGATGACCACGATCGGCGTCGGCCGATCGGCCATCACGCGCCGGGTCGTCTCGAGCCCGTCGATCCCCGGCAGCCTGATGTCCATCGAGATGACGTCGGGCTGGACGGCCGGCAGCGCGGCGATCCCCTCCTCCCCGCTCGTCACCGCCGCGGCGACGGTGAGACGAGGATCGCTGTTGATGATGTGGGTCAGCAGTCGGCGCACGACGGCCGAATCCTCCACGATCATCACCCGGATCGGCGGCGCGGTGCTGGTCACGGCGCCCTCAAATCAAGCGACCGACGGTGGCCAGCAAACTCCCCTGGTCGAACTCCTGCTTGGTCACGTAGGCGTTCGCGCCGAGATCGAGCCCGCGCTGGATGTCGTCGGGGCTGTTGCGGGACGTCATGATGATCACTGGAATGTCGGCGAGGGCCGGATCGTTGCGCAGGGCCGCGAGAAGCCCGAAACCGTCCATGCGTGGCATCTCGACGTCGGTGACGACCAGATCGATCGCGCCGACCCCGGCTCGCAGCGCGGCCAGGCCATCCAACCCGTCGACGCTGAGTAGCACGCGATAGCCTTGGCCTTCAAGGATGCCGCGCTCGAGCGTGCGCGTCGTGATCGAATCGTCCACGACGAGGATGGTCTGCTGGCGGCGGCGTTCGACCGGCTTCGCCTGGATCGCCATGCTGGTGCCGCCGCGCGAGAACCGCTCGATGAGCCGCTCCGGAGAGAGGACGATCGCGAGGCCGCCATCGTCGACCAGCGCGAGACCGAGGACGAGAGGCACCTCGGCGGCGATCTCGTCGGCATCGCGCAGGGCCAGCGTGCGGACGTCGCGGAGCGCGTCGACGATCACCAGGCACTCGCGGCCGGCCGCGTGAAGGGCGAAGGCCACGACCTGCTCGCCGGGAGCCTCCACCGGCAGACCGAGCAGCGCGGCGAGCGAGACGAGCGGCAGCAGTCGCTCGCCGCGCGGGCCGGCGTCGAGCAGCATCGGCTGGCCGCCCCGCGTCTCGATCCGCGCGACGGGAAAGCGTATCGCCCGGGAGGCGGCACGCGTCGGGACCGCGAACAACTGGCCGGCGACCTGCACGAGCAGCACCGTCCTGCGGGTCGTCGTCAGCGGCACGGTCACCTCGATCCGCGTGCCGCCCCCGGAGCCGCGCAGCATGCGGGCCGCCCCGTGCAGCCGGCGCGCGACGCTGCTGACCGCGGCGAGCCCGACGCCCCGGCCGGATAGCCGGTCCACCTCGAGGCTCGTCGAGACCCCGTGCTCGAAGACCAGCGACAGCGCCGCCTCGTCCGGCAGCGCCTGGTCGGGCGCGGCAATCCCGCGCGTCCGCGCCGCCGCGACGATCGCCGCGACGTCGGGACCGGGACCGTCGTCCTCCACCGCGAGCAGGAGCTGGCCATCCTGTTCCCGCACCTCGAGGACCACCGTCGCGCATTCGGGCTTGCCGGCGCGGATCCGCTCTACAGGCCTCTCGACGCCATGGCTCACCGCGTTGCGGATCAGATGGGTGAGCGGTTCGCGCAAGCTCTGGAGCACGCCGCGATCGGCCTCGACGGCATCGCAACGCGACACGAGCACCGCCTTCTTGCCCGCATCGGCCGCCAGCGTGCGCACCGCGCGCTCCTGCCCCTCCGCCAGAATGGCGGCCGGCGCCAGCAGGATCGCCTGCGCCTCGCGGCCGAGCCGGGCGGCCGCGCGTTCGATCTGGCCGTCGGCCGTCGCCTGCCGGGCCGCGCTCGTCCGCGTCGCCGCGAGCAGTCGGGTCAGTCTGGCGGCGATGTCGGACACGTGCGCGGCGGGTGCCAGGCAGGCGGTTCGGATCGCCTCGATCTCGACCCGCGTGCCGCGCCAATCGCTGACGATCGACGAACGCGCCTCGAGGTCACTTTCCAGGCCGCGGACGGCCTCCGCGAGCTGCTCGATGCGCCGGCTGGGGATCCGGATCGTCTCGAGCCCGATGTCCGGCGCAACCGGCGCAACGACCTCGGCCGGCTGCTCCTGTTGCGGCGCGGATGTGGCATCCTCGATCGCGTCGAGCAGCACGCGGGCTTCACCGACGGTGTTCGCCGCCAGCGGCCTGACGCCCTGCTCGACCTCGGCGAGGAGCGATTCCAGGGTGTGGGCCAACGCCTCGACGTCCTCGCGATCGACGGCGCGCGCGGCACCTTTGAGGCTGTGAGCGCGACGGAAGATGTCGCGCAGGTCGGGGGCCCCGCCGGCGCCTGCCGAGGCGAGGCCGGCGCGGATCGCGGCGAGATGCTCGGCGAGTTCGGCGGCGAAGGCTTCGGCGAGCTGCTGCTGGAGATCGTCCATCGCGGTCTAGAGCCGATAGCGCTCGACGAGCTTCAGGAGATCCTGCGAGAGGTTCGTCAGGCCCATCGCCGCCTGGTCGAGCTGGCGCGTCGAAGTGGCGGTCTGCTGACTCGCCTGGCGGATGTTCTGCAGCGCCAGCGTCACCTGCTCGATGCCGATCTGCTGCTGGTTGGTCGAGGCGACGATCTGCTGGAAGGTCTGCACGCTCTCCTGGATGCGTCCCGACATCTCCTCGATCGTCGACTGCGCGGTGTCGGTGCGGTGCTTGCCGGCGGCGGCACGCTTGACCGCCTCCTCGGTCAGCATCACGGAGGCGTTGATGCCGCGCTGAATCTCGCCGAGCAGCGAACGGACCTGCCGCGTCGCGTCCTTGGCCTGGTCGGCGAGGGTCTTCATCTCGGTCGCGACGATCGCGAAGCTGCGGCCCTGGTCCCCGGCCGCCGCCGCCTCGATCGAGGCGTTCAGCGCGAGAAGGTGCGAGCGCTCGGAGATGTCGTTGACGGTCGAGATGATCTCGCCGATCGCGCGGGTCTTGTCGGCGAGTTCGACGATGTTGGCGGAGACGGTCTCGGCCTGCTCGCGGATGAGGTCCATCGCCCGAACGGTGCCCTCGATCGCGGCGGTGCCGGCGCTGGTGGTCTGCGCCGTCGCCTGCGCCGCGGCGATGACCTCCTGCGCCCGGCGGCTGATCTGCTTGCCGGAATGGGTGATCTCGTCGACGGTGGCGGCGGTCTCCTGGATGGCGGCGAGCTGCTCCTCGACGCCGGCCGCCTGCTGCTGGGTCGAGGCGCGGATCTCGTTGGCGGCGCCGTCGAGATTGACGGTCGCCTCGCGGCTCTGGCGCGCGAGATCGCGCAAGCCCTCGACCATCTGATTGAGATGGCCGCCGAGCCGGCCGATCTCGTCCTGACCGGTCACGGTCTGGACGGCGAGCTCGCCGGCGCCGACGCGTTCCGCGAAACGCTCGAAATCGTCGATGCGGGCGGTGATCGCGCGTCGCGTCACGAGCGTCACGCCGACACCGACGCCGATCGCGACGGCAAGGAGGCCGAGCACCGAATACAGGCTGCTGTCGTAGACGCGGCCGCCTTCCCTCAGGCCGGCGGCATCCACCAAGCGCAGCGTCTGGCGCATCGCCGCGACGCCGTCGGTCACTCGCTTGCGGTCGGCGATCACGACCGGCTCCTGCGCGATCATGGCGGCGCGATCCCCGCTATGGATCGCACCGAACTGCGTTTCGACGTTCGCGCGGAGCTGGGCGATGTTCGTCGCAGCGTCGTCGAGCTGCTGGGCCATCCGTCGCCACAGCGGCGTGCGTTCCGCCGCGATCTGCACGGCGATGTATCCCTGGACTTCGCTCTGCAGAACGGAGACGCCGTGCTGGACGGCGACGACCGACTTGCCCCATTCGTCGAGGACCGCGGGCTCCGCCGCCCCCTGCAGCACCATCTGCCGCACGGCGGTGGTCCGCAGTTCCACCATGTGCGCGAGGATCGATTGAAGCTGATCGAGCTCGTCGAGCGAACCCATGTCGCGCTTGACGACCGCGTCGAGCGTATCGCGGACGCGACCGACCTGGCTGACCGCATAGCCGCCGAGCAGCACCATCAGGACGCCGATCGCGGCAAAGCCCAGGATGATTCGTCTGGAGATCGTCACGTCAGCTCCGTCCTTCTCGAATGTCCCAATAGCGCGACGAGCCGCGCGAGCGCGATCAACCCCACCCTGGTGCCGTCGGCCGCGACCCGCGTCTCGAACGGATCGTCGCCTTCTGACGCGACGCCGACGATCTCGCCCGCATGGATCACCTCGTCGACCCGCAGCGCGATCCGCGGCACGGGCCCGCGCAGCAGCAGCATATGGAGGCTCGTCCCGGGCGACACGCCGAGGGCGTCGGCCGGATCGATCAGGTTGTAGAGGAGCCCCCGCCGGACGATCAGCCCCGCCAGGCTGTCGGGAGCCCCGGGCACCCGTACCGGCGCCGCCGCCGCCGGCAGCACCTCGGCGACCGCGGCCAGAGGCACGGCGAAGCGCTCGCCGCCGATGAGGCAGACGATGACCGCGAGACCCGGCTCGCGCGGCACGATCCGTTCCGCGGCGACCTTGACGCGCCGCTCGAGGATGAGGCGGACCTGCTCCGGGTCCAATCCCTCCCGGTCGATTGGCACGTCGCCGATGGCGATCCCCGTGTTCATGCCGCGTCGATCGTCATCAGTCTGGTGCGGATCGCCGCGCGCAAGTCGGCAACGGTGCGACCGTCGCCCTCGGCGACCGCGTCGTCGGGTGCCGCAGGGGCAAGCGCCGCCGCCGCCGCGGCCAGCGCCCGCCGCGCCGCGCTCGGCCGGCTGGCGTTCGTCAACGATTGTGCGAGCAGGTAATGCGCCATCGCGAAGCTGCCATCGAGGTAGAGCGCACTGCGCAGCGATCGTTCGGCCGCGCCACGGTCGTCGCTGGCCAGCGCGCATATCGCATCGAGAAAGAAAAGCCGAGCGCTTTCCCGCCAATCGCCGCGCAGCCGCGCGATCGCGACGGAGGCCGCGGCGGTCTCGCCGGCATCGAGCAGGCGCCGGATCTCGCCGAGATCGTCGGCGGCGGCGACGGAGGCCGGCGGAGCGATCGGTGGTTCCGGGCGGACGGCGATGGGGGCCGCGCGGCGGCGGGAGAGACCGGGCACCGTCGGCGGGGCAGCCGCGGCGACGGGGCTCGTCGGGACGGGAGGCGCCGGCGGCGCCCCGAGCTCCGAAGCGGCGCCGGAGCGGCGGTAGGCGACGACGCCGCCCGCCTCGAGACCGACGAGGTTCGTGCCCATCGCCAGTCCCGCCTCGGCGTGGCCGAGAAGCAGCCACCCGTCGTGGGCCAGCCGATCGCCGATCGCCTCGACCAGGCGCGTCGCCTGGTCGGGATGGAAATAGATCAGCATGTTGCGACATAGGATGAGGTCGTAGTCGCTGAGCTGCAGCGGCACCGCCGCGCCATCCAGATCGAGGATGTTGAGCCGTTCGAACCGGACCATCCCGCTGTAGGCGAGCCGCAGCCGCCAGCGGCCGTCCTGAGGGACGAACAGCCGCTCGCGCTCGGCCGGCGCCATCGTGCGCAACGACCAATGGCCGTAGACGGCCTCGCGCGCGGTGGCGAGCGCCCGCTCGTCGATATCGGTGCCGAGGATCGAGATCTGCCACTCGCTCAGCGCCGGGCCGAGCACGTCGCTGAGGACGATCGCGAGCGAGTAGGGCTCGGCGCCCGTCGAGCAGCCGGCGCTCCAGATGCGCAGCCGCCGGCGCGATCCCCTCGACTCGATGAGCCGGGGCAGGATGGTCGTGCGCAGCGCCGCGAATTGTTCGGCGAAGCGGAAGAAGAAGGTCTCCTTGATGGTCAGCTCGCTCTCGAGCAAACGCCATTCGCGATCGCCCAGGCCGGCTTCGCGCAGCCGGCGGAGATAACCCGCAGCCGTGCCGATCCCGATCGCCGCCATCCGCCTCGCGATCCGGTCGCCGAGCCGGTCGTCCTTATCGGCGTAATAATGATGCCCGGTGCGCTCGACGACGAGCGACTTCAGCGCCGCGAACGACGGGTCGGCGAGCAGGACCGGAATCGAACGCGGATCGAACGCGCTCATGCATCCACCGTCCATTCGGCCCGGCGACGCCGCGCCTCTGCCACGAGCGCGGCGAGCATGTCGCCTTCGGCGACGCCGAGCAGGCGCGCGGGATCGATCAACCATCCGACGCCGCCTTCGTGCGCGAACACCGCCGTGGCACAGCCGTTCAGCGTGTCGGCCGACGCGAGCGGCTCCAGCGACGCCGGGGTGACGAACCCTTCGGCCCGATCCACCAGCAAGCCGACCTGTCGGCCGCCGACCCGTCCGATCCGCACGATGTGGGCGTAGAGACCCGGCGCCGAGTCCTCGCCAAGGCCGAGCAGCGCGCGCGCCGACAGCACCGGCAGCACGCCGCCGCTTGCTTCGACGAAGCCGCGAAGCGGCGCCGGCACCGTCGGCGGCCGCCACAGCGGCAGCATCGGCAGCACCTGTACGACCTCCGACGCGGCGATCGCGACCAACCGACCGGCGACCGACGCCGTCAGCAATGGCCCTCCCTGCATGGCATGTCGTGCGTTCATGGCCGAGGGATAAGCCGCAATGCGCCGACGCGCCAGTCGCGGCCCCGGCGACCGTCACGTCGGCGTCGATCAAGCGTAAGGGCGACACCGCCCGAGTGCGGCAGAGGGAGGTGGCCTTCTCGGCCAAAGCGCGGGAACGCGGTCGGCGCATCCCGGCCAAGGAAGCCGAAGGCTGACACCCTCGCCATCGACGCCGGCATCGATCGCGTGCGGCTGACGCTCCATGGACACTCCGTGACGGAGCCGAGAGGTCAGGAGCGCGAGCGCGCTGTCCGGTCCTCTCCGTTCTTCGGCCAGCATTGCGCGGAAGAGCCGGCTCCTCGTCCTCGATGACCAGAAAGCCTCGCTGCCGAACGTCAATGCAACGCCGTCAGATCGATCACGAACTGGCCGCCGATCACGAAGGCGTTGCGGATCCGTTGCGACCGGAACGGCTCGGCGGACTGGTCCGGGTTGAGGACGTATTGCAGGTTGGGCAGCAGGCGGACCGCCTTGTTCACTTCCAAACCATAGTTCAGCTCGAACATGATCTCTTCGCGCGGCACGGTCGCGGTGCTGCCGACGACCGCGTGCGCGGCGAGGATGTTGTTCACGAACAGCGGCGAGAAGCGCTTCTCGTTGACCATGAAGCCGATCGTGTCGCGGTCGCGGCCGGGCAAGGTGCCGAGCTGCAACACGCCGAGCTCGAGCGAATGCTCCTGCTCGGCGCGTCCGGACGTGTGCTGCAGCGCCACGCCGAACACGCTGAGGCCGCGCGGCGACTCATCGTTCGGCCGCCACACCATCTGGTCGAAGCGCGCGTAGGCATCCGAGCGCGCGCCATCCATCCGGTAGCCGGCGCCGGTGAGGATCGCCGGCTCGAAATTGGCATCGTAGAAGGGATCGGCGTGCTTCGAGGCGTCGAGGATGACGCCGACCCCGTAATGCCGGGGCAGCCGGTCGTTGGTGAAGTCGGTGGCGTAGCCGAGTTCGGTCGGGATCGTGACCCCCGTCGCCGTTCGCGTCGACCAATCGAAGCCGACCTGCTGCGGATCGGTGTTGCGCGGATCGGCGGCATAGATGCCGGAATGGAAGAAGATCTTGTCGGTGAGGAAGATCTTGCTGCGTCCCATCCAGCCCGACGCCGGAAACGCGGTGAAGTTGCTGACTTGGAAGATGTAGACCGGGCTGCCGCAGATCACGTTGGATTGGAATTGGCAGTACAGCGGTGAGTTCAGGAACGCGTTGTTGCCGCCCGACCGGCCGACCTCGAGGTCGATGCGGCCGTCGGCGAGCATCTGCTCGTAGGTGAAGATCGTCAGGCGCAGCTTCTGCATGCCGTAGATCTGCTGCACCGACGTGTCGTTGCCGATGGATCCGATCGACAGGCTGTTGCCGTGGCGCTGGACCATCGAGAAGTGCACGGTGCCGCCGTCGAGCCCGGCGATGGTCTTGAGGTCGAAATCGAGACCGCCGAAGATCTGCGCGGCATAGGCCGAACCCTGGCGGATGCCGCCGGTCGGGTTGCCCGCCGCCTCCCCGAGATAGGTCGCGGTCAGCGCGACGCCGTTGGCGATCTGCAGGGTGCCGGGCGTCCCGACCGGGCTCGCGGTGGCGCCCTGCTTCTTGGCGAGGGCCGCGGCGCTGCCGCCGCCGCCCGGCGCGGCGACGCCCGAGCTCTCGGCTCCGCTCGCCGCAGGCGCCGCCGCGGCGTTTCCGGCGGCCGGCGTGTCCTGCGCTCGCGCGAACCCGCAGGCGAGCAGCGATGCCGACAGACAAAGCGCCGCCGTCGATCTTGCAATCGTACCCATCGAGCGTCCCGGACGCGCGTCGGCTCACGGCCTGACGTCGCCCGCATTCGGTCGCAGGCGGCGCAGGCTGTCCATAGGCCGTTGGAGCGATCACCAACCATTTGTCGGGCGTGTAGCGCCCGAGGCTCACGCGGCGGGAACGACTTCCCGGAGGCACGAAGCCGCCTATCAGGACCCGTCGCGCGACACGGTGCCACCAGCCCCTAATCGCCGCATCACGCGCTCCCGCCCGATCAGCGGGAGCAGCGCGGCCAGTTCCGGCCCGCTCTCGCGCCCGGTCAGGGCGAGGCGCAGCGGGTGGAACAGCGCCCTGCCCTTGCGACCGCTCGCGGCCTTCGACGCCGCGGCCCAGGCGCCCCACGTCGTAGCGTCCCAAGGCTCCGGCGGCAGCAGCGAGGCGGCCTGCGCGAGGAAGCCGGGATCCTCGACGACGGGCTCGATGCGGCCCTGCACGACCGCCCACCAGATGGCGACATCGTCGAAACGCTCGAGGTTGCCGGCGACCGCGAGCCAGAACGGCGGCGCCATGTCGCCGGCGATCTCCGCCACCGTGAGCCGCCCGGCCACGGCCGCAAACGGCAAGCCGTGCAGCGTGCGGGCGGAGAGCGCCGTCAGCTCTGCCGGATCGAAGCGCGCCGGATTGCGCGAGATGTGGTCGAGCGCGAACAAACCGGCGAGCTCGTCGAGGCTCGACACCGCCTGAACGGCGTCGGACGATCCCGTCAGCACCGCCAACGCGGCGACGGCGAGTGCCTCGATTCCGGCCTCGCGCAGGCCGCCGAGCGACAAGGCGCCGGATCGCTTGGAGAGGCCTTCGCCGTCGGCCGTGGTCAGCAGATTGTGGTGGGCGAAGCGCGGCACGACGCCGCCGAGCGCTTGCGCCAGCTGGATCTGCACCGCGGTGTTGGTGACATGGTCCTCCCCGCGGATCACGTCGGTGATCTCGAGGTCGAGGTCGTCGACGACCGAGGGCAGCGTGTAGAGGAAGCTGCCGTCCTCGCGCACCAGCACGGGGTCGCTCAGCGACGCGCAGTCGATGCGGCTGGGGCCGCGCACGCCGTCGTCCCAGGCCACCTCGACGCGGTCCAGCAGGAAGCGCCAGTGCGGGCGGCGGCCCTCGGCCTCCAGACGCCCGCGATCGTCGGGCGTGAGGCCGAGCGCGGCGCGGTCGTAGACCGGCGGCAGGTTGCGCGCCTGCTGCCGTTTGCGGCGCCGGTCCAGCTCCTCGGGCGTCTCGTAGCAGGGGTAGAGCCGCCCGTCGGCCTTCAGCCGCTCGGCGGCCGCCTCGTAGAGGTCGACGCGGGCGGATTGACGCACGGTGAGGTCGGGCTTGACGCCGAGCCAGGCCAAGTCGGTCTCGATCGCCGCGGCGTATTCCTCGCGCGAGCGGGCGCGGTCGGTGTCGTCGAAGCGCAGGATGAACTGGCCCCCGGCCTTGCGCGCGACGATCCAGTTGATGAGCGCGGTGCGCGCGTTACCGATGTGGATGCGGCCGGTCGGCGAGGGGGCGAAGCGGACGGTGGTCGACGACATCTCAGCGCTCATCGAAGGGATAGGCCGTCGAAAGGCGACCACTTGCCCCGTCCAAGCTCGCCATCCAAACGCTTCGAAGCCGTGGCATCAGCCCACACGGCGAACGCATCGGGCCTTCGAAGACGAAGCGCGTGCTTGTCTCGGTCTCGACGACACGACATTGTGTCGTTGCGACATGCTCGAAGAGCGCGTCGGCAAGGCGTTCGGGACTGTCGGGCGCGAAACCATAATCGAGGAAGACCCGCGCTTTCGGACGGCCTATCGGGTGATCGAGGTTCAAGAGAGATAACCGACGAGCTTAAGATGCTCGACGTGCCAGCTGTCTGGCAGCAAGGTCGTCACCGCTCTCCCCCGGCACCGCCACGAGATGGTCCGAGGCAAGATCAACGAGCGCGGCGAAAGGCTCGATGAACTCGACGATGAAGACTGCACTAGGCTGCAGAACACCGACCACCGTGCCGATCGCACCTTTCGGCAACGCGCGGCCCTCGTCGGGCACGATAAATGGGCGGGTGAGCGCGACGAGGCTTAATTCGTCGATTATCTCGTCGCCACTTTCGCTGCTGTAAAAAAGGCGGGCGATCATGCGTTCGCTTTCGGAGACCGAGGCGACCCTACCGCGAACCCTGCTCCGCGTCGATGACGCTCGAACCCGTTCACCGACCACTGCTCGTCACTCCGCCGCATGCGGCACGGGCAGGCCTCTGGCGATGCGCTCCTCCTTGAGCAGCTCCGCCACCAGGAAGGCCACCTCGATCGCCTGCTCGGCGTTGAGGCGGGGATCGCAATAGGTGTGGTAGCGATCGCCGAGGTCGATCTCCGAGAGGGCACGCGCGCCGCCGGTGCATTCGGTGACGTCGCGCCCGGTCATCTCGAGGTGGATGCCGCCGGCATAGGTACCCTCGGCCCGGTTCACCGCGAAGAAGGTCTGGATCTCGCCCATGATCCGCTCGAACGGCCGGGTCTTGAAGCCGGAGGAGGCCTTGATCGTGTTGCCGTGCATCGGGTCGCACGACCACACCACGTGACGACCCTCGCGCGTCACGGCGCGCAGCAGCGGCGGCAGGCTTTCGCCGACCTTGTCGGCGCCGAAGCGACAGATCAGCGTCAAGCGGCCCGGCTCGTTGCCCGGATTGAGAACGTCGATCAGCCGGATCAGCTCGTCGGGCTTGAGCGACGGGCCGCATTTGAGACCCAGCGGATTCTTCACGCCGCGCGCATACTCGACGTGGGCGTGGTCGAGCTGCCGCGTGCGGTCGCCCACCCAGATCATGTGGCCGGAGGTGGCGTAGGGGTCGCCCGTCGTCGAGTCGATGCGGGTCAGCGCCTCCTCGAAGCCGAGCAGCAGCGCCTCATGGGAGGTGTAGAACTCGGTCGAGCGCAGCTCGGGATGGCTCTCGGGATCGAGCCCGATCGCGCGCATGAAGCCGATCGTCTGCGAGATGCGGTCGGCCAACTCGCCGTAGCGGTGCGCCTGCGGCGAATCCTGGATGAAGCCGAGCATCCAGCGATGCGCGTTCTCGAGATTGGCGTAGCCGCCGTTGGCGAAGGCGCGCAGCAGGTTGAGCGTCGCCGCCGACTGCCGGTAGGCGTCGAGCTGGCGCACCGGATCGGGCACGCGGGCCTCCGGCGTGAAGGCGATGTCGTTGACGATGTCGCCGCGATAGGACGGCAGCTCGACCCCGCCGATCGTCTCCGTCGGCGCCGAGCGCGGCTTGGCGAACTGGCCGGCGACGCGCCCGACCTTCACCACGGGCAGCGCCGCGGCGAAGGTGGTGACCACCGACATCTGCAGGAACACGCGGAAGAAGTCGCGGATGTTGTCGGCGCCGTGCTCGGCGAAGCTCTCGGCGCA
>CAXTVT010000071.1:0-15326 GCA_964247745.1 uncultured Beijerinckiaceae bacterium
CCCGATGAATCACGCCAAACCCGCCTAGGGAATCCCTTCTCAAACGCGCTCTAAACAGGCGGACGTTTTGATGTTGCTTTAACTGTTCTCAGCCGAGACATTGGCCGAGCTGTTCGCGAGGCTCTATTATCCATTCACCGGAGCGATGATCCCCACGAAAATCGTCGGTCATCTCCGCGGAGCCCCCATGGATCGACCCTGAGCGGCGTCGTCGATGCGTGGGTTCTTTCACGCTCGGATCGACGGAGCAGTTCACCCAAGTGCTGCGCTGCGACGTCGATGACGAAGGCGGGATGACGGCTGAAGGGTCCACCTCGGCGCGATGGCCGGCTCGGCCGACCTGCTGCAACGTTGCTACACCGGCCTCGAACTGCGCGACGGGCAGCTTTGGTTCAACCCGTGTCTGCCAGCCGAACTGCTGTGTTTGGAGTTCCGGCTGCGATATCGCCGGAACTCGCTGCTGATCGAAGTCACGCAAGACGCGCTGACCGTGACGAGCGACGCCTCGGTGGCCGACCCGATCACCGTCCGAGTCGGAGATCGAGCCCTCAGGATCGGACCCGGCGAGCGCGCGTCTTTCGCTACGCCGGTATGACGAGGCCAGCGCCGACGACGCTCATAGTCCGGGGATGCAAACCGGTTCCAAGAGGCGCAAGCGATCATCCACGGACACCACGCCGGGGATGTTGTCGGCCGCGATCCTGACGGAGGCGCGGTGATCGTCGCTCGGGACCAGGCCGTCCAAGGTGACGCGGCCCTGCCGGACGACGATCCTCACGCCGCAGTTCTTTGACCAGCCCTGGTGCGCAATCTCGGTCTCGATGCGGGTCTTGATCTCCCCGTCGGAGATCGCCGCCTCTTCGTATGCCGGAGCGATGAGCTGACCGAGAAGTCTGGCGAAGTTCATCCGGCCCAGCAGACCGACGAGGATGCCGTCGCGCATCACGGGCAGGCGCTTGATTCGATGCTTCTGCATCAAACCAGCCGCGTCGGCGAGCGTCGCGCATTCGTCGATGGTGATCGGCTTCGTCGTCATCACGTCCGACACTTGGCGCCCGTTCGTGCGCCTGTAGTGCTCGGCGAGCTCGCGGGACGACAGAAGGTGCGACCACCACGAGCCTTCGGAGCCGCTTCCGAGCTCGACGCGGCGAAGGAGGTCGCCTTCGCTTAGGATGCCGACCAGCCGGCCCCCAGCGTCGAGCACGGGGAGGCCGCTGATCCTGTCGACCACCATCAGCGCGATGGCGTCGGACAGCAGGTCCGTCTCGTTCACGCTTACGACCGGCGAGGTCATGACATCCTTGATCAGCATTCAGATCTCCAATGCAGTAAACATCCGGCGCGCTCAGCGCGAAGGAGCGGCGCCTCCGATATTTCATTGATCGATCACCGGAACGCCGGGTCGGTTCGGATCGACGCCGAGCGATCCGAACGACGCATTGCTGGAATGCCTTGCCTCGCGTCGGGATGAGGCGGGCGGCAGGATCGGAACTACACGCCCATGCGCTCGGAGGAGGAGCTCGGGTCGCAACCGACTGCTCGCGAAGCGGCTCCGCTCGGGTGGCTTGTCTGGCCTTGCTCGCCCGGAGGGCCTCGGTGAAGCCTTTTACGGACTTGAGTTCGGCCTCGGCCGCGAACCGGAACGCGGGAGAGCTAGCGTTCGGCCTGCCTCCTTCAGCCCAGAGCTCGTGGGCGGGTAACCGGATCCGGTAGGTGGCTTCGTCGTCCATCGTCGACTCCCACCGCGTGGGACCTCAGGAAGGCGCTCAGCGGTTGCGAATGTTTGGATGGCGGATGACGGCGTGGCTAGGATCGGAAACTACGCACACGAACATTCGCCGTCCCGATCGACCGGCAGTTCAGGTCGACCTGATCGTCTCCCCGGTGTGACGGGCGATCACCGCTTCTTCGTCCGTCGGGATCACGAGCACCGTTACCACGCTATCCGGCGAGCTGATGCGTAGGGCGTCGGCGGCGTTGGCCTTTTCGTCGAGGCGGATGCCGAGCCAGGCCAAGCGTTCGCACGCTTCGGCGCGCAACGCGGCGTCATGCTCGCCGATCCCGGCGGTGAACACCAAGCCGTCCAGCCCCCCCAGAGCCGCCACCATCGCGCCCATTTCGCATATGAGACGGTGGACGAAGAGGTCGATCGCCTGCCTGGCGTGCGGATCACCGCTCGCGGAGAGGACCCTGAGGTCGCCGCTTATCCCGGAGACGCCGAGCAGCCCGGAGCGATGGTAGAGCATGTCCTCGATGTCCTGTCGGCCGTGGCCCTGAGCGGCGAGGTAGAGGACCACGCCGGGATCGAGGCTGCCGCAACGCGTCGCCATCACCAGGCCGTCGAGCGTCGTGAAGCCCATCGTGGTGGCGACGCTGGCGCCGGCCCGCATGGCGCAGAGGCTTGCGCCGGACCCGAGGTGCGCGACCACGACCCTCTTGCGGGCCAGTTCGGCATCCATCTCGGCGAGGCGTCCCGAGACGGACTCGAAGGAGAGCCCGTGGAAGCCGTAACGGCGCACGCCCGCGGCCTGGACGGAGCGCGGCAGGGCGAAGGATTGGGCCACGAGCGGCATCGTCCGGTGGAACGCCGTGTCGAAGCACGCCACCTGGGCGATGTGGGGGTGGAGCTCGGCGATGGCGCGGACGGGCGCGAGGTTCAGCGGCATGTGGAGCGGATCGAGCGGCGTCAAGGCGTCGAGCGACGCGAGGAGCGCCGGGGTGACGAGAGCCGGCGCCACGTGTTCGAGGCCGCCATGGACGATCCTGTGCCCGACGGCGGCGAGACCGTCCCGCCCGAGGTGCGCGGTCGTGAAGTCGAGAACGGCGCTCAGGTCGGCCGCCAACGCCTCGTCCGGCGTTGCCGCCCATCGCCGGTCGGCCACGACGTCGGCGGAGCCGTCGCGGGCGATCAGATGCCGCCCTTGGTCGAGATCCTCGATCGAGCCGCGAACCGTCGCGACAGCCCCGGGGCGGGCGCCGAAGAGCGCAAACTTCAGGCTGGACGAACCGGCGTTCAAGACCAGGATCGATCCTGCTCCCGCGGAAGCATCGGATCGCGGGTCGGCGCCCGCATGCGGACGCACGGTCACTCGATCTCTGGGAAGACGATCAGCCTCGCGGAGAGACCGCCCTGGTCCACGATCTGGAAGCCGCCCGGCGACCGCGGGCGCTCCCGCCCCATGATCGGCCAGAGGAGGAGTGCCCGAGACTTGGCTTCGAGCGCGGTCGCGTAGTCGGTCGACTCCCGCCCCAAAATGACGACCCCGTCAGACGCGGGAAGTCGGCCGAGCCATTCGATCACTACCATCGGCTTTACCCTCGACAAGCGGCGACAAGCCGGCAAGGGGCACTTCGACGCTATCGCGCGGATGGTATGCGTCCGGACCGTGTGCGGTAAGCCACGGCAACTACCCAGAACGCGCGTCGAGCGGGCAGGCGGTTCGCATCCCGTAGGAAGCGCTGCGGTATCGGCCGGCTCCTACGGTCCGAGCCGCGCCGGAGTCGCCAAGCTCGAGCGGACCGGCGAGAAGTGACGCAGTGACGCTTCCGTTGCCTGCCTCCGGCGACGCGACCGCGTCCTGGGCTGAGTAGTTTCCGTGGGTTCCGCCTCACCGGAGACGATCTAGGTTCCGGGCTTCGCGCTCGACAGGCAAACGTCGATCGAGAGCGATCAATGGGACCTGCGGTCCCACTCGCTCAAGCGTTGAGGACCGATTTCCATGAAGATACGCCACTTGGCCCTGTCCGCGACCCGCATGATCGGGTCGCAAGCGACACCGATGCGCAAGGCGAGGCTCGTGGCCGTCGCGTCGCTCGCTCTTCTTTCGGGCTCCTGCGTGATCTCCGACAAGCCCCTGGTCGCCGGATCGAAACCGATCCTCGGCGAGCGCTTCGACGCGGTCCTTTTCCGCGACTTCACCGAAGGCTCGGGCTATTCCTCGCAGAAGGTCGGCTACCGCTGGAGCGACGGCTTCTACGTGCGCAGCAACGCCTCGGGCAAGTACATGGTGAGGTTCGCCGCCGAACCCATTTCGGACACGGACCTCCTGGTCGAGCGCACTCAGGACGATCGCCCCGAAGGGCGGCCGAAGCTGTTCACCTACTTCATCGCGCGCAAGGTCGCGGACGGCGCCTATCTCATCGCGCCCTTGAACGAGAACGATCTCTCGGCCGCCGATCGAGAGGGGATCTGCGGGAAGGATCAGCCCGAGGGCTTCTGCGCGATCAAGAACCATGATCAGCTCATGACCTCCGCACGTGCGACGGTGAGCAAGGCCTGGCGGAACACCTCGGTCGCCGTCCTAACGTTCGGGGATGAATTGAAGGCCGCGAGCGCGCCGGTCGCTGCGGACGCCGCCAAATAAGAGGCGTGATGTAGGTAGCTCTCTCTAAACAAAGCTCTAGTGCAGCCCTTCGCCGGCGTATCGAACCTCAAGCGCGTAGCAGACCTGCTTGATGTCGAGGAGACTCATGCTTTCAGGTGCGGCTACGCCTCGCTGTGCGAGGTTGAGCATCCGGCGATGTACAGCAAGAGGGTCATCGTCGATGTCGGTAAGTGGAAGCTGGAGCAAGGCTCGGAGCCACTCGTCATCATCCGCCATCAGTAACTCTCACCTGATTCGATCTAGGATCTTCAAGGCGTGTGCTAGACCCCTCATCCTTTCAGACATAGGAGAGCGATAACTAACGATCAATCAGAAAACCGAGGCCATGCTTCCGCACAGCACCGTGGAAAGACAACGGGCTACGCAAGCTGAAGCCTATTGCGCGTCGACTGCCGAAAGAGTTCGTAGCCCCCTGCGCAGTTGCGTCAGGCCTACCTAGCGGAGTTCCGCTCATGTCTGCTGATCTTCCTGTACGTGCCCTCGGAAGCTGTGCAGTGTCGACTTCACATCGTCAGGGCTTCTACTTTTCAGGTCGCCACCGGATCGCAAGCAAGCGACGCTTTCATCGACGTCGAGCGGGGACGGTCGGCACGTGGGTAGTTTCCGAACCTAGACCTGAGCCGCGCGCAATCTACGGTGAGTGTCTAGCCGAAGACTCGACGCGGACCTTCCAGCCGGAAGGCGTTTTCGGACGCGTCGGCTGGCCCTCGCGAGGACATCGACCATGCTGGCGCTGAGCTACTCCGTCCTGCCATTCGCCGTTCTCTTGGCTTCGCTCCTGCTCGCATCGAGCATCAGGATCCTCCGGGAATACGAACGCGCGGTCGTCTTCACGCTGGGTCGGTTCCGATCGGTGAGCGGGCCCGGACTCGTGCTCCTGATCCCGCTCGTCCAGAAGATGGTCCGCGTCGACCTTCGCATCCAGGTCATAGAGGTCCCGAGCCAGGACGTGATCTCGCGGGACAACGTCTCGATGAAGGTCGATGCAGTCCTCTATTTCAAGGTCGTCGATCCCGAGCGGGCGATCATCCAGGTGCAGAACTACATGCCCGCGACGAACATGCTGGCGCAGACAACCATGCGCGCGGTGCTGGGACAGCACGACCTCGACGAGATGCTCTCGGAGCGCAAGAAGCTCTCGATCGACGTTCAGAGCATCCTCGACGCGCAGACCGAGACATGGGGGATCAAGGTCAGCAACCTCGAGATCCGCACCGTCGAGCTGACCGACAACATGGTCCGCGCCATCGCCAAACAGGCGGAGGCGGAGCGCGACCGTCGCGCCAAGATCATCCACGCCGAGGCCGAGTTCCAGGCCTCGCAGACGCTTGTCAACGCGGCCAACATCCTGGGCAGCAGTCCGGCGGCGATGCAGCTGCGCTACCTGCAGACGCTGACCGAAATCGGCGCGGAGCAGAACTCGACCGTGGTCTTCCCGATGCCGATCGACATCGTGAAGCCCTTCCTCGACATGTTCGATAAACCTGCTCGAGCCGCCCCGATCAACGGCCTCGATCGCCAGCCGGCGCATTCGTGAACGCCTGGTGCCACCGGGCCCTCCCGGGCGGGACCGTCGCCTCTCCCAGCGCGGCCGCCTGAGCGATGGCTCTCGATCCGCTCTTCCTCTCGCGGCTGCAATGGGCCTAGGTCATCTCCTGGCACATCCTGCTGCCGGCCTTCACGGTCGGCCTCGCCTCCTACATCGCCGTGCTCGAGGGCCTCGCCTTCTTCACCGGCAAGCAGGTCTGGGCGCGCCTCTCCGCGTTCTGGACGCCGATCTTCGCGGTCTCCTTCGGCATGGGGGTCGTGTCGGGCATCGTCATGCCGTTCCAGATGGGCACGAACTGGAGCCGCTTCTCCGACAGCACGGCCAACGTCCTAGCGCCGTTGCTCGCCTACGAGGGACTTACCGCCTTCTTCCTCGAGGCCTCGTTCCTCGGCGTGCTGCTGTTCGGCCGCAAGCTGGTTCCAGCCTGGGTGCACTTCTTCGCCGGCCTCATGGTGGCCGCCGGCACCCTGTTCTCGACGTTCTGGATCCTGTCGGTGAACAGCTGGATGCAGACGCCGGCCGGCTTCCACGTCGCCGACGGTCGGTTCTTCCCCGATGACTGGTGGAAGGTGATCTTCAATCCCTCCTTCCCCTACCGCTACGTCCACAACGTCACGGCCTTCTACATCACGACCGGCTTCGTGGTGCTGGGCGTCGGCGCATGGCTGCTGCGCCGCGGTCGCTCGACGGACGAGGCCAAGCTCATGGTCCGCATGGCGCTGAACCTGCTGATCGTCCTCGTGCCGGTGCAGATGATCGTCGGCGACCTGCACGGGGCGAACACGGGCAAGTACCAGCCCGCGAAGCTCGCCGCGATCGAGGGGCGCTACGACACGGTGCATCCGCAGCCTCTCACCCTGTTCGGCATCCCCGACGACAAGACCGGCACCATGCGCTACGCCGTCGAGGTGCCCCTGCTCGGCAGCCTGCTCCTGACGCACTCCTGGGACGGTGCGATCAAGGGCCTCGACCAGTTCCCCGCGGATCAGAGGCCGCCGGTCGGACCGCCGTTCTACGCCTTCCGCATCATGGTCGGCATCGCAGTCCTCATGCTGTTCGTCGCCATCGCGGGCCAGGTGCTGAGACGTCGAGGCCAGCTCTACGGCTCGGGCTGGTTCCTGCGGCTCTGCCAGTGGACGGCGCCGCTCGGCTTCGTCGCCGTGATCGCCGGCTGGACCACGACCGAGGTCGGGCGGCAGCCCTGGACCGTCTACGGACTGATGCGCACCGCGCATTCAGTGACGCCGTCGCTCACCGGTCGCGACGTGGCGATCTCGCTCTTCCTCTACGTCCTCGTCTACCTCGTGATGTTCCCCAGCGGCTTCGCGATCATGGCCGGCATCGTGCGGCGGGGCGTTCCCAGGTTCGAGGACGAGCCGGCGCCGATCGAGGCAGGCCGGCCGATGCCGCCCTACGTCGCCCCCGCTGCGGGGTCCCCGATCCCGGCAGCCGGAGAATAGGCCCATGTGGCACAGCCTCGTTCCCATCTGGACGGTCATCCTCGGTCTCGGGGTCTTCATCTACGTGTCGCTGGACGGCTTCGACCTCGGCGTCGGCATGCTGCACGGCCTCGCGCCGCCCGAGCAGCGCGAGACGATCATGAATTCGATCGGACCCTTCTGGGACGGCAACGAGACCTGGCTGATCCTGGGCGGAGTCGGCCTGCTCGCCGCCTTCCCGCTGGCCTTCGCCATCATCATCCCGGCGGTCTACTTCCCGATCCTCGTCATGCTGTTGGCGCTGGTGTTCCGCGGCGTCGCCTTCGAGTTCCGCTTCAAGCACGCGCACCTGCGCCGGTTCTGGGACGCGGCCTTCTGCGCGGGATCGCTGGTGGCGACCTTCGCGCAGGGCATGGTGCTCGGCAGCTTCATCCAGGGCTTCAAGGTCGAGGGTAGGCTGTTCACGGGCTCCTCGTTCGACTTCTTCACCCCATTCGCGCTCCTGACCGGCGTCGCCCTGGTGTTCGGCTACGCGCTGCTCGGCGCCGGCTGGCTGGTGATGAAGACGGAGGGTCCGCTGCAGTCGTGGTCCCGACGCGCCGGTCGCGTCAGCCTCTTCTGCGTCTCCTGCTGCATCGTGAGCGTCAGCCTGTGGACGCCGCTGGCGAGCGCTGCGATCGCGCAACGCTGGTTCAGCTGGCCCAACGCGGCCTACCTCCTGCCCCTGCCGCTCTGTGCGGCGGCTGCCGCCGCCTACACGTGGCGCGCCCTCGATCGCGACGGCGACATGCAGTCGTTCCTCGGCGCCATCGTGCTCTTCGTCGTATCGTATCTCGGCATCGCGGTCAGCTTGTGGCCGATGATCGTGCCCGGCCATTACACGCTCTGGGAAGCCGCCTCTTCCGAAAGCACGCAGGCCTTCCTGCTCGTCGGCACGCTCGTGCTGCTGCCCGTGGTGCTCCTCTACACGGGCTGGTCGTACTGGATCTTCCGCGGCAAGGTTCGCGAGGGCTTCGGCTATCACTGACGCAGCCGCGAAGGCACGCTCGTAGGTACATCCCGACGCTGCGATTCCGCAGCGTCCAAGACCATGTTCGACAGGCCGGGAGTGCTGCCTCCTTGCGACCGCGACGTCGCCGCTCCGACCGTGCCGAGCGTCACCGTTTTCGCGAGCGATACGATCAAGACGATCGAAGCCGAGGATCTGAAATGAGCTACGCGACGCTGATGGTGCACCTCGAGTTGGACCGCTCCAACGCCGGCCTGCTCGCGGTGGCGGGCGAGATGGCGGACCGCTTTCACTCCCGCGTGGTCGGGATCGCCGCGGGGCAGCCGATGGTCTACGCCTCGGGCGACGGCTACGTCCCCGGCGACCTGATCCAGCAGGACATCGTCTACATGGAGAATAGGATCGTAGCGCTCGAGACCGAGTTCCGCACAGCCTTCGGCAAGAGCAACACCGCGATCGAGTGGCGATCCAACGTCACCTACGGACCGCTAGCGGACTACCTTGCGGCCGAGGCCCGTTGCGCGGACCTGATCCTGACCGGTTCACCGGGCAAGGAGGGCTCGGCGGGGCTGCTCGCCTTCAACGTCGGAGCGCTGGCTCTCCAGGCGGGCCGCCCCGTCCTCGTCGTCCCGGCGGCGGCGGAGACGCTGAAGCTCGGCAAGGTCGTCGTCTGCTGGCGCGACACCCGGGAGGCCCGCCGTGCGGTCGCCGACGCCTTGGGACTGCTGAAGCAGGCCGAGGCCGTCGACGTCCTCGAGGTGACCTCCGACGACCTCATGGCTGTCACGCGGTCCCGGCTCCAGGACGTCGTCGCGTGGCTCGGCCTGAACGGCGTCGTGGCCACGGCGATCGCGACGCCGGCGGACGGCGGCGAGAAGGCGACCTTGGCCGCGCTCATCGAGGAGCGTGGGGCCGACGTCGTCGTCGCCGGCGCCTACGGCCACAGCCGTATGCACGAGTGGGTGCTCGGCGGCGTGACGCGCGACCTGTGGATGCACTCCGGACATTGCTCATTGCTGTCGCACTGACGCGACGGCCGTTCTCGCCTCAGCCGCGCCATACGTCGACGGAGGCACATTTCGAAAGGAGCCGTACAATGGACATGGAACTTCGACTGGCGGAGGTGGTCGCGCATGCAGCGATCACCCACGCCGAGACGATAGGCATCCAAATATCCGTCGCGGTCTGCAACGAAGGCGGACGCATCGTCGCCTTCCTGAAGATGGACGGCACGGACGTAATGTCGGGCCACGAGGCGATGCGCAGGGCGATGACGGCCGCCGGCGCCGGCGTGCCCAGCCAGCTCGCCGGCACCAGCTGGAACACGACGACGTCGGTATCGATGGAAGGCATCGGGCTGTCTGGGCAGACCGGCGGCCTTCCACTGATATCCGAGAAGCGATGCTTCGGCGGAATCGGGGTCTGCGGCGGGACAGAGGAGCACGAGGTCGCCTGCGCGAACGCCGGCGTCGCGGCCGTCCCCTGCCGGGCAGGCGCCTTTGCCTGAGCACCGCAGGCTCGCGGCTAACGCTGTCGATCTCCCAGAGCCTAGGCCGCTCCTGCCTCGGGCCGATGCCGCTGTTAAGGCCCCGAGGCGCCGACGCACAGGCTCGAGGGGGTACGACGTGCAGAGCTTGCCCTCCCATCGGTCGCGGGTGCCTGCTGCCCATCGTCGGCCGAGAGCAGTCTGAGGCTTGACGGCTCGATCGCCTCCGCCTGGGCCCCTTCGTGACCTCGCGCCGGGTGCCGTGAAGACCCCTGGACGCCGGTGGAGCCGTCCACGATCTCGCCCATGCGCGCAGTCCTCAGGGTAGACCGACGGCCGCCGGCGCGTCGCCCGCCCCTCCTTCCAACCAACCACGATGGAATGGATGGTAGTCGCGGAGCACCTGGTAGGCGTTGGCATCGAGCGGTCTGTCCCCGCGTGACCTCGCTCGCGCCTCGCGTAGAGCGCCCTCGTCGTCCGTGGCGTCGAGGACCAGCGCCATCAGAGGCTTCGATACGATGCCTTCGGGGCTTTCTCGAATGAAGGAGAGCTCATAGTTCGTCATCGAAGGATTCCTTCATCAGACCGCGACAAGCTCGAGCCGTCCCCGATCGGAGGACAGGGTGTCTTCGAGCCGCCCTTCCCGGTAGGCCCGGATTCTACTCAGGCTGATGGTTCGGGCATCGACGCGTCGGTTGCCGTTTCACCTGGTTTTCCCGGAGCACGTCGCGAAGGCGTCGGAAACGACGGTCGTCGAGGCGATCCTCGGCCGGAAGTCGCGGGCGGTCTTCGGGCGGCTGGGTAGATCCCGTGCCTTACGGGTCCAGGCGATGGCGCGTAGCAACGACGGGCGAGGCCGACGCTGTGTTCGACCTCGGGAACGAGGACATCATGACCGACGAGAGCGTACGGCAGAACGTGGTCGACGAGTTGAGCTGGGAGCCCAGCGTGGACGGGGCGCACATCGGCGTCACGGCGCGCGACGGCGTCGTGACCCTGACGGGCCACGTCACGAGCTATGCTGAGAAGGTGGCGGCCGAGCACGCCGCCGAGCGCGTATTCGGCGTGAAGGCGGTCGCCCAGGACCTAGAGGTCCGCTACACGTCCGAGGCCGGGCACGCCGACGACGACGTCGCCAAACGCGTGCTGCAAAGCCTGGCTTGGGACATCTTCATCCCGAAGGACAGGATCAAGGTAAAGGTCGAGAAGGGTCGCGTGACGTTGTCCGGCGAGCTCGACTGGCAGTACCAGAAGGAACAGGCCGAGGGTGCGGTCCGTCGACTGAGCGGCGTGATCGGCGTGACCGACGCCATCACGATCAAGCCGGTGATCAGGGCCGTCGACATCAGCGAAAAGATCAAGGCCGCGTTCGGACGCAACGCGCAGATCGAAGCCGACGACATCGACATCGCCACGGACGGCGGCGGCAAGGTGACCCTCACCGGTCACGTGGAGAGCTACCATGAACGGATGCTCGCCGGCAGCACGGCCTGGTCCGCGCCGGGCGTGATGAACGTGGACAATTGCCTGACGGTCGGCTGAGCAGGATCGGCGAGAGCTAGACGGACGCGTCCCGAGGCACAATCAACGCACCTCGAACAGGGCGCGTCCCGTGTCTTCGAAAGCCGAGATGTTCCCGATCGTCGTCTCGGCGATGGCCGCCAGCGCCTCCGTGGTGAAGAAGCCCTGGTGGCCGGTGACGAGCACGTTCGGGAAGGTCACGAGGCGCTCGAAGACGTCGTCGCGGATCACGCGGTCGGACAGGTCCTCGAAGAACAGCTCGCCTTCCTCTTCGTAGACGTCGAGGCCGAGGTGTCCGATCGCGCCGGACTTCAGCCCGTCGATGACCGCCCGGGTGTCCACGATTCCGCCCCGGCTCGTGTTGATCAGCATCGCGCCTCGTCTCATGTGCCCGATCGCGGTCGCATCGATCAGATGCTCCGTGTCCGGCGTGAGCGGACAGTGGAGCGTCACGATGTCCGACGCGGCGAGCAGATGCTCCAGGGGCGCGTAGACGACGCCCAGCGCCTCGCTGGCGGGATCCGGCCTGAGATCGTAGGCGAGGATCTTGCAGCCGAAGCCCAGCATGATCTTGGCGACGCATGCGCCGATGCGGCCCGCGCCGACAATTCCGACGGTGCGTCCGTGCAGGTTGAAGCCGAGTAGACCGTCGAGCGCGAAATTGCCTTCGCGGACGCGGGCGTAGGCGCGATGGATGTTGCGGTCGAGCGACAGTATCAAGGCGACCGCATGTTCGGCGACCGCCTCAGGAGAGTAGGCCGGGACCCTTGCGACGACGATCGCCTGGCGCTTCGCGGCGTCGAGGTCGACGTTGTTGAAGCCGGCCGAGCGCAGGGCGACGAGACGCACCCCCAGGACCTTGAGCTCCTCGAGCGCCGCCGAATCGACCTGATCGTTGACGAACGCGCACACCGCGGCCGCCCCCCGCGCCAGCACGGCGGTCTTCGCGGTCAGCCGCTCGTCGAAATAGGTGAGGCGGTGTCGGCCGGAAGCGGCCGGATCCATGAAGCGGCGATCGTAAGGTTTCGTGCTGAAGACCGCGACGTCCATTGAGCTTCCAAATCCACGGGGAAAGGTCCGGCGACATGTCGCTTCGCTACGAGGGGAGAGGGACGGCAACCTCCTTCCGCCTGCTCGCGACCGATGGCTCAGGCGCGCCGGTTTCACGCATGAGGAAGCTCAGCGCTATGGCGATGACCACGCCCGCGACGAGCGGCATGAACGCGATCCGGAATTGCTCCAACGTGAGTGGCGCGCCGGTCGACACCATCAGCTTCGAGATGAACGGCGACATGATCCCCGACGTGACGAACACGAGGAAGTTCATCACACCGGCCGCGGTGCCCTTCACCTCTGAAGGATTGGCCTCCTTCATCATCGAGAAGGGGATCATCGCGGAGCCCGAGGCGACCCCGAGCGCGAAGGCGACGGAGAAGCGCGGCAAGGTCCCCACCGGCACGTAGATCGCGGTCAGACCCGCGGCCAGCATGATCAGCGCGCCGCCGATCAGGACCGGTTTGCGGCGGCCGATCCTGTCGGAGACGTAGCCGAGCAGGGGGCAGCCGATCACCCAGCCGATCGGGACCATCGAGGCGTCGGTGGCGGCATCCGCCATCGACATGTGCTCCCCGCCGTGCAGGAACGACGTCGCCCAGTCCAGTGCGCCGATCGTGGTTGGGAGGAAGAGCAAGCCGCCGACGATCCCGGCGAGCCAGCTCTGCAAGTTGCCGAACACGACTTTGAAGGGGTGCAGCACGCTCGCGACCGACAGCGGGCCGTGATGGCCGGGACTGTCGCCTCTGTCGCTCGGCATGATGAGCCACGTCGCGACGGCCAGGACGAGGCCGAGGGCCGCGAAAGTGATCCAGACGTGAGGCCAAGCGACCCGGAAGCGGCCGGCCGGATCGATCGCCATCTGGACCGGTCTCGAACCGAACGCCGCGCCGGCCATGCCGAGGCATTGCGTGAGGCCGATGAACATCGCCAGCATGCGCTGCGGAAGGTAACGCGCAGCCACGTAGGACGAACCGATGAACGCGAAGATCGCGCCGACGGCTTGCAGGATGAAGCCGATCATGCCGGCCACTTGGCCGCCCTGCGCGAAGATCAGGCAGCCCGCCGCGACGACCGCGATGCCGCAGGGGATAGTTCGGCGGGGGCCGTACCGATCGAGCAGCAGGCCGGCCACGAGCGCCATCAGGGCATAGGCGACGTAATAGGCCGAAATCATCGCGCCGATGCGGTTCCCGCCCCAGGCGGCGGTCAACTCCTGCTGCATGACGCCGGGCGCGGAGCGGACGGCATACTGGAAGAAGTAGAAGATCGCGCAGAGCAGCCAGGCGAGGAATAAGATCGGCCTGAGACGCGATGGCGGCCCGGAGACCTCAGTCTCGTCGGCGCGCCCGGCCTCCGACACTCCGGCCGGGGCGGCGATCGCGACGGGGTCCGTCATGGCTCGTCTTCCTTGGACGGCGCGAGGATCGATCGCGCGGTTCGTTGCGCCTCGCGGAGGACCGGCTCGATCAACCATCCGATCATGCCGATCGTAGATGGCGGGGGCGACAATGAGGAGGGACGGAAACTACTCAGCCTGCCGACGTGACCGGCTCGAAGTCGAACCGGCCCCTCTTGCCACTGTCCAGCGTAGGCAGCTCTGCGAAAGCGCCGAGGCGCGCTTCAGAGCTTCGACGCAGCCCCCGGAACGCCGGCCGCGTGCTGCTCGACCAGAAAACGGCGCAGGTCCTCCGCCGTGGCCGTGCCGGGCGCCGACCAGGAACAGCATCGTGGCGGCGCTGCGGTTCTTCTTCAATCCCACGGTCGTTCGGCCGAATCTCGCGCGCGCAAGCTGGTCCGGCTGGCCATCCGCGCAAGCTGCCCACGGTGCTGAGCCGCGACGAGGTCAAGCGCCTGCGCCCTGCTGCGAATTCGAGCGAAGCGGGTGTCCAGGGCGAAAGGACGCAAGCAAGCCAAGTCCAGCGGAAATGCTGACTTTTGTTATATCAATAGGTACAAGGCTTCGTAAGGCGGTGAACCTTTCGGAGGCCCGCCTGACGTTGAAGCACTGCTGACACAAATTGCCGAACTTCATGCCCGTACATCCGAGCTGAAGTTGATTGTCGCCCAAACGCCCGGACTCGAGGGTACCAAGCTTCGAAGCGGCATTTACCACCTTGAAGCCGCGATTTACGTCATGGAGCGAAATGCTGCGGACGCCTACAGATCGTCGGCGATGAAGGCCGTTGATGCACCGGCGTAGAAGGCGAGCGGGACGCAGGCTGGGCAGGTGGGGGGTGTACGGGACCTGTGTATGGTCCGGCATGGCTTGACCTGTCGTTCCGTAACGCACGAGCTGTCGGCTCGCCGGCCTCAAATCAAACAGAAGCCATCTCGTGACGAAGCTTCCTTTAGGCTCGCCACACAAAAGAAAGGTCATCTAAGACAAGCTTGCATTGTTGTGAGCAGGCCCACAAACAATTATGGAGAACCCGCCACAGGCGGGTTTAGCCGGTCAATCCATACATGGGAGCTCGCTATGAGCCCAGCAATCAGAACGGCAAGGGCCAAGCCGTCATCATCCTCCGCGAGCGCGGCCGACAAGTATGTATTGAGCGTCCAAGTCGCGTCTCCCGTTCCCCGTCCTTGACGAGCGAGCCTCCGCCCTTCGCCCATAGACAAATGCTGCGTTTCCACATTCATTGCCGAATGCTTCCGACGTAAGCGATGACGATGCGCAGTCATGATCCCCAAGAGATGCGGCGGCGTCTTGCCGAGATCATAGAGCGCGCACAGGGCCGCAGGTTTACGGCCCTGCATCGGAGAGGGCGTCCAGCGAACCTTGCGACCGGAGCGACCCTCGTGCCATTTCCCGGTCGCCGCGCTTCTCTAAGAGCGCGTTTGAGAAGGATTCCCTTGGCGGGTTTGGCGTGATTCATCGGGT
>CAXTVT010000072.1:0-1613 GCA_964247745.1 uncultured Beijerinckiaceae bacterium
CGTCCGACCTCGTGCTGCTCGACATCGACATGCCGCGCAACCTCTACCAGCCGACATGCGTCCACGCGCTATACGATTCGGGCTGCGGCCTACAGCGGAGCGCCTGGGGCGTGGCCGGCACGGTGGCCGCGGGTAGCAGCGCGACGCAGATGGTTTGGGCCGGCGCCGATCCGAAGTTCGTCCAGGGCACGCTCGTCTTCACCTCGGGCGTGCTGGCCGGGCAGAGCGTCGGCGTCAAGGCGGCGGGCGCCGGCACGCTGGCTCTGACCTATCCGCTCGCCGCACTGCCGGCCGTCGGCGACGCCTTCACCGCCTATCCCGGTTGCGACCGTACCCAAACCACCTGCGCGCAGAAGTTCGCCAACCTCGGCAACTTCCGCGGCTTCCCCTTCGTGCCCCCACCGGCGGCGGCGTATTAGTCGAGGTGACCCAACCCCTCATCCGGCGCTTCGCGCCACCTTCCCACGAGGGGGGAGAAGGGAATTTCTTCGGACGCTTCGATCAACACGGCGATCCCCTTCTCCCCTTTCGGGAGAAGGGGCCCGAAGGGCGGATGAGGGGTCGGGCCACCTAGCCGGAAAAGCGCCCTCCCTCGAGGTCTGCCCAGATGGTGTCGCCGACTTCGTGCGGTCGCAGCAATACGTCGGCGTTCCAGAAGCGGCGGACCCGATATCCTTGCCCTTCCAACCAACGGTCGCGGATCTCGTCCCCCGCTTTCTCGGCGTGCTGCGAGCCATCGGCCTCGATGATCAAGCGTCGCTCGAAACAGACGAAGTCGAGAATGCAGGCGCCGAGCGGCGCCTGTCGCCGGAACTTGTAGCCGGCGAAACGTCGCGAGCGCAGGAGCAGCCAGAGCTTGCGCTCGGCCGGCGTCGGCGCTTCGCGCATGTGGCGCGCGAAGCGGCGCAAGACGTCTCGATCGGGCGACGACATGTTGCCAATCTATCGAGGGGCCGCTCGCCAACAAGACCAAGATCGCCCGACCCCTCATCCGCCCTTCGGGCACCTTCTCCCGCAAGGGGAGAAGGGGACAGCCACAAGCATAGAGACCAGCCCATGTCGCTCGACACCGTCGATCGCGCCCGCGTCGTCGCGGAGGCGCGGCGCTGGATCGGCACGCCGTACCATGCCTGCGCGGACCTCCGCGGCATCGGCGTGGATTGCGGCATGCTGATCGTGCGCATCTACGTCGATCTCGGCCTGCTGCCGCCGTTCGACCCGCGGCCCTATCCGGCAGACTGGCACCTGCATCGCGGCGAGGAGCGCTACCTCGATTACCTGCGCGCGCATTGCCGCGAACGCTTCGCGCCCAAGCGCGGCGACGTCGCCACCTTCCGCTACGGCCGCTGCTGGGCCCACGGCGCCCTGGTCACGCGCGAGGAACCGCTGACCGTGATCCACGCCTTCTCGCCGGCCGGCTGCGTGCTGGAAGAGGTCGTCGCCGCCAACAGCACGCTCGCCGCCAAGGGCCGCGCGCCACGCTTCTTCACGCTTTGGTCCGAAAGCAAGGACGACCGGCGATGAGCCTCTTCCGCACGGCGTCGTCGACGGTGCAGGTGCCGCGCTACACCGGCTTGCAGGTGCAGACGGCGTCCTCCGCGCTGCCGATCCCG
>CAXTVT010000072.1:1713-15098 GCA_964247745.1 uncultured Beijerinckiaceae bacterium
CCCAACCTGATCTGGAACGGCGCCTTCCGCGCCTTCCCGCAATATTCCAAGTCGAGCGGAGGCAAGGGCGGCGGTCACACCAGCCTGTCGGGCTATACCTACGCGACGTCGGCGATGTTCGCGATCGGCGAGGGGCCGATCATCGGTCTCGGCACGGTGTGGCGCGGCGGTGGCAGCCACGCCGCGAGCGACTTCTTCCTGTCGCTGTTTCCCGGCACCACGCCGCAGCAGCCCTGGGGCTACCTGTCCGCGAGCTTCCCACAGGCGGCGCTCGGCTATGGCGGGACGGCCTATGCCGCGACCAGCTATTTCGATCTCGGCAGCGAGGCCACGATCGGCACGATCGCCTTCGAGATAATCGGGCGGCTCGCCGCGAGCGCCGTGGTCAACGGCCATGATGCCGACCCGGCGCTGGTCTTCGCCGACTTCCTGATCAGCCCGCAATACGGCGTCGGCTTCCCCGCCGCCAGCCTCGCGGCGCCAACCGGCACCAGCGGGGATGCCTCCTATCAGAGCTGGTGCCGCGCCGCCGGCCTGGCGATCTCGCCCTGCCTCTCCGACAGCGAGAGCGCCGCGACCATTCTCGCCCGCTGGCTGACGCTGACCGGCGCCACCGCGATCTGGTCCGGCGGCCTGTTGCGCCTCGTGCCGTTCGCCGACGCGCCCGTGACCGGGACGCTCGCCGACGGTACGATCTGGAGCTTCGTGCCCGCCGTCACGCCGGTGATGGACCTCGCCGACGACGATTTCGTCCACGAGCCGGACGCCGACCCGGTGCTGGTGACGCGCTCCGATCCCTATGCCGCGTCCAACGTGCAGCGGCTCGAGATGCTAGACCGCGGCAACGCCTATAGCGCGACGCCGGTCGAGGCGCGCGACCAGAACGCCATCGACCTCTACGGCCCCCGGCCCGGCTCCACCGTGACGGCGCACGAGATCTGCGACCTGACCGTCGCGGCGACCAGCGCGCAGCTGATCCTCGCGCGCGGCCTCTACGTGCGCAACAGCTACGCCTTCCGCCTGAGCTGGGACTGCGGCCTGCTCGAGCCGATGGACCTGGTCACGCTGACCGACGCCAACCTCGGCCTGGCCCGCACGCCGGTGCGCCTCACCGCGATCAGCGAGGCCGCCGACGGGCTGCTCGACGTCACGGCGGAGGAATATCCCGGCACGGTGGCGAGCGTCGCCGGTTATGCCGTGGCGGGCTCGGCCGGCGCGCCGCTCGACCGCAACGTGACCCCGGCGCCGGTCAACCCGCCGGTGATCTTCGAGCCGCCGCCCGAACTGACCGGCGATGCCGCACAGGTCTGGATCGGGCTGTCCGGCGGCAGCAACGGCGTCGCCGATCTCAATTGGGGCGGCGCGACGATCTACGTCTCGGCCGATAACGCGACCTACACCGCGGTCGGCACGGTCTCCGGCCCGGCCCACCAGGGCATGCTGGCCGCCGCGCTCGGGGCCGCGGATCCCGGCGCGAGCGTCGGCCTGGCGATGAGCGGCGCCGCGCTGGCGCTGGCCGGCGGCGGCCCACCGCTGGTGCTGTGGATCGATGGCGAGATCGTCTCGGCGCAAACCGCCGCCCTGACGGCGGCGAGCACCTACGCGCTGGGCGGCCTCGCCCGCCGGCTCTACGGCCAGCGCGGCGGCGCCCATGCCACCGGCGCCCCGGTGCTGGCACTCGACTCGGCCGTGTTCCGCTACGTCGTCCCCACGGCGTCGATCGGCCAGCCGCTTTGGCTGAAGTTCGCCTCGTTCAACCTGTTCGGCGGCGCCCCGCAGGATCTCTCGACCTGCACCGCCTATCCGTTCACGCCGATCGGCTCGGGGCTGTTCGGCCCCGTGGCGCAGGCGATCGCGGTGGGCACCTCCTCCGACGACGGGCTCGCCAGCGGCGCCGCCAATGAGACCGACAGCTTCGGCCTGGCGTCGGACCCCTACACCGAGCTCGTCGACATGGGCCTCGCCTCCGACGGCACGCAGGCGCTCGCGCTCGGCGCCGGCGGCACCGGGGCCGTCACCCCGGCCGTGGCGCGCGGCAATCTCGGCGCGGCGGCGAGCGGCGCCAATTCCGACATCACCAGTCTCACCAACCTCGCCGGGATCGGCATCGGCACGGCGGTCGACACGACGACAAACCTCTTCGCGATGAAGTCCGCCGCCGCGCTGTTCGACAATGCCGGCGGCGGCGTGCAGCTGGCCATCAACAAGGCCGCCGCCGGCGGCTCGGCCTCGCACCTGTTCCAGACCGGCTACAGCGGCCGCGCCCAAGTGGGGCTGCTCGGCTCGGATCGCTGGCGGGTCTCGGTCTCGGCCGCCGGCGCGAGCTTCACGCAGGCGCTCGACGTCGATCCCGCCACCGGCCATGTCGGCCTCGCCGGCTACACGGCGGATGCCAACAATGCGCTCGGCGTCACCGGCACGGCCTGCCTGTTCACGGCGGCGACCGACTCGATGCGCTTCACCTTCAACAAGGTGGCGGCGGCCAACGACGCGACGCTGTCGTTCCAGACCGGCTACTCCGCCCGCGCGCTGCTCGGCACCACCGGGTCGGACCAGTTCCAGCTCAAGGTGTCGCCCGACGGCGCCAGCTTCTTCCAGGTCTTCGTGGTGGATCAAACCACCGGCAATGCGGCGTTCAAGGCCCTGCTCGGCCTCACCCCCTACGCCGTGGCGAGCCTGCCGGCGTCGGCCTTCAACGGCGCGCTGGCCTTCGCGAGCAACGGCCGCAAGGTCATGGAGGTCGCCGGCTCCGGCAGCGGCGTGATCGTGGCCTATTCGAACGGCGCCTGGCGCCGCCTCTCCGACGACACCGTCGTCGCCTCGTAGGAGAACCCCATGTCCGTCCAGGTGCGCCGTCGCCGCGAGGCCGCGGCCTTTCTCCAGAGCTTCGTCGGCGCGCAGGGCGAGCTGCTCGTCGACACGACGAACAACCGGGTGCAGGTGCACGACGGCGTCACGCCCGGCGGATGGCCGGCGGCGAAACTCGCCGAAATGGTGCAACGCACGGCGATCGCCGATGCCGCCTACACCGCCAAGCCAACCGACCGGACGATCGTGATCACGGCGCTGTCGGCTGCGCGCACGATCACGCTGCCGGGTTCGGCCACGTTTCCGCCGGGCGCGACCCTGACGATCGTCGACGAAAGCGGCGCCTGCTCGCCGCAGCTCGTCGTCACGATCGCCGCCGCAGGCACGGACGTCGTCAACGGCCTCGCCGGTTGGTCGCTCACCAGCGCCTACGGCTACGTCGCCCTCGAAAGCAACGGGACCGGCAAGTGGACGGTCGTCGATTCCACCGCTGCCGCCCTGACGAGCCAACTCGTCGTCAACATCTCAGGCACGCCGCTGCCGGTCCCGACCATCGCCTCGATCTACGCGGTGGCCAATGGCGCCGACCAGATCGTCATCGATTCCTACGGCATGGCCAGCGCCCCCAACGCGGCGCTCGTCTTCCGCGCCGCGCGCGGCACGGCGGCGGCTCCGACCGCCGTCCAGGCCGCCGACGCTCTGGCGACCTTCGGCGGACGCGGCTATGGGGCGACCGGCTTTCCCGTCTCGACGAACGCGGCGATCTCGTTCAAGGCCACGCAGGCCTTCACCGACACGGCGCAGGGCGCGACGATCACCTTCAACGTGACGCCGAACAACACGAACAACAAGGTCGAGGCCGGGCGCTTCGACCAATCCGGCTTCCTCGGCATCGGCACGACCACGCCGCAGGCGCCGGTCGATGTCGTCGGTCCGATACGCCCGGGCCAATACACGGTGGCGACGCTGCCGGCAGCGGGCATCGTCGGCCGCCTCGCCTATGCCACCAATGCCCGCATGTTCAACGGGACCGGGACGCTCGAGGCGTCGGGTCAAGGCTCGGGCGGGCTCGTCACCGATAACGGGTCCGCCTGGAAGATCGCCGGGACGAATGTGACGGCTTCAGCCTGATAAGGGCAGTGATCCCAGGATCCGTGACGCGCAGGTCTGGTAAGCTCGATATTACGGCCAGGAGAAATGCCCCACCAGTTCCCCGATGTCTCGCCGGGCATGAAACTGCGCTTCGACCTGAAACTCTTCGGCGCTGCAGATTTCCCGCCACAACAGGCCGTCGGGAACGGGCGCGTCGCGCAGATCGATGCCCCAACCCGCCAGCAATCGTGCATTCGAGGCAGCGAATGTGTCATCGATCAAGCGCTTTTGCTCGGCCGAGAAGGGATCGAAGGTCCGGTTGCGGTCCCTCTCGGTTGCCCTGCGCATGATCTCTTCTCCAGTCTCTTTCGCTATCGTTTCGCCCCGGCGCACGAGTTCATTCAAAGCCACTCGCGCGCGAACCGTATGTGCTCCGCCGCGATGATTGGTCCACTCGGCTCCCTCGAAGAACTCAGCCGAGAAACCTGCGTCCGGGGCGCATAGTGTCAGGAACTGCTGGATCAAAGCATGCCCTCTCGCATAGGCGTGGTAGGAGAACCCATGGACTTCTCGATCGGTGATGAAGCTGAAATTTTCAAGGAATCGATCGTAACTGAAATCTAGACTCACCCCATCGGTATGGTTGTCATTATATCGCCCAAGCCATATGATGTTTTTCAGGTATGTCGCGAATTCATTGTAATATCCATGCTTGGACATTTCATTATACCAGGACGCGATGAGCTGTTTTTGCTCACGGAAGTAGACGACGTATTCGACCTTGACGCCTGTGCTTTCGATGGCGGCCTGAACGTGACGAAGACCGCTCGGGTATCCCGAAAAGCCCCATACCGCCTCGGACGACAATACGACATCTCCCGGAAACGACGACATCTCTTCCAAAAGGCCAGCGAAGCTTCCTGGTGTGTTGGGGTTGACCAAGGCGCGTCCCGCGGCCAACGCGCCCGGGTGCCGGTGGCCGGGCGACGATGGAATCCAGCCATTCACAGGCACCAGAAGTCCGATCTGCCTCAGGGCGTCCCGCTGTGAGCCGAGGAAGTTTTGAAGCGTGGTCGAGCCGGTTTTGTGCGTGCCTATGTGGAAGAAGCATGTCCGCGATCTCGGCATCGTCTGGGTGTCTCCCGACCTTCGGTTGGGCGCTCGACGCGATACGGCCACATCGGACCTTCTGCTGAAGCACGTGGGCGGTCGTCGTTACGTTGAATGCATATGTCGATGGAATGCGTATCTGTTTTCAATTTATCGGTTGGTCAGCAACTTCTGCTTAAGAGCAGCAGAATACTCCGCCAGGGGATCAAAGGATTTATTTCGTTCGACGCCTTCGATAAACGAGTATTTATCGAGACAAACGCAACTATGATGTGGGCATGACACTGACGCCACAGGTCGTACAGGCAGGTTCGCATCAAAAAAAGATCCACAAAGATTAGAAATATGCGAATGACAGCCTACAACAATACGACCTTTGTAATCCATCTCATAAGCGACCGCCGGGAAGGCGCAAGGTTTCTCAAATGGGCTCGAAATGCCAGTTCGATATTCAAAGTCGACAGGTGGAAGACACGACTTCATCATTTCCAATTCAGAATCAGAATAAGTTCCAAAACTATCAAATAATGGATTAGGATGCAAAACGACGCCGATATGATCAAACTCTTCGCGCCGTCTTTCAAACTCTTCTATATTTGCTTGATCCATTACATAATTGACCATCCCGATCCTAAAACCAGCTTTTAAGAACGAAGTAAGTCGATTTTTGAAAACATCTTCTGCTATTTGACTTGGATGAAATGTACACATCAGGATAATTTTTGAGGTATCGACGTTAGGAAACTGTTCGGGCGTCCACCAAGCATTTGTATCGATACGTAAGCACTTGACGTTTGGTTTTGCGGTAAGAAAGGCAAGCATATTTCCCATGTTCTTGCGGTCGACCATTGGCTCGCCGCCGGTGATCACCATTGAAACGATGTGATCGGAAAAATGTCGATCGAAGGCGTGCTTCCACTCATCGACAGGGAAATTGTCGAAAGCGTGCGCAGTCATGCCTTCGCCTTTGTCTGCTCGGCGCTCGTGCGTCTGCCGGCAGTACGGGCATCGGTAATTGCACCATTCGGTCATCATCCAACGTATTAATGCAACTCGGACTCCTTTTTCAGGGAGCCAAACCTCCTTTTGCGACAGCCTTGGAAGGAGGCGCTCTCTTTGATCGACTGGAAGCTTGGACAGAGCATCGGCGTTGTTCACAGGAGTTCCTGTTTTTTAGAGCCGTATCTATGAACCTAGCGCAATTCTCTGACAATCATGGAAATTGAGAGAAATTTCGATCGATCTCGAGCCTCTACTGGCAAGCCTGTCGAGCCCAGCTGAAGGTTGAGATCACCAAACCCAACTGATCGACCAATCTCGATTCTAGCCCGGCCGCTTCGCGTGCCGGGTCTTTCCGCATGGAGCAGGCCCATGGCCCAAGGTAACCTTCCAAACTGTCTGCCCGTGACCTTCGCCTACGAGGGCGGCCTGTCGATGATCCGGTCCGACCCCGGCAATTGGACCGGTGGCAAGGTCGGGGTCGGCGCGTTGAACGGCACGAATTTCGGCATCGCCGCCTCGTCGCATCCGACCCTGGACATCAAGGCGCTCACCAGGGCCGAGGCGGGCGCGATCTACGAGCGCGAGTATTGGGGCCCGGCCGGCTGCGAGGCGCTGCCAACAGGGCTCGATCTCAGCCATTTCGACGGCACGGTGAACAGCGGGCGCGGCCGGTCCGGCAGATGGCTGGCGAGGGCCGGCTCGGGCGCCGTGGCGGACCGGATCCACGCCTACACGACGGCTCGCCTGTCATTCGACCAGGCGCTGCGCAGTTGGCGGACCTTCGGCAAGGCCTGGGGCGCGCGCTGCGCCAGCGTCGAGGCGGCCTCGCTGCGGATGGCGCTCGGCACCGGAGCGACTGCCACGGCGACCCTCGCGAAGCGAGCGACGGCGCATGCCAGGGCGGCGACCGTGAAGACCACCGGCGCGCATGCCGGCACGGCGACGGCGGCGCTCGCCACCGCGCATGCGGCTGGGGGCAATCACGCGATCGTCGCCGCCGGTGTCGGGCTGCTCTCGCTGGTCTCGGCCTTCGCGCTCGCCTTCACCGGGTGGCGCAGCAGCGTCCGCGCCGCCGCCCTCACCCACGAAATCTCGAACGTTCCGTTCGCCACGAGAGGAGCCTGATCCATGTCCTTCGATTTCTCGACCCTCGGGCCGCTCGCCGGCTCGCTCATCAAGGCCGGCGCGCCGACGCTCGGCTCCGTCGTCGGCACGCTGGTCGGCGGACCGTTCGGCACGATCGCCGGCGGCCTCGCCGGCAACGTGCTGGCCGACGTCGCCGGCGCGCTCGGCGCCCCGCCCGACGCGCCACCCGAGGCGATCGCCAAGACGATCGAGGCCGACCCCGGCACTGCTGCGACCAAGCTGCAGGCGCTCGAGGACGATTACAGGACCGAGATCGAGGACCGCCAGAGCGCGCGGCAGCAGACGGTGGACCTCGCCAAGGCCGGCTCCGAGGTGGCCTGGGGCGCGCCGGTGGTCAGCGTCATCGCCACGCTCGGCTTCTTCGTCACGGCCTGGCTCGGCGTGACCTCGCACGCCTTCGACACGCCGATGGGCAACCTCATCATGGGCGGCATGCTGACGGGCTATTCCACCGTGCTGGCCTATTGGCTGGGGTCGTCCTCCGCCGCGCGGCGCAACGGCGACGCCATCCGCGCCATCGCTACGGCACCCGCGCCGGCAGCCGCCCGCGTCGCCCGGACGCGCCGATGAGCCCGCAGGAGCCGGTGCGGCGCCGGCTGCTGTTCTCGACCTCGTCCACCAAATCGGTGGAATGGCTGATGGCGCTGTTCATGCTCGGATGGGCGGTGACGCTGTGCATGCCCGGCTCGACCTTCACGATCTCCTCCTATCGCGATTTCGCCGCGATGGGCCTGACCGAGACCGACATCGCCATCGGCTACGGCATCCTCGGCATGGGCCGCGTGGTGCTGCTGATCGCCAACGGCTCGTTCCGCCGCGGGCCGGAGGTGCGGTTCGCGTGCTCGGCGATCGGGGCCTTCACCTGGTTCGTCACCGCCGGACTGTTCCTGGCGCCGGTGATCGCCTCCGGCGCGCCGATGCCGGTGGCGGCGAGCCACCACGTCGTGATGGGCGTGGCCGAGCTCTACACGATCGGAGTGAACGCCGTTGACCGACACCTCGGGCGTTGAGCACGTGATCGCGGTCGGCGGCGCGGTGGTCACCGGCACGCTGGCCCTGCTGGCCTGGGCCAGCGGCGACAAGGAAGGCCGCGAGATCGCCGGCGCTGCCGCGCGGGATGCGGCCTCGGGCTCGGTGCGCGACGCGGTCGGCTCCGGCATGATCGATCGCGAGGCTTATCGCGCCGTGGTCGAAGGCATCGAGGCTATGGGGCGCAGGCTCGATGCCATCGACGGCAAGGTGGGTCGCCTGGTGTCGCTGGGCGAGGGCAGCGCCGAACGCAGCCGGCGCGAGGAGGAGCGCCAGGGGCTCCGCGACGCGATGGTCGACCTCGCCGCGTCCCTGCGCGAGGAGATGCGGGTGTTGGCGGAGCGGGGGTGAGGCGCCGCGCTCGAACCCGCCCGCGCATCCTGATAATAACGCGCGACGACCGGCGCCGGAGCGGCGAAGTCGAACTTGTAGTTGAGCGAGGCGCGCACGAGATTGCCAGCGGTGGCGTAGGTGTCGGTGAAGGTGAACGGGCGACCGGCGCCCCCAACGAGGTTCACCGAGCGGGTCCCCAGATCGTAGTGCAGGAACTCGCCGCGGACCGTCACCGAACCGGTATGGAACAGGTTGAGCAGGCCGGCCGTCTCGATGGCGTATTCGACGCCACCACCGACGGCATAGCCGGTCTGCATCGCGCTGCGATTGCCGCTCCAGATGGGCAGGTTGTTGGCGTTGCCGGCGACGATCGACTGACCGAATTGGGTTTCGCCGTAAGCGAAGCCGCCGGTGCCGTAGATCAAGACGCGATCGAAGGCGTAGCCCAAGCGACCCCGCACGGTGCCGATGTAATCGAGACGCTGGTGATAGAGGCTGGTGACCTGGAACGCGCCGACGTATTCGTTGCTGCGCCCGAGAGCGGTGTATGCCACGTCGGCCTCGACGCCGACGACGATGCCGCCGGGCGCGATCCCGCCGCCGAGCCCCACTCGGTCGAGACCGCTCAACAGCGATGTCCCGTTCGACGGGATTTGGTAGTTGTAGCCGATTTGACCGCCCGCCGCGACGCCGCTCTTCTGCAGTTGATAAGACGTGACGACAGTACCGTTCGTGATCTGAGACGCGGTGACCACGTCGTTGGGGTTGGTCTGCACCGTATCGCGATCCGTGAAGGCCCCGCCGACGTTGCCGCCGAAGTAGAGGCCTGTCCAACTATACGCCGGAACGGGCAGGGGAATGACGGACGGAATGCGGCGGCTGGGAAGATCCGCGGCCGATGCTGTACCGATCGCCAAAAAGAAAAGCATCGTCGACTTGATGGATTGGCTCAGCATCCTCGTCCGTCCTCTCAAGCTAAAATTATGATAGTCCACCCCGCGGCTGCTTCGCTATAGCAAGCGAGCAACAGGTGCCGCCACTTGCAGCAGCGGCGCCCGAAAATTGCTGTTGTTTGAACAATCGAGATTATTTTCCGCTAAAACCGGGAATATTTTCCCGCAGAGCTTTGCAGGTTGTCTAT
This sequence comes from uncultured Beijerinckiaceae bacterium, assembly GCA_964247745.1. Taxonomy (GTDB): domain Bacteria; phylum Pseudomonadota; class Alphaproteobacteria; order Rhizobiales; family Beijerinckiaceae; genus RH-AL1. The sequence goes on from CAXTVT010000072.1 coordinate 11,375, forward strand.
TCGCGACCAGGCGGAGAAACCGGAAAGCCTGCGGATCGACATCCGCCACCGACCGCGTCGGGCAAAAAAGCGGCGGCCGCCGGCCTGCGCAGCATGGGAGCCCATGCGATGCACGGCGAAACGCCGACATCCACCTACGCTACATTGCATTGCAGCAAACAGACGTCCCCAGAAATCCCTGGACGTTAGGCATAGGAACTTGTGAAAATGAACAACGGTTAATACATTGTAGAAAATCATCACGACGCCTAGCGCTTGTGCGTTCGGTGCGAGAGAGACGTCCACCATGCTCAACATCGATGCGAACGAGTTTCACGCGGGCGACCACGTTGCCCTTCTCGAGGACGATTGGACCATGGTCGGCCTCGACCTCGTGATGATCGACGTCGAACCCGTGCCCGGCTCATCGCAGTGCCTGATTCAGGCCGGCCACGACACGGTGACGGTCAGCCGAGCCAGCTTGCGACACGTCTGATCCCAGTCTGCGACCGCCGCAGAGGCCCGCTCCGGCGGGCCTCTCGCGTTTCCGGCACGCCGCCGGCGCGATCCCCTGGCGGGCAGCCGGAAAATGCCCTACATCTCATTGGCGAGCTGCGGGACACGTGTTGGATTTGTATTCCCGGGGCCTTATCGATCTCTAGGGAGCTGTCCCTGCCCTCGTCCGTGGACTTGGGCACACGGCGCCCACCTACGTTGTAGGTTCCCGGGGTCGATGTCCCACGGTCACTGTGGCCCGCACCGAGTTTTGGATGACGCGCACGCCCGACAAGACGAGTATGCGGGCGACATCGCTCGCGATCCGCGCCACCATCGATCCCGTCGTTGCCGCGGCGTTCGTGGCGCGGCTCGCGAGGCTCGGCCCCGAGCTCGCCGCCGGCCATGGTGCGCGAGCCGTCTCGGTGTTCTGGTCCATCAAGGACGAACTGCCGACCCACCTGCTTTGCGCCGCGCTGCACGCTGCCGGCCTCGTGGTCGGCCTGCCGGTGACCGGCCGCCGGGGCACGGCGCTCACCTTCCGCCGCTGGACGCCCGACACGGCGATGGTGCCGGGCAAGATGGACATCCCCGAGCCACCCGCCGACGCCGAGCCGGTGGTGCCCGACCTCCTGTTCGTGCCGCTCGCCGCCTTCGATCGACGCGGCCATCGCATCGGCTACGGCGCCGGCTTCTACGATCGCACGCTGGCGGCGTTACGGTCGACGAAGGAGGTCGCCGCGATCGGGCTGGCCTATGCCGCGCAGGAGGTGCTGTTCGTGCCGGCCGACGACCATGACGAAGCGCTCGACATGGTGGTGACCGAGAAGGACGTGATCGTGTGCGTATGAGATCGTCATCCCGGGGCGGCACAGCCGAACCCGGCACCGGTGTTTCGCGATCTTTCCGGTCACGGCGAGTCGTACCGGTTCCGGGTTCGCGCTCCGCGTGCCTCGGAATGACGAGGCGTTAAATGCGGCTGCTCTTCGTCGGCGACGTCATCGGCCGCGCCGGCCGCAAGGTCGTAGCCGAGCACCTGCCCGAGCTGCGCCGGCGTTGGGCGCTCGACTGCGTCGTCATCAATGGCGAGAACTCAGCCGGCGGCTTCGGCATCACCGAGGCGATCTGCCAGGAGCTCCTCGACCACGGCGCCGATTGCGTGACGCTCGGCAACCATTCCTTCGACCAGCGCGAGGCGCTGGTGTTCATCGCGCGCCAGCCCCGGCTGATCCGGCCGCTGAACTATCCCGCCGGCACGCCCGGCGCCGGCACCGCGCTGGTCGAGACGGCGGGGGGCGCCCGCGTGCTGGTCGTCAACGCCATGGGCCGCATCTTCATGGACGCGATGGACGACCCGTTCGCCACGATCGACCGCGAGCTCGATGCCTGCCCGCTGGGCCGGGTCTGCGACGCGGCGATCGTCGACTTCCACGCCGAGGCCACCAGCGAGAAGATGGCGTTCGGCCATCATTGCGACGGCCGCGCCTCGCTCGTCGTCGGCACCCACACCCACGTGCCCACGGCGGACGCGCAGATCCTGCCCGGCGGCACCGCGTACCTCAGCGACGCCGGCATGACCGGCGACTACGACAGCGTCATCGGCATGGACAAGCAGGAGCCGGTGCGCCGCATGATCCGCAAGACGCCCGGCGCCCGCTACGAGCCGGCCAACGGCCCGGCGACGCTGTGCGGCGTCGCGGTGGAGACCGACGCCTCGGGCAAGGCGACGATGGTGGCGCCGGTGCGGATCGGGGGCCGGCTCGCGGAGGCGCGGCCGGATTGGGGGTGAGCTCCTGTCATTCCGGGGCACGCGACAGCGTGAACCCGGAACCCATTGCACTCGCCGATGGAGGCCTGTGCTCGGTCGACGATCCGTCGCCGTCGTCGTTGCGGCTCCGACACAACCTGCCGCAAAACGCCCGTCGGACAGGCCCGCACTTGATCGGGGTCGAGACCCGGCCCATCGTCGGCGCCGGAGACCCGCCATGATCGCTACCGCTCGCGCCACCTGCGCCATCGCCGCGCTGCTTGCCTTCGCCGGTGCCGCCGCCGCGCGGCCGCTGGTGCCGGCGGAGGAGCGCGACCAGCCCTATTCCGGCATCGTGCGCGCCTGCACCGATCCCGGCGCGCTCGGCTACATCAGAGGCCAATTCGTGAGCCGCGAGGCGGAATACTGGCATTCCGGTCTCTCGATCGTCGGGTTCGACGACGTGCGCGAGGTCGGCATGCGCTCCAACGGGCTCGACTACATCCCGCGGCGCTATTGCACGGCGCGCGCGATCATGAGCGACAACAAGGTGCGGCCGGTCACCTATTCGATCGACGAGGCCAGCGCCGGCATCGGTTTCGGCGACAACGTGGTGTGGTGCGTCACCGGGCTCGATCGCGAGGACGCGTTCGCGCCGGCCTGCCAGGAAGCGCTGCCCTGATGCTTCGCCGCGCCGCGGTCCTGGTCCTCGCAGCGATCGCCCTTTCGCCCGCCGCCCGCGCCGACGATTGCATCCTCGACAATTGCGTCGACAAACGGCCGCCGATCGGCTCGAGCCAGGACGGTGGGTTCGGCCGGCAGGGCTATGGCGCCGGCGATCGCGGCGACGACGCACGCTATGGCCGCCGCGACGAGGATCGCGGCCGGCGCCGCGGCGGGGGCGGCGGCCCGCGGGGCGCCAGCCGGCCCGGCGATTTCGCCTTCTACGTGCTGTCGCTGTCCTGGGTGCCGGGCTTCTGCTCGGTCGGCGGCGGAGACGACAAGGGCCGCGCCCAATGCCGCCGCGGCGCCGACACCGGCTTCACCGTGCACGGGCTATGGCCGCAGTACGACCACGGCTTCCCCTCGGACTGCCGCGGCGACACCAAGCCCCCGCGCGCCGCGCTCGCCTCGACCGATGGCGTCTACCCCGACGAGGGGCTCGCGCGCTACGAATGGCGCAAGCACGGCACCTGCTCGGGCCTGAACCCGTTCGATTATTTCGCCGCCGCCAAGGGCGCGCGCGATGCCGTCGTAGTGCCGGACCGCTTCAAGGATCCGCACGGGCATCAGCACCTGGCGCCGGCCGAGCTGGTGCGCGCCTTCACCGACGCCAATCCGCGGCTGCGCCCGGGCATGGTCGCCGCGATCTGCCGCGGCGGCACGCTCGAGGAGGTGCGCGTGTGCCTCACCAAGGACCTCAAGAACTTCCAGGCCTGCCCCGAGGTCGTGCGCGACGGCTGCCACGGCACCGACGTCGACGTCCCGCCGGTTCGCTGACCG
>CAXTVT010000073.1:0-14602 GCA_964247745.1 uncultured Beijerinckiaceae bacterium
AGCACTCCCTTCACACGGGAGGGGTCACAGGTTCAATCCCTGTCGCGCCCACCACGCTTCACTCTGCTGGTGGGCGGCGGAATCGGCGAATTCACCGATGCACCCGCCGTTGCGCCTGTTCGACAGGTGTCACGTGTCGGCGGGCATGGCCTTTAGGGCAAGCGGCTCGACGGATGCGGAAGAGATCGCTCGGACCGCTCCTCGAAGAGGCTCTGATCGTCCGCACCCGATCTGCGCCGGCCTCCTCACCGCCGGAGGGGATCGGGCAACCGTTGCTACGTGTTCGTTCCTCCGAAAGTAATGCGCGGCTCGTTGTTCGGAGAGCGCGACACCGCGAATTTGCTCCATGTCCCGAAGATCGGACGCTGGACTTCGCTCGCAAAGCGATTGGCCGCGCGGGTGACCTCTTCGCTCAACAGATAATCGTCGCCGATGAGAATTCCCTCGGGGGAGAGAAGATCGAAGTATGTTTTGAAGTCTCGATAGGCCGGTGCCTCTTCGTGCGCGCCGTCGACATAGACGATATCGAGTCTGATGCCTTTCGCCTTTAGTATGATCGCGGCATTTTCGGACGTTGTCGGCAGCGGCACAATGATGTCCGTCACGTTCGAATGTATGACGTTGCTCAGGAACGTGAAATATAGCTGCGGATACCCGTGTTTGAAGAGCAATGATGTGCGCCAGGCAGGATCGCCGCCGAGGAAATGCTCGGGAGATCCCAGCCAAGTATCGACGCAGATGATCGTACAATCCAAGCCTAAGCTTTTGACGATCTTCGCCATGTTGATGGCCGATCGCCCCTTCCAAGTCCCAACTTCGACAATTATTTTCGGGCGCTTCGTAGCAATGGCCTGGGCGAAAATGGCATCGTCGCATCCCCATCCTTGAAGATCCACAGGGAACGATGCTGTGTTGAATCCTTCGAACGGTGAAGTCTCATGCAAAAGCTGCATCACATCGTTCATTCGCACCAATCCTTCGACTTGTTTTGCCACCCCTTCACACGGGAGGGGTCACAGGTTCAATCCCTACTGCCCACCATCGGCGCTGTTGGCTTGGGCGACCCGCCCGCCTAACACCTCCCGGATGGATTCACCCGTTCCCCGCATCCTCCTCGTCGAGGACGATCCCGGCATGCGCACGCTGATCCTGCGCGTCTTGAAGGAAAACGGCTACGACGGCACTTCGGCGCGCGATGGCCGGGAGATGCATGCGATCCTGGCCGTTCGGCCGTTCGATCTGGTGCTGCTCGACGTGATGCTGCCGGGACGCTCCGGCCTCGATCTCTGCCGGGACATCCGCAAGACCAGCTCGGTGCCCATCATCATGGTCTCGGCGCGCGGCGACGAGATCGATCGCGTGGTCGGGCTCGAGATCGGCGCCGACGACTACGTGCCCAAGCCGTTCGGCGCCAAGGAGCTCCTCGCCCGCATCCGCGCGGTGCTGCGGCGCGTCGGCCAAGGCTCTGCGGACGGCGGAATCGGCATCGCGCGACAGGACGCCATGACCTTCGCCGGTTGGCGGCTCGATCGCCGCCGCCGCGAGCTCACCGATCCCGCGGGCGCCGCGGTCGACCTGTCCGGCGCGGAGCACGACCTCCTCGTCACCTTCCTCGAGAACGCGCAACGGGTCGTGGGCCGCGAGCGCCTGCTTGAATTGTCGCGCACGCGACTCGCCGACTCGTCGGACCGCTCGATCGACGTCCTGGTCTCTCGCCTGCGCCGCAAGCTCGGCCAGGACGATTTGATCCGCACCGTGCGCGGCGTGGGCTACATGTTCGCGGCCGACGTCGAGGCGCTGTGACGTTCCGCCGGCCTGAACGGCGCCGAGCGGCGTTTCCCATGGTCGAGGCGTGCCGGACGGCGAGGCCGGAGCCCCGCTCATGAGGGTCAAGCTTTGGCCGGCCGGGTTGATCAGCCGCGTCGGCCTCGTGCTCTTCGCGGCGCTGCTGCTCGACTTCGCCGGCTCCGCGATCCTCTTCGAGCAGGCCGAGGTGCTGCTCGACGATCGCGAGCAGGCGCAACGCATCGCGGCCGGCGTCGACACCGCCGCTCGCGTCCTGGCGCTGACACCTGTCGAAAACAGGGCCGGCGTCGCCGACGCGCTGTCCGAGACGACGTTGACGCTGCATTGGCGGGCCGGTCGCGACGGACGACCGGCTTCCGACGCGGCGACCCAGGCCTTGCGGACAAAGATCGTCGCGGCCGAGCCTCAGCTCGCGGCGCTCGAGCTTTCGCCGGTACCGGGCGGTGTCGCCGGCACCCTGCCGCTGTCGGACGGCTCCGTTCTCGCCTTCCGCGCCGATCTTCCCAGGACGATCCCCGGCACTCTGGCGCTCGTCTGGTCGGTCGGGCTGCTGTCGGGCGCCGTGCTGCTCGCCTCGCTCCTGGTGGTGCGGACGCTGGCGACGCCGCTGCGCCTTCTGGTCACCGCCACCGACGCCGTCGGTCGCGGCCCGGCCGTCGCCTTCACCGAGCAGGGGCCGCGCGAGGTGCGCCGCGTCGCCACGGCCTTCAACGCCATGCAGGCGCGGATCGCCAAGCTGATCGTCGACCGGACCGAGGCGCTGGCCGCGGTGTCGCACGATCTGCGCACTCCGATCGGGCGGATGCGGCTGCGGACCGGGTTCCTCGCCGCGGGCGAGGACCGCGCCGCCTTCGAGGCCGACCTCGCCGAGATGGAGGCGATGCTCGCCGATCTCTTCGCCTTCCTCGGGGGCGACGCCGATCCCGAGGCGCCGCGCCGCACCGATCTCGCGGCGACGCTCGCCACGCTCGTCGACGACGCCACCGACGCCGGCCACGAGGCCAGCTACGAAGGTCCGGATCATTGCGTGATCGAGCTCCGCGTGCTCGCCTTCAAGAGGGCGCTATCGAACCTCGTCGACAATGCGATCGGCTACGGCGATCGCGTCCGCGTCCTCCTCGACGAAAAGCCTGACGCGATCGAGGTTCATGTGGAGGACGCCGGTCCCGGCATCCCCGAGGCCGAGCGTCACGAAGTGTTCGAGCCGTTCTATCGCGGCGACGCCTCACGCAATCGCGCCAGGGGCGGAATGGGGCTGGGGCTCGCCATCGCGCGCGCGGCGGTCCTGCGGGAGGGCGGGACGATCGCGTTCGAGACCCCGGCCGGCGGGGGCCTGCGCGTCGTCGTGCGTTTGCCGCGCGGCAACGTTTCGTCACGCTCCGGAACGACGCCAGCAAACCGCGCGAGCCATCTCTCATCCTGAAGGCGCGGACACGATCGTCCGGCCACGAGGCGAGACACCATGGACCGCATCATCGACGGCATCTCACGTTTCCGGACGGAGGTCTTCCCGCAGGCGCGGCCGATCTACGAGACGCTCGCCCGCGACGGCCAGGCGCCACAGGCGCTGGTGATCTCCTGCTCGGATTCGCGGGTCGTGCCGGAGATCGTGACCCAGAGCGGACCGGGCGACCTCTTCGTGACCCGCAACGCCGGCAACGTGGTGCCGCCCTACTCCGAGACGGCGGATGGCGGCGTGACGTCGGCGATTGAATACGCCGTCGTCGGGCTCGGTGTCCGCCACATCGTGATCTGCGGCCACACCGACTGCGGCGCGATGAAGGGTCTGCTGCACCCCGAGGCGTTGCGCGAGATGCCGACCGTCGCCAGATGGCTCGGCCATTGCCGCTGCTCGCTCGACGTGTTCCGGCGAGCGCATGACGACGCCCACGATGGCGACCTGCTCGACGCCGAGGCGGCGCGCCGGCTCGCCATGGAGAACGTCGCGGTGCAGCTGACGCACCTGCGCACGCATCCAAGCGTCGCCGCCCGCCTCGCCGACGGCACGCTTTCGCTGCACGGCTGGTTGTTCGAGATCGAGACCGGCACGCTGTTCGCCTTGGATGGCGAGACCGGCACGTTCTCGCCGATCGACACGAACGACGGCCTGCCCGTGGCTCTGCCCGGCAAGCGCCGCGCCGTGGGCGTTGCGCCGCGGCCGGCGGCGGGCTCCGAGTTGACGCCCCGCCCGGCCGCGTCTCTCATGCCGGCGTGATCCGCTTCGCCGTTCTCCTGCTTCTGCTCTTCGGCGCGACCAGCGCCGATGCCGACGGAATCTGGCGGCGGGGCGAGACGATGGAGCCGGGCTCGCTCGACCCGCACAAGGCCTCCACCGTCACGGAACAGCGCGTGCTCGACGAGCTCTACGAGGGGCTCGTCGTCTACGACGGCGAAGGCAAGCTGCGTCCGGGCGTGGCGCAGAGTTGGGAGGTCAGCGACGACCAGCTCGTCTACACCTTCCACCTGCGCCCCGACGCACGCTGGTCCGACGGAAGCCCAGTGACGGCGGACGATTTCGCCTTCGCGCTACGCCGGTTGATGGATCCCAAGACGGGCGCGCAATACGCCTCCATCCTCTACACGCTGAAGAACGCCCGCGCCGTGAACACGGGCGGGATGCCGCTGGAGCGGCTCGGGGTGCGCAGCCTCGATCCTTTGACGCTGGAGCTCACGCTGGAGCATCCGGCCGCCTACCTGCTGGCGCAGCTGACCCATTTCACCGCCCTGCCGTTGCATCGTCCGAGCCTGGCGCGATGGGGCGCGAGCTTTACGCGCGCCGGGCATCTCGTGACCAACGGCGCCTTCGTCCTGAAGGACTACGTGCCCAACGACCGCCTGGTGCTGGCCAAGAACCCGTTCTTCCACGATGCCGCGCAGGTGAGGCTCGACGGCGAGATCATCTTCCCCATGGAGGATCATTCCGCCGCGCTGCGCCGCTTCATGGCCGGCGAGATCGACTCCTACCCCGACGTGCCGATCGATCAGGTCGGCTTCGTGCGCGCGCATCTCGCGGCCGAATTCAAGGTGGCCCCGAACCTCGGCAGCTACTTCTGGGCGTTCGACACGCGCCATGCGCCCTTCAGCGATCCGCGCGTGCGCGAGGCGCTGGCTATGGTGATCGACCGCGACTTCCTCGCCCGCACCATCTGGGGCGGCACGATGCTGCCGGGCTTCTCCTTCGTGCCGCCCGGCATCCCGAGCTACGGCACGCCCTCGACGGTCACCTGGAAGGGCGAGAGCCGCTTCGCCCGCGAGGACGAGGCGAGGCGGCTGATGGCGCAGGCCGGCTTCGGACCCGGGCACCCGCTTCGCCTCACGTTTCGCTCCAACCAGTCGGAGAACCACAGGGCGACGGCGATCGCCATCGCCGACATGTGGCGCGTTCTCGGCGTCGAGACGAACTTCATCGTCACCGACGCCAACACGCATTACGCCTTCCTCGCCTCGGGGCAGAGCTACGACGTCGTGCGCTCGTCCTGGTGGGCGGACTTTCCCGACGCGCAGAACTTCCTGTTCCTCGGCGAGAGCGACAACAAGGGGTTGAACTACGCGCATTTCGACGACCCGGCCTACGATGCGCTGATGCGGGCGGCGGAAGTGGAGCCCGATGCGGGCAAGCGCTCGGCGATCCTGCACAAGGCGGAGAGCCTGATGATCGCGCTGCAGCCCTACCTGACCTTGATGACCTACCAGGCGCCGGACCTCGTCTCGACCAACCTGCGGGGCTGGTCGACCAACTTCATTGACCATCATCCCGGCCGCTACGTGTGGAAGGTCCCGTGACGCGCGTCCATTCCCAACGGCAGGTCGCGCGGGGATCGACCTCGGCCAACCCAGCAGGTTCTCGGTGCGCGATCAGAGGGCTCTTGAAATGAGCCGGGCAATCTGCGTATAGGGCGCACCTCGCCTCAGGTCGAAGCAAGCACGCGCCAGCCTGATCGTGGGGGATAGTTCAACGGTAGAACTACCGACTCTGACTCGGTCAATCTTGGTTCGAATCCAGGTCCCCCAGCCAAAACCCGTCGCCTTGCTCGCCTGAGGCGCGCGACGCGCTGTTCCTTGTCATCATGTTCCTTGTCATCGCGCGACGCTTCGCTTTCGCACCGAAGGTCACTGCCACGGCAGGCGGTAGGACCAGCCTTGCGCCCGCATGCATCGCTGCACGGCGACCGTCTCCGCCACCGTCACGCCGCACTGGGCCCGCGCGGCCTCGAACGAGATGGCCGGTCGCTGCGGTCCGGAAAGCGCGGGCCGAGCGTCGCGCGAGCAGCCGCCTGTCGCCAGCGCCATACCGGTGCAGACGACCAGGATTTTCGCGATGCGCCCAGCCATGATCTGTCCCTCCGCCGGCCGATCGCGCAGGCGCCCGGATCGACGGCCGACGCGCGCGGGTCCGCGGCATCTATAGACACGTTGGCCGGCTTGGGTCTTGCGGTCGGGTTGCCCCTTGACGCACAATCGAAGATGCCAAATGCGGAGCAAGGCTCTGAAGAAAGACTGAATGACCCTGATCGCCACGACGCGGGAACTCACCGACCTCTGTCACCGCCTCGCCCAATTCCCCTACGTGACGGTCGACACCGAGTTCCTGCGCGAGACGACCTTCTGGCCCAAGCTCTGCGTCGTGCAGCTCGCCTCCGACGACGAGGCCGCGGCGGTCGACGCTTTGGCGGCGGGGCTCGACCTGCAACCGCTCTTCGATCTCATGGCCGATCCCAAGGTGGTGAAAGTCTTCCACGCCGCGCGTCAGGACGTCGAGATCTTCTGGAACCTCGCCAAGCTCGTCCCGATGCCGCTGTTCGACACGCAGGTCGCGGCGATGGTGTGCGGCTTCGGCGACCAGATCTCCTACGCCGACCTCGTGCAGACCGTCACCAAGGCCCATCTCGACAAGTCGTCGCGCTTCACCGACTGGTCGCGGCGCCCGCTGACGCCGGCCCAGGTGACCTACGCCATCGCCGACGTGACCCACCTTCGCGACATCTATCGCTTCCTGCTCGGCAAGCTCGAGGTCTCGAGCCGCGTCGGCTGGCTGGCGGACGAGATGGGCACGCTGACGGCGCCCGCGACCTACGAGCAGCATCCCGATCGCGCCTGGGAGCGCTTCCGCAATCGCGCGCGCAAGCCGCGCGACCTCGCCGTGCTGATGGAGCTCGCCGGTTGGCGCGAAGCCGAGGCGCAGAGCCGTGACGTGCCCCGCGCCCGCGTGCTCAAGGACGACATCATGATCGAGGTCGCGCTGGCCGCGCCGCAGACCGAGGAGGCGCTGGGCGAGTTGCGCGCTTTTCCCAAGGGCATGGAACGCTCGCGTGCCGGCGCCGAGATCGTGCAGGCCGTCACGCGCGGTCTCGCCCGCGATCCCAAGACCCTGCCGAAGCTCGACCGCGACCGTCGCAACGGGGGCGGCGGCGCCACCGTGGAGCTTCTCAAAGTGTTGCTGCGCCAGGTCAGCGAGGGTCACGGCGTCGCCGCCAAGATGATCGCGACGGTCGACGATCTCGAGGCGATCGCCGGCGACGACCGTGCCGACGTGCCGGCGCTGACCGGCTGGCGGCGCGACCTCTTCGGTGCCAAGGCCCTGGAACTGAAGCACGGCCGCCTGGCGCTCACGCTCGAGCGCGGCAAGGTCATCGCGCTGGAATGGCAGGAGCAGGCCGAGCCAGCCTGACAGATGCTCGCCAGCCATTGGCAGAGATAGGTCCGCAACCTTCGACGTCGGCAAGATCGCGGCGATCGTTCGCCATCGCGGTGTAACCTGCGCCCACGCGTCAACGAAAATCGATCATCTGCCGGCTTGGAGGAAAGGAGGCGCCGTCCTATCCTTTGGCAAGCCCGAGCTGCCCGATGACACGCCAAGCCATCCTGCCCACGCTCTTCCTCGCCGCCCTGCTCCCCTGTGCAGCGGCCGGCGCATCACCGCCGATGCCAGATCTGCATCAGATGCTCATGCAGAAGTTCGATGCGATGAACACGATGGGCCAAGGCATCTTTCATCAAGACGTAACGGGTCTCGTCGCGCCCTATTTCCCAGTCGGCCAGACCAAGACCGAGACCGAGAAGATCATCGTCGATCAGCATCTGGGCACGATGAAGCCGTTCAAGGGCACCAACGATCCTGGCATGGGATCGATGTTCGTCACGAAATTCGACCTGTCGAGCCACATGTTCTCGAACGTCTACGTCGTGCTCGATTTCGACTATTCGGGCGACGCGCCGAACATGAAGCTCATTGCAATGAAGGCCTACCTTCGCGCCTCGAACATGTAGGCCCGATGGACACGATCGCGATCTACTACACGCCCCTGACATCGACCAAGGTGGCCGAGGTGATCGGTCTCGGCGAGGCCTATCACATGGCGCTCGTCTACACCGATGGCAGCGGCCGCAGCTTCGGCGCCAGTTCCGGACCCTCGAACCACATGACGGCGCAGACGCCCGGTCTCGCGGTCGCCGCCGCCTTCGCCTCGACCATGGGCGTCCCCTCGGCCTTCGGCACGCTGCTGTCGGACCCGGTCAACAACCACGCCTTCACCAAGGGACGCCCGGACGATTACTACACGCAGGACGACGAAGGTGATCCCTATCCGTTCACGATCGTCTCGACCGGTCGGGATCTCTCGGCGAAATGGCAGACGATCCTACGGACCTACGTCGCCATCGGCAGGCTTGGGCTGACCTATTCCCCGATCAGCCAGAATTCGAACAGCATGGCGGGCTCCGCCTTGCGAGCAGCCGGCATCGCGATTCCCTTCTCCAGCAAGACCTGGTTCGTGCCGGCGGTGTTCACGCATCTTCCGCTGAAGCCAGGGGAGATCGGCACGATGGCGCGTTAGACCGGCGCCGAGCCTGCCTCACGGGACCGCGACCGCAGGCTCTCGCCGAGCAGCTTCGCCAGGGCCTTGACCCGGCTGACGAGGCGTTCCGTGCCGAGATCGGCGAGGTCGGGTGGCAAAGCCACCGCGACCTTGCCTTTCGAAGCCGTCATCGTGGCGCGGGGCAGCACGTCCGGCATGCCGGCGGCGAGTACGGAGGCGACGCGCAGGGCGGCGCCGACGATCTGGGCGCGGTCGATCAAGGCCGGCGGGATCATGCTGCGGATCTGCAGCGCCACTTCCTCGTCGAGGCCGACGTAGCGCAACGTCGCCGCCAAGGACAGGAACGAGCGCCCGGCGTGATCGACGCCCGGCAGGATCGCGGACGAGACCAGGTTGAAGCTCTGGACGCCGCGATAGTCGGGATGCGCGCGCCAGTTGACCTCGGACAGGTAGCAGGCGGCTTCGCGCAGGCGACGCTCGGCCTCGCTCTCCTCGAGCCCCGCCGAGCGCATGAAGGCCTGCGTCCAGGCGATGAGGTCTTCGGCGTAGCGTGGCGAGCGCGACAGCAGGCGATTGGCCTTGGCGGCGGCGACGAGCAGCGGATCGTCCTGCCGGCGCGAGACGTCGAGCGCCTCGTAAAGCAGGCCCTCGCGGACACCGTAGGTGGAAATCACCACGTCCTTCGGCTTGGCGCGGCGGATCAGCTCGTCGAGCACGATGGCGCCGTAGGACAGCAACGGTCGACGCGCGGCATTGACCGATTCGATCGCGAGGAACGAGTTCGTATCGACGCGCTCGACCAGGTCGGCGAGGTCGGCCGCCTCGCGCGCCGCGATCGCATAGCCGTGCATCACCATCAAAGGATAGTTGCTCTGGCCCATGTGGAGCTTGGCGAGCGAGCGCCAGGTGCCACCGACCGCGTAGAAACTGCGGCCCTGCAGCTTGTCGAGGTTGGCGCATCCGGCGAGCGCGTCCCGCACGATCTTGGACGCCGCCTTGGGCGAGCCGCCGGACGCGTCCATCAAGGCGAGGCCGCCGAGCGGCAGGCTGACACCCTGGCCGACCATGCCGTCCTTCACGTCGATCAGCTCGAGCGAGCCGCCGCCCAGATCGCCCACCACGCCGTCGGGCCGATGGATCCCGGACATGACGCCGAGCGCCGAAAGCTTGGCCTCGCGCTCGCCCGAGAGCAGCGCGATCTCGATGCCGCCGAGCGCGTCGCGCGCCGCAGCGACGAACTCCGGCCCGTTCGACGCATCGCGCGCCGCCGCCGTCGCGATCACGCGGACGTCGTCGATGCCCATCATCGCGGTGAGCAAGCGGAACCGCTTCAGCGCCGTCAGCGCCTTCTCGACACCGCCCTTCGGCAGCTTGCCGGTGGAGATGACACCGTTGCCGAGCCCGCAGAGCGACTTTTCGTTGAAGGCCGGGATCGGCGCGCGATCGAGATCGTCGTAGCAGACGAGGCGAACCGAGTTCGATCCGATGTCGATGATCGCGACGGGCCGTGCCGGGCCATCATCCGCGACGTGGCGCAGCGCGGGGGAAGGACGGGTCAACGGTTCTCCAGGCGCTTGAACAGCGTGCGCGGGCTGGAGTCCTTGAGGCTCTTGCCGCGACCCGAAAGGCTCGGGTTGGTCATGAAGTAGGAGTGCGCGTTGAACGGCTCCTCGTTCGCCGGCGCCACGATGCGCGTCGACGAGCCGTCGGGAGATACGAGATAGGACTGCTGGTTGTCGAGCAGGTTCGCCACCATGATCTGGTCGAGCACCTGTTCGTGAACGGTCGGATTGAGCACCGGCACCATGATCTCGACGCGACGGTCGAGATTGCGGGTCATCAGGTCGGCCGAGGAGATGTAGACCAGCGCCTTGGGATGGGGCAGCGCGTGGCCGTTGCCGAAGCAGTAGATGCGGGCGTGCTCCAGGAAGCGGCCGATGATCGACTTGACCCGGATGTTCTCGGACAGGCCCGGCACACCGGGACGAAGGCAGCAGATGCCCCGCACCACGCATTCGATCTGCACGCCGGCCTGGCTGGCCCGGTAAAGCGCATCGATGATTCCCGGATCGACCAGCGAATTGCACTTGAGCCAGATCGAGCCCTTCTTGCCCGCCTTGGCGAAGGCAATCTCGGCCTCGAGGTTCTTGAGGAAACGCTCTCGCAGCGAAACCGGCGACATGGCGAGGCGCTCGAGGTCGCCGGGCTCGGCGTAGCCGGTGATGAAGTTGAACACCCGCGACACGTCGCGACCGATCGCCGGGTCCGCCGTGAAGAACGAGACGTCCGTGTAGATCTTCGCCGTGTTGGGATGATAGTTGCCGGTCCCGATGTGGCAGTAGGTGATGAGGTTGCCGCCCTCGCGGCGCACCACCATCGACAGCTTGCCGTGGGTCTTCAACTCGATGAAGCCGAACACGACCTGGGCGCCGGCGCGCTCCAGATCGCGCGACCAGCGGATGTTGGCTTCCTCATCGAACCGCGCCTTCAGCTCGACCAGGGCCGTCACCGACTTGCCGGCTTCGGCGGCCTCGATCAGCGCGCCGACGATCGGCGAGTCGGACGAGGTTCGATAGAGCGTCTGCTTGATGGCGACGACGTTGGGATCGCGCGCCGCCTGCTTGAGGTACTGCACCACGACGTCGAACGACTCGTAGGGATGGTGAACGACGAGATCCTTCTGGCGGATCGCCAGGAAGCAATCGCCGCCATTGTCGCGCACGCGCTCCGGAAAACGCGGATTGTAGGGCTTGAACTTCAACTCGGGCCGGTCGAGCGATACGATCTCGGACAGTTCGTTCAGGGCCAGCATGCCGTCCTGCACGAAGGTCTCGTCGGTGACGACGCCGATCTCCTGCGCCACGAAGGCACGCAGCGCGGGCGGCATGAGACTGTCGTATTCGACGCGGATGACCGAGCCGCGACGCCGCCGCTTCAGCGCCGATTCGAAGAGTCGAACGAGGTCTTCCGCCTCCTCCTCGATCTCGAGATCGGAATCGCGGATCACGCGGAACGCGCCCGAACCCTTCAGCAGGTAGCCGGGGAAGAGCGACTGGGTGAACATGCCGACCAGCGTCTCCAGCGACACGAAACGGACCGGTTTGCCCTCGGCATGGGGGAGGTGCACGAAGCGCTCGCTCTTGGGCGGCAGACGGATCAGCGCGCGCAGCACCTTGCTGTCGCCGGGCCGCACGAGCTCCAGCGCGATCGAGAAGCCGAAGTTTGGAATGAACGGGAAGGGATGGGCCGGGTCGACGGCGAGCGGGGTCAGGACGGGAAAGATGTTGCTGTTGAAGTGCGATTCGAGCCAGGCGAGGTCCGCCTTGTCGAGGTCGCCGGGATCGGCCAGCTTGATGCCGACCTTGCCGATCTCGTCGCGGAGCTCACGCCAGCGACGTTGCTGTTCGGCGGCGAGGTGCGAGACGCCCTCGCGCACCTTCACCAGCTGCTCGGCCGGCGACAGACCGTCCTCCGACGGCAACGTCACGCCCTGCCGGACCTGCCCGCGGAGGCCGGCGACGCGGACCATGAAGAACTCGTCGAGGTTGTTGGCCGAGATCGAGAGAAAGCGTAGTTGCTCGAGCAAGGGGTGATTGCGGTTCGAGGCTTCCTGCAGCACGCGCCGGTTGAACTCGAGCCAGGACAGCTCGCGGTTGATGAAGCGCTGCGGCGAGGCGGCCAATTCCTCCGGCCGATCGACGAGTCCGCCGAGCGTGTCCATCAGCGCGATTCCGGCGGCGTGCGAGGAGCGGTTTGTCTCCGGGACACCCGCGGCATCGGCGAAAGCGGTATCGCTCATCGAGTTCTGTTCCTCCGATCGGCTGCGATGCCGAACAGCGTCTTGCACGTAAATTCCGGCGGATGCATCCTTGCCCTCAAGTAAAAGACGTCTTTGTGACAAAGGCTTGAAGGGAGATCGATATGACCGTCGGGCACATCCTCGCCGAGAAAGGAAGAGCCGTCGCCACGGTGCAGCCGCACGCGACCGTCCGCGACGTCGTCGAGGCTCTCGCCGCCAAGCACATCGGCGCGATCATCGTCGCCGACATCGAAGGCCGCATGCATGGCATCGTCTCGGAGCGCGACGTGGTGCGGGCGCTCGCGGCGCGCGGCTGCGACGCCCTCGACGATGCGGTCTCCGGCATCATGACCAAGGAGGTCGTCACCGCGAAGGAGGACGACGGCATCCTCGATGTCGTCGGCCGCATGTCGCGCGGTCGCTTCCGCCACATGCCGGTGATCGTCGACGGTCGCATCGCCGGCATCATCTCCACCGGCGATGCCGTCAAGTACCGGCTCGAGCAGATGGAGCGGGAACAATCGGCGCTGCGCGAGTATATCGCCACCGCTTAGATCGACGGTTCGTTCAACGCCGACGCTCGGCGGCAGCGATCCGCGCCTCGATGTCGGGCATGGCCCGGCGCACCACCACTCGGCCATGCTCGATCAGCTCCGCCGCGCGGTGAAACTCGAACAACCCCACCCCTGGTGTTCGCGCAAACAGCATCACGTCCGGCGGATCGACCGCGAGGCGGGCCCGCGAGATCCGCTCCTGCGCGATCGAGAAGGCGCCGACCATCACGCCGGCGATCCCGGGCGCGCCGTCGGCGCGACGCCTGAACAGGCGACGGCGGGCGAACAGCAACCGGCGCGCCTTCGTCATGCGAGAGGGCGCATGGGATGCGGAACCCTCCTCCGCGATATCGGAGGCGATCGCGTCGAGGTCTGCGAGCGAGGCGTCGTCGGACGCGACCTCGTGCAAGGCCTCTCCGCCGGGAAGCGCCCCCGTCAGGTTGACCGCGATCACGAGATCGGCTCCGAGAGCGCGGCACACCGACACCGGCACCGGGTTCGACATGGCTCCGTCGAAGAGCCAGCGGCGATCGATCAGAAGCGGCTCGAAGATCCCGGGCAGCGCGTAGGAGGCCCGCACCGCCTCCACGACGTCCCCGGACTCGAGGCATACCTCCACACCCGAGCCCAGCTCCGTCGCCACGGCGGCGAACGGCAATGCCAGCTGCTCGATGCGAAGACCACCGAGTTCGCGGGTGAGCCGCCGGCGCAGGCGGGCTCCGCCGATGAGGGCCGAGCCGCCGAGCGAGAGATCCATCATCGCGAAGACGCGGCGACGGTTCAACCCGCGCGCGAAGCCCTCCAGCGCGTCGAGCCGGCCGGCGGCGTGACATGCCCCCACCACCGCCCCGATCGACGTGCCGGCGACCATGTCGATGGCTAGCCCCTGCGCCAGCAGTTCGCGGATGATGCCGATATGGGCCCACCCCAGCGCCGAACCTCCCCCGAGCGCTAGCCCGATCCGGCGCGGTCCGGGCGAGGGCGCCTGCTGAGCAACGCGAGCGGTCTGCCGCGCACCGATCGGGAAGACCGGCGACGCGGCCGGCAAGGTCCCTGCCCTGAAGAAACGTCGTGGTAGGATGCGGCCGTCAGGCGGCATCCGGCACCAGCGCGATCGCGGTGCCGTCCCATCGCAGCCGCCGGTAGAAGCAGGATCGGCGACCGGTGTGGCAGGCGCCGCCGTCGCCGCCGGGCACCACGCGCATGACGATGGCGTCCTGATCGCAATCCGTGCGCAGCTCGACGACGCGCTGGACCTGGCCCGACGTGTCACCCTTGCGCCAAAGCGTCCCGCGCGAGCGCGACCAGTAATGCGCCGTTCCCGTCTCGAGGGTCGCGCGCAGGGCCTCCTGGTTCATGTGGGCCAGCATGAGAACGGCGCCGTCGCAGTCGTCCAGGGTCACGCAGGCGACGAGTCCATCGCGGTCGAACCGTGGCCGGAAGGTCGTGCCTTCCTCGATGTCGATCTTGATCGCCTGCGGATCAGGGTCGGCCATGGCGCACCAGCGACAGGAAGCGCACCTGCTCCGCCGCGGCGTCCTTGAAACATCCGGCGAAGCGCGTCGTCACCGTCGAGGTGCCGTGCTTGCGGATGCCGCGGATCGCCATGCACATGTGCTCGGCCTCGA
>CAXTVT010000074.1:0-14430 GCA_964247745.1 uncultured Beijerinckiaceae bacterium
CGGTGGGCGGGGTCGGCGCGCAGTGGGTCGCCGGACGGCTGCGCGTGCCGGCCATGATGGCGGCGGACCCGTCGAGCGGGCCGCGCCCGGCGATGCACTTGATCGCGACGTTCATCATTCGCCAGTCGCCCGAGTCACACTCGCGAAAGTCCATCGGCCCGGTCAGCGTCCGAAAAGTGCTCTCCAGTACTGACCCACTCAGGGGCTGCCGTCATCTTTATCAGCGCCTCGTCGATCGGCCGGCGCAGTCGCCTAGCCGAGATGCAAGACGTTAGGATGCCTCAGGCGTAAGCCAGGGTGTCAGCGGCCCGTAGTGAAGAGCAGCGCCATAGTTCCGATCGCGACCAGGATCGATGAAAGCTTTCAGGGTGCTTCCGCTGTCGGCGAAAAGCTTTTGAACATAGCGCTCCGATACTCCGAAGTCGCTGGCGACGCTTTCCGTCGTCAATCCGGTATTGTCTACATCGTGGTGGACCTTCGTCAGGACCCTTGGGCGACCTTCCGTTGCGGCTTCAGTTCCAAGTCAAGAAGGACGGCCTCGCCGGACGACGGCAAAGCTCGGGAAGGTCGCCCGTATAAATAGCCTTGTCCCGCCCGACAGCCAAGATCGCGGAGCGCCGCGGATTGAGCTTCGGTCTCGATGCCCTCGGCGACCACCTCCAGATCGAGCCGATCGGCGAGCGAAACAATGGCCGTCACGATCGCCGCGCCGTGGGGCCCGCGGCCTAGATCCTCGATGAAGGACCGGTCGATCTTCAGCCGCGTCACCGGCAGTTGCTTGAGGGTGGACAGCGAGGCGAAACCGGTCCCGAAATCGTCGAGGGCTATGTGGACGCCCATCGCGCGCAGCGTCTGCAGCATCGCGGGCGTGCCGTCGCCAGGCCGCAGGGCGATCGTCTCCGTCACTTCGATCTCGAGATCGTCGGGAGTCAGCCCGTGTCGCGAAAGGGTGGCTTCGACGATCTGATCGAGCGAGCCGGAGCTGAATTGCGCCGAGAACAGGTTCACGCCCATCCGCGGCACCTGGAAACCGGCGCGGCGCCACGCAGCGAGCTGACGACAAGCTTCGTCGAGGATCCACGTTCCGACTCCGTAGGCGACGGAATGGGTCTCCAGCACGGAAAGGAAGGCAGCCGGCGCGAGCAATCCGCGAACGGGGTGGTTCCATCGTAGGAGAGCCTCGACGCCCAGCAGCATGCCGTCGTCGAGCCGCACTTGGGGCTGGTAGAACAACTGCCATTGGCCGAGCTCGCCCGCGCGCCGCACCTCGTCCTCGAAGGCGTGCCGCGTGGCCAGCGCATTGCTCATGCCGGCATCGAAGAAGCGGCAGCGGCGCCCGCCGTCTCGCTTCGCGGCGAGCTGCGCGAGGTCGGCCCGCAGCAGAAGGTTGTCGATGTCGCGGGCGTGGAGCGGCGCCATCGCGATGCCGATGCTGAGCCCCGCCTGGAGGATGTGACCCGCGATCTCGAATGGTTTCCTGAACGCATGGAGCAGGCCTTCCGCGATCTCGTGCGCCGCGAGGGGGTCCGCGGCGTCCGGCAGCACGAAGGCGAACTCGTCGCCGCCGATCCGCGCAAAGGTGGTGCCCGCTTCGGCGTAGGAGGTCAGCCGGATCGCTATCGCCTGGAGGAGGGCGTCGCCGACGGGATGGCCGAAGTCGTCGTTGACGGCCTTGAAGCCGTCGAGGTCGACGGCCAGCACGGTCGCGCGCCCGCTGCCCGACATGCATTCCGCGAGGCGATCGCGCAAACCCGTCCGGTTCATCAGGCCGGTGAGGGCGTCGTGGCTGGCCAGATGCTGCAGGCGTCGCTCGCGTTCGCGACGCTCGGTGATGTCTTCGATCTGAGCGCCGAAGGCGCGATCTCGGCCTTGTCCCCAGGAGGCAATGGTGATCGCGATCGGGAATTCGCTCTCGTCGCGTCGGGCGGCGACGACCTCGACCGTCTTCCCCGCGAGCCGCGGCGAACCGCCGGCCGACAGCCGCGACATGCCGGCATGGTGTTCCCTGCGGAAGCGTTTGGGAACGATCAAATCGAGGTTGCGCCCGACCGCATCGCGCGACGGGAATCCGAACATCGCCTCCGCCGCCCTGTTCCAGAAGGTGATGAAGCCACGCGCGTCGGCTGTCACGATGGCGATGGCGGTGGCTTCTGCGAAACCGGCGACCGCACGTCCGAGCCTCAGGGTGCGGCGCTTATCCATAAGGGCCATGACCGTCCCCGCCAGGCCGACCAGCAGCTCGCAATCCCGGGCCGCGAAGTGATCGCGAGGCTCGGTGTCGATGATGCAGAAGGCGCCGAGGTGCGCGCCAGCGGCGTCGATCAGCGGCGCGCCTGCGTAGAAGCGGACGTGCGGGGCGCCGGTGACGAGTGGGTTGTCTCGGAAGCGCTCGTCGCAGGTCGCGTCGAGAACCACGACGGGATCGGAACGGATCAAGGTGCTCGCGCAGAACGATGTGTCGCGCGATGTGCTGCAAAGGTCGGTCCCGTGATGCGCCTTCAGCCACTGATCGTTTTCGCCTATCAGCGAAATCAGGCAGATCGGCGCTTCGAAGAGGCGGGCGCCGAGTTCGGCGCAGCGGTCGTAATCGGCTTCGGGCGGCGTCCCGAACAGATCGTACCCGTCTAGGGCTTCCAGTCGCCGAGCCTCGATGTCCACCGGCATTACATCACGCTGCAGCTTCAGAGCCGACCACGTTGAGGCATCTAAAGTTAAGTCAGGGTTTAGGCCTGGCGGCTTTCGAAGTGATTTAGACGCGATCGAGACTTTTTGCTCATCTGCTGAGTCGGCCTGCCGTGCGTCGTGCTGTTGTCTCCTTGAAGGCATTAGCCGCCCGTAAGTCGTTGCTGGGATCAGCCAAGGCCGTGAAGCCGATCGACCGCCGTCTAATCCCGCCATGGGCCTGATCTCGGAACACCGTTCGAGTCACGCCGCGGTACGGGACATGACCATGTTGCGGCCGCTTCGCTTGCTCGCGTAGAGAGCCCCGTCGGCCTCCTCCAAGAGTTTCTCGTACCCGGCAGGGCCCGCAACCGCTGCTACGCCCACGCTGATCGTCATGACTGAGCCGCCGTGCGGACCGAGATGGGCGTTGAGCACCGCGAGGCGCAGCCGCTCGCCCAACTCCTTGCCCGAGGTCGCGTCGCCGTCATGCAGCAGGACGGCGAACTCCTCGCCTCCGTAGCGCGCCAGAAGGTCCGCATCGCGCAAGGTGCCTTTGAGGACGGCGGCGAGCTGGCGTAGCAGTTCGTCGCCGGCCGGGTGGCCGTGTCTGTCGTTGAACGCCTTGAAGTGATCGACGTCGATCAGGAGCAACGCCAACGGCATTCGAGCAAGCCTGGCGTCGAGCAGACGCGCGTCGAAGGTCCTCCGGTTGGCCAGGGTCGTGAGGTGGTCCGTCTCGGAGAGGCGCGCGAGTTCGCCCTGCGTTTCGATGAGGGCGACGAGCTGCTCGTTTCGTTCGATGACGAGGATCGCCAAGCCGGCAGCCATCGCCGGCACCAGGAGCAACAGGAGGCGCATGCCTCGGTCTTTTGCCAGAAGACAGCCCGCGAGGATCGGAACGAGGCTGCAGCCGAGCTGTAGCGCCGCGAGCCGCGGCACCGCGGAATTGCGTGCCGCCACGGCACCCGCGGTGCCGACGGTCGACAGCACCGGCAGCAGCTGGAGCACTGGATCCGAGGAGCTTGCGAGAGCGACGAGGCACATGGCGCCCCAGCAGCATGATGACGGTACCGCCAGCGCGCTGAAGGCGACCAGCCAACCCTCGACGTCGCTGACGGGTCCGCGAAGCGCGCGGCGTTGAAACGCGAGGATCACGAGGCAGCGTGTCGTCAGCAGGACCACTTCCACGGCGGCTACCGTCGCCGTGGCGCCGCCGCCCCCGCGCCACCAGGAGGCTGCCCCGCAGATCCCGGCGGCGAGCGCCACCATCAGGACGTTGGAGGCGCGGCCGAAGAGGGTACCGATCAATGGGGAGCGAACACCGTCCGGCCGCGCCCGCTCGGCGCGCCCGAGGAGCACGCGGGAAAGCGCCATGACGACCCGTCCTGGCGAGTGTGCCGCTTGACGAAGTATCGTTTGTCTCCCTCGCAAGCCCGCGCGATGCGCTGCACGCGACCGGTGCCACGCACTTAAGAGCCACCCCGGTTAAGATTGGCTGACTCGACCTCCTACCTCCTACGACATCCACCCGGCAGATCGCGTTGCGGCGACCAAGCTATTTCAGGCGAGGAAGGAAGGGGCATCTGGCCAGAACCGAAAGGATTGATCAGGAGATCATTGATGACGCTGCAAAAGGGCGTTTGCGTCATCTGCAAGCAGGCGACGGTTCTGATGCGACGCATTGCTCAGGGAGCGGATGCTTTGAACACATCCGGCGTCGTGAAGCTCTCGGAAAGCCGGCGAGGAAGACCACCGGCTCGCCGCCTGGTTCTCCGCCCTCGAAGACATGCAGAAGGCCGCACCTTTCGCGCGGAAGCCGTGGACAAAGCCATCGAGCCCTTGATGTGCGTGGCGCAACGTGACGCCCAGCCTCGCCGCCACGGATTACCGGGTGTTGCCCTCTGCTTGCATCCGACTGAGGGATTACCGAATGACGGGAGGTACGGTGGTGCGCAGCCTACCTCCTCTTGCGGCTCGGAGCGCTTGCGCCGGTTTGGAGAGGAGGCGCTCGCCGAGTGTAGGAGGGCGCTGCCATGTCGAAGCGCCTATCGCCGCCCTGGTCGGGCAATCCACTTTGCGGACGACGTCCCTCGGACCGCCGTCGTGCCGGCCATCTCGCGCGGCCATTGTCGACCGAGGTCGCGCATCGCGGCGAGCACGGGGCGCAGCGCTTCGCCAAGAGCGCTGAGGCGGTAGTCCACCCGCAGAGGTCGTTCCTCGTGGTCGGTCCGGATCACGAGACCGTCCGCCTCCAACTCGTGCAGGTGCTCCGCGAGCATCTTGTGCGACACGCCCGCGAGCCCGCGCTGCAGTTCCGAGAAGCGCAGCATGGGCGCCCCGAAAAGGCGGAACAGGATCGGCAGCTTCCAGCGCCCGTCGAGGCGGCGCATCACGCCCATGACGCCGGTGGAGGAGATCCTTCGCGGGATGGACGCGCTGGTGCGCGCGGGCAAGGTCGTCGCCTTCGCCCTCTCCAATTTCCCGGCCTGGCAGGTCGCCCACGCTGCGACGCTCGCTGACTTGCGAGGCTGGGCGCCCGTCGCCGCGATCCACTATCAGTACAATCTCGTCGAACGCGGCGCCGAGCGCGAACACCTGCCGATGGCGGACGCGCTCAGCCTCGCCGTGCTGGCCTGGTCGCCGCAGGCGCGGGGCGCGCTGGCGCGGGGCGCGCTGGCGCGGACGCCGCTTTCCGGCCTGCCCGATGGCTTGGCGGCCGCGCTCGACGTCGCCGCCGCCGCCCGCGGAAACGCGCCCGGTGCAATCGCGCTCGCCTGGCTGCTCCGCAAGGGCGTCATCCCGGTTGTGGGCGCGCGCGACGCCGACCAGCTGCGCGGCGCGCTCGCCGCGACGGAGGTGGCGCTCAGCCCGGAGGAAGCCGGGCGGCTCGACGCGGCCCTGCCGCAGCCGGTCTATCCCGCCCCGCTGCTCGCCAGGTTACGCGAGGGCTTGGGCATCCCGCCCGCCATCGTCGCCGAGGCACAACGTGGCGCGCCGGTCACGGCCGCGGCCTGAGATGACCGCCGTTCCAGGACCTCCCTGCGTTGGGGATGGGTGAAGCGGGTGTGGGCGGACGGATGCATGATGCCATCGGCGCTGAAGCTCACCGGTGTCCCGTCGCACAAGTCTGAGGCGATGCACAGTCCCGACGGATGATCGCACCCGCCGACTTGGAGGGAAGACCGTCGCTCAGGCGATGCGGGCGGCGAGCGCCCCGATTCGGGATGCGTCGTCGGCCGACGCGGGCGTGAAGACCAGCAGGGCGAGGTCCGGGCGACCGCCGACCGCGAACGCCGAAAACTCGAACGCGATCTTCCCGAGTTCAGGGTGAAGCAGCCGCCTCACGGCCTCGCAGGAGCTGTTGACGGCGTTCTCGCGCCACATCATGGCGAACTCGGAGCTCTTCGCGCACAATTCGTCCACCAGCGGTTGCACGCTCGCCCCTGCGCCGGCCCTGGCCGCATCGCCGCGGAAAACGCCGACGACGAAGCGTGCGACACGTTCCCAATTGCAGTCGAACGTACGTGCTCGTGGATCGAGGAAGATCATGCGGAGCACGTTGCGTTCCGCCAACGGCAACGCGCCGTAGTCGGTGAAAACGACCGTCGCCATCCGATTCCAAGCAACCACGTCCCAGGACGCGGTGCGGATCATCGCAGGGCAGGCGCCCAGCGCGTCGAGCATGTACTGCAGCCGCGGCGACACCTCGCCCGGCGGCCGATAGCGAACCTCCGGCGGCCGGCCGAACGCAAGCAGAAACAAGTGCTCCCGCTCCACCTCGGTGAGCACCAGCGCCTCGGCGAGACGATCGAGCGCGTTGGAGGAGGGCGCACCGCCGCGCCCCTGCTCCAGCCAGCTGTACCAGGTGGCGCTGATCCCTGCGCGCTGCGCCACCTCTTCACGCCGGAGCCCGGGCGTGCGCCGGCGACCGCCGCCACAGCCCAGAGCCGCCGGATCGAGGCGAGCGCGCCGTTCGCGAAGATAGCTGCCGAGTGAGCCGTTGCCGGACATGACGGACGTAGCCTGTTGAAGCCTATACCTGGATAAGCTCTCAGCTTTACACGGCGGAAGCACCATCCGACATGGGTCGACGACCGCTTGGAGGATCTTCGATGCACGTGTTCGTGACGGGCGCCACCGGCTGGGTCGGGAACGTGGTGGTTGACGATCTGCTGGGCGCCGGGCACCGCGTCCTCGGCCTGTCGCGCTCGAAGGAGAAGGCGGCGACGCTCGCCTCGAAGGGTGCGACCGTGCTGCACGGCACCCTCGACGATCTCGATAAGCTAGCCGAGGCGGCCGACGAGGCCGACGCGGTGATCCACCTCGCCTTCAACCACGATTTTTCGAGATACGCCGAGAACAGCGAGCAGGACCGGCGCGCGATCGCCGCCATGGGCGGAGCGCTCGCCGGGACGGACAAGCCGATCCTGGTCACGACGGGGCTGGCGAAGCTCGCTCCGGGCCGGCTCGCTACCGAAGCCGACCTGCCGCCGCTGACCGATCCCAAACACATCAGGAAGACGGAGGCGGCAGCGGTCTGCCTCGTCGAACGCGGCGTGCGGGTCGGGACGGTTCGCCTCGCCACCACGGTGCATGGGATCGGCGATCCCGCCTTAATAGTCATGCTGGCGCGCCTCGCGCGAGAGACGGGCGTGTCGGCCTACATGGGCGTCGGTGCCGGCCGATGGCCCGCGGTACACGTGTCTGACGCAGGTCGGCTGTACCGTCTGGTGCTGGATGCCGGTGTGCCGGTCCGGACCTATCATGCCTGCGCGGAAGAGGGGATCGCCTTCCGCGCGATTGCCGAGGCGATCGGCCGTGCTCTCGATCTGCCGGTCGCAACCCGTCCTCGGGAGCATTTCGGCTGGCTCGCCGATTTCGTCGGGACCGACGCGCCGGTCTCGAGCGCCCGCACGCGTGAACTCACCGGCTGGGTGCCTACCGGACCGGCGCTGCTGGCCGATCTGGCGCAACCAGCCTATTTCGCCGGAACATCGCGCGCGGCCTAGCACCTACTGGTCGGCCAACGAGACGGTCGACGGCCCGATGCGCCGTCGTGAGATCGCTCGAAGAGACGCGGCCCGTCAGACCGTACGACGCACCATCGTCGATCGGGAGGGCATCGGCCTCGTCATAGAAGCCCAGGAAGAGGCCATTGAGCCCGCTCGACCTTGCGTGGACATCGCTCCCGATGCCGCGCGAAGCCGGGGCCGCCGCATGTAATGCCAATCCAACCTGCACGCTCCGAGGGCGATCTCGCCGGCGCGGTGACCGTTGTCGCGGTTTTGCGAGAATGCGGAGAAAAGCGATCTCATGGAGCCCTCTCGATAGGCCCTGCCGGCAGACGAGGGCGCTCCGCGGTTTGCCACGCAACAGTGTCGGCGGGCAGCTTGATTAAACGCGCCGGACTGCAGGCGGTCGGGCGGAGGTGGAAGACCAAGACGCGATCGAGGTGCGTCGTGTCGGGCGCCGCGACGCTTCATCCAGCCGGACGCCTCCTCGATGCGCTGCGGTGTTGCAGGCGCATGCCCATCGTTTGTGCCCAAATACCCGATGCGCCGGAGACAGGCTGCGACTTCAACGAAGGGTGAAGTCCGGAACGGTTCTGATTAGCAGGAGATTTCGTGGTTCTAGCTCTCGGCATATGGCTGAAGCGGGGAAAATAATGCTCGATGACGAAGACTCCCAGTGCGGCCTGAGCCGTCGTCGGTTCATGCGCGCTTCCGCAGTCGGCGCCGCCGCACCGCTGGTCGCCGACAGGTTCGGTACGACGAACGCGGAGGCCGCGCCACCGCCGACGTCGAACTCGGCTCTGGTTCCGATCAACCTCGAGGTGAACGGACAGAGGCAGGGTCTCGCGATCGATGCCCGCACGACCCTGCTCGATGCGCTTCGCGAACACATCGGGCTCACGGGATCGAAGAAGGGATGCGGTCACGGCCAGTGCGGCGCGTGCACCGTGCACGTCGATGGAAAGAGCGTGAACAGCTGCCTCGTGCTTGCGATCGCGACGCAGGGCCACGCGGTCACGACGATCGAAGGACTGGCCTCGCCGACCGGCGAGCTGCACCCGCTGCAGCAGGCGTTCCTCGACCACGACGCCTTCCAGTGCGGCTATTGCACCTCGGGGCAAATCATGTCGGGCGTCGCCTGCATCCAGGGCGGTCATGCTGGTACGGAGGGAGAGATCCGCGAGTTCATGAGCGGCAACCTGTGTCGCTGCGCGGCCTATCCCAACATCGTCGCCGCGATCGTCGACGCCAAGTCGAAGATGGGGAGCTGAGCCGATGCGTCCCTTCACCTTCGACACAGCTGAGACGACCTCTGCCGCCGTCGCGGCGGCAGCGTTCGGCAAAGCGCAATCCCACGTCGCCAGCCCAACCCAGTATCTCGCGGGCGGTACCACGCTGATCGACCTCATGGCGCTCGACGTCATGCGGCCGACCCGCTTGGTGGACATCAATCCGCTCGCCGGGGACGCCGACGCCGGTCGCATCGTCGTCTCCGACAAGGGCCTCCGACTCGGCGCACTCGTGCGGATGTCCGAGGCGGCCGGGCACGAGGCGATCCGACGAGACTATCCCGTGATCGCGCAGACCATGGCTCTCGCCGCATCCTCGAGCCTGCGCAACATGGCGAGCCTCGGCGGCAACATGCTGCAGCGCACGCGCTGTTCGTACTTCCGCGACACGTCTTACGCCCAGTGCAACAAGCGTATGCCGGGCTCGGGCTGCGCCGCGCTCGACGGCGTCAACCGCGGCCATGCGGTGCTGGGCGTCAGCGAGCAGTGCATCGCATCCTACCCAGGCGATTTTGCCCAGGCTTTGATGGTGCTCGACGCCGTGCTCGAGGTGCGCGGACCCGAGCGTTCTCGAGCGCTGCGCTTCGCCGACCTCCACCGCAGGCCGGGTGCCACGCCGGACATCGAGACAACGCTGCAGCCGGGCGAGCTGATAACGGCGATCCACGTGCCGGCGCCCGGCACGCGGCGCTCGATCTACGTGAAGGTCCGGGACCGTGCGTCGTACGCGTTCGCCTTGGCTTCGGCGGCGATCGTGCTCGCGATGGACGGCGACGATGTGGATCGGGTCAAGATCGCGCTCGGCGGCGTCGCCAGTGTACCGTGGCGTGCCCACGAAGCCGAGGCTCACCTCATCGGCAAGCCGCTCGACGAGGCGACCGCCAAGGGTGCGGCGGAGATCGCCTTCGCCGGAGCGACGACCCGCAAGGACAATGCCTACAAGCTGCCGCTCGGCAAGAAGACGCTGGTTCGCGCCTTGCTCGAAGCCGCCAAGATGGAGGCCTGAGAGCCATGAGCACCGTAGTCGTGAACAGCGCAGCGCCGATCGCCAAGGAGAACATGGGCCAGCCGGCGCAGCGGATCGACGGCCGCCTGAAGGTGACGGGGCAGGCGAGCTACGCCTCGGACGTCGGAACGAAGAACCCCGGCTATGCCTACCTCGTGACCAGCTCGATCGCGAAGGGCGAGATCACCGCCATCGACGATGCCGAGGCCCGAGCGGTCGACGGCGTGCTGCTGATCCTGACGCACGAGAACACCGCCGACGCGGTGAAGCAGATCAAGTTCAGCAAGGGCGGCGGACCGGCCTCGACATCGATCGTGCCGCTGTCCTCGCCGAAGGTCTGGCATGACGGACAGATCGTGGCGGTGGTGGTCGCCGACCGCTTCGAGGCGGCGCGCGAGGCGGCGCACAAGCTGAAGATCCGCTACGCGGCCGAGGCGCCGACCGCTGGCTTCGGCTCGCCGGGGACCACGGAGGTGGAGATCCAGGATGCCCATCAGGCGGAGAAGGTGGAGCCGCCGAAGGTCGGCGATTTCGCCAAGGGCTTCGCCGACGCGCCGGTGAAGGTGGAGGCGGACTATGCGACGCCCACCCAGCACCACAACGCGATCGAGCTCTTCACCACGACCTGCTCGTGGGACGGTCCCAACCTCACGATCCACGAGCCGAGCCAGACCACCTACGGCCTGCAGCACGGCGCGGCGGAGGAGTTGAAGGTCGACGCATCTCAGGTACGGGCGCTGAGCCCCTACATCGGCGGCGCGTTCGGCGGGAAGTCGCTGGTCACGCCGCGTACGGCCCTGATCGCGATCGCGGCGAAGCGGCTGAACCGCCCCGTCAAGCTCGTCGCCTCGCGCGCCGACGGCTTCACGATCAACACCTATCGCGCCGAGACGAAGCATCGCGTCAAGCTGGCCGCCGGGCCGGACGGCAAGCTGCAGGCGCTCTCGCACGAGGGCTGGGAGATCACGTCGCGGCCGGACGATTACGCCGTCGCCGGCATCGACGCCACGACGCGCATGTACGCCTGCCCAAACGTCTCCAGCGCGGTGACGATCGTGCACGCCGATCGCAACACGCCCGGCTTCATGCGCGCTCCCGCCGAGACGCCGTACATGTTCGCACTCGAGAGCGCGATGGACGAGCTGGCCGAGAAGCTCGGCATGGACCCGATCGAGCTGCGCCGCGTCAACGATACGATGCACGAGCCGATCAAGGGGCTGCCCTTCACCTCGCGCTCGATGATGAAGTGCTTCGACCAAGGCTCCGCCGCCTTCGGTTGGTCGAAGCGCAATCCCAAGCCGGCGCAGGTTCGCGATGGCGACTGGCTCGTCGGCCTGGGCTGCGCCATGTCGTGCTACCCGAGCCAGCAGGCTCCGGCCGCCGCCCGCGTTCGCCTCGAGGCGTCCGGCGCGGCGCATGTCGCGATCGCCTGCGCCGAGATCGGCAACGGCGCCTACACGGTCGTGGCGCAGACGGCGGCGTTGGGGCTCGGCATCGATCTCGCCAAGGTGAAGGTCGTGATGGGCGATTCCGCCCTTCCGCCGGGCCCGGTGGCCGGCGGCTCGGTCACAACGGCGAGCGCCTGCAACGCCGTAGCTTTGGCTTGCGAGGCCATCACCAAGCGCCTGGGCGTCGGCCGCAACGAGGTGGGCGAGCACAGCCTGAAGGAGGGGCGCCTGGTGTCGACCGGCGGCCCATCCGAGGAGCTGAGCCAGGCTTTCGCCCGCATCGGCGCCGGTGCCGTCGAGGAGTACGCCGAGTTCGTGCCGCACGGCTCGAAGCCGGGCGCCATGGCGAAGCTCTACAAGGGATCAACGCCCATTGTCGGCGGGTCCAAGGACAAGGACCGCATCATGTTCGCCTTCGGCGCGCAGTTCGTCGAGGTGCGCGTCCATGCCCGCACCAAGGAGGTGCGCGTGCCGCGCATGGTCGGCGCTTTCGCCTCTGGCCACGTCGTCAACACGCGGACCGCCCACAGCCAGCTCATGGGCGGCATGATCTGGGGGCTCTCCTCGGGGCTGCTCGAAGCCACCGAGATCGACCCAGTGAGGGCGCGCTATACCAACGACAACCTCGCGGAATACCTCGTTCCGGTCTGCGCCGACGTCGGCAGCGTCGAGGTCATCATGGTTCCGGAGGTCGATACGGAGATCAATCCGCTCGGCATCAAGGGCCTCGGCGAACTTGGGATCGTCGGCGGCTCTGCTGCTCTGGCGAACGCTGTCTACAACGCCACGGGTACACGCACTCGCAACCTGCCGATCCGGATCGAGACGCTTTTGAGCGCGTGAAGACGTTGGTCGGTGAGCGTAGCGAGGAGTTCAATCGGAAGCTGCCGAGTCCGGATCGCCGGCGGTCCTGCTCCCGGCCATCTACGTCATCAGCGCGTGAAACGCGGGGCTAACTTCGCTCCGCCTCGAATCTTGCAGCGCGGTAGTCGCCGGAAGACGCATCGAACAGGAAGGATCGATCGCTATATAGGCGTAGGCCTGGCCGGTAGGCGGCTCCGCCGCTGCGCCTCGATGGTGGCGCGCAACGCCGGTGTGACGCGAGCCTTTGCCCGGACGTTTGCTTCGCAATCCCAGCCTCTCACTCAAGCCCCGGGTGAACAACCTTCATAGCTTCGACAACTAGGCGTGCGCCGGATCGTTGATATCCGAGTGCGGCACGCCTCGATCCGAACACGTCTCCCGCCGGCCCCGGGATGAGCCTACGCCTTGCGGAACACCACGCCGTGCTTACCTGGCGTGGCCAGGTAGCCCGCGGCCCCCAAGGAGCGACGCTGGGCGCGATTGAGGGCGGTCCGCGAGTTCGCCCACCAGTTCGTGCCGCCGCGACGCCGGTGGCAGTTCGAGACCGAGGATGTCCTCGATCTCCTCGAACGACCGGTAGACCTCGCCCTGCTGTCGCCGGAGGTGGTCGCGCAACGCGTCGTACTTGCTCGCCACGATCTCCCCCGCCGACCGCAGCAGCCTAATCGGCGCCGGGAGAAAACGGCAACAGGCAGGGTGAATCATCGGAGCGACCGTAGTCTAATCGGGCGGGGTGCGCCGCCTGTCCCTCGACATCTGCGGTCCGGGCGGGGGCGGTCCCGCCTTCCGCCTAGGCGCGCCGCAAGGCGAGTGGCTGGCGCGGAAGATCGGCCAGGCCGGCGCCGCCGGGCGGCGCTGCGCGATCTTCATGCCTGCAACGCCGTTGCTTTGCCTTGCAAGGCCATCAAGCGCCTGGGTGTCAGACGCAACGAGGTTGGAGAGCACAGCCTGAAAGGAAGGGCGCCTGTTGTCGAGCCGGCATGTCATTCTTCGAAGCCAACAATCCGGCCGAGCTACTCGAACCGAGCCTCGACAAGGTGTGATGCAAATTTGACGCGCACGTCGCTCTCGACGAAGTTCAATCCCGTCCGCGATTTTGCGTAGCTCGTTGTTGGAACAGCGGAAGTTGCCGTCGTCGAGAACGAAAATCTCCTTTGCGTCAAATCTTGAAATATTCATTCGCGACGACTGCCGCCTAGACTGGTGTCCAATCAAGAACAGCTTGGTGCGGTCATGATGAAACTCGCGAACGAAATACCTTTCGGTGCCGTCGGCAGGTCGATTTCGTTGGCGACAACGGCTCTTCTGCTGTTGCCGCCCACCTCGACGCTGCACGCCGAGCCTTCGCTCACCGAGATCGCGAAGGAGATCGCGGCGTTGAAGGCGGAAAACCAGCAGATCAGGGCGGAGAACCGCCAGATGAAAGATTCCAACCAGCGCATGAGCAAGGCCATCGCCGAGTTGCGCGGCGAGGATCGCCGCCCCGGAGGTAAATCGCGGACGGCAGCGACCCGGAACGCGTCCGCCGGGGGCTACGCCGCTCCGACCTATGCGACGACCGTCGTGCCTGCGGGTGCCGCTCCGACCTTCGTCACCGCCAACAAGCAGTTTCAATTCGGCGCGATCACGATCACGCCCGGCGGCTTCTTCGCTGCGGACAGCATCTTCCGTTCGCGTACGACGCAGTCCGACATCAACACGGCGTGGAACAGCATCCCCACCAGCAACAACGGTCTCGCGCACGTCAACGAGCAGAAGTTTTCGTCGCGCGCGACCCGCTTCGCGCTGCTCGCCGAGTCGCAGATCACGCCCGCGACGGTCGTCGCCGGATACGGCGAGTTCGACCTGCAGGGCGCCGGGACGACCTCGAACAACAACCAAAGCTTCTCCTACGTGCCGCGCGTGCGCAATCTCTACGCTACCACCGACTTCAACGATTACGGCTTTCAGCTGCTGGCCGGCCAGAACTGGTCGCTCGTGACCTTGAACAGCAAGGGCATCACGCCCCGCAACGAGGTGACGCCGCCCTCGATCGACGCCGGTTACGTGCCCGGCTTCGAGTATACGCGCGCACCTCAGATCCGGATCACCAAGGATTTCGACCAGAAGCTGTGGCTGTCGCTCGAAGCCGAGGCGTCGGCGACCGA
>CAXTVT010000075.1:0-14291 GCA_964247745.1 uncultured Beijerinckiaceae bacterium
GCATCCTGCCCGACGCCCACACCGACTTCATCTTCGCCGTCACCGGCGAGGAGTTTGGCCTGCTCGCCTGCATGGCGCTGGCCTCGGTCTACGCCTTCATCGTCATTCGCGGCCTGCTGCGCGCCGCCCGCAGCGAGGATCCGTTCTGCGCCTTCGCCGGCGCCGGCCTCGTGATGCTGTTCGGCATCCAGGCGGCGATCAATATGTCGGTCAACCTGCACCTCATGCCGGCCAAGGGCATGACGCTGCCCTTCATATCCTACGGCGGCTCGTCGCTGGTGTCGGTGGCCCTCGAGATGGGGTTTCTCCTGGCCGTGACCCGCCGGCGCCCGCGCTCGGAGATCGCCTTCGACCGCGAGGGCCGCGGCGCGCGCGGCGCCGCAGGCCTGATGGAACAGCCGGCGTGACCGCGCGCCCCGTTTTGGTGGCGGCCGGCGGCACCGGCGGTCATCTGTTCCCGGCGCAGGCGCTGGCCGAGGCGCTCGGGCGGCGCGGCATCCCCGTCGAGCTGGTCACCGACGATCGCGCGCTGCGCTACGGTGGCGATTTCCCGGCGCGCATGGTCCACCATGTCAAGGCGGCGACGCCGACCGGCGGCAATCCGCTCAAGCGGGCGCTCGCCATCGTGGCGCTGCTGCGCGGCACCGCGGCGGCGCGCGGCATCATCCGCCGAATCCGGCCGCGCGCGATGGTCGGCTTCGGCGGCTACCCGACCGTGCCGCCGGTGCTCGCGGCGACGCAGCTCAAGGTGCCGACGATCCTGCACGAGCAGAACGCCGTGATGGGTCGCGCCAACCGCTTCCTGGCCCGGCGCGTCCAGGCGCTGGCCAAGGGCTTCGACAATCTCGTCATCGCCAATCCCGCGATCGCCGGCAAGGCGACGCTGGTCGGCAACCCGATCCGCCCCTCCGTCCTGGAGGCGGCGGCGCTGCCCTACCCGAGCTTCAGCGGCGGGTTGCTGCACCTCCTGGTGACCGGCGGCTCGCAGGGCGCCCGCATCATGTCGGACGTGGTGCCGGCGGCGGTCGCCCTGCTCGACCCCGCCGATCGCGCGCGGCTCGCCATCGTGCAGCAGGCGCGCGGCGAGGACGAGGCCCGGGTGAAGGCGGCCTACGCGGCGCTCGACCTCGCCGCCGAGGTCAAGCCGTTCTTCACCGACCTGCCGCTGCGCATCGCGCAGGCGCATCTCGTGATCGCCCGCGCCGGCGCCTCGACCGTGTCGGAGCTCGCCGCCATCGGCCGGCCGTCGATCCTGGTACCGTTCCCGCACGCGCTCGACCAGGACCAGGCCGCCAACGCCGCGCTCCTCGAGAAGACCGGTGCGGCGCTGGTCGTCAAGCAGACCAGCTTCACGCCCGACTGGCTCGCCGATTCGATCCGCCTGGCGCTGGCCGACCGCGAGGGCCTCGAGGCCCGGGCCCAGGCGGCCAAGGCCTCCGGCATCTCGGACGCCGCCGACCGCCTTGCCGACCTCGTCGAGCGCTTGATGCTGCCGGAGGCGCCGTGACCTCGAAACTTCTGTCATTCCGGGGCGCCGAAGGCGAACCCGGAACCCACTGGACGCGAACGAGAGGGCTCTCTCCGGCGAGCGCCGAGGGTTGCGGATCTCCACTTCGCTCCGTCCGGAATGACAGGGATCTCCGCCCGAACAACGAGGACACTCCATGAGACTGCCGGCGGAGCTCGGCCCGATCCATTTCATCGGCATCGGCGGCATCGGCATGTCGGGCATCGCCGAGGTGCTGCTGAACCTCGGCTACAAGGTGCAGGGCTCGGACGCCGCCGCCAACGCCAACGTCCAGCGGCTGCGCGACAAGGGCGCCACGATCCACATCGGGCATGATCCGGGCAACGTCGCGGAAGCCGAGGTGGTAGTGGTCTCGACCGCGATCCGCCGCGACAATCCCGAGCTGATGGCCGCCCGCGCCGCCCGCCTCCCGGTGGTGCGCCGCGCCGAGATGCTCGCCGAGCTGATGCGGCTGAAGCATTGCGTCGCCATCGCCGGGACCCATGGCAAGACCACCACGACGTCGCTCGTCGCCACCCTGCTCGACGCGGGCAAATTCGACCCCACCGTCATCAACGGCGGCATCATCAACGCCTACGGCACCAACGCGCGGCTCGGCGGCGGCGACTGGATGGTGGTCGAGGCCGACGAATCCGACGGCACCTTCCTGAAGCTGCCGGCCGACGTCACCGTCGTCACCAACATCGACCCTGAGCACCTCGACCATTTCGGCACGTTCGAGGCCATCAAGGAGGCGTTCCGCACCTTCGTCGAGAACATCCCGTTCTACGGGTTCGCGGTGATGTGCCTCGACCATCCGACGGTGCAGGAGCTGGTCGGCCGCATCGAGGATCGCCGCATCATCACCTACGGCGAGACCCCGCAGGCCGACGTACGGCTCGTCGACGTCGACCTCACCGGCGGCCGCTCGCGCTTCGGCGTGGTCATCCGCGACCGCAAGACCCGCCGCGAGACCGACATCGGGGCGCTCGAACTGCCGATGCCCGGCCTCCACAACACGCTGAATGCCACGGCGGCGCTCGCCGTCGCCCACGAGCTCGGCATGAGCCCGGAGGCGATCCGCGACGGCCTCGCCAAGTTCGGCGGCGTCAAGCGCCGCTTCACCCGGACCGGCGAGTGGAACGGCGTCGCGATCTTCGACGATTACGGCCACCATCCCGTCGAGATCGCCGCCGTCTTGCGTGCGGCCCGCGCCTCGACGACGGGCAAGGTCGTCGCCGTGGTGCAGCCGCACCGCTACACGCGGTTGCAGTCTTTGTTTCACGAGTTCGCGACCTGCTTCAACGACGCCGACGCCGTGCTGGTGGCCGACGTCTACGCCGCCGGCGAGCCGCCGATCCCGGACATCGACCGCGACGCGCTGGTCGCCGCCATCAAGGCCCACGGTCACCGCCGCCCGCTGGCGCTCGCGAGCCCCGGCGACCTGCCCTACATCATCCGCTCGCTCGCCAAGCCCGGCGACTACGTCGTCTGCCTCGGTGCGGGATCGATCACGCAATGGGCCTACGCGCTGCCCGGCCAGCTCCAGGCCGGCGACGGCGCGTGAGCCTGCGCGACGACCTCGCCGCGGCGATGCCGGACCTGCGAGGCTCCCTGCAAGCCAACGTGGCACTGGCCGCGCTGACCTGGTTCAGGACGGGCGGCCCGGCGGAGGTTCTCTACCTGCCCCCCGACGAGGACGACCTCGCCCTCTTCCTGTCGCGGTGCCCGCATCGGGTTCCCGTGACGGTGATCGGTGCGGGCTCCAACCTTCTCGTGCGCGACGGCGGGCTCGACGGCGTCGTGGTCAGGCTCGGCAAAGGCTTCGCCGCGCTGGCGGTCGAGGGCGAGGACATCGTCGCGGGTGCCGGCGTGCCGGACGTGAAGCTCGCCTCGACGGCCGCCGCCGCCGGGCTGGCCGGCCTGTCCTTCCTGCGCGGCATCCCCGGGCAGCTCGGCGGCGTGCTGCGCATGAACGGGGGCGCCTACGGCTCGGAGATCGCGCGCGTCTTCGTCTCGGCGCACGGCATCGCGCGGGACGGCTCGGCGTACGAGTTCACGCCCGCCGACATGGGCTTCACCTATCGCCACTGCGGCGTTGCCGATGGAGTGATCTTCACGGGCGCGCGGCTGCGCGGGCAGCACGGCGACGCCGACGCCATCCGCGCGGAGATGGCTGCCATCACCGCCGAGCGCGCGCGGACCCAGCCGGTCGCCACCCGCACCGGCGGCTCGACCTTCAAGAACCCGCCCGGCGCCAAGGCCTGGGAGCTGGTCGACCGCGCCGGCTGCCGTGGCTTGACCCACGGCGACGCGCAGGTCAGCGAGTTGCACGCCAACTTCCTGGTCAACCGCGGCCATGCCACCGCCGCCGACATCGAAACCTTGGGCGAGACGGTGCGCGCCCGCGTGTTGGAGACCAGCGGCATCGCCCTCGAATGGGAGATCGCGCGCATCGGGAAGGCGGCGTGATGCCGGGCGCGACATCCGTTCTCGACAGCATGCACACAATTCGATCTGCGAGGTCCCCTTCTCCCCCTGCGGGAGAAGGTGCCCAAAGGGCGGATGAGGGGTCGCGAAATCCGCCCGGTGTCGAGCTTGAGCTTGGCATTGCCAGCTTCGAGCGACCCCTCATCCGGCGCTTCGCGCCACCTTCTCCCGCAAGGGGAGAAGGGATTGCTCGGCGGGATCGCGGCCATTTCAATTCTGTGCATTCCCTCCCCCGCTTCGCGGAGGAGGATGTCCGCTTCGAGAAAGATGTTCACCCATGAGAAAACACGTGGCCGTGCTTTACGGCGGCCTGTCGGCCGAGCGCGAGGTCTCGCTGCGCTCCGGCGCGGCCTGTGCCGCCGCGCTCGAAGCCCAGGGCTTCAAGGTCACGCTCATCGACGTCGACCGGACGTTGTCGCAGCGCCTCGCCGACCTGCGACCCGACGTCTGCTTCAACGCGCTGCACGGGCGCTTCGGCGAGGACGGCATCGTGCAGGGCATCCTGGAGATGCTGGCGATCCCCTACACCCACTCCGGCGTGCTCTCGTCGGCCCTGGCGATGCAGAAGGATCGCGCCAAGGACGTCATGCACGCCGCCGGCATCCCGGTCGCGCCGGGGCTCACCATGCACAGGCTCGAGGTGGCGAAAGGCCATCCGATGGCTCCCCCCTACGTCATAAAACCGGTGAGCGAAGGATCGTCCGTCGGCGTCCTCATCGTCGCCGAGGATCATGAACATCCACCGCAGGAACTGACGCGAAGCGACTGGGATCATGGAGACATCGTGCTGGTCGAGAAGTTCGTCGCGGGTCGCGAGCTGACCTGTGCCGTGATGGGCGAAAAGGCCTTGGACGTCATCGAGATACGAGCCGCCGACGGCGGCTGGTACGACTACGAGGCGAAATACGCCAAGGGCGGATCGATCCACGTGCTTCCGGCAAATCTTAAAGAGTTTGTTTACCATTCTGTTCAAGACTTCGCGCTAAGGGCGCATCGCGCTCTCGGGTGTCGCGGCGTCAGTCGTGCCGATTTCCGCTACGACGATCGCCCCGGAGGTACGGGCGATCTCGTGGTCCTGGAGGTCAACACGCAGCCCGGCATGACCGAGACGTCTTTGGTGCCCGAGTTAGCGGCCTACGTCGGCCTTTCATTCGGCGAGCTTGTGCGATGGATGGTGGAGGACGCCTCCTGCGATCGTTAGGCGGCTTCGGGACGCAGCTCGCGCCCGCCACCTACGCGCTCGCCGCGCCCGGCGCCGCCTACGCTCCACCCTCCTACGACGATGTCGCGCCGCGCCTGCCGCAGCGCCGCTGGCGCCGCAACCCCGCCGTCTCCGCCGTGCTCACCCGGATCGCCGCGACGCGCTTCCTCGGCACCGCCTTGGCGTTGAGCGTGATCTGCGGCAGCGCCGCCTACGGCATGGTCCGCGGCGGCGCCTACGCCGATTTCGTGGCGGCGCAGGGCTCCCTGCCCGACATCGCCGCCAAGGCCGCCGGCTTCGCGATCAAGGCGATCACCATCACCGGCACGCGCGAGCTGACCGAGGCCGAGATCCTCGACATGGCCGGCGTCGGCCCGCGCAACTCCCTGGTGTTCCTCGACGTCGCCGACGTGCGCGCGCGCCTCAAGGCCGTGCCGCTGATCAAGGACGCCAACGTCTCGAAGCTCTATCCCAACCGCCTCCTGATCGAGATCGAGGAGCGCCAGCCGACCGCGCTGTGGCAGAAGGACGGCGCCGTCTCGCTGGTCGCCGCCGACGGCACGCCGATCGACGACCTGAAGGACCCGCGCTTCCAGCGCCTGCCGCTGGTGGTCGGCGGCGACGCCAACAAGCACCTCGACGAATATGCCGAGGTGCTCGACGCCGCCGGCGAGCTGCGCGACCGCATTCGGGCCGGCATC
Organism: uncultured Beijerinckiaceae bacterium; assembly: GCA_964247745.1. Classification (GTDB taxonomy): domain Bacteria; phylum Pseudomonadota; class Alphaproteobacteria; order Rhizobiales; family Beijerinckiaceae; genus RH-AL1. The sequence goes on from CAXTVT010000075.1 coordinate 5,900, forward strand.
TACGTCGCCGGACGCCGCTGGACGCTGAAGACCGACAGCGGCCTCGCCATCGACCTGCCCGAGAAGGATCCCGCCGATGCCGTCGCCCGCCTCGCCCTGCTCGAGCACGACGGCCACATCCTCGAGAAGGACGTTCTCTCGCTCGACCTGCGCATCGCCGGCCGCGTGGTGGCGCGGTTGAGCGCCGACGCGGCCGCCGCCCGGGTCGACGCGCTCGCCAAGAAGACCGCGAAGAAGAAAGGGGCGACGACATGAGTTCGGCCACCATGCCGCCGCGCATGCGCCCGCTGTCGTCCCGGCGTACGGCGATCCTCTCGGCGCTCGACGTCGGGACCTCGAAGATCGTCTGCCTGATCGCGCGGCTGCAGCCGATCGAGCCCTCGGAGATGCTGCGGGGCCGCACCCATCGCTGCCGCATCCTCGGCATCGGCCACCAGCGCTCGCGCGGCATCAAGGGCGGCGTCGTCGTCGACATGGAGGCGGCCGAGGGCGCCATCCGTCTCGCCGTCGACGCGGCCGAGCGCATGGCCGGCGTGCAGGTCCAGAGCGTCATCGTCAACATCACCGGCGGCCGCCTGTCGTCGCGCTTCTTCGACGCCAAGATCGCGGTCGGCGGCCACGCCGTCTCCGACAGCGAGGTCCATCGCGTCCTCGAGGCGTGCCACGCCAGCGTCGAGCCCGGTCGCTCGCCGCTGCATTCGCTGCCGACCGGCTTCACGCTCGGCAGCGCGGACGCGATCCGCGACCCGCGCGGGCTGATCGGCGACGAACTCGGCGCCGCCATGCACGTGGTCTCGACCGACGGCATCGCCGCGCGCAACCTGATGCTCGCCATCGAGCGCTGCCACCTCTCCGTCGAGGCCGTCGTCGCGACGCCCTACGCCTCGGGCCTGTCGGCGCTGGTCGACGACGAGGCCGAGCTCGGCACGGCCATGATCGACATCGGCGGTGGCACGACCTCGGTCGGCATCTTCTCCGACGGCAACCTGACCCACGTCGACGCCTTCGCCGTCGGCGGCCGTCACGTGACCATGGACCTCGCGCGCGGCCTCAACATCCCGCTCGCCGATGCCGAGCGGCTGAAGACGCTGCACGGCACCTGCCTCGTCTCCGCCTCGGACGACCGCGAGAGCATCGCGGTCACGCCGGTCGGCGAGGACGAGGACCACGCCACCCACGTGCCGAAATCGCAGTTGACCCGCATCATCCGCCCGCGCGTCGAGGAAATCCTCGAACTGGTCAGGGACCGCCTCAAGTCGGCCGGTTTCCCGGCCCATTCCGGACGGCGGATCGTGCTGACCGGCGGCGCCGCCCAGCTCGCAGGGCTCCCGGAAGCCGCCAAACGCATCGTCTCCGGCCAGGTCCGCATCGGCCGTCCGCTCGGCATCCAGGGCCTGCCGGAATCGGCGAAAGGGCCGGCCTTCTCGGCAGCCGTCGGCCTTCTCGTCTACCCGCAGGTCAGCGGCATCGAGCACTTCCGTCCGGCGGGAGCCAAGGGCATTCGCGAGCCCTCGAACGACAATTACCTCAGCCGCATGGGACGTTGGCTGAAGGACAGTTTCTGAGATGTCGCAGGGGAAGAATATGGCGCGGCGGCCATTTCGGATCTTGCGCGAATCAGTTGGTATCAAACCGGCGCTCCGGCGCTTTCATACGCAAGAGGCCATGCGATGACGATCAACCTGAAGGCACCGGAACTGCGGGAGCTGAAGCCCCGCATCATGGTCTGCGGCGTCGGCGGCGCCGGCGGCAACGCGGTCAACAACATGATCGTCTCGGGCCTGGTCGGCGTCGATTTCGTCGTCGCCAACACCGATGCCCAGGCGCTGATGTCGTCCAAGGCCGAGCGCGTCATCCAGATGGGCCTTCAGGTCACCGAGGGTCTCGGCGCCGGCGCCCATCCCGACGTCGGCCGCGCCGCCGCCGAGGAGGCGCTCGACGAGATCCGCGACCACCTCAACGGCATCCACATGATCTTCGTCACCGCCGGCATGGGCGGCGGCACCGGAACCGGCGCGGCGCCGGTGATCGCCCGCTGCGCCCGCGAGATGGGCATCCTCACGGTCGGCGTGGTCACCAAGCCGTTCCAGTTCGAGGGCCAGAAGCGCATGCGCATCGCCGACGGCGGCATCGGCGAGCTGCACAAGGCGGTCGACACCCTCATCACGATCCCGAACCAGAACCTGTTTCGCATCGCCAACGAGAAGACGACCTTCGCGGACGCCTTCTCGATGGCCGACCAGGTGCTCTATTCCGGCGTCGCCTGCATCACCGACCTGATGGTCAAGGAAGGTTTGATCAACCTCGACTTCGCCGACGTCCGCGCGATCATGCGCGAGATGGGCAAGGCGATGATGGGCACCGGCGAGGCCTCGGGCGAGAAGCGCGCGATCCTCGCCGCGGAAGCCGCGATCGCCAATCCGCTGCTCGACGAGGTCTCGATGAAGGGCGCCAAGGGCCTGCTCATCTCGATCACCGGTGGCAACGACCTCACCCTCTACGAGGTCGACGAGGCGGCGAGCCGCATCCGCCAGGAGGTCGACGAGGACGCCAACATCATCCTGGGCGCCACCTTCGACGAGTCGCTCGACGGCATCGTGCGCGTCTCGGTCGTCGCCACCGGCATCGACAAGGCGATCGACCAGCGCGAGATCGCCGCCGCCGAGGCCCGCATCGCCGACGCCGCCGCCCGCCTGCGCGCCCAGTCCGAGGCGCGCCGCGTCGAGGCGCCCCCGATGGCGCCGGCGCTGACCTACCACGAGCCCGCGCCCGTGCAGGTCCAGCACCATCAGCCCTCGCACCATCAACCCACGCACCATCCGGCGCCGCAGCAGCAGGCCTACGCACCGCAGTCCGCCGGGGGCGTGCAGTTGCAACCGGTGATGCCGCAGCAGGCTCCGGTCTATCACGAGGCGCCCCGCACCATGGCGCGCGAGCCCGAGCGCTACGACGCCGGTCCCTACATCCCGCCGGCGCCCGAGGGCCCCGTGATGCGCCCGCAGCGCATGCCGCAGATCGAGGACTTGCCGGTCCCGGTGCAGAACCAGATCCGCCAGCAGATCGGCTCGGGCGACGGCGCCGACGTCAAGCGCCGCACCCTGCTCGAGCGGCTCGCCGCCTTCGGCCAGAGCCGCGAGGAGCTCGGCGGCCCTATGGGGCAGCCCGAGCGCGCCCCCATGCCGCAACTGGGCTACGGTCAGCCGCAGCAGCAGCCGGGCTACCGCCCCGCGGCGCCGGCGCCGGTGCACAGCGAATACGCCAAGCGCCCGGCGGCAGCCGGCGGGGGCCACCTGCCGACGCAGCGCCAACCACTCGACCAGCATGGTCGCGCCGCACCGGCGCCGCGCCAGAGCGACGACGACCAGCTCGAGATCCCCGCCTTCCTGCGTCGCCAGACGAACTGAGCGCGCCCCTCGTCGAGGAAGGGCCGGCATCCCACGATGCCGGCCCTTGTCGTTTGGCCGTTGCGGAGAGGATGACGACGAAGGTTTGACTGCCGTCGCGTCACGTCGGCTTACCATCGGCGCCCGGATGTCGCCGCATGGCTCGAACGAACCTCCTGAGAGCCGTCCCGCTCGCCGTTTTGCTCGGCGTTTCATGCCTGCTCGCCGGCCGCGGTGCCTCGGCCGCCGGCTTCGTCGGCGTGTACATCTGGGGTGGCACCCTGGAGAAGGGTGACAACGGCGTCGGGCGGCTGGCGAACAGCGTCGCGCTCTCGCTCGATGCCGGGTTCGACACCATCCGCATCGCCGTCGGGCCGAACGTCGTCGCCGACTACCAGCTCGATCCCGGCACCTGCGCCGGCCACCGCTCGCTCGGCTGCTTCGCCGCCGTCCTGCTCGCACCGCCGATCTGGACCGATCGCCGCCTGCATCGGGTGATCCTCACGACTGTCGATTTCGCCTGCTTCGAGTCGCGAGGCGACAACGGCAACGGATGTCTCGTCGCCGCTCGCTTGAGCGCGAACCACGTCGCGATCGAGGCCGAATACGCCGCGCTCCTCGAGGTGCTGCACGATCGCTTCGGCGAGCGCGTCGCCGTGGTGATCGACAATTGGGAGGGCGACAACTTCGCCTATTGTAGTGACAGCTGGCGTTTCGCCACCGACCTCGCGGGATTCGCCGCGCAGTGTCGCGCGACCTGGCCAAACGGCCAGAGCAATCGCGCCCGCGTCGCCGCCTTGCTGCAATGGGTCGGCCTCAAGGACGCGGTCGCGACACGCTTCCGCGTCGACCATCCCGGCTTCGATCTCGCCGTCGCCGCCGAATTCAACACCGTCGAAGCCTTCGCCAAAGCCTGTCCGGCCTCGGGCGCCTGCAACGCGGAAACCGACAGCGTGCTCGACGCGATCCGGGCGGTGGGGGGCCGAGACTGGTGCTCCTGGTCGAGCTACGACGTGGAGGGACCGCCCGACGGCCGCTACCTCGAGGCCGCCGAGACCATCCTGAAAGCCTGCCGCCACCTGATCATCGGCGAGGGCGGCTACGATCAGAACCATTTCTCGACGGCGCAGACCCGCGCGCTGTTCGTCGCCATGGATCAGATCAGGCACCTGCGCGGCGTCGCGGGCGTGGTCCCCTGGCACGGGTTCGACGCCCCCGGCGCGACGACGCGCTACGGGCTCTGGACCGCGGACGGCAGCCCGCAGGTGATCGACCTGCTCGGTCCCCTGCACCCGGCACCCACGCCATGAAAGGTTGTGATATTCGCGCCACAGCTCCCACGAATTTGTTTGAGGCCGCGTCACGCCACACAATCGCCGCCGCGGGTTCGGACCAAAGGGGCGCCGCCACCGAGACCCTCGGCTCCGCTTCCGGCCTGCCCTCGCGTGAGAGTGTCCATGCCCGCTATCCTCCGATCCGCCCGCCCCGCGATCTGCGTTCTCGCCGCAAGCCTGGCGCTCGGCGCGCCGGCTGCCCATGCCGATTGGATGGACAGCGTCAACCCGATGAACTGGTTCGGCAGCGACAAGTACGAGCAGAAGCTGATCCAGGATCCCCCCGCCAACGACCTCTACAAGAAGGGCGTCGTCGAGATGGAGAAGCGCGACTACGAGACGTCGTCGAAGACCTTCTCGAAGCTGGAGAAGGCCTATCCGTATTCGCAGTACCAGCGCAAAGGTCTGCTGATGACGACCTACACGCAGTATCAGGACAAGAAATACGACGACGCGGTCGGATCGGCGAAACGCTATCTCGGCCTCTACCCGAACTCGCCCGACACGCCCTACGTTACCTACCTCGAGGGCATGGCCTATTACGACCAGATCCCCGACGTGAACCACGATCTTGGTCGCGCGGAGCAGGCGGTCGAGACCTTCAAGGTCATCATCGACAAGTACCCGACGTCCGAATACGCCAGCGACGCCCGTTACAAGATGTCGATCGCGCGCGACCAGCTCGCCGGCAAGGAGATGCAGGTCGGCCGCTACTACCTGGAGCGAGGCGAGTACACGGCGGCGATCAACCGCTTCCGCGCCGTCCTCGCCAAATATCAGACCACCCGCCAGACCGAGGAAGCGCTGGAGCGCTTGACCGAGGCCTATCTCGCGATCGGCCTGCCGCAGGAGGCGCAGACCGCTGCCGCCGTGCTCGGCCACAACTACCCGAACTCGGATTGGTACAAGCAATCCTACAGCCTGCTTCAGCATGGGGGTCTCGCGCCCAGCGAGGACAAGGGCTCCTGGATCTCGCGCACCATGCGCGGCCTGCCGGGCGTCGGCTGACGGGCGGATCGACGCCGCCGCCGCGGCGGAAGATCGTCAACGCACCAGACGCATCCGCTTCGGCAGGCAATCCAGCCACTCGCCGCTCCCGCGAGCCCGCGCCATGAGCCCGGCCGCCAATCGCCGCTGGAACGGCCTGGGGTGGGACGGGTCGCGCAGGATTGGGTTGGGCAGCGCGGTGGCGAGCAGCGCCGCTTCCCGCGCGTCCAGCCGGCTCGCGGGCTTGCCGAAGTAGCGTTCCGCCGCCGCCTCGATGCCGAAGGTCCCCTCGCCCCATTCGGCGATGTTCAGATAGACCTCGATCAAATGCGCCTTGCTCCACACCTTGCCGAGGCCCAGCGCGATCGCGATCTCGAGACCCTTGCGGATCGTCGAGCGGCCCGGCCAGAGGAACAGGTTCTTCGCCGTCTGCATGGTGATGGTCGAGGCGCCGCGTGAGGGCGTGTCGCCATCGGCATCGGCGATGACCGCATGGAGCGCGTGCCAGTCGACGCCGTCGTTGCGGCAGAACTGCGCGTCCTCGGAGCTGATCACGGTCGCCACCAGCACCGGCGCGATCGCATCGAGATGGACGTAGTCGCGTCTGGCGACCCGTCCCGTGAGCTGCCGCCCGACGACCAGCAGCGAGACGGGCGGTGCGATCGTGTCGGCGACGAACAGGCCGACGAAGACGAGAACGAGCGCCAGAAGCACGCCGATCACGGCGCGCAGGATGAGCCGGAGCGGACCGGCCTTGCCTCGACTGATCATGCTGCAGCCATGGCGCAGCCGGCCGCGCGGGACAAGATGCGAGCGACGATCACGCGACCGTGAGCCTTAACGCGTCGGTAATGATCCCGCCTTAAGGTGGAGAACGCGCATGGCCATTCTCAGACGTTTCGCAACCGACGACCACGGCACCACCGCCGTCGAATACGCGGGCCTCGCAGCCATGATCGTCGGGCTCCTGCTCGTCGCGCTTCAGACGATCGGCATCAACGTCAGCAGCAAGCTCAACGTCATCTCGAACGTCTTGCATTAGGCCCAGCGACGCGCCTCAGCCCTTCGTGAGCTGCGCGACCTCGTGGAAGCGCGCGCGCAGCTCGATGGCGACCGATCCGGGGCGGCCGTCGCCGACGGGACGATCGTCGATCGCCACCACGGGCATGACCAGCGTCGTCGCGCCCGTGGTGAAGGCCTCGCGCGCCGCCCAGGCTTCGTCGCGCGTGAAGCCGCGCTCCTCGAGTGCGAGCCCCATCGCGTCGATCAGCCCGAGCAGCGTGGTCCGCGTGACGCCTTTCAGGATGGTGCTGTCGGGCGGATGCGTGACGAGACGCCCGTCGGCGTTCACGATCCAGGCGTTGGAGGCGGCGCCCTCGTGGATCAGGCCGGCCGCGTCGTAGAGCCACGCCTCGCCGGCGCCGCGCGCCTTGGCCTCGGCCTTGGCGAGCACGTTGGGCAACAGCGAGATCGATTTGATGTCCGGGCGCTTCCAGCGCAGGTCCGGCAGCGTGATCACCTTCATTCCGACGGCGGCCTTGGCAGCGGTCTTGACGGGGTCGGCGGCCCGCGTGGTGACGACCAGCGCCGGCCGCGGCGCCGGATCGGGGAAGGCGTGGTCGCGCGGCGCGACGCCGCGGGTCACCTGGAGGTAGACCATGCCGTCGCGCACACCGTTGCGACGCACCACCTCCCGCACCACCAGGGCCAACGCCCGACCCGCGAGCGGCGGCGTCATCTTGAGCTCGCCGAGCGAGCGCGACAGCCTCGCGAGGTGCAGCGTCTCGTCGACGAGACCGCCGCCGCGCACCTCGATCACCTCGTAGACCCCATCGGCGAACTGGTAGCCGCGATCCTCGATCGACACGCGGGCGGCGCCGTGCGGCACGTAGCGTCCGTTGACATAGGCGATGCGGCCCACGGTCTCTCCCTCTCAGATCCAATGAAGCCGGTGCGCGGCCAGACCCGCGATCGCGCCGCCGGCGATGCCCCAGAGCGGCGAGAGCCGCGTCAGCACCACCATCGCCGCGACGGTCGCGACCACCACCAGCGTTCCGGCGCCCTGCCAGGCCGCGCGCGTCATGACCACCGAGCTGGCGAGCATGAAGCCGAGCGCGACAGGCGCCAGCGCGCGGCGCACCAGCGCGATGGTGGCGCCCTCCTCGTGGCGGGCGACGAAGCGGCCGATCGCGACCGCGAGACCCGACGACGGCAACACGATCGAGAGCGTCACGACGAGAAGCCCGGCTACGCCGGCGAGCTGCCAGCCGATGACGCTGGCGACCATGACGTTGGGCCCCGGCGCGGTCTGTCCGATGGCCACGATCTGGGCGAAGGTCGCATCGGACATCCAGTGATGCAGCACCACGACCTGCCGATGGATCTCCGGCAAGGTGGCGTTGGCCCCGCCGATCGACAGCACGGAGAGCAGCGCGAACACCTCGGCCAACTCGGCGAGCAGGCTCATGCCCGGCGCTCGGCGCGCGCCCGGCGCAGGAACGCCGCCGCGAGCGAAGCCGGGATGGCGAGCGCGATGATCAGCAGCATCGGCAGCCGCGCGGCGGCGGAGGCGAGGCAAACCCCCGCCGCGACCAGCACGGCGACGACGTCGGGATCGAGCCCGCGCAGCAGGCGCAGCGCCGTGCCGCCGACAAGCCCGGCGGCGGCCGCCGCGGCGCCGCCCAGCGC
>CAXTVT010000076.1:0-14130 GCA_964247745.1 uncultured Beijerinckiaceae bacterium
GCGGCCACGCCAAGCTGCAGTGGAAGCCGGACTGGGCGATGCGCTGGTACGCGCTGAAGGTCGATTACGAGATGGCCGGCAAGGACCTCATCGACTCGGTGAAGCTCTCCGGGCAGATCGTGCGGGCGATCGGCGGCACGCCGCCGGAGGGCTTCAACTACGAATTGTTCCTCGACGAGCGCGGCCAGAAGATCTCGAAGAGCAAGGGCAACGGTCTGACGATTGACGAGTGGCTGACCTACGCCAGCCCGGAAAGCCTGGCGTTGTTCATGTACCAGCGCCCGAAAGAGGCCAAGAAGCTGCATTTCGACGTCATCCCGCGCAACGTCGACGAATACCTCGGCTTCCTCGAGGCGGCCCGCAAGCAGCAGGCGAGCGGCGATGCCAAGGGCCTGCTCGGCAACCCCACCTGGCACATGCACGGCGGTGCGCCGCCCGCCCCCGAGATGCTGGTCTCGGCCGGCGGCGCGACGAGTGTCTCCTTCGCGATGCTGCTCAACCTCGCCACGGTGGCCAACAGCGAGGATCCGGCGGTGCTGTGGGGCTTCCTTCGTCGCTACGCGCCCGACGTGTCGCCGCACACCCACCCGCGGCTCGACGCCCTCGTCGGTTACGCGGTGGCCTATTTCCGCGATTTCGTCGCGCCGGCGAAGCGCTACCGGGCTCCTGACGACGTCGAACGCGACGCCCTAGCCAAGCTCGATGCGGCGCTGGCATCCCTGCCGGAGGGCGCCTTGGCCGAGGATGTCCAGGGGGCGCTCTACGACGTCGGACGCAGCATTCCGCGTTACCAGAACCTCACCGCCAAGGGCGCCACGCCGGAGCGGCCGGGCGTCAGCAACGACTTCTTCGCGATGTTGTACCAGGTGCTGCTGGGCGAGGAGAAAGGCCCACGCTTCGGCTCGTTCGCGGCACTCTACGGCCTGGCCGGGACGCGCGCGCTCGTCGCCAAGGCGCTCGAAGGCGGCTTCGCGACGGCGGCGTAGCAAGCGCTAGCGAACCCGAACCGCATCGCGACGCAGCCCGCCGCCGGCCGCCGCCGCGTTCGCGCCGCCGTCGTCGTGAGCGATCATCAGCCAGGCACGTCACCGTATTCGCCAGCCCGCCAAGCGCGCCTCGCAATTGTTAAGTCGTCTGAGATCGGTATCATCGATCATTTGCTATGAGGCGATGCGACGACAACTCGCTTCGAGCAAGCTTGAACTTCACTGCTCTCTCACTGTTGGGGACGTGAACCTCATCGGCTTGGAGAGCATCAAATGTTTTATTTCGATAAGAAGTTGCAATACCCCGTCAAGGTGGAGACGCCCAACCCGGTCTACGCGCGCATGCTGCAGCAGGCGATCGGTGGGGTCGAGGGCGAGATCCGGGTCTGCATGCAGTACTTCTTCCAGGCCTGGGGCAATCGGGCGCCGACGAGCAAGTACCGCGACATGCTGCTGAACACCGCCACGGAGGAGATGGGCCATATCGAGATGCTGGCCACCGCGGTGGCTCTCAACCTGGACGGCGCGCCGACGGCGCTCCAGGAGGAGGGTGCCAAGGACGGTGTCGTCGGCACCATCATGGGCGGCGGCAACGGCAAGCACGCCATCGAAGGCATGTTGCAGCGGCACATCCTGTCGACCGGCGGCGCGGCCTATCCGGCGAACGCGGATGGCGTGCCCTTCGACATGTCCCACATCTACGCCAGCGGCAACATCGCGGCCGACATGTACTGCAATGTCGCGGCCGAGGCGACCGGCCGCGTCCTCGCCTGCCGGCTCTACAACGCCACCCAGGATCCCGGCATGCGCGACATGTGGGCCTTCAACATCGCGCGCGACACGATGCACCAGCAGCAATGGCTCGCCGTGCTGGAGGAACTCGGCGGCGACGAGGGCACCTTGCCGATCCCGAACTCCTTCCCGCAGGCGAAGGAGAACAAGGATTTCGCCTACAATTTCTTCAGCTCGTCGCACGATGGCAAGCCGCCGGCGAAGGGCCGCTGGACCGAGGGTCCGTCGCTCGACGGCAAGAGCACCTACAGCGTGTTCCAGAACAAGCCGATGGGCCAGGAGCCAAAGCTCGGCCCGGCGCCCAAGGACAGCATGGCCGAGACCCAGCAGATCGCCTGATCGACGCTTTCCCAGGATACCAACAAGGAAGCCCGCCACCCGGCGGGCTTTTTCGTCTCGACCTCGCCGGGATGCGACCTATCTCTGCGCGTAAGCCAACTTCCGGAGAGCGAATTGACCAAACTCGTCGTCATGTATCCCAAGCCCGCCGACCCGGCGCATTTCGATCGCCATTTCCGCGACAAGCATATGCCGCTGGTCGAGAAGATGCCCGGGCTCAAGGCGTCCAGCTACGGTCCGGCGAAGGGTCCGGACGGCAACGATGGCGCGTTCTTCTGGGTCTTCAACGGCACGTTCGACAGCGCCGACGCGATCGGCAAGGCGCTGGCCTCGCCGGAGGGGCAGACCGCGGTCGCCGACATCCCCAACTATTCGCCTGTGGCCCCCACGATCCTGGTTGTCGAGACGACCGAAGGCTAGGGCGTCGGCCCGATCCTTGCTGCAATCGCGTGACTTAACTCGGTCTTAACCATGCACCTCGTCCAATGGCGGGAAGGTCAGATCGAGCGGAAAGGCTAGGCTTTGTTCGAGGAGACGCATTTCGGCCAGCACGATGGCGGCGCGCCGGGTGAAGGCCGGTCCGCCCTCGCGGGACGCGCGCCGCCGACACGTCGCATCCTCGCCGTACTGCACCAGGAGCATTCGAGCACCGGGCGGGTTGGTCGGCTGTTGCGGGAGGCCGGCTACAGCCTCGACATCCGCCGGCCGCGCTTCGGCGACCCGCTGCCCCAGACGATGGACGCCCACGACGGTGCCATCGTCTTCGGCGGCCCGATGAGTTGCAACGACGACGAAGCCTGGTTGCGTCGGGAGATCGACTGGATCGGCGTGCCTCTGCGCGCCGGCAAGCCCTACCTCGGCATCTGCCTCGGCGCGCAGATGCTGGCGCGCCACCTCGGCCATCGCGTGGCGCCGCATCCGCAGGGCCGGGTGGAGGTCGGCTTCTACCCGATCCGTGCCACCGAGCATGGCCGCCAGGCTTGGCCCGGGCACTTCCCGACCAAGGTCTACCAGTGGCATCAGGAAGGCTTCGATGTGCCCGCGGGCGCGACCCTGCTGGCCGAGGGCGACGACTTCGCGGCGCAGGCCTTCCGCTACGGGCGCAGCGCCTTCGGGCTGCAGTTCCATCCCGAGGTCACCTACCAGATGATGTGCCGCTGGACGACGGCCGGCAGCGAGCGCATGGCGATGCCGGGCGCGTTCCCGCGCGAGCGCCATTTCCGCGACTGGTACCAGCACGATGCCGCGGTGGCGCGCTGGCTCGGCACATTCCTCGAGCGCTGGGTCGTCAACGCCGCACCGCGCGCGCTGCGCCCGATGACTCCGCAGCCCCGTTTCGCCTGAGCCTCTTGACAGAAGCGTAGGGCCGGCCTGCACGTAGGCGAGGTCAGCCCGCGCGTCAGAGCCTCCCATGCCGTCGAACTCCAGCGTCGTCCTCGCCACCGTCGCCGCCGCGGCCCTGGTTTCTCCGACCGTGGCCCGCGCCGGCGCGCAGGCGACCTGGGGCGACCGGGTCGACCAGATCGTCGAGACCTTCATGGGCGACCCCGCTGCGGGCGTCGACATCGACATGAAGCACGTGCTCGACAAATGGCGCGGCCTGCATCCCAAGCCTCTCGAGACGCTGTCTCCCGAGGACGCGCGGCGCCAGCCGTCGCCGATCGACGCCGCCCGTGAACTGGCGAAGGACAATCATGTCGCACTCGTGCCCACGGGTGTCTCGGCCCAGGAGCAGAGCTTCAAGGGTCCGGCGGGCGACCCGCTGAAGATCAGGATCTATTCGCCCGGGGCCGCGAGCGGCGGCAAGCCGCTTCCCGTCGTGGTGTTCTACCACGGCGGCGGCTTCGTGCTCGACAATGCCGCCGGCGCCGAGGCGTCCGCCCGGGCCATTGCCGGACCGTCCGACGCCATCGTCGTGACGCCGGACTACCGGCTCGCGCCGGAGCACAAGTTTCCCGCCGCGCAGGAGGACAGCCTCGCGGCCTACAAATGGGTGCTGGACAACGCCGCCCGCTTCGGTGGCGACCCGACGCGCGTCGCCCTGGCCGGCGAGGGAGCCGGCGGCCTTCTCGCCGTCGACGCCGCGATCGCGGCCCGCAAGGCCAATCTTCCGACGGCGGCGGCGTTGATCCTGATCGCGCCGGCCGCGGGTACCGATCTCAAGACGAATTCCTGGCTCGAGGATTCGGCCGCGCGGCCCTGGAACAAGAAGGCCGTGGAATGGGCGCTGGGCCTCTACCTGCCCAAGGTGGACGACAAGGACGGTCCGCGCATCAACATCGTCGGCGAGGCCGACGTCGTGGGCCTGCCGCCCACCACCATCGTCACCGCCGAGATCGACCCGCTGCGCTCCGACGGCGAGCGTCTCGGCGGCAAGCTGAAGCGCGCCACGGTGCCGGTGCACATGCGCGACTACCCCGGCGTCACCCACGATTTCTTCGGCATGAGCGGCGTGGTCGAGAAGGCGGCGATGGCCCAAGGCTTCGTCGCCGATCAGCTTCGCGCCGCCTTCGCCCCGAAGGCCGATGCCGCGATGGCGCTCGAGGATCTCGGTGTCCCGCCATATCCCGAGGCGGCCGATCCCGCGGCGAGCCCCAGCTCGGTCGCCACGCCGAACATCCCCTCGACCGCGCCGATGACCGACAAGAAGAATTGAGCCGGGGACGTCCGCCGCTTCGAACCGTGCGATGATCATGGCCCGGCCATTCGATTAGGCGGCACTGAGGGATCGCGTTCGGCATGGCTCGCAGACACAAACATCCGGCCGCCGATCGCGCCGGCGACGCGGCCGCTCCGCGGCGCGAGCGGCGATCGGGCGGCGGCGAGACCGTCGAGATCTACGGGTTCCACGCCGTTCTCGCCGCGCTGACCGGTGGCCGGCGCAAGCTCCACGCCATCCAGGCCACGGCGGCCGCGGCGGCGCGGCTCGCGCCCGAGATCGCCGCCGCCGGCCTCACCGCCAACGTCATGACGGCCGAGGACATCGCGCGGCGCCTCGCGCCGCACGCCGTGCATCAGGGCGTGTTGCTGCTGGCCGGGCCGATCGAGCCGATCGACCTCTCCGAGATCGCGGATCGCAGCGGCCTCGTGCTGGTGCTCGACCAGATCACGGATCCGCATAACGTCGGCGCCATCCTGCGCACCGCCGCGGCCTTCGCGGTCGACGCGGTGGTGACGACGGCGCGGCACTCTCCGGAGCTTTCGGGCGTGCTGGCGAAGGCGGCGTCCGGCGGTCTCGACCACGTTCCCGTCGCCGAGGTGGTGAATCTGGCCCGCGCGCTCGAGGAGCTCGCGCAGATGGGCTATTGGCGAATCGGGCTCGACAGCGACGGCGAGACGACGATCGAGGCAGCGCCGGTGCGTCGCCCGCTGGCGTTGGTGCTGGGGGCCGAGGACAAGGGCCTGCGGCGGCTCACCCGCGAGAATTGCGACGTGGTGGCCCGGCTCGACATGCCGGGCGCGATCAAGAGCCTCAACGTCTCCAACGCCTGCGCCGTGGCCTTGACGCTGGCGCGGCAGCGCCTGGCGGCGCCGTGACGCTTCCGGTCTAGTCGCTGGCGGGGGCCTCCTGCCGCGCCTTGTCGGACTTGGGCGTGCGCTTGAAGCTCTCGCGTCGGCCGAACAGCGTCCGCACGATGGAGGGCGCGTTGCTGAGGCTGATGAAGATCATCGCCGGTGGCAGCAGCAGCACCGTGGCGACGTAGCGCCACACGGGGCCGCGGCGCAGCGCGACGTAGGGCACCAGCGTCATCCCCAGTGCGACGACGCCGACGAGGCTCCAGACCAGGACGAACACCGGGACGTAGGGACCGAAGTGACCGCCGCGCAGGATCAGGCAGGCGACGAGCGAGACGATCGCGGCGGCGGCGCAGGGATAGAACAGCTGCACGAAGATGAGAAAGCACGCCGACAGCTTGAAGCCGAGGCTCCAGGGCGCCGTCCAGATGGTCGCGAACAGCTTGCGCGCGACCTCGACGAAGCCGGTCGACCAGCGCCGCTGCTGCACCCGCCAGTGCGACACGCGCTCCGGCACGAGGCCGGGGATCGCGGGCTCGGCGACGAACAGGCCGTGCCAGCCGGCGAGCGCGACCCGGATCGTCAGGTCGAGATCCTCCACCAGCGAGTCCGACGACCATCCCCCGGCCTCGTAGATCGCCTGGCGCCGCCAGATGCCGCCGGTGCCGTTGAACTGGAACATCCAGCCGCCACGGTAGCGCCCGGCCTGCTCGACCAGGAAGTGGGCGTCGAGCATCATGCCCTGCACGCGCGTCAGCAGGTTGGTGCGATAGTTCGAGAACTCGCAGCGCGATTGCAGGAAGCCGGCGTCGGGATCGGCCAGCAGCACCGGCACAACGTCGCGCAGCCAGTGCGACGGCGGCCGAAAGTCGACGTCGAGCATCGCGATCAGCGGCTCGCGCGAGGCGACGAGGCCTTCGGCCAAGGCCCCGGCCTTGAAACCGGCGCGATTGGTGCGGTGGCGATGCTCGACGAGCACGCCCGCAGCCTCCAGGTCGGCGGCGGCGCGCGCGATCATCTCGACGCTCTCGTCGGTGGAATCGTCGAGGACCTGGATGCGCAGCCGATCGCGCGGCCAGTCCAGCGCGGCGGCCGACCGCATCGCGCCGATCGCCACCTCGTGCTCGTTGAAGACCGGGATCTGCACCAGCACGGGCGGCAGGTCGGTTTCGCGCAGGAACGCGCGCGGCAGGTGGTTGCGCCAGTGCGGCGGCCCCAGCATGTCGTAGAGCCGGATCGCGATCAGGGCGAGGAAGCCCGCGCCGACCAGGAGGAGGCCGGCGACCGAGGCGTAGAGGCAGACCTCGCAGGCGGCGAGCAGCAGCCGATGGACGATCAAGGGAGGCCTACTTCGAAGAAGGACGCGCGCTCATCCGTTCGCCCAGCGCCATGGCCTTACCAAGGCGACGCTCAGGCCTTGGCCTCGGCGCGCTCGATCGCCTCCGAGATCAGCTGCTTCGCCTTTTCGGCGTCGCCCCAACCGGTGATCTTCACCCACTTGGTCTTCTCGAGGTCCTTGTAGTGCGCGAAGAAGTGCTCGACCTGCTCGATCGTGATGCCCGGCAGGTCGGTGTAGTTCTGCACCTTGTCGTAGCGGCGCGTCAGCTTGGAGGTCGGCACGGCGATGATCTTCTCGTCGCCGCCGGCCTCGTCCTGCATCATCAGCACGCCGACCGGACGGCACGAGATCACCGCGCCGGGCACGATCGCGCGCGTGTTGCAGACCACGACGTCGCACGGGTCGCCGTCCTCCGACAGGGTGTGCGGGATGAAGCCGTAATTCCCGGGGTAGCGCATCGAGGTGTAGAGGAAACGGTCGACGACGAGCGCGCCGGACGCCTTGTCCATCTCGTACTTGATCGGCTCGCCGCCGATCGGCACCTCGATGATGACGTTGATGTCGTCGGGTGGGTTCGTGCCGGTCGCGAGCTTGTCGATCTGCATGGCTGGCTCCGCACGGCACGGCGCCGGCGCTAGGTGGAAGGAGCGCACCGCGGCGCGCGAGGCGGCTGCCTATCAGAGCGCCAGAGGCGAGGGAAGCCGCCAGTCGTCGGCGTGCTGCAAGCCGCTGACACGCCTAGTCGAACGCGAACGCCACCCGCGCGCGCATCTCGGAGCCGAAGCGCTCCTGCGCCTCGCGCACGAAGCGGCCGCCGAGCCGCTTGTAGAAGGCGATGGCACGCTCGTTGTCGGCCAGCGCCCAGACGATCAGCGACCGGTAGCCGTGGTCCTGCAGGTCGCCGCGGGCGACGTCGAACAGGCGGCGACCGAAGCCGAGTCCCTGGAACTCGGGCGCGATGTACAGCTCGAAGATCTCGGCGCCGTACGGCATCGACGGCACGCGGTTGCGGCCGTAGCTGGCGTAGCCGCTGATCGTCTCGTCGAAGTCGAGCACCACCAGGCGCGACTTGCGCACGATCGCCGAATGCCACCACGCCGGCCCGCGCCGGGCGATCATCTTCTCGAGTTCGCGGCCGGGAATGATGCCCCGATAGGCGTCCCGCCACGCCGCGTCATGCACGTCGGCGATGCCATGGGCATCCTCCTCCCGCGCATTGCGGATCGTGATGAGCGTCTCGACCATGGGCCGATGTTAGGCTCGGATTCCGTCTCGCGGCAAGGGGTTTCGTCGGCGCAGATCAGGCGCCGCGAGGCGTGTCGATCGCGTGTCGCGGCGGCCCGTTTTCGAGTGGTGCGGCGAGCGGTCGGCTGTTGCGGCTGGAGCGTGCCACGAGCCCGAAGGCGATCGCCTGAAGGCTCACCAGCGTGACGAACCAGAGCTCGGCCGTGGCCACGCCGAACACCGCGATCGTCAGCGTCGCGACGAGGCCGCCGAGCAGCGGCGGCGCGACGTGCGGAGCGGCCTCGCCCGCCGCGCGCAGGCCGAGGGCGAACAGGGCGGCGAGGGCCACGGCGCCGAGCAGGCCCAGATCGTACCAGACCTCGAACAGGATCGTGCGCGGCGTGTGGGGCGGCAGGAAGCCGAGGACGACGCCGAGCCGGGCCTCGTCGAGCCCGTGGCCCGTGACGAGGCGCGGCAGGTCGCCGGCCACAAGGGCCCGCCAGTCGATCATGGCCGCCACGGTGCTGGCGCCGACCGGCGGCACGGATCGCGCGAGCGGCGCCAGCACGAAGGGCAGCAGTGGCGCCAGCAGGACGAGGACGGCGAAGAGTGCGGCGAGGGCGATGCCGAGGCGTCGCGCTGCGCCGGCGCCGGCCGCGAACGTCAGGGCCGCGGCGGCGAACACGGCCATCGCGATCCGCGCGTCGGCGGCCGCCAGGCTCGCGGCCACCAGCGCCGCCAGCGCCGCCGCCATGCGCCAGCGGGCGAAGGCGGCGAGCGCGCCGACCGCGGGCCAGAGCAGCACCGCGAGGGTCAGCACCGAGCGTTCGAGCAGCGACGGATCGAATTCGGTGCCGCCGCGGAAGGACGCCGGTCCCAGCAGCGCCAGCCCCATCGTCGCGATCGCCGTCAGCGCCACGCCGGCCGGCAGCAGGTAGAGGTAGGGGCGCGCGCGGCGCTCGGGCAGGTGGGCGATGATCACGGCGGCGGCGAGCACGGTCGCGGCGGTGGCCGCGACACGCGGCAGCGCCAATTCGGGAAAAGGTGTCCAGGCCAGCGACAACACCGTCCAGCCGCCGAGGAAGAGGCCGCAGAGGCCGATGGGCGTGGCGAAGGCATCGCGCAGGGTTTGCAGTCCGACGCGGGACACCGAGAGGACGTAGCCGGCGGCGAGGATGCCGATGCCGACGGGCAGCAGCACCAGCAGCGCCTTGCGCGACAGCACGCCGACGACCGGCGCGGCGATCATGAGGACGGCCAACCCGAACCATCCGAGCAGCCGCGCGGCATCCTTCGCCGGATCGTACAGGCGCGAGGCTGCGGGGGAGGCTGGCGCGGGCTTGCGGGACACGACCTCGACTCTGTAGCTCTTCCGTTCCGTCATGGCTACGCGGGCCGGCGAGGCCCGCACCGGGGCCGCGCGCTTTGCGCATCGGCGACCCCGCCGCAAGAAGAGAGCGTCGCCACGCACGCCTCGAGTAAGTCGAAACCGGTCTCCTCCGGCTGCGGCTTTGTGCGAAACGAGGTCCGACAAGTCCGAGAGCCGCCAGCGTCATGTAGACGGAAAATCGGATCTCCGTTCGTCAGCCATGACATCAGCGCAGCGGTGCGCTATTCACGAGCACGCCGGCTGCCGTATGCGCCGGCCGGCGAAGGATGGGGACGCGACGGTGGACTGGGACAAGCTGCGCATCTTCCACGCCGCGGCCGAAGCCGGATCGTTCACCCACGCCGGCGACGCGCTCAACCTCAGCCAGTCGGCCGTCAGTCGGCAGGTCAGCGCGCTCGAGCGCGACCTGGCGACCCCTCTGTTCCACCGGCACGCCCGCGGCCTGATGCTGACGGAGCAGGGCGAGGACCTGTTCCGCACCGTGCAGGACGTGATCTCCAAGCTCGACGCCACGCGCTCGCGCCTGACCGACAGCCGCGAGCGGCCGAAGGGCGACCTGCGCATCACCACCAATCTCGGCTTCGGCACGGGCTGGCTGACGCCGCGCCTCAAGGGCTTCCTCGATGCCTATCCCGACGTCAAGGTCAAGCTGCTCCTGACCGACGACGATCTCGATCTCGGCATGCGCGAGGCCGACCTCGCGATCCGGCTGCGCGAGCCGGCCCAGCCCGACCTGATCCGCCGCCGGCTGTTCTCGATCTCCTACCACCTCTACGCCTCGCGGACCTACGTGAAGGAGCACGGCGAACCGCGGACGCTCGACGAGCTGGACCAGCACCGGCTGCTGAGCCTCTCCTTCGCCGGCAACAGCTTCCTGATCGACAACCTCAACGCCCATCTCCACCTCGACCGTGGTGCCAAGAACCCGCGGCCGGCCGCCTTCGCCGTCAACAACATTCCGGCGCTGTATCGCGCCGTCGTCGACGGGCTCGGCATCGCCACGCTTCCCGACTACCTGGTCGATCCCGACAGCCAGCTCGTGGTGCTGATGCCGCAGACGGTGACGCCCGAGCTCGACGTGTTCTTCGTCTATGCCGAGGAAATGAAGAACGTCGCCCGCGTGCAGGTCTTCCGCGACTACCTCGTCGAGGCGGCGAAGCGCTGGCGCTCCTGATCGCCGCGCGGCGGGGCGAGTCGCTCGCCGATCATCGCGATGACGCGCCGGCTCGTCGCATCCTTCGCCATCATCACAGCTTGCGATGCCGCGTCGAGGCCGGTGGCGTCGTCCGATGGCAGCGCGAGGAGATCCGCGCAGCAGCGCGACAGCTCGCCGAAGCCGAGCATGCCGGCGATCGAGGTCACGACATGGGCGTCGCGGGCGAACTGCTCGCGTCCCTCGCCGCCTTGCGGCGCGGGCACGAACCGCGCCTCCAGTTCGACGACGAGCTTCTGCAGCGTCGACAGGGTCTTCGCCGGGCCGAGCAGTCCCGCGATCGTGTCGAACGTCGCGTCGTCGAGCACGGGCGGCCGATCCGGAACAGCGGGCGCATCGAGCCAGCGCGCGAGCTTGGCCCTGAGGTCCTGGCGCAGGATCGGCTTGCCGACATGATCGTCCATGCCGGCCTCCCGGAAGCCGCGGATCTGCTCGGGGAGCACGTTGGCGGTCATCGCGATGATCGGCAGCCGGGCACAGTCGGGTAGCTCGCGGATCGCCTTCGTCGCGGCGATGCCGCCCATGCCCGGCATCTGCACGTCCATGAGGACGAGATCGTAGCACGGTGCGCCGCGCAGGATCGCCAGGGCCTCCTCGCCGGAGCCGACGATGTCGACGCTGTGCCCTTCAGCCTCCAGCAGCGCCCGCGCGAGCACTTGGTTCACGTCGACGTCCTCGACGAGCAGGAGGTGCCCGGTTCGGCCGGCGGCCTCGGTGCTGCCGGCGATCGCCGGTGCGAGGCCGGACATCGCGACGTGCGGCAGCGTGAGCGCGAACCAGAAGTTCGAGCCGCGGCCCTCCTCGGAGAACACGCCGATCTCGCCTCCCATCAGCTCCACGAGGCGCTTGCAGATCGCGAGGCCCAGCCCCGAGCCGCCGAACTCGCGCGACACCGAGGAATCGGCCTGGCTGAAGCGCTTGAACAGGCGGTCCTGCTTGGACCGGGGAATACCGATGCCCGTGTCGACGACGGAGAAGCGCAGCCGCGCGTTGGCGGCATCGGCCCTTTCCACGCGCACGTTCAGGGTCACTGCGCCGCTCGGCGTGAACTTCACCGCGTTGTTCAGGAGGTTGAGAAGGATCTGCTGGATGCGCGCGCGATCGCCGAGCAGGCATTCGGGCAGCGCCGGATCGATCGCGGCGGTGATGTCGAGGCTCTTGCGGGTGGCCATCCCGCGCACGATCGAGAGCGCGTCGCCGAGCACGGCATGCGGCGAGAAGGCGACCTCCTCGATCTCGATCGCCCCCGCCTCGATCTTCGAGAAGTCGAGGATGTCGTTGATGACCGTCAGCAGCGCGGCCCCGGACGAGCTCACGATCTCGGTCTGGCGACGCAGGTCACCGCTGAGTTTCGGGTTGTCGAGCATCAGGCCGGTGAAGCCGATGATGCCGTTCAGCGGCGTGCGGATCTCGTGGCTCATCGCGGCGAGGAAGTCGGATTTCGCCTGGTTGGCCGTCTCGGCCTGACGGCGCGCGGCTTCCGCGGTCTCCATCGCGGCGGTGATGCGCTCCTCGGCGACCTTGCGCAGGCGGATGTCGCGCATCACCGCGATGGTGCCGTGCTCCGCGCCGTTCTCGACGTAGGGACAGGCGTCGGCCTCGATCCAGACCCAATGCCCGTCGGCGTGGCGGAGCCTGAATTCCAGGCTGGAACAGCTGCCGTCGAGGGATGGCGGCGCGCCGATCTCCCTGCCTGCGAGGGCGATACGATCCTCGGGATGCAGGATCGCGGCGAGCGAGGTGCCGAGCAGCGCCTCGGGCGCTTGGCCGATCAGCTTGCCGCTCGAGGGCGCGACGAAGCAGAGCAGCCCGTCGGCGTCCATCCGGATCAGCACGTCGTTCACGTTCTGCGACATGAGCCGGTAGAGCCGCTCGCTCTCGAGGAGCGAGCGCTCGGACGCGCGAAAGGCCGTGATGTCCATGAAGACGCCGAACAACGACGTGACCTTGCCGTCCTCGCCTTTGGCGCAGATCGCCCGCGAGATGACGTCGAGGATCGCGCCGTCGGCCCGGATCAGCTTGGCCTCGAACTGCCAGCCCTCGCCGCGCGCCAGGCCGGCCTCGACGAGCGTTCGGATCCGGTCGCGGTCCTCGGGCACGAACGCGTCGATGGCGTTGGACAGGGGCGGCGGCCCGTCCGCCGGATCGATGCCGTGGATGCGGAAGATCTGGTCCGACCAATACAGCGCATCGGGGTAGGTGATGCGCCAATGGCCGATGTTGGCGATCTCGCCGGCGAGCTCGAGCATCTCGCTGCGGTCGATGACGTCGCGATCCCGTGCCTGGAAGCGGCGGAGGTCCCGTGCCGCGAGCAGCGACGCTCCGGCGATCACGAGGAGCGCGCCCGAGAGCAGCGTCACGGTCCCGGCCCCGGTCCAGAAATCGGCGCGTTTGTCGTTCTCGACGAGGCTCGCGGCCTCGGCCTGCGCGCGCTGTCGGAACTCGGCGGAGAGAGCCTCGATCTCCGCGGCGAGCGCCGGCTGCAGGATCGCATGCCTGAGATCGGGCTGCGCCGCGCCGGCCTGTCGCACGGCCATCGTCTCGCGCAGGTGCTTCAGTTCCGAGCCGACCGCCCCGACCAGGCGCAGGACGACGCTGCCGAGCTTCGGGTTGGCCGCCGCCATTCCGCTGAGCAGCTCGGCATCCTGCCCGGCCTGCTCGGCCGCCCGCGCGAACGCTGCCGTGAACGAGGGATCGGCGCTCAGCATGGTGCCGCGTTGCGCCGAATCGGCGCGCGCCACGTCGGCGGAGAGCCGCTGGTTCGTGCGCAACATCTCGTAGGTCCGTTGGAGCGTCTGCCGACCCAGGGCGGCTCGGTTCTGGAGGTTGAACAGGAGGATGCCGGCGATCGTCACGAGGACCACGGCGAGGGTGACGCCGGCCACCATCTTCGAGGCGCGGATCCGACGCGGGAATGCCGAGAGGCAGCCCAGCGTGACCAGGCTCACGCCGACGAGGATCGCGTAGCACCAAATCGAATGAAGCATCGGGCGGACTCAAATCACCGCGCGAATCGCTCCGTTCGGCATCGACGATCAACGCGTCCGAAATCGTTAACGACAAGTTAACCTTGATGAGCTAGCCGGCGTTTCGATGCGGCGGCCGCCCGAATGGGACATCGTGTCGCCGCCGAGCGGCTTCGTGTTCACCGGCCGGGCTGGACCACGGTGCGGCCCTCGAAGACCTCCAGGGCCGGCTTGGCCGCGAGGATCTGGTCCATCGTGCGCGCCGGTTCGGCGCAGCCGGCCTCGCCGACGATGCGCGCCGGCACGCCGGCCACCGTCTTGTTGTGCGGCACCGGGTGCAGCACCACCGAGCCGGCGGCGATGCG
>CAXTVT010000077.1:0-14095 GCA_964247745.1 uncultured Beijerinckiaceae bacterium
CGCGCTCGTTTCATTCTCCTCATTCCGCCGAGAGGCCGATCACGCCTCAATGAACCCGCTGGGCCGAAAGCCGGGAGGTCGATGACCGCCGCCTGTCTTTGTCCGCGAGGCCTATCGGCCGCCGTCACACGCGCGGTCGTCGCCTCTGCGATCGCCTGCGCTTTCCGCCCGTGCTGATGTTGTCGGAGCCGGAGGAAGCGCACTGTTTCGTCGACGAGTACCTCGACGTGCCGATCCGGCTCGATCATGCGCCGGGGCTCGCTGAGAGGAAAGGCGATCGAACATTATGGCTCAGGCGAGTGACATTTGATGGGCGCTCGGAGATCGCGCGCCAATCAATCGTCGGCCTCCTCGACTTCCGCTTGATCCCGGCTGGCGTAGGCAGGTACAGCATCGCGCCGGCCGTCGGCGTCCGAAAGCCTTTTTCGGTCGCCTCGGCGGCGGGCGTAGGGTAGGGCGCGACGCGGCGTTGAGTTCGGGTGCCTTCGCCAGCCGCGAGGCGACGATCGCACGAGGAGGGCGCGGTATTGAAGAGCATCTTCGGCAAGACACAGCGCGCCAAGGACGGGACCGCCGTGATGCCCGATGCGGGGCCGCTCCTCGGAGACAAGGCGCAAGCGGCTACGGATCCGGGTCCGGCCGCGTCTGCCGAGGCGGGTGATCGGTGGGTCGGCTACATCGATCATGTCGAACGGTCGGTGATCACCGGATGGTGCTTCGATCGCGACTTGCGCTAAGATAATTGATTACATCGTCGTTGTCGATACCGGGTCGTCAGATCATACAGTTAGTGCGGTTCGTAGATTGCTCGCTGAATTAGGTGTCCCTCATGTCGTTGCTGAGGTGCCGTTCGAGAACTTCGCTCAGGCGCGTAATGCGGCTTTGGCTCTGGTGCCGGAGAATGTCGACTGGATTTTGATGCTTGATGCTGACGAAGAACTCGTTGAGGCTGATCTCTGGCGTTTTGCTGCGCTGCTCGACGCTGAGGCCTCGATCGATGGGTGGCAATTACCGCGTATGAACTTCGCAGATGCAGGCAAGCGTAAGCCGCTTGAGCCTTACCCCGATTGGCAGCTGAGACTCTTCCGTAATCGCTCGGAAGATCCAATTAGGTTTTCCGGGCGTGTCCACGAAGCACCGGGTCACGTCGAGCGGTGGGGGCGTGCTCCTCTCGCAAAGTGCGAAATCGGCGACATAGGCGGTCCCCACATTCATCATCTCGGCTACATGGATATTACACAAGAACGTTGGCAGAAGAAACACGACTTCTACACTAGCCTCCAAGCAAAGGTGGAAATTACAGAGAATTTGTAAATGTGGCATCTGCGAAAAATGTCGATTCTAGTCTGAGCGGCTACATCTCGGGTCTTCACCGTCTTGTCCAATGGCGGGATTGATCCGTTTGACGCGCGTGCCCACTCGGGGTAGGGTAAGTCTACCAGGAAAGTCAAGTCTACTCCGATCCGTCCCTACGCGGTGTCGGCGTCGGGCGAAACGGGGAGTTGCGGCGGGGCTGGACGCCGACATTCGAGGGCGGCCGTGGGGCCGGACGCCGACGCCGCGGCGGGGTGGATGTCGGCAGGCGCCGACGCCGCGGGGGAGTGGGTGTCGGCGAACGGCCGCATCGGCGCGGGGGCGTCGCGAAAGGCTTGACGCGACCCCGCATCGTCCGGCTTCTGCGCGACCATGAGACACGAATCGCTCGACTTCCTGACCCGCCTCGCCGACGCCCCCTCGCCGAGCGGCTACGAGCAGCCGGCGGCGCGGCTCTACCGCGCCTATGTCGAGCCGCTGGCCGACGCCGTGCGCACCGACGTGCACGGCAACGTCGCGGCGATCCTCCATCCCGCTGCGCCGATGCGTATCATGCTGGCTGGACACATGGACGAGCTCGGCTTCATCATCCACCACATCGACGACCAGGGGCAGCTGCATTTCCGCACGATCGGCGGCCACGACAGCGCCGTGGCCATCGGCCAGCGCGTGTGGATCTACGGCACGCGGCGCCTGGCCGGCGTCATCGGCCGCACCGCGATCCACCTCCAGACCGAGGAGGAGCGCAAGAAGAAGCCTGAAATCAAGGACATGTGGATCGACGTCGGCGCCGCCTCCCGCGCCGAGGCGGAGGAGGTGGTGGCGCTGGGCGACGTCGCGACCTACCAGTGCGAGTTCCAGCCGCTGATGGGCGACCGCGCCACGGCGCGGGGCTTCGACAACAAGATGGGCACCTTCATCGTGGCGGAGACGCTGCGCCTGCTCAAGGAGGAGGGCGGGCTGGACCCGGGGGTCGGGGTGCACGCCGTGGCCACCGTGCAGGAGGAGATCGGCCTGCGCGGCGCCCGCACCGCCGCCTACGGGATCGATGCCCACACCGGCTTGGCCGTCGACGTCAACCACGCCACGGACTATCCCGGGTCGAACAAGGTGCTGCACGGCAGCCTCGAGCTCGGCAAGGGCCCGAGCGTGTCGCGCGGCCCCAACACCAACCCCGTCACCTTCGCGCTGATCACCGCCGCGGCGCGCGAGGCCGGCATCCCGTTCCAGGTCAGCGTCAGCGCCGCCGGCACCGGCACCGACGCCAATGCCATGCAGCTCAACCGCGCCGGCATGGCCACCGGCTTGCTCGGCGTGCCGCTGCGCTACATGCACACGCCCGTGGAGCTGCTGAGCCTGAAGGACGTCGAGGATTGCGCCCGGCTGATGGCGGGCTACTGCCGTCAGGTGAAGCCCGACACGGACTTCACGCCGCGGTAGCGCCGCTCAGCCGGCCAGGGCGTCCGGCGCGCGATCCGACACGTCTCCGGCGGGCTCGACCCAGCGTGGCAGCGACGCGAGCGCGAGGTCGACCCGCAGGAAGAAGGCGCCGCGGCAGCCCTCCCACAACGCCATGGGCAGGCGCGCGCGTCCGGCGGTCCATCGCTGCGGGCCGGGTTCGACATGGTGGAAGCCGGCGCAAAGCCTGTGGTCGTCGGCCGCGACGACCTGCTGCGGCGCGAAGCCGTCGTCGATGACGAGCCGGCCGACGCAGACGCCGAGCGGCCGCGAATCGGCACCGCCGCCTTGCAGGGCCGGCACGACGACGGTCGACACAAGCTCCACGGTCTTGGCCGCGGCCGGCACCAGGAAGCGCGCGGAAAGATCCCTCACCTCGGGCTCGACGCGCCGGCCGTCGACGACGAGATGCAGATCGGCGAGCGGGTTCTCGACCCTGGTCCAGTTCAGCTCAAGCGCGCGCGCGGCGAGACGGTCGCGCACGAAGGCGACCACGGATCCATCGGCGTGGAAGGGCCGGCAGAAGTCGGTGTGCGTGATCGCGGGGGCATCCGGGCTCGCGTGGAGCGCCGTCGTCGCGCCGGCGAAGAAGCTGCGGTTGCCCATCTCGAGGTAGCTCTCGCAGGGCAGGTTGTCGGCGAGGATCACGTCGTGGGACGCCAATTCGACGTGCCAGTAGGTGATCGTCGCGACCTCCTCCTGCCTGATCGTCGAGCCGTTCACCAGGGCCGACGCCGGGATCAGCACCTCGCCGACGGCGTCGATACACAGCGAATGGCCGGGCGAAACGCGAAGGTCGCGTGCGGGACGATTGTCGCCGAACGCGTGCGCCGCGACGCGGACCGGCAGGACCTCGTCGGGCCGCGGGCTGGCGCGGCAATCGATCTTGCGGTGTCCGAGCCAAACGATGGGGCGAGGATCGCCGGTGATGGTGACCACGGCGTCGCCGATCCTCAGATCCTCGACGGCGACGTCCCCGCCCGGCGTGCGGATGCGAGTGCCGCCGGCGAAGCACACGACGGTCGGGGCAAACGCGATCCCGCGGATGTTGCTGTCCGCGTTGGGCGCCGCGGCGATCTGCGTGAACATCTCGTTGGCGGCCGGCGTGGTCGCGTTGAGCGTGTCGCTGATGCCGTAGACGTAGGTCGAGTTGAGGTCGCCGATGGTGGCGTTGGTCGCGTAGAGCTGGACGGTGTTGCCGGTGACCTTGCCCGTGAGGCCGATCAGGCCCGTGGTAGCGTTCTTGCCTTGGCCCGGATCCGCCGTGTTGTCGGCCACGAGGTTGAGGCCGGACGACAGGGTGTACTGCAGCGACCAGGTGCCGTTGGCGCCGAGCGTCCACTTCTGCAGGCCGCCGTCGCCGAGACCGCCGCCTTTCGGGTTGCCGCTGTCGGCCACGTAGAGCGTGTTCGCATTGGCGAAGAAGAAGTTCTCGGGGCTGATGTCGACCGTGGTGCCGGTGCTGTTGATGCCGTTGGTCTGGGCGGCCGTGAGCGTCACCGTCCCGGTGATACCCGGCAGCGCGGTCGGCGCCGTCGTCCCGGTCGGCGACTGGCCGAACGAGGAGATGTTGCCGGTGCCCTTGGCCTGGGAGCTGTCGGAGGACACGTAGAGCGTGCCGTTGTACAATTCGGCCGTGCGTGTATCGACCGTCGTGTAGATCGGGGAGTAAGTCGTCGAGCCATCGGCGGTCTCGAGCACGCCCTGGGTCGCGCTTCCCTTGACGCTCTGTCCGGAGGTGTAGAACGTCGTTCCGTTGGCGGTCACGACGCTACGCGGATTTTGCGTGTTGTAGACGTTGTAGAGTGCGGTCGACGTGTCCACCGTGCCCGTGGCGCCGATGTCGGCGAACACGCGGGTCACCGCGGTGGACGTCCCGCCTGTGACGCTGGTGGTCTGCGCCAGCGCCGCGTTGCCGTAGGCGTTGGATCCGCCCGAGGCTTCGGCCGCGTTGTAGGTCGCGGCGTTGATGCCGTAGCCGGCGATCGTCAGCGAATGTCCGTCGGCCGAGAGCTGGAGCGAGCCCTCGGATGAGGAGCCGTATTCGCCGGAGATCACGCTTTCCGTGACCCCGGCCCCGTTCGTCGTGGTCGCCTGCGGCAGGACCAGCGTGCCGTCGATCGCCCCCGTCGTGGGGTTGATCTCCTCGAGCGTGATCGGGGAACCCTGATTGTCGGTATAGGTCGTCGTGTCGCCCGGCGCACCGTCGCCGGAGATCGAGACGACGATGTCGCCGGGGATGAAACTCGTCAAATTGGCCACGCGGCAACTCCTACACAGACGTTAGATTTCGGTTTGCTCACTGTCGCGATCGCGCCGCCAATCGAGAACCTGGTGCTCATGGGAAGTCGGTCGCACCTCGAAGCATGGCACGGCGGTATCGTCGGGAGAACTACCGGTCGAAGACAACACGGCAGACCTTCAGCGCACAGATCAGTGTTCGACGATCGTTCTAGGATCGGAAGCTATTTTCCGATCCTATATCGATTGACGGTTGCGATACCCTACTAGCAGAGAGCGCGATAGATCATAAGAACCGAAATCGGTCTTGCTGAAATTTACCGCGAGTCCTCGACGAAGTGTTGCACAAATGGCAAACCAGTCGTTATATGCGGATGCAATACTTCATTCATGCTTCGGACTCGTGAAGCTTTGATGACGATACGAAGTTCGTACGTCGGCGAACGACCGTTCACGAGCCGCTTCGGTCGTCAGGCACCGGTGGTAGAGACCTTGATACGAGCGGCGGCGAGAAGCTCTGCCAGCGTATCGTCGAGCGGCACCTTCGGCGTCCATCCGATGTCGGCGGCGAGCCGATCGGAGCGACCCGCGGCATATGGGATGTCGGAGGCGCGCAACCGTGCCGGATCGACCTCTACGGCGAAGGGCACGCGAGCCAAGGCTCGTAAAGCCTCGAGCATCTCGCGAAGCGGTCGCGCCGTCCCGCTGGCGACGTTGTAGGTGCGCCGACCCGGAGCGCTCGGCGCCGCCAGCAGGGCCATGTAGGCGGCAACGACGTCGCGCACGTCGAGCATATCGCGGGCAGCGTCGAGATTGCCGACACGCAGCACCGGCGGCTGCCGGCCGGCTTCGATGCGAGCGATCTGCCCGGCGAAGGACGGCAGCACGAACTCCTCGCGCTGACCCGGGCCGGTGTGATTGAAGGCGCGCGCGATCACGAGCCGGGCGGTCGCCGGAAGCACCGCGGCGAGCACCTCCTCCGCCATGAGCTTGGAGCGGGCATAGGCGTTGGTGGGTTGCGGCGTCGCGTCCTCGTCGATGGCTTGCGCGCCGAACGCGCCTCCGTACACTTCCGACGACGAGGCGAACAAGACGACCGCGTCGGGAGCGTGGCGGGCCATCGCCGCCGCCAGGTTGAGCGTGCCGCCGAGATTGACCGCCCAGGTCTGGACCACTCGATCGACCTGGGCCGCACCGACGGACGCCTGCGCGGCGAGATGGACCAGCGCATCGGGCCGCTCGCGGGCGACGAAGGCGTCCACCGCCACCATATCGGTGAGATCGAGCGCGACATCGCAGCCTTTGTCGGCGAGGCCCGCGGCGATGACGGTCGGCCTGCGGTCGCAGGCGGCAAGCGCCGCGCACAGGTGGGTGCCGACGAAGCCGCCGGCGCCCGTGACCAGAATGCGAGTCGGAGGGGTCTGCGCGCCGGGAATGTCGGCAGCGCTCACGATGCGCTGCGCGGGCGCAGCCGTTCGAGATCGGCTTCGACCATTTCGACGATCATCGTCTCCAGGTCGATCGCCGGCTGCCAGCCGAGCTTGGCCTTCGCCTTGGCCGGATCGCCGAGCAGCACGTCGACCTCGGCCGGTCGGTACAGCGCCGGGTCGATGACGACGTGCGCGTCCATGTCGAGGCCGACGTGGCGGAAGGCGATCTCGCACATGTTCCGTACGCTGGTGGTGACGCCCGTCGCCACCACGTAATCGTCGGCCTGGTCCTGCTGCAGCATCATCCACATGGCATTGACGTAGTCGGCGGCATGGCCCCAGTCGCGCTTGGCGTCGATGTTGCCGAGCCGCAGTTCGCGCGCCTGGTTCAGCTTGATCCGGGCAACGCTGTCGGTGACCTTGCGGGTCACGAACTCGAGGCCGCGCAACGGGCTCTCGTGATTGAACAGGATGCCCGAGGAGGCATGCAGGCCGAAGCTTTCGCGGTAGTTCACGGTGATCCAGTGCCCGTAGAGCTTGGCCACGGCGTAGGGCGAGCGGGGATAGAAGGGCGTCGTCTCCGACTGCATCGGCTCCTGGATCAGCCCGTACATCTCCGAGGACGAGGCCTGGTAGAAGCGCGCCTTCGGGCAGTTGAGCCGCAGCGCCTCGAGCACGTTGGTCACGCCGACCGCCGTCACGTTGGCGGTGAGGATCGGCTGCTGCCAGGAGGTGGTGACGAAGGACTGAGCCGCGAGATTGTAGACCTCGTCGGGCTGCACCTCGAGCACGACGCGCAGGATCGAGGACAGATCGAGCAGGTCGCCGTCGACGAGGTGGACCTTGTCGAGAACGCCGAGCCAGCGCAGCCGGTGGTCGGCGACGCCGGAATGCGACGAGCGCCGCACGATGCCGGTGACCTCGTAGCCCTTCCCCAGAAGCAGCTTGGCGAGATAGGCACCGTCCTGCCCGGAGATGCCGGTGATCAGCGCGCGCTTCGTCATGGGCTTGAGGCCTCGTGCATCGGGAGACGTTGGCTAACAGCAAGGAGATGCACCCTCAAGTCTCCCGCCCTTCGAGCGGCTCGAAGTTGCAAACGCTCGGTCTTCGAGAGAGGCGAATTTTGCCCTTAACCGGCAACCTTGAGTTTGCCTTGCGCCGCGAAACTCGGCGACCGATCTCGACTTGAGATGGGCCGTATGGCACACGCGGGCTCTTCGAGGAGCGACGATGAAGATCCTTCCGGTGATCATGTGTGGCGGCTCGGGCACGCGGGTCTGGCCGGAATCGCGCGAGAGCCTGCCCAAGCAGTTCATCCCGCTCGTGGGCGAGACGTCGACGTTCCAGATGGCCATGGATGTCCTCGCGGACGAGGCGTTCGACACGCCGGTTGTGATCTCCAACCATGCCTACCGCTTCCTGGTTGGCGAGCAATTGCTCAAGATGAAGCGGCTCGCCCGGATCGTGCTGGAGCCGGAGAGCCGCGACAGCGGGCCGGCGGTGGCGGTGGCGGCCGAGATCGCCGCGCGGATGGCGCCCGACACGGTGGTGGCGGTCCTCGCCGCCGATCACGTGGTCCGAAACAAGGACGGCTTCGTCGCGCTCTGCAAGAAGGCGGCTGCGGCGGCGGCCGAAGGCCACATCGTGACGCTCGGGATCAAACCCAACCACCCGGCTACAGGTTATGGCTACATCAAGCCGGGCGCGAGCGTGCATGCCGACGTCATGACGCTGGAGCGCTTCGTCGAGAAGCCCGATCGCGCCACCGCCCAGCGCTACCTGGACGAAGGCTACCTCTGGAATTCGGGCAACTTCTTCTTCCGGGCCGACGTCATGCAGGGCGAGCTGCTGGCCTTCGAGCCGGCGATGATCAACGCCGCCGCCGACGCCGTTGCGCGCGCGACCCACGACCTCGATTTCACCCTGCTCGACGCCGAGAGCTTCGCCCACGCCACCAAGAAGTCCATCGACTACGCCGTGATGGAGCGGACGACCAAGGCGGCCGTGGTGCCGGCCGACATCGGCTGGTCCGACGTCGGCAATTGGACCGCGGTCTGGGAGCTTTCCGAGCGGGACGGCGACGGCAACTCGGTGCGAGGCCATGGCGCAGTGATGAACGCGCGCAACGTGCACGTCCGCTCGCCCGATCACCTGACCGCGGTCGTCGGCGTCAGCGACGTCATCGTGGTGACGACCCATGACGCCGTGCTGGTGGTCGGCAAGGAGCACGGCGACAAGGTGAAGCAGCTGGTGGAGAAGCTGCGGAGCGAGGGCCGCCGCGAGGCGCTGGAGCACAAGCGCTCGTACCGCCCATGGGGCTATTATCAATCGATCGACCACGGCGCGCGCTACCAGGTGAAGCGCATCGTGGTGAAGCCCGGCGCGGCGCTGTCCCTCCAGAAGCATTTCCACCGCGCCGAGCACTGGGTGGTGGTGGCCGGGATCGCAGAGGTGACGCGGGGCAACGAGATCGTGCTGGTGCACGAGAACGAGTCGATCTACCTGCCGATGGGCATCACCCATCGCATGATCAATCCCGGCAAGATCAACCTCGAACTCATCGAGGTTCAGACCGGTTCGTATCTCGGCGAGGACGACATCATCCGCATCGAGGATGTCTACAACCGGCAGTGAGCCGGTTGCCGCAAGCTGCGCAGGTCGCGTTCAGGACCAGAGATTCGCCATGTCCGACAACGAGGTCCGCGGGAGCGCATCGATCGCGGCTCCCTCGCCGCAGCGCGATCGCGGGCCGTCGATGAGCCTGCGGACCCGCCTCCTCGCCATCTACGCCGTCCTCTTCGCCGGCAACATCATCGTCTGGGCGGCGGCGTTCTGGACGTTCCACGGTCACCAGGTGCTGCTCTACACCTGCCTCCTGGCCTACGCGTTCGGCCTGCGCCACGCGGTCGACGCCGACCACATCGCCGCCATCGACAATGTCACGCGCAAGCTGATGCAGGACGGCCGGCGTCCCGTCGCCGTCGGCTTCTTCTTCTCGCTCGGTCATTCGACGGTGGTGATCCTGGCCTCGGTGGCGCTCGCCGCCACGGCGACCGCGTTGCAGGGCCGCTTCGAAGCGTTCAAGGCGATCGGTGGGCTGATCGGCACGATCGTCTCGGCGAGCTTCCTGCTGGTGATCGCCGTCGCCAACATCCTGGTCCTGCTCGGCGTCTACAAGGCGTTTCGGCGCGTGAAGGCGGGTGGCCGCTACGAGGAGGATCTCGATCGTTTGCTCGCCGGGCGCGGCCTCCTCAGCCGGATCTTCGGGCCGCTGTTCGCCATGATCGGCCGGAGCTGGCACATGTACCCGCTGGGCTTCCTGTTCGGGCTCGGTTTCGACACGGCGACGGAGATCGGCGTGCTCGGCCTGTCGGCGACGGGGGCGGCGCAAGGCCTGTCGATCTGGTCGATCATGGTCTTCCCGGCGCTGTTCACTGCGGGCATGACGCTGGTCGACACCACCGACAGCGTGTTGATGCTGGGCGCCTACGGATGGGCCTTCGTCAAGCCGATCCGCAAGCTTTACTACAACATGACGATCACGTTCGTCTCGATCGTGGTGGCGCTTGTGGTCGGCGGCATCGAGGCGCTGGGCGTGGTCGGCGACCAGCTCGGGTTGAAAGACGGCGTCTGGGCGTTCGTCGGATCGCTGAACGAGAATTTTGGCAGCATCGGCCTCGTGATCGTCGCGATCTTCGTCGGCAGCTGGATCCTCTCCTTCGCCGTCTATCGGCTCAAGGGCTACGATCGGATCGAGGCCGAGAACGCGTGATCGAGGCGCGCCGCGCCGACCCGGAGATCGAGGCGCCACCCATGCTCTTCCTCGTCAAGACGGTCGTCTCGGCGCTGCTGATCGCGATCGTCTCGACGGTGTCGAAACGCTATCCCGGCTTCGGCGGCCTCGTCGCCTCGCTGCCGCTGGTCTCGATCCTCGGCGCGATATGGCTGTGGTGGGAGCGGCCGGACGTCGCGCTGATGAGCGACCACCTCGAGAGCACGGCCTGGTTCGTGCTGCCCTCGCTGCCGATGTTCCTGCTGATCCCGGCGATGTTGCGGCGCGGCGCGGCGTTCTGGCCGGCGCTCGCCTGCGGCTGCCTGCTCACGCTCGCGCTCTACGGCGCGATGCTGTGGCTCGGGCCGAAGGTCGGACTGAAGCTGTAGGAATCGCGGGCGTCGTCGCGGCGGCCCGAGACACGCGTCACCCGACGGCGATCGAGGCCTCGAACTCGGCGCCGGCGGACAGGGTGGCCGCGGCGACGAGAGGATCGTGGTCCGGGCGCGGCGTGTCGCGCACGACCTTTCCGTAGATCGAATCGATCAGCAGGGAATCCATCGCGCGGCGCCAGCGCAGGCGTTCGCGGGCGGTGAGCGGCAGGTCTTGGGCCGGCAGGGTCATTGGCTGGCCTCACGAGGCGGTCGCCTCAGGATGCGACCGTCATGGTTGAGGAAGGGTTAACGACGGTCGCGGGCGCGGTTCCGGCCCGGCGGCCGCCGCTGCGGGCGTAGGCGGCCACCGGGAAGTCGCCGCGCCGCATGTCGGCCTCGGCGACGGGCGTGCCGAACAGCCAGCCCTGCATGGCGACGCATCCCATCGCGCGCACGGCGTCGGCTTGCGCCTGCGTCTCCACGCCCTCGACCACGCATTCGATGCCGAGCTTGGCCGAGAGGTCGATGATCGATTGCACGATGGAGCGGCTGGCGCGGTCGTCGTCCAGCGCGCGCACGAAGCTGCCGTCGATCTTGAGCTTGTCGAGCGGCAGCGCGTGCACGTAGCTCAGGCTGGAGAAGCCGGTGCCGAAATCGTCGAGCGCGATGCGGCAGCCGAGATCCCGCAGCGCCTGCAGGCAAGCCGTCGCGCTGCCGAAATCCTGGATCACCGCCGTCTCCGTGACCTCGAAGATCAGCCGGTCGGGCGCCAGTCCGGCGCCGGCGACCATGCGACTCAGACGAGCCACCGGATCGGGGCCGGCGAGGTCCTCGCCGGACAGGTTGAACGACAGCCGGATCGTGTCGGGCCACAGCCGCGCGACGGCGCAGGCCTTGGTGAACAGCACCGTTGTGATCGCCTCGACGAGGCCGAGCCGCTCGGCCATGGGAATGAAGTCGGCCGGCGACACGCGGCCCAGCGTCGGGCTCGTCCAGCGCGCCAGCGCCTCGAACGAGGTCACGCGGTTGGCGACGACGTCGACGATCGGCTGGAACACCAGGCTGAGCTCGCGCTCGAAGTCCGCCCAACGGAGCGCGTGCTTCATCAGCCGCTCGGCCCTGATCTTGTCGGCGTGCTCGGCCGAGAACAGGACGGGACGGCCGCGCGACCTCGCCTTCGCGTAGTAGAGCGCGAAATCGGCATGCTCGATCAGCTGGTCGCGGGTGCGGCCCATGGCCGGATGCAGCGCCAGGCCGAGCGAGGCCTCGACCCGGACCTGCGCGGCAGGGAGGTTCATGGGCGCGGCGATCGTCTGGCAGACCTTGCGCCCCAGCATCTCGGCGGCGGCAGGCCCGGGCAAGCCGGGCACGAGGAAGGCGAATTCGTCGCCGCCCAACCGTGCGCAGACCGCGGCGGCCGGAAGCGCATCGCGCAACCGGCCGGCGACGATCGCGAGCAGCGCGTCGCCGGCGGCGTGGCCGTGGAGGTCGTTCACCGGCTTGAAGCCGTCGAGATCGATCAGCCCGACGACCAGGCCGGCGACGCCGTTCTCGCCGACCGCGGCGTCGAGCGCCTGGAAGAACTCGCGGCGATTGCCGATGCCCGTGAGGCTGTCGATCCGCGCCGCGCGCTCGTTCGCCAGGCTGAGGGAGGCGAGTTCCTGGAGGGCCTGGTTGAGCCGGCGGAAGTCGCGATAGTAGCTCGATGCGTTGATCGCCATCACGATCGAGATGACGAGCAGATCCAAGGCGATGGTCGAGGTGAACGCGTAGCCTCGCAGGAGCAGCGCGCCGGCCGTCGGCATGACCACCAGGGCGACGAGGACCGGCGCCGCGAAGCGCAGGTGCACCAGGGAAAACATCGTCGCGACGATCATGATCGACAGGAAGAACACGATCTCGGCGCGTGCCTCCTCGTCGGCGGCGTAGGGCCACAGCGCGAACGACCAGATCGTGAAGAGCGCGGACACGGCGGCGACCACGACCGTCGCGGTGCGAAGATGTCGGGTGACGCCGCGATCGTCGAGCGCGTCGACGTCGAGCCGGCTCCAGTGGCGGGCGCGAAAGAACGCGAACGGCAGCAAGGTGACCGGCAGTGTGCCGCGGAGCCAGAGCGGCGCGCCGTCGAAGTGGAACGCGAGCGAGACGGCGTTGCTGAGGAGCGCCACGTAGAGCAGCGTGAACTGGCGCGCCAGCGAGCGGAGCTGCGCGCGGCGGATGAAGGGATCCTCGCGGGGCATCCTGGCGCGGGCGGCGATCGTTTCGACAAGCGACATGGCGAGATCCGTGCGACCTTCACACGAAAGCGACCGCCGGTTTAACTTGCGATGAAATGCCCTTACGGCAGATCGCCGGCATGGTTGCCGCCTGGTGTACGCGACCGCGCGAAAGGCAGCGACCGCGCGGCATCCTGCACCGCAGCATCTCGGCCCCTATATGGACGATAATGCCTCCGCTTCCGCCATCCGCCCACGATTCCGCCATCGATCGCTTCAAGCCCGACGCGCCGCGTTTCTCGGACGTGCTGCGCAAGCTGTCGCCCTACGTCTGGCCGACGACCCGTCCCGACCTGCGGCGGCGCATCTATCTCGCCTTCGCCCTGATGATCGTCGCCAAGCTGGTCACGGTAGCGGTGCCCTACGCCTTCAAATGGGCGACGGACGCCGTCGCCGAGGCGCGCGGCGCCCCCCACGACACGCACCGCCTGCTTGGCCTGGTGCTCGGGCCGCTGGCCTTGACCGCGCTCTACGGAGCCGGCCGCGTGCTCATGCAGCTGACGACGCAGGGCCGCGACGCGCTCTTCGCCGCGGTGGCGATGAACGCCGTGCGCCGGCTCGCGCAGGAAGTGTTCGTCCACCTTCACGCGCTGTCGCTGCGCTTCCATCTCGAGCGCAAGACCGGCGGACTGACCCGCGTCCTGGAGCGCGGCCGCAACGCGATCGAGACGATCGTGCGGGTGATCATGCTGACCGCCGTGCCGACGGTGGTCGAGTTCGCGCTGATTCTCGTGGTGCTCTTCTTCCAGTTCGACATCGCCTACGTCGGCGTGGTGTTCGGCATGATCGTCGTCTACCTCGCCTGGACCTTCGCGGCCACGAACTGGCGCATGTCGATCCGCCGCTCGATGAACGAGAGCGACACCGACGCCAACACCAAGGCGATCGACTCGCTGCTCAACTACGAGACGGTGAAATACTTCGGCGCCGAGGCGCGCGAGGCGCAGCGCTACGACAAGTCGATGGCGCGCTACGAGGCGATGTCGATCAAGACCTACGTCTCGCTCACCGTGCTCAACGCCGGGCAGGCGGTGATCTTCACCGCCGGCCTCACCGGGATCATGATGATGGCGGTGGCCGGCATCCGTTCCGGCCACCACAGCGTCGGCGATTTCGTGTTGGTCAACGCCATGATGATCCAGCTCTACCAGCCGTTGAACTTCATGGGCATGGTCTATCGCGAGGTGAAGCAGGCGACGATCGACATCGAGATGATGTTCGACATCCTCG
>CAXTVT010000078.1:0-13455 GCA_964247745.1 uncultured Beijerinckiaceae bacterium
GTCATCCGCATGCTGAAGGTGCTGATCGGCGACGACGCGTTCCGCCGCGGCATGGATCTCTACTTCGAGCGTTGCGACGGCACGGCGACGACGATCGAGGTGTTCCTGCAATGCTTCGCCGTCGCGTCCGGCCGCGACCTGACGCGGTTCGCGCGCTGGTACCACCAGTCCGGCACTCCCGAGATCAAGGTTGCCACGCGCCATGACGCGGACGGCACCTTCGCCGTCGCGATCAGCCAGTCCTGCCCCGCGACGCCGGGCCAGGCCCACAAGGATCCCTTCGTCATCCCGATCGCTTGGGGCATGGTCGGTGCCGACGGCGACCCGATCGACGCCTCGAGCGACGATCTCTCCGACGAGGAACGGACCCGCGGCCTGATCGTCCTCGAGAGCGCGAGCCGCACGCTCACCTTCCGCGGCCTTCGCGAGCGGCCCGTGCTGTCGTTGCTGCGCGGCTTCTCGGCACCGGTGCGATTGGATACCGACGTCGACGAGGCCGACCTGTTGAGGCTGGCGGCGTACGACAGCGACAGCTTCAACCGCTGGCAAGCCTCGCAGACCCTGGCGATCCGCCTGCTCGTGCGCTCCACCGCGGCGGTGCGCGCCGGGGGCGCCCCCTTGTTCGAGCCGGCGTTCGCCGGCGCGTTGCGCCTGATGCTGAACGCCGCGGCGGTGGAGGACCGCGCCTTCGCGGCGCAGGGATTGGCGCTGCCGGGCGAGGCCGACCTGGCCCGCGAGATCGGCCGCGATGTCGACCCCGACGCGATCCACTCCGCTCGCGAGGCGCTGCGCACGGACTTGGGCCTGACGCTCGCCGAGGATCTGCGCGCCATCTACGACGACCTCGCCGACGACGACGGCTATTCTCCCGCCGCACCCGCCGCGGGGCGCCGCTCCTTGCGCAATGCCGCGCTCGACCTGCTCACCGCCGGCGATCGTCTCGCCGGCGTCGACCTCGCGCGCGCCCAGTTCGAGACCGCCACCAACATGACCGACACGATGGCGGCCCTCAGCGTCCTGGCGCGGATGCCCGGCACCGCGCGCGACGAAGCCCTCGCTGCGTTCTACGAGCGCTTCGCCAACGACGCGCTGGTGATCGACAAGTGGTTCGCTCTGCAGGCTATCCAGCCCGACGGCGACACGCTCGCGACCGTGCGCGCGCTGATGAATCATTCCGCCTTCTCGATCCGCAATCCAAACCGTGTGCGCTCGCTGATCGGCAGCTTCGCCAACGCCAACCCGACGCGGTTCAACGCGTCCGACGGCAGCGGCTTCGATTTCGTGGCCGACATCGTCGTCGAGCTCGACAAATTCAACGCGCAGGTCGCAGCGCGTCTGCTCTCGTCGTTCCGCAGCTGGCGGTCGCTGGAGAGCGGCCGTCGCGAGCGGGCTCGAGCGGCGCTCGAGCGTGTCGCCGGCACCGACAAGCTGTCCGCCGACGTCGCCGATATCGCCGGCCGCTCGCTGGCCTGACGCAAGTCGATCGCACGCTCCGTACTGTCGCGATACTCGCAAGGCTTAAGCGACCGAACGTGACGGTCGCGGCGGTGATGGTTTCGTATTTGTTCTACCGTTTTCTCGTCAAATCGTTCTATCGGCTGGACAAATCGGGTCGCTCGGATTCAGATGAATCGATTCGGGGAAGATGCGGCACATCCGCCTCGGATCGATGAGGGGGCCACATGTCACGTGCGAGCGTGGCCAGCGTCGTCGCGCGAGCGGGGACCTGGCCAAACCTTGCCTTGCGCCGATCGTTCGCAGCGCGCCGGCGGGAGGCGAGCGAAGGCCGTTCCGGTGACCCGTTCGACATGTCCGGACGTTCGCGGAATGGACCGCCGGTCTCCGGCGAACGCCTTCTCCGCCGCGCCGTGCCGTTCGCCATCCTCGTCTTCGTCGGGATCCTCGTCGCGATCTCGTGGCGTACCGCGTCACGGGACGAAGAGCGCGTCGTCGGCGAAGCGGCCGCCAATATCGAGCTCTTGTCGTCGGTGATCGCCGACGACCTCGATCGCGGCCCGCGTGATCAGCCGAAACGGGCGTCCGATCTCGTCGGCCGCCTGATCCCGTCGGAAGCCCAGCGACGCGGCTTGCGCGTGATCGTCGGCAACGAGGCCGGCGACGTGATCGCGAGCGTGCCGCCGGGCGTCGCGAAGGCCAGCTTGAGCGACGAGCTTGGCGCCTCGCCCCTCATGATCTTCGCCGAGAAGGCCGGCGTGATGCGTCTCGCACTGCCCAGCGGGGAAGAGGCGCTCGCCACAGTCCGCTCGCTGCCCACACTCGGCGGCCAGATCGCCGTGATGCAGACGATGGATGGCGTGCTGGACGAGTGGCGCGAAGGCCGAAGCCGCAGCATCGTCCTCCTCGTCAGCGTCGGCGCCGTGCTCGCGGCGCTCGCCTTCGGTTATTCATGGCAGGCCGGCCGTGCCGGAGAATCCGATACGAGCTACCGTGCCATGCGCGAGCGCGTCGACATGGTGCTGGCTCGTGGCCGATGCGGCCTCTGGGACTGGGACCTCGCCAGCGGCCACGTCGACTGGTCGCTGTCGATGTTCGAGATCATCGGACTGCTGCCGCGCAAGAAGGCCCTGTCGTTCGCCGAGGTCAACGCGCTGATCCATCCCGGGGACGGCGGCCTCAACGAGCTGACCCGCCTGCTGGCCCTCAACCCCGGCAACGCGATCGACCACGTGTTCCGCATGCGGGGCGCCGCCGGCGACTGGATCTGGCTTCGTGCCAAGGCCGAGATCGTCGACGGCAACGGCGGCAGCCCGCATCTCGTCGGCATCGCCATCGACATCACGGAGACCATGGCGCTCGAGGAGCGCTCCGCCGCCGCGGACATGCGGCTGCGCGACGCCATCGAGACGATCTCCGAGGCATTCGTGGTGTGGGATGCCGATAACCGCCTAGTCATGTGCAATTCCAAGTTCCAGCGCTTCCACAACCTGCCTTCGGATGCCGTCGTGGCCGGGACGCCCTACGCTCAGGTGATGGAGCGAGGCACCGCGCCGCTCGTGCATTCGCAGGTCGCCGTCGGCGAGCGCCAGCCGATGGGCGCCCGCACCTTCGAGGCCCAGCTCGGCGACGGCCGTTGGCTGCAGATCAACGAGCGACGGATCAAGGACGGCGGCTATGTGTCGGTCGGCACCGACATCACCGACCTGAAGCGTCACGAAGAGCAATTGATGAATTCCGAGGCCCAGCTTCTGGGCTCGGTCGCCGACCTCAAGAAGTCACGCCAGCTGCTGACGAGCCAGGCGCGCGAGATGACCACGCTCGTCGAGCGATACCGCGAGCAGAAGGCCGACGCGGAGACGGCCAACCGCGCTAAATCCGACTTCCTCGCGAACATGAGCCACGAGCTGCGCACGCCGCTTAACGCCATCCTCGGATTTTCCGAGGTCATGATGACGGAGGCGTTCGGGCCGATCGGTTCGCCGCTCTACGGCGATTACTCGAAGCACATCCACCAGAGCGGCCATTCCCTCAATCAGATGATCACCGACGTGCTCGAGATGGCGCATCTCGATTCGGGCCGCGTCCGGCTCGATCGCACGGAATTTGTCGTCGGCGACGCGATCGAGGGCGCCGCGGCCTCGGTGTCGCAGGCGGCGGTCGCGGCGCAGATCACCATCGAGACCGGGATCCGCGCGTCGACCGCCATTTACGCCGATCGCAACGCCTTGACGAAGATCCTCGCCATCCTGCTCAACAACGGCGTCAAGTTCACGCCGCCTGGGGGCACCGTGACGGTGCGCTCGCGGATCGCGCAGGGCGTGCTCGCCCTGTCGGTCGAGGACACCGGAGTCGGCATCCCGCCCGAGGCGCTGTCGAGGCTCGGCAACCCGTTCGAGCAGGCCGACCTGAGACTGAAGAACGGCATGCGCGGCTCGGGCCTCGGCCTTGCGATCGCACGCTCCCTGGTCGAGCTTCACGGCGGCAAGATGCGCATCTCCTCCAAGCCGGACGTCGGCACGACCGTCCTGGTGCAGCTCCCGGGCGAGGTGCTGGTGCGTGCGCCGCCGCCGGTCCCTACCCGCCTCAAGCCTCGGCCGACCCGCTTCGCCACATCGGCCCACGAGGACAAGCTGCCGATTTCGGCCGTCGGCTAGACCGTGGCGGGCTGCCGCGAGGACACCGTCACCCCGGCCGCCGGCGTGCTGCGCACGGCGGGGAGCAGGAGCGCGATCCGCAAACCGGGCGCGTTGTCCTCGATCGTCATCTCGCCGTTGTGGAGCCGCGTCACCGCACCGACGAGCGACAGGCCGAGACCCGTGCCGGGTGCCGTGCGCGAGTTCTCCAGCCGCACGAAGCGATCGCCGATGCGTTGACGATCCTCGATCGAGAGGCTCGTGCCGCGATCGGCCACCGCGATCTCGACCGAGCCGCCGCGGCGCACCGCCGAGATCGTGATACGGGACGCGGATCCGTCCGCCGGCCGACCATACTTCAGCGCGTTGTCGACGAGGTTGGCCACGGCCTGACCGATCAGCTCGCGGCTGCCGTGCACGACGAGATGGGGATCGATGCGCCCCTCCAGAAGCGCGCCCTGGCTCTCGGCGACCGGTTCGTAGAGCTCGCCGACATCGCTGGCGACATCGGCGGCATCGAACTCGGCCATGCCGTCGCGGCCGGCGCCGGCCTCGGCGCGCGCGATCATCAGCAGCGCGTTGAAGATGCGGATCATGCCGTCGGCGTCGTCGATCACCTTCTCCAGCGCCTCGCGGAGATCATCGCCGGTGCGCCCCAGGCGCAGCGCCTGCTCGGCGCGGCTGCGCAGCCGCGTCAGCGGAGTCTTCAGGTCGTGGGCGACGTTGTCGGACACTTCCTTCATCCCGGCCATGAGCTCGGCGATGCGATCGAGCATGGCGTTGAAGCTGGCAACGAGCCGATCGAGCTCGTCGTCGGTGCCCGCCATCGGCAGGCGGCCGGACAGGTCGCCCTCGGTGATCCGGCGCGCCTCGACGCTGATGCGGTCGACGCGATGCAGCACGCGTCGCGCCACCACCAGGCCGCCGATCGTGGCGATGGCGGTAAGCCAGGCCAGCG
Organism: uncultured Beijerinckiaceae bacterium; assembly: GCA_964247745.1. Taxonomy (GTDB): domain Bacteria; phylum Pseudomonadota; class Alphaproteobacteria; order Rhizobiales; family Beijerinckiaceae; genus RH-AL1. The sequence goes on from CAXTVT010000078.1 coordinate 5,050, forward strand.
AGTTGAGCAGCGTCCGCCACAGGATCGGCGCCAAGGCGTCGCTCTCGGCGAGATCATGGCCGACCAGCAGACGAAAGCCGCCGGAGAGGGCGAAGATGCGCGCCAGGGCGCGGCGCTGCTGCCCCTTGACGAAGTAGGTGGTCTCGACGACGCCGGTCTTGTCGATGACACCGGTGGGCAGGGAGGCGACGTTGCCGACCAGCGGCTCGCCGGCATGGGTCGTGACGAGGTAGAGGCCCGCGCCTGGCTGCTTGACGCGCTGGTCGACGACTTCGACGAGCCTGGTGATGCCGCCCTCGACGTATTGCTCGGAGAGGCCGCCGATGTCGGCGTCCACCGTCTGCGTGACCTGCTCCTGGATCAGCGCCTTGACGTTCCAGCCGACCGACACGAGCACCAGCGCCGCGCCGATCGAGGTGATGACGAGATAGGCCAGCGAGATCTTGAAGGCGGTGGTGCGAAACAGCCGGCCGAACGCGCTCACGGCGCCGTCAGGTCCGGGCCGTGTCGCGGATGGTGTAGCCCGCGCCGCGCACCGTCTGCAGCAGCGGCGGCTCGAAACCCCGGTCGACCTTGGCGCGGAGGCGCGAGATGTGGACGTCGATGACGTTGGTCTGCGGGTCGAAGTGATAGTCCCAGACGTTCTCGAGTAGCATCGTGCGCGTCACCACTTGGCCGTGATGCTTCATGAGGTACTCGAGCAACCGGAACTCGCGCGGCTGCAGCACGATCTCCTTGCCGTCGCGCGTCAGCTTGTGCGCGAGACGATCGAGTTCGAGGCCGCCGACACGATACACCGTCTCTTCGCCGTGGCCGTTGCCCTTGCGACGCGCCAGCACCTCGACGCGGGCGAGCAGTTCGGAGAAAGCATAGGGCTTGGGAAGGTAGTCGTCTCCGCCGGCGCGCAATCCCTTGACCCGGTCGTCGACCTGGCCGAGCGCCGATAGGATCAGCACCGGCGTGGCGACCTTCTGCGCGCGCAGGCCCCCGATCAGGGAGAGGCCGTCCATCTTCGGCAGCATGCGATCGACGATGAGGACGTCGTAGGCCTCGTCGCGCGCCATGTCGTAGCCGGACAGACCGTCGGCCGCCGTGTCGGCGAGGTGCCCGGACTCACGAAAGGCCTTCGCCAGGTACTGGGCGGCTTCGGTGTCATCCTCGACGATCAGTATTCGCATGGGCGACATATAGCGATGTCCCTCGAAAACGAGCAGGCCGGCACGAAGCCGGCCTGCATAAACGGGGCTTGCGGCGCCAGGCGAGAGGTCGCACCGGCGCTGCGGTCGCATCGTGCTCGCGATCAGCCGTCCTTGGTGGTGGTGGCGAGCGCCACGAAGCGGATGCCCTGTTCGCTTTTCACGCGAAGCAGGATCGCCTTGCGGCCGTCCTTTTTGGCCGATGCGATCACATCGGTGATCTCGGAGGGCTTGGACACCTTCTCTCCGCCGGCCTCGAGGATCACATCGCCGACCTTGAGGCCCTTCTGCGCCGCGGCGCTGTCCTGATCGACATCGGCCACGACGACCCCTTCGCTGCCGGCACCCGGCACGGAGGCCGCGGGAGCGAGCTGCAACCCGAGCGCGGCGACAGTGGCCTTGGAGGCATCATCCTGCTTGTCGCCGTCGATCTCGGCCTTCGCGACCTTGTCGGAGTTCGGCAGCGTGCCGAGCTTGACGTCGGCAGTCTTCTGCTTGCCGTCGTGCCAGAACGTCAGCGACGCCTTGGCGTCGGGTCCCATGCCGGCGATGGTGCGGGCCAGCTCGCGCGGACCGTCGACCATCTTGCCGTCGACGCCGAGAATGACGTCGCCGGACTTGATCCCGGCGGCCGAGGCCGGCCCCTGTGGCGAGGCTTCGGCGACGAGAGCGCCCTTGCTGGACTTCAAGCCGAGGCTGTCGGCGATCTCGTCGGTGACGGGCTGGATCTGCACGCCGATCCAACCGCGGGCGACGGACCCCTTGGTCATGAGGTCGTGGATCACGGTCTGCGCGACCTCGGACGGGATCGCGAAGCCGATGCCGACGCTGCCGCCCGAAGGCGAGAAGATCGCGGTGTTGACGCCGACCACGTTGCCGTTGGCATTGAAGGTCGGGCCGCCGGAATTACCGCGGTTCACGGGAGCGTCGATCTGCAGGAAGTCGTCGTAGGGGCCGGCGCCGATGTCGCGGCCGCGAGCCGAGACGATGCCCGCAGTGACCGTGCCGCCGAGGCCGAACGGGTTGCCGACGGCAATGACCCATTCGCCGACGCGAGGCGCCTTCTCGGCCCAATTCACGAAGGGATAGGTGCCGGGCTTCGTGACCTTGAGCAGGGCGAGGTCGGTCTTCTTGTCGGTCCCGATGACCTTGGCGGGCAGGGTGGTGCCGTCGTCGGTGACGACCTGGACCTCGGTGGCGTGCTCGACGACGTGATTGTTGGTGACGATGTAGCCGTCCGCCGTGATGAAGAAGCCCGAGCCCTGGGCCTGGGTCTGCTTCGGCTTCGTCGGGTGCTGCATCTTGCCGCCGCGCTGGCCGAACTGCTTGAAGAAGCGCTCGAGCGGATCGCCGGGCTTCAGCTGCGGCATCTGCGGGCCGTCACCGTCGCCATCCCCATCGGCGTTCTCGGCCGACTCGGTCATCTTGACCTTGACGGACACGACGGCGTTGCGGACGTGCTCGACGACATCGGCAAACGACGTCGGATTGACGGTGAGGACGCGGCTGCTGGAATCGGCCGGCTGGCTCTGCTGAGCGTCGGCGTAGGCCGGGTGTGGCCCCACGATGCCGCCGGCAATCGCTCCGGACAGCGCCAGGGCGCCGGCCGCGCCGAGCAGCGTGGCGCGGGTCGACAGCCTCTTCATGTTTCGAACCATCCAGCGTCCTCCAACGATCAACGGCGGCAAACCCGCCTGTCGAAACGCAAGATGGTGGATGCCGAATTACCCTCTCATGGCCGTTGCATGAAAGCTTCGTAAGGAAGCGGCTCAAGCGGCCAAGGCCGCCTCCGCACGGTCTGACGCGAGCCAGCGATCGAGGTCGGCGGCGGCCCGCGCGCTGAGCAGCCGCTTGCGGGCCACGCCCTTCTCCGGGCCCCGCAGCTTCTTGCCGTCCTCGGCAACCAGCGGCGCCTCGATCGGCGGGAACAGGCCGAAGTTGACGTTCATCGGTTGGAACGAGCGCGGGCCGGCATCGATCGAGAGGATGTGGCCTCCGGTGATGTGGTTGATCAGCGCGCCGATCGCGGTGGTCGATGGCGGCATGGTGAAGTGTCGGCCGAGCCGCTCAGCCGCGGCCAGGCGACCGGCGAGGAGACCGACGGCGGCGCTTTCGACATAGCCTTCGCAGCCGGTGATCTGCCCGGCGAAGCGGAGCCGGGGCATGGCGCGCAGCCGCAATCCCTCGTCCAGCACCTTCGGCGCATTGAGAAACGTGTTGCGGTGGATGCCGCCGAGCCGAGCGAAGTTCGCGGTCTCGAGGCCGCAAATCCGTCTGAAGACAGCGGTTTGCGCGCCATGCTTCATCTTCGTCTGGAAGCCGACCATGTTGTAGAGCGTGCCGAGCGCGTTGTCCTGGCGCAGCTGCACCACCGCACGCGGCTTGCGGGTCGGATCATGAGGGTTGGTCAGCCCGACAGGCTTCATCGGCCCATGGCGCAGCGTGTCGCGACCGCGCCGCGCCATCTCCTCGATGGGCAGGCAGCCATCGAAATAAGGGGTGTCGGCATCGTGCTCCGTGCACTCGGCCGCGAGCAGCGCGTCGACGAAGGCCTCGTAGCCTTCCTGGTCCAGCGGGCAATTGATGTAGTCGGCCCCGGTGCCACCCGGGCCGGCCTTGTCGTAGCGCGACTGGAACCAGGCCTTCGACATGTCGATCGAATCGCGGTGCACCACCGGTGCGATCGCATCGAAGAAGGCGAGGTCGGCTTCGCCGGTGAGATCGCGCACGGCTTCGGCGAGCGCCGGCGCGGTCAGCGGTCCGGTCGCGACGACCACGTTGTCCCACTCCGCCGGCGGCAGTCCGACGACCTCCTCGCGGCGCAGATCCACGAGAGGGTGGCTCGCCAGCGCTTCGGTCACGGCGGCGGAGAAGGCCTCGCGGTCCACGGCGAGCGCGCCGCCGGCCGGGACTTGGTTCGCGTCGGCGCAGGCGAGGATCAGCGAATCCATCCGCCGCATCTCGCGATGAATCACGCCCACCGCGTTGGTTTGCGCGTCGTCGGAGCGCAGCGAGTTGGAACAGACGAGTTCGGCGAGGCCGCTGCCGCGATGCGCCATCGTCCTGCGGATAGGGCGCATCTCGTGGAGCACGACGGGGACGCCGGCGCCGGCGATCTGCCAGGCGGCTTCGGATCCGGCGAGGCCTCCGCCGATCACGTGGACGGGGGCGGGAAGGGCAGCGTGGCTCATCGGCGAGGCGTAGGCGTCGCCGCAGCCGCCGGCAAGGTGCGCGCATGGAGAAAGCCCCCGCCGGTGTCCCGGCGAGGGCTTCGAAGATGCGCGGCGGATCGTGAGATCAGTAGCGGGCGACGACCGGCGCCGGCGCCGTCGGAGCGACGTACAGCGGCAGGATCAGGCGGAGGTAGCCACGGGTCTCATAGTCGCTGCGGCTAGCCGGCCCGTTGCCGAACACACCCTGGCCCAGACCCCAGCCGCCCTGGCGAACGAATATCTCGCGCGTGGCGAACGCCTGCAGTGTGAACTTGCCGAAGTCGTAGCCGATGAGACCGCCGACGGCGGCTGCACGCTGGCGGGCCAGCGGGCCGTTGATGTCGGTCTCGTAGTAGCCGACGACGCCGATTTCGAATTTGTTGAACTTCTTCGTCAGCGTGCCGTCGATGAAGATGTTGTCGTCGAAGCCGGTTGCGACGCCGCCGACGATGCCGGTGAACTTGCCGCCCAGGTTGCCGCCGTAGTTCGCGGTCACCGTGGCGTTGAAGCCGTCCTTCACGTAGCTGAGCGAAGCGCGGAGATCGGCGAGCGCGCCGCGACCGGCGTTGGTGAAGTTGTCGTCACCGCGAGGACCGGCGACCACGGAGGCATTGAAGCCGTTGCCGAAGTCATGCGCGAGAACGAAGAGGATCGCCTGGCTGTAGACGTCGACGCGGTTGAGGCCGTTCGGCCCACCGCCGTCGATGTGAGTGAACACCGGGATCGCCGCGATCACTTCGAGGCGGGTGTTGTAGAAGGTGAAGGGGGTCGACCAGACCGAGAGCGGAATGTTGACGCCGAGACGGTTCGGCTGGCCATCGCGCTGGCCGTAGCTTTCGAGATCGACGAAGAAGACGCCTTCCGGCAGCGGAGCGCCGAGCGCGACGCCGCAGGTTTCGCAGGGCTGCGCGACGATCTGCGCGTTGGCGGTGCCGGACATCGTGAATGCGAGAGCGGCGGCTCCGACCGCGGCCAGGATCTTATTCTTCATGATTGTTCCCCCGTGACTAGCTTGAGGCCGATCATTGTATGGTCGGTGCCTCCCCCAGGCACCGTGCGACCATCGAATGCTTTGTTCGGCCGATTCCGATGAGGCATATTCTTATGCTCCCGCCGGGAACGCTAGTCTTTCCCTCGCGCCTATCTCCCGTTCACAATCTGCGTTGCTTTTGGGCAACAAAAAGCCATGTGCCTTTTTTGTGTCAGCTGATCTAAGGCCGATGCCTAACTCGATGCACGAATTGCGATTTCGGCGGCTGTCTCGCGAGGCGCCTGACCGGGCGAACCGGTCAGGCGCTCGGGCAATCTGATCTCAGTAGCGGGCGACGACCGGGGCCGGTGCGGTCGGAGCAACGTACAGCGGCACGATCACACGGAGGTATCCGCGGGTATCATAGTCGTTGTTGACGCCTGTGCCGCCGCCAATTCCGTTGACGGGCTGGCCAAGTCCGTAGCCGCCGTTGCGGACATACACCTCGCGAGTGGCATAGGCCTGGAGGGTGAACTTGCCGAAATCGTAGCCGACAAGGCCGCCGACGGCGAGCGAACGCTGGCGGACCACCGGGCCGTTGAGGTCGGTCTGGTAGTACCCGATCACGCCGATTTCGAATTTGTTGAACTTCTTCGTGAGCGTGTAGTCGATGAAGATGTTGTCGTCGAAGCCGGTTGCGACACCGCCGACGATGCCGGTGAACTTGCCGCCGAGATTGCCGCCGTAGTTGGCGGTGACGGTGGCGTTGAAGCCATCCTTCACGTAGCTCAGCGAAGCGCGGAGGTCGGCGATGGCGCCGCGACCGGCGTTGGTGAAGTTGTCGGCGCCGCGCGGACCACCGATGATTGAGGCGTTGAAGCCGTTGCCGAAGTCGTGCGCCAGGGCGAAGAGCAGACCCTGGCTGTAGAGGTCGACGCGGTTCACGGTGGGACCGTCGATATGGGTGAACACCGGGATCGCGGCGAGGACCTCGAGACGGGTGTTGTAGAACGTGAAGGGGGTCGACCACACCGTGATCGGGACGTTGACGCCGAGGCGGTTGGACTGGCCGTCGCGCTGACCATAGTCTTCGAGATCGACGAAGAACACGCCTTCCGGCAGGGGAGCGCCGAGCGCAACGCCGCAGGTTTCGCAGGGCTGGCCCACGATCTGCGCGCTGGCGATCCCCTGCATGGTGCCGAACGCGAGCGTCGCCGCGGCGATCGTGTTGAGAACCTGCTTTTTCATGAGAAATCCCTTCCCCCGTTGTCGTTGGCCGATCGCATTGCCCGAACCCCCTCAGGCTTTGTCTTCGAGTGCGCCGAGCGGCTTATCCCGAAGCGATGTCTCATGTTTTCGACGACGCCCGGTCCGGGGCAAGGCCAAGTTCTGATCAGCGTCAAAGCTACGTCGACGCATGGATCGCGTGCAATTTGCTCGCGCCAACATCGAGATGATGCATTGCAGCAACAGTCTTTCCGTAAGACAAAGTCGCATCGCACAATGTTTCGAAGTTCTGTATTGGGTTTAGGCAGAAACCCGGCTTTTGCCATGCAAACAAAACATGCAGTTCCTTTGCCGCGAGGCTTGTCGCTGTGGCCTTTGCGTGCGGGACCTTCGTGACGCTTGCGAGATCGTGTCTCCCGTTGCGGGATTGACACAGATCAGGGCGGTTACTCCGCGGCGATCCGCGTCTTCGCGGGGCTGGACGCGACCGTTGGCGGGCGGCGCTCCAGGAGATCCTTGAGAAAACGCCCCGTGTGGCTCCGCGCGACCCCCACGATCGATTCCGGCGTGCCCACGCCCACGATCTCGCCGCCGCCGTCGCCGCCCTCGGGTCCAAGATCGATCACCCAATCCGCGGTCTTGATGACCTCGAGGTTGTGCTCGATCACGACGACGGAATTGCCGCCTTCGACAAGTTCCTGCAGCACCTCGAGCAACTTGGCGACGTCGTGGAAGTGCAGACCGGTGGTCGGCTCGTCGAGAATGTACAGCGTGCGTCCGGTGGCGCGGCGCGACAGCTCCTTGGCGAGCTTCACGCGCTGCGCCTCGCCGCCGGAGAGCGTGTTGGCCTGCTGGCCAACCTTGACGTAACCGAGCCCGACGCGGGCCAGCGTCAGCATCTTATCGCGGATCGGCGGCACCGCCTTGAACAGGTCGGCGGCTTCCTCGACCGTCATATCGAGGACGTCGGCGATCGACCTGTTGCGATACTTCACCTCGAGCGTCTCGCGATCGTAGCGTCGCCCCTTGCAGACGTCGCAGGTCACGAAGACATCGGGCAGAAAGTGCATCTCGATCTTGATGACGCCGTCGCCCTGACAGGCTTCGCAGCGACCGCCCTTGACGTTGAAGGAGAAGCGGCCGGGCTGATAGCCGCGCGTCTTGGCCTCGGGTAGGCCGGCAAACCAGTCGCGGATCGGCGTGAAGGCGCCGGTGTAGGTCGCGGGGTTCGAACGTGGCGTGCGGCCGATCGGCGACTGGTCGATGTCGATGACCTTGTCGAGCAGTTCGATGCCTTCGATCGAATCGTGCGGGGCCGGATGCTCGAAGGCACCGTTGAGGCGGCGCGCCACGGCCTTGTAGAGCGTGTCGATGATCAGCGTGGACTTGCCGCCGCCGCTGACGCCGGTGACGGCGGTGAACAGGCCCAACGGCACGTCGGCCGAGACGCCCTTGAGATTGTTGCCGCGCGCGTTGCGGATCGTCAGCTTGCGTTCCGGGTTCGCCTTGCGGCGCTTGCGCGGCAGCGCGACCTGTCTCGCGCCGGTCAGGTATTGCCCCGTGAGCGAGTTCGGGTCGGCCATGATCTGCGCCGCCGTCCCCTGAGAGACGATCTCGCCACCGTGGATGCCGGCGCCGGGGCCGACGTCGACGACATAGTCGGCGGACAGGATGGCGTCCTCGTCATGCTCGACGACGATCACGGAATTGCCGAGGTCGCGCAGCCGGCGCAGCGTCTCCAGCAGCCGCTCGTTGTCGCGCTGGTGCAGGCCGATCGAGGGTTCGTCGAGCACGTAGAGCA
>CAXTVT010000079.1:0-13390 GCA_964247745.1 uncultured Beijerinckiaceae bacterium
CGTTGGCGTAGGCGGCGACGACTGGAGCGACGGCCGCCCGCGCGAGCGCGGCGTCGGCGAGCCGCGCGGCGGTGCGGGCCGCGTCGACCGCAGCACGCTTGGTCGGGTCCACCGTGGCCGACTTGCGCAGCACGGCCTCCCGGCTGCGGGCGACGGTAGCCTCACCCGCGGCGGCCCGCTCGATCCGCTGCCAATCGGCCGTAAGCGCCGCGGCGGCGCGTGCGACGCCGTCGCGGAGGGCGATCACGGTGGTGTGCCGCTCGCCCATGGATTCGGACGCCTTGTCGAGCTGCTTTTTCAGGTCCCAGTAGGTCTGCTGCAGGGCGGCGGCGCTTTGCGGCAGCTCGCGGCCCGCGCCCAGCGGCGGCGTTCCGGCAGCGATCACGGCATGCACGGCCACGAGGCGCGCCTCGGCGGCGCGGGTCGCTGCCGCGGCGACCGCGAGCGCGTCGACGGGATCGATCTCCGATCCGCCAAGTGCGGCGAGATTCGCATGCGCGGCGCTCGCGGTCCCACGGAGAAGATCGGTCCGCGCCGTGGCGCTCAGCTCGCGGCGACCGGCGGCGGCCGCGGCGGAGCCCTCCTCCTCGGCGACCAGAGCTTCAGCCAGCGCGGTGGCGACGCGCGACGCACGCGCACCGTCCGCCGCCCTCGCCCGCACCTCGACCAGACCGTCGCCGGCACTGGCGCTCACCGTCGGGACGAGTGCGTCGGCAAGGCGCGCGACGGCGCCGGTGGCACCGGCGAGACCGGTGACGACGCCGAGCCTTTCGGCGAGGGCGGCGGTCGGCGCCACGACCGTCCCGTTCAGGGACGACGCGGCGCGCGCGATGACCGGCTTCGACACGGCGAGGTCCGCCGCCGAACGCGCCGCGGCGAACCGGAGCGCCGCGGAGGGCTCGTCGACGGCGATGATGGCGCTCGCCTGAAAGACGGAGGACGGGAGCGCCATGGCAGTCACGCCCGCGGTCAGCGCCGCCGTCGAGAACGCGATCACGAGCCGGCGGTGCACCGAAGCCGTTGAATCCAGCGTTCTTCCGGTTTCCATGCGCAACCTGTATCGATCATGAAATGTGGCGAAAAAATCATTAACCATGAAGTCTTACCGAACCGTCACCTCGCGCACGTCGGTGTCGGCTTGCGCCTTGCGAATGTCTAACGAAAGGTAAACAGCATCGCCGAACTGTTTCGTTACGGCACGAGTACGCCGGGAGTTGACCCTGACCGCTCACCATTTGGACGTGGCCTATCGCAGACGCCGACGCCCGGTCTCGACCTGGTTCGATTGGGCGGCGCGGCGACGGAACACGTCGTTCGTGCGTGCGCGCTTTGCCGTTCTGGCCGCGCTCGCCGACTTCGCGACCGTGCTCTGCAGCGTCGTCGCGGCGGGATCGGCCTACCATGAGGGCTGGCTTCACGTCTCCGGCATGCTCTCCCCGCTCGCCGGGTCCGGTATCCTGTTGGCTTCGCTGTTCGTGCTGCTGAGCGCGCTGCGCGCCGAATACGAGATCGTCCAGTATCTCGCCTTCGCCGGTCACGCCAGGCGGGTGCTGTTCGTTTGGAACATGACCTTCCTCACGGCGCTCGTCCTGGTGTTCTTCCTGAAGGAGAGCGGCGAGGTGTCTCGCGCCACCGCCGTGCTCACCTACCTGACGGGCTATGCTTCGATCGTGGCGCTACGCGTGGTGCTGGCGGCGCGCACCAAGCGTCGCGCGCGCGAGGGCAATCTCTGCGTGCTGCGCGTCGTACTGGTCGGCGGCGAGGCCGACCTGCGCGCCTTCGCCGCCACGCACAAGCCGTGGACGGTGGGCGTGGACGTGATCGCCTCGGCGGTGCTGCGTGGACCCGACACGCTCGGCGAGGATCTCGCGCTCGCCGCCGCCTCGTCGCGCGTGCTGCGGCCCGACGACATTTTCATCCTCGCGCCCTGGACCGACAACGAGGTGGTGGAAGCGGCGCTCGCCGCCTTCATGAACGTTCCGGCGGCGATCCACCTCGGGCCCCAGCCCGTCCTCGACCGCTTCACCAAGGCCAACGTCCATCGAATCGGCACGATCGCCAGCCTGCACCTCGTGCGCCAGCCGCTGACGTTCCTCCAGACCACGACGAAGCGGCTCCTCGATCTCGTCGGTGCCTTGGCGCTTCTGGTGCTGTCCGCACCGATCTTCGTGCTCGTCGCCATCGCGATCAAGCTCGACAGCGGGGGCGCGGTCTTCTTCGTGCAGCGCCGCTACGGCTTCAACCAGCAGACCTTCCGCGTCCTCAAGTTCCGCTCGATGTCCGTCGCCGAAGACGATCGCACGCTGCGCAGCGCCACCCGGCACGACGTCCGCGTGACGCGGATCGGCCGTTTGCTGCGTCGCACCAACCTCGACGAACTGCCGCAATTGCTGAACGTCCTGCGCGGGGAGATGTCGCTGGTCGGCCCGCGGCCTCACGCCCTCGCCCACAATCAGCAGTACGAGCGCACGATCGCCGATTACGCGCGGCGTCACAACGTCAAGCCCGGCATCACCGGCTGGGCGCAGATCCACGGCCTGCGCGGCGAGGTCGTGTCCGACGAGGTCATGCGGGCGCGCGTCGAGCACGACCTCTACTACATCGACAACTGGACCCTTGGTCTCGACCTGCGCATCCTCGGCCACACCGTGCTGTCGCCGAAGGCTTTCGCCAATGCCTATTGAGCCAGCATCGATTGGCGCGACGCCGGACGCGCCGCGCCGGTCGGCATCGCCGGTCGCCGCGGTGAACGGCTGGCGCGGTCCCGGCGCGATCGCCATCGCGATGGCCCATCTCGGGATCGCGTCCGATGTGCTGTCCTATCGCTATTTCTGGCCGGCCGCGTTGCTGGTCGACCTATTCTTCGTGCTCAGCGGCCTCGTCATCGCGCAGGCCTACGCCACGAAGCTCTCCAAGGCGTCGAACATCCCCGAATACGTGATCCGCCGCTTCGGCCGGATCTGGCCGGTACAGGCGGCGACCCTTGCGATCCTGGTGGGCTACGAAGCGCTAAAGGCCATCGTCGAGATGTCGGGCCACGGGCACTTCTCATCGCCCGCCTTCTCGCGCGACGGACTCTCGCTCGTCGAGGCGATCCCGACCAACCTTCTGTTGCTCCAGTCGCTGGGCCTTCACGACCGCGAAACCTGGAACTTCCCGAGCTGGAGCCTTAGCGTCGAGTTTACGACCTACGTGGCCTTCGCCCTCTTCTGCCTGATGACGCCGAACCTGCGCCGTGCGCTCAGCGTCGCGACGATCGTCGCCTCGATCGCGATCCTCGTGCTCGTCGCGCCCTACGGCATGCGCTCGACCTTCGATTACGGCATCTTCCGCTGCCTTGCCGGCTTCTTCGCCGGAACGCTCTGCTACGAGGTGGCCGCGCGCTGGCCGATGCCGCGCGTGCGCCATGCGACCCTGCTCGAGATCGCCGCGGTCGCGCTCGTCGGCGTATGGCTCGGCTTCGCCACCGAGAGCTGGGCGGGTTATGCCGCGCCTCTCGTGTTCGCGCTGTTCGTGCTCGTGTTCGTAGGCGAAGGAGGCCAGCTCTCGCGACTGCTGAGGACCAAGGTCCTGCAGGTTCTCGCCGACCTCTCCTTCGGCATCTACATGGTCCACGCGCTGGTGCTGACCGCCCTTCTGGCCTTCGCCCATGCCTACGGCAAGGCCGCGGGGGTGTCGCTGTTCAAGGCGATACCCAACCCCATGGCCGGCCTTCCCGGCGCGCGTGCCACCATCGAGGTCCTGCACGTCGACGGCGTCGGCAAAGGAGTCCTGGTCGTGACGCTCTACCTGGCCGGCATCGCCGCCGCGACCTACGCCGCCTACCGTTTCGTGGAGGTCCCGGGACGCGGGCTGTTCAACCGCTTGGCCTCGCGTCTGTCGAAGCTGGCGAGCTGGCATCGTTCCAGGGGCGCCGCGCTCGACTCGATGGAGCGCGCGCCATGATCAGCGATGCCGTCCTCGGCGCCGCGCGCGCGCCGACGGTCCTTCCGGCGCCCGAGCGCCTCGGCGCGCGGGAAGTCTTCTCGATGCTGGCGCTCGTCGCGACCTTCGCGGCGGTCGTCGGCATCTTCGCGATATCGCCGATCGCGCTCGAGGCGCGCGGCATCGACTACATCGATGCCGGCGGCGGAATGCTGTCCAAGGTCCACCCGGCGACTCCGATCGCGATGTTCGCCTTTCTCCTGCGCTGCCTCGCCGCGCGGCGGCCGGTCCATCTCGCCTGGCGGCTCGTCACGGACGATGCGGGCGTCCTGCTCCTGTTAGCCGGCACGGCCGTCGCCGCCATTTTCGCCGCCGTCGTCGACAAGACGCCGGTGACGCCGCTGGTCGACACGTTCATCCTTCCCGGGCTGGTCTTCGTGCTGCTGCGCGACCTCGATCATCGCGCTTTGGACCTTCTGGCGGCACTCGTCGCGCTGGTGCTCGTCGCCAATGCCGGCCTCGCCGTCATCGAATACCTGCGCGGCTGGCACCTCATCCAGGCGCCGGTGCCGCCGGGCGTCACGAACGATCCGACGAAGGCGAACGAGGTGTTCAGCTGGAAGGCGGACATGGCATCCGATTGGCGGGCGCAGGCCCTGCTCGGCCATCCGCTCGTCAACGGGCTCGTCGTCGGCTGCTTCATGATCTGCCTCGCGGCGCCCGGCTCCGCCTGGATCCCGCTCATGCTGCGCCTGCCTCTTCTCGGGATGCAAAGCTTCGCAATGCTCTGCTTCGGCGCGCGCACGGCCCTGGTGCTCTCGATCGCGTCGGCGGCCTGGCTCCTCGCGATGCAGGTGGCCACCGCGATCGGGCGAGGCATGCGCCTCACGTCGAGGCAGACGGCACCGTTCGTGCTCGTCGCCGGGGTCGGTCTCGTGTCCGTCCTGCTGCTGACCTACAGCGGCTTCCTCGACAGGATCATCGAGCGCTTCAGCAACGATGCCGGTAGTGCCACCACCCGCTTGACGATGTTCTCGCTGCTCGGTCCCATCTCCATCCACGATCTCCTCCTGCATCCCGACAAGGACCTCGTCGCGACGCTCCAGCGCGTCTATGGGCTGGAATTCGGCATCGAGAGCAGCTGGCTCGGCCTGGCGCTGACCTACGGAATCATCGTCGCCGCCATCGTGACCGTCGGCATCCTGGCCCTCCTTCGCTCGGTGATCCGCGCCTGCGGGCGCGGCGCGCTCGCGGCAACCCTGTTCTACCTCATTCTCGTCAGCGTGAGCGCGAGCCTTTCGGGCAAGACCACCACCTTCGCGATGGTGGTCGCGCTCATCGTCCTGTTCCTGCGTAAGGACGCCGTCGTGCCTCTTCGGCCCGACGCGTCGAGGGTGAGTAGCGTCCATGGCCCTTCGTGACATCTACCCCGACGCGCGATCGGCGCGCTTGCCCGACCGCCGCTCGACATCGGGCCGGACGGCGTCCGACGGCTTCTTCACCATTCTATGGCGACGCAAGCTCCTGATCCTGGCATCGGTCCTGACCTGCCTCGGGATCGGCATCGCCTATATCGCGGTGACACCGCCGCGCTACGCCGCCACCGCCGCCATGCTGATCGATCCGCGCCTCGGCAAGACGGTGGGCGCCGATCCCAACATACCCGGCTTCATCGCCGATACGGCGGCGATCGACAGCCAGATCAAGCTCTTCACCTCGCAGACCGTGCTGTCGCGCGTCGGCGTGCAATGCCACCTGAAGGATGTTGCGGAGTTCAACGGCTCGCAACGCAGCCTGCTGCAGCGCATCCTCCACCCCGCCGCGACCGTGACGGATGGGGTCGACCTCAAGTCGCTAGAGGACGCGATCACCATCAAGCGCCCGGAGCGGACCTACGTCGTCGAGATCGACGTTCTCGCGCGCGATCCGGAAAAGGCGGCGGAGATCGCCAACGCCGTGACCCAGGCCTACATCGCCGACCAGGTCTCCTCGCGCGTCGGCTCCGCCAAGGAGGACACGCAATACGTCAGCGACAAGCTGGACAAGCTGTCCGTCGAGATCCGCGACATCGACAACAAGATCGAAAGCTACAAGAGCAAGAACAAGATCATCGAGACGAGCGGCCTCCGCTCCAACGAGCAGCAGGTCGCCGATCTCACCAAGGCGCTCGGCGACGCCCGCGCCCGCGAATCCGACACCAAGGCGCGGCTGGCCGAGATCGACCGCATGGCCCGGCAGGGCCGGCTGGCTTCGTCGAGCGAGGCGCTGAAATCGCAGACGATCGAGCGCCTGCGCCAGCAGCAGGGTGAAACCGAGCAGAACGCCGCCCGCCTGGCGAAGACGCTGGGCGCCCGACACCCCGAGATGATCGAAGTCCGCGAACGACAGACGCGCCTTCGCGAGCTGATCCACGACGAACTCGAGCGGGTGAAGAACGGCGCGCAGGGCGACTACCAGGCCGCCAAGGCCAACGAGACGCAGATCCTGGCCGAGATCGACCAGGTCAAAGCGCAGTCGTCCGAGATGAGCCGAAAGCTGGTGCCGCTCGATCAGATGCAGCGCAACCGGGCCGTGCTCCGCTCGTCGTTCGATCGTTTCGCGCAGGTCAACGACACCCTGGCGCAGCAGGGCGCGCAATCGCCGCCGGGCCGCGTCATCGCCGTGGCGCGCGCGCCGGTCTCGCCCTCGCAGCCCAAGAAGACGATCGTCGGGCTGGTCTCGCTCTCGGCGGGGCTGTTCCTCGGGCTCGCGGGCGCCCTGTTTTCCGAGGGCACGAGCGAGCCGCTCGTACCGGCCGTCGTCTACGGAGGCCCGGACCGGCAGCCGTCGCCGAGCGAGCCGCAGCCGGCGGCGAGACCACGGCGCCGCTACTGGGACGACGACGACGACGCCTGATCATCACCTCAATACAGAGGCGCCAGCTTCACGGCCGTGGTGATCGGGCCGATGCCCAACCGGCCATTGCCCAGGCTGATCGGCAGCGCGAGCGCGCCGGGTATGGCCGGCTTCGCCGACCGGCCGCCGCCAAAGAACGTCCCGAGGAGCGAGCCGAGCGCGGCGACATCGCCGCTGATCCCGTAGCGCTGCAGGATCGGCTCCAGGCCGACGAACGAGGCGTCGAGCTTGCCGCGAAGTCGGTGCTGGTCGTCGAGACCGAGAACACCGCTCGAGGTGACGCTCGCGCTGCCGCGGCTCACCTTGATGTCGGACAGCGAGACGTGCCCGCCGTGTTGACGCCAATGCTCCATCGCCTCCCCAGGCGTGCGCGCCTCGCCCGGATCGGCCTGGTCCAGCCGGCCGGCCACGAGCGCGTCGACCGGCGCGCTGCCGCCGCCCACGAGGTCGTCGAGAGCCGGCACCGGCGCACCGCTCAAGGTCAAAGCGAAATCGACCGTGCGGTCGGGCTGCGGCGGTGAGGCGGTGAAGCGCGCGACGAAGCTGGCCACGCGGCCGGCAGCCTCCTGTTGACCCGGAAAACGGCCGTGCACGACGATGTCCGTCCCGTGCAGCGCCAGATCAAGCGGGGCGGGCAGCGTCGAGAGATCGACGGTGAGGCTGGTCCAGGTCCCGCCGACGTCGGTCTGGCCGTCGGAACTCCGGAAGGAGAACGGCGGCGCCAGCGCGATCGCCACCTGTCTTGGATGCCACAGCGCGACCGTCGCGGCGAGGCCGGCGACCTGCCCGTCCACGCGCTGGCCGTCGGCCTGGCCGGCGTAGGTGGCGTCTCGGCAAGTCACCGCGAGCGTGAAGGGGTAGCCGCCGACGTGGCGGTCTGGGCAGGTCCAGTCGCGACCCTCCCGGGCCTCGGCGGCGATGAAGCCGTCAACCTGCCGGCCGGCGTAGACCGAGGCAGCGAACCACGCCGCGCTCCAGAGCAGGGCGAATGCGGCGAGCACGACGAGAACACCGGCGGTCTTTCGCATGACGGGACCGTTTCCTCCTCGGCGGGACGGGTGTAGCCCAGGGTCGAGCCGACGCGGCATAAGGGAGCCGACGATGGCGCTTCCGTGACCGACAGGAGAGACATGCGGGCCGAGCCGGACGTGACGGGCGATCTCTGGGTGTTCGGCTACGGCTCGCTGATGTGGCGTCCCGGCTTCGATTTCGCGGAGCGCACGCTGGCCACGATCAGGGGCTGGCGGCGCTCGCTGTGCGTCTATTCCCACGTCCACCGCGGCACGCCGGAGAAGCCCGGCCTCGTGCTGGGCCTCGATCGCGGTGGGTCGTGCAAGGGCGTCGCCTTCCGCGTGCCGGGCGCCGGCGCCGCGGACGTCGTCGCCTATCTGCGCGCCCGCGAGCAGGTCACCATGGTGTACCGCGAGATCCAGGCCCGCGCCCGCCTCGCGGACGGGCGCGAGGTCGTCGTGCTCGCCTACGCCGTCGACCGCACCCACGTGCAATATGCCGGCGCATTGGAGCCGCCCGAGCTGGCGCGCCTCGTGGCGCAGGGAGTCGGCGTGTCGGGCGCCAATCCGGACTACGTGCGCCAGACCTACGAGCACATGGTCGAGATCGGGATCGAGGACCGCCTGCTCGCGGCCATCGTGGCGCGGCTGCCGCGAGCGGCGGCCGCGTGAGCGACACGATCTTCGCCCTCGCCACGGGAGCGGCTCGGGCGGCGATCGCGGTGATCCGCGTCTCCGGTTCGCGCGCCCACGACGTGGCGACGCGCTTCGCCGGGCGGCGGCCAATGCCCCGCATGGCGACCTTGGCGCGGCTGCGCGATCCGGCCTCCGGCGATCTCCTCGACGAGGCGCTGGTGCTGCTGTTCGAAGCCGCGCGCAGCGAGATCGGCGAGGACGGCCTCGAACTGCATTGCCACGGCGGTCCTGCGGTGGTGGCGGCGGTGCTCGGCGCGCTCGGCCGCGAGCCCGGCCTGCGGCCGGCCGAGCCGGGCGAGTTCGCCCGCCGCGCCTTCGCCAACGGCCGCCTCGATCTCGCCCAGCTCGAGGGCCTCGCCGATCTCATCGATGCCGAGACCGAATGGCAGCGGCGGCAGGCGCATCGCCAGCTGTCGGGCGCGATGCGCGACGTCACCGCACCGTGGCGCGCCGCGCTCGTCGAGGCGGCGGCGCTGGCCGAGACCGCCATCGACTTCGCCGAAGACGTCGGGCTCGGGGCGACGCTGCCCGCGCAGGTGGCCGAGCTGCTCGCGCCGGTGCGCGCGGGATTGCGCGCCGAATTGGCCCACGGCCGAGCGGCGGAGCGCGTGCGCGAGGGCGTGCAGGTGGTGATCGCCGGGCCGCCCAACGCCGGTAAATCGACCTTGCTGAACGCCCTGGCGCGACGCGAGGCGGCGATCGTCTCGGCGATCGCCGGCACCACGCGCGACCCGATCGAGGTGCACCTCGATCTCGCCGGCTGCCCGCTGACGCTGGTCGACACCGCCGGCCTGCGCGACGGCGCCGATGCCATCGAGCGGATCGGCGTCTCCCGCGCCCGCGAGCGGGCCGAGGCCGCCGACCTCGTGCTGTGGCTGGGCGAGGAGGCCCCGCCGGATTTTTCCGCACCGGTGTGGCGGCTCGCGGCGAAGAGCGACCTGCGCGGCGAGGGCGGCCTTTCCCACCATGGCGAAGGCACCACGACGCTGCACCTCAGCGCCCGCACGGGCGAGAACATGAGCGCGCTCGTCGCCCGCCTCGAAGCCTTCGCGACCGAGCTGGCGCGCGGCGGGGCCGGCCTGCTGGCGCGAGCGCGTCATCGCCAGGCCTTCGCCGACGCGCTCGACGCGCTCGACGCGGCCGCCGCCGACCCGACGCCGCCGGTGGAGATCCTCGCCGAGCACCTGCGCGCGGCGCGCTTCGCGCTGGAACGGCTGATCGGTGCGGTCGACGTCGAGGACATTCTCGGCGACGTGTTTTCCCGCTTCTGCATCGGCAAATAGGCGGCTAGGCTCATCGACAACGGAGGGCGATCGATGCGCGCGTTGGGATGGACCTTGATCGTGGCCTGCGCCGTGGCGCCGATGGCGATCGGCAGCGCGGCGGCGCGCCCGGCCCATCATCGCCATCGCGCTGCCGTTCGGCTCGCGCCGCCGACGCCACCGAGCCAGGACGCGATCGAGCTCGCGACGCTGGCGCCACCCTCCGAGCTGTCCACCGTCGAGCAGACCTACGGCGATGCCGCCATCGCCCGGCGCCGCGTCGAGGGACGCATCGCGCGCGAGCTGCGGGTCGATCAAGCCGACGCCGCAGCCTTCGGCGGTGCGCCCTATCCCTGCCCGCCCCGTACCGTCGGCCCCACGGCGTCGGCCTGCAACGCCGCGCCGCACCCGTTCGACGATCGCGAGGGCTACGCCTTTACGGCGGCTTTCTTCAGCGCGCCCCAGCGCGTCGGCGTGCCGGCGGACGAACAGACGCGCGTCCTGTCGCCCATCACTGGGCTGGCCTGGGCGATCAACCGTTTAGGCGACGATCCTCGCAATTGAGTTTTGCTGCGAGCGACGTGGTTTAAATCAATCGTGAATTTCCATTGAGATTTACGGCGGCACGACGGGATGCGACGACAAGCCTAGTTTGGTACTTGGCTTTGCGTAGCGGAGTTCGCGTGATGCGTTCGAGACTTTTTCTCGCCGCCGTCTCTCTGTTTTGCGGCGCCCCGGCGGCTCACGCCACCGTCCATGTCGCGATCGATCTCACCCATCAGCGCATGCACGTGGACGGCGACGAAGGCTCCTACGACTGGCCGATCTCGTCGGCCCGCTCGGGCTTCTCGACGCCGGGCGGCAGCTACGCGCCGACCCATCTCGAGCTGATGCACTATTCCAAGAAATACCACATGTCGCCGATGCCCCACGCGATCTTCTTTCGCGGGGGCTACGCCATCCACGGCACCTCCTCGACGGGCTCGCTCGGCCGTCCGGCCTCCCACGGTTGCGTGCGCCTCTCGCCCGGCAACGCGGCGACGCTCTACGCGATGGTGCAGCACGAGGGTGCGCGCATCGCGATCAGCGGCACGCCGCCGGCATCCGCACCCTTCGCCGTCGCGCGCCGCCACCGCAGCCGCGACACCGAAACCGCGAGCTACGACGATGGGAGCGGGTACGTGATGCCGCCGCGCTCACGCGCTTACGGCGAACCGGGCTATTCCTCGCCCGCCTATGGTTACGGCGGCTATGGATACGGCTACGGCGAGCCCGTGGAATCCGGCTACGGGGCCACTTCACCGTTCCCGTTCTAGCCGCAACGCCCTTTGTGGCACGAAAGGCGCGCCGGCCCCTGAAATCGACGCGCCGAAGCCATTCTCGTTTACGGGTTAACCGTCCGCATGGGAGGAAGACGCCAACGTCCAGGCTTGGCGACTCACCTTCAGAGGCTTTGCATGCGAACGATTCTGTCCGCTCTTCTCGGTTCCGCGCTCGTCACCACCGCGATGTCGGCGCTCGCCGCGCCGGCGCTCGCCGCCACCGTCACCATCGATCTCGAGACCCAGCGCATGCACGTCGATTCCGCGCAGGGCACCTTCGACTGGCCGGTCTCGACGGCGCGCGAAGGCTACGTGACGCCGACCGGCACGTTCCAGCCGGAGCGTCTCGCCGAGGTTTACCATTCCAAGAAGTACGACAACGCGCCGATGCCGCATGCCGTGTTCTTCTACTACGGCTTCGCCATCCACGGCACCAACGAGGTGCGCCACCTCGGCCATCCCGCGTCGCACGGCTGCGTGCGCCTGGCGCCGCAGAACGCCACGAAACTGTTCAACATCGTGAAGGCCGAGAGCGCGAGCATCACGATCACCGGCACGCCGCCGGGCCAGGCGCCCTATGCGGCGGTCGCCGATGCCGGCACGAAGTCGGGCGGCTTCCTGTCGTTCCTGGGCTTCTAGGATGGTCCGCGGGCGCATGATCGGCTGGCTCGGCGCGGCGGTCCTCGTCGCCAGTGCCGCGCTGCCGGTCGCGGCGGCCGACATCGGCGCCGAGCCGCCGGCGCTCGACCTGCCGAGCGAGGGTGTGCCGTGCGGCGCGCCCGTCGTGAAGAGCTTCGCCTCGGTGTGGCAGGGCCGCTTCCAGGGCGGCTATTCGCATTACGTCGGCGAGGGCGGCCCTATCGTGCTCGATTGGCGCGACGAGCGGCTGTGCTTTCCCGATCGCGGCAGCTGCCGGCAGTACATCGCCGACATGCGGCGCGACTTCCACAAGCCGGAAGGCTACTTCACTTGCCTGCCGATCCGGTGACATGTTCGAGGCCCTGAAGCGTTTCATCGCCGACGTCTCGAGCCGGCCGGAGGATAGCGTCGGGTTCGCGCCGGACGACTATCGGCTGGCGACGGCGGCGTTGCTGGTGCACGTCGCCAGCGTCGACGGTCGCATCGATCAGGCCGAGCGGATCAAGCTTCGCGAGGTGATCGAACAGCGGTTCGGTCTCGACGTCGCCGCCACCACCCTGCTCATCGAGAAGGCCGAGGAAAGCGACCGCGACTCGGTCGACTTCTTCCACTTCACCACCGTGCTCAAGCGCCAGCTCGACGATGCCGGCCGGCACCGCATCATCGAGATGATGTGGGACGTGGTGTTCGCCGACGGCGACGTGTCGGAGTTCGAGGAGAACGTGGTCTGGCGCATCGCCGAGCTGCTCGGCGTGCCGACGCGGGACCGCGTCGCCCTGCGCCAGAAGGTGGCCGGCGAGGAGCACGCCGCGCCCGAGCACCCCGGGCCGTGGTCGGGCGCGGCGGCGAAGGACTAGGCGCACCGTCCTGTTGCCTTGCGCGCGGCGGCTGCACACAATGCCACCGCACAGCGTCGCGGGAGTGTCCGAGTGCCCATTGCCGAACCCTCGCGCCGCGAGATGCTCGCGCTCGCCGCCGGCGCGTTGGCGACGACGACCGGCGCGGCGAGCGCCGAACCCGAGCCCACGCTGAAGGCGGCGGCCGCGGCCGGCGGTCTCGCGTTCGGCTCGGCCGGCGGCGACGAACTCTTCCACGACGACGCCTACCGGCAGCTCTTCACCGCGCAGGCCGAGCTGTTCACGCCGGAGAACGCGCTCAAGTTCGGCGCGCTGCAGCCACGCCAGGGCGACTTCGACTTCGCCGCCGCGGACGCGCTGGTCGACGGTGCGCGCCGCGCCGGCCTCGCGGTGCGCGGGCACACCCTGGCCTGGAACGACTGGCCGCCGCCCTGGCTCAAGACGCTCTCGCAGGCCGAGACGGAACGCGTGTTCGACGCCACTCTCGAGCATGTCGTACCCCATTTCGCCGGCCGGATCGCCTCCTGGGACGTGGTCAACGAGCCGTTCTGGCTCGGCAAGGACCGACCCGGCACCTTTCGCCCCGGCCCATGGTACGATTCGATGGGGATCGACTACATCTTCCGGGCCTTCCGCCGCACCGCCGCGCTCGACCCGTCCGCGAAGCTGGTGCTGAACGAGGCCTGGACCGAGAGCGACGATCCCGTCGGCCGCGCCGTGCGCCATTCGCTTCTGAACCTCGTCGACCGCATCCAGGACAAGGGGCTGCGCCTCGACGCCGTCGG
>CAXTVT010000080.1:0-13345 GCA_964247745.1 uncultured Beijerinckiaceae bacterium
GCATGTCGCCGATCTCGTCGAGGAACAGCGTGCCGCCCTCGGCCTGCTCGAAGCGGCCGGCGGAGCGCTGGTTGGCGCCGGTGAAGGCCCCCTTTTCGTGGCCGAACAGCTCGCTCTCGATCAGGTCGCGTGGGATCGCCGCCATGTTGATGGCAACGAACGGACCTTTCTTGCGCTTGCCGTAGTCGTGGAGCGCGCGGGCGACCAGTTCCTTGCCGGTGCCCGACTCGCCGGTGATCATCACCGTGAGATCGGTCGCCATCAGGCGCGCGAGGGAGCGGTAGATCTCCTGCATCGCGGGCGAGCGCCCGACCAGCGGCATCGCGTCGAGGTCTTCGGGCAGCGCCGCCTTGACCCGGTTCTTCGGCTCCGCCATCGCGCGGCCGACGATCGACACCAGCTCGCGCAGGTCGAAAGGCTTGGGAAGGTAGTCGTAGGCACCGCGCTCGGATGCCTTGATCGCGGTCATGAAGGTGTTCTGCGCGCTCATCACGATGATCGGCAGCTCCGGCCGCAGCTTCTTGATCCGCGGCAGCAGCTCGAAGGCGTTCTCGTCGGGCATGACGACGTCGGTGATGACGAGGTCGCCGTCGCCGGCCTTGACCCAGCTCCACAAGGTGGAGGCGGTCCCGGTGGCGCGGACATCGTAGCCCGCACGCGACAAGGCCTGGCTCAAGACGGTGCGGATCGCCGCATCGTCGTCGGCAACGAGAATGTTTCCTGGGTTCATCGCCTCACGCGCCCGCCCGAGGCGGAGCTCCTAATCGACCCGCCCGGCCGATCGGCCGTCGCGCGGCATGTGCACGGGCATCAGAATCTTGAATGTCGTGCGGTTGGAGTGAGAGTCGCACTCGACGATGCCCCCGTGGTCGCCGACGATCTTCGCGATCAAAGCAAGTCCGAGGCCAGTGCCGGTCGCCTTGGTGGTCACGAACGGATCGAACAGGCGCGGCAGCACCTCCGGCGCGATGCCGGGGCCGTTGTCGGTGACGCAGAATTCGAGCGGGAGGCTGACGGGCTGCTCGAACCCGTCGATCTTGAGCCGCACGCCGGGCCGGAACGCGGTCGAGAACTCGATCTCGCCGTCGGCGCGCTCGGGCCCGATCGCCTCGGCGGCGTTCTTGGCGAGGTTCAGGAACACCTGGATGAGCTGATCGCGGCTGCCCAGCACCGGAGGCAGCGAGGGATCGTAGGTCTCCTTGATGCGGATGGCGCGGGCGAAGCCGGCCTGCGAGACCTTCTTCACGTGGTCGAGCACGGCATGGATGTTGACCCCGGTGAAGGTCTCGTCCGGCCCCATCGAGAACGGCTTCATGCGGTCGACCAGCTTCACGATTCGGTCGGTCTCGTCGCAGATCAGTTGGGTCAGCACGCGGTCGCCGTCGCTGGCCTCCGCCTCGAGCAGCTGGGCGGCGCCGCGGATGCCCGACAGCGGGTTCTTGATCTCGTGCGCCAGCATCGAGGCCATCGCCGAGACGGAGCGCGCCGCCCCGCGCAGCGCGTGCTGGCGGTCGAGCTTCTCGGCGATCGAGCGCTCGCGCAGCATCACGACGAGATCGACCGCGCTCGGCGACAGCGCCGTGACGAAGATGTCGACCAGGCGCTCTGTCCCGAGCCGCGGCAGCCCGAGATCGACGCGGTGCTCGTTGATCGCGCCGCCGCGCTCGCGCACCTGATCGATCAGGGTCAGCAGCGAGGAATGCGCCGGCAGCAGCGCCGCCAGCGATTGCCGGCGCGGGCCCGACAGGCTGGTGCCGAAGAACTCCTCGGCCGCCGGATTGGCGCTGGTGACGGTGTTGCCTTCGTCGATCGTGAGCACCGGATAGGGCAAGGCGTCGAGGACCTGCATCGCCCCGAACGGATGCGCGTCGGCGGTCATGCTGATCATGCTGCTCTTGATGGCCATGGCTCGCGACTTCGCACGCAGGCGGAACGGTGAATTCATGCGGCCCACTCCAGCGGCGCCTCGTCGAACAGCCTGTCGAGGGACCCGAGGACGACGTCCGGATCGGCGGCGGTGACGAGCGCACGGTGCCGCGCGTCGTGGGCGGGCAGGCCGGCGTGGATGGCGTAGCCGGCGAGATGCTTGCGCGCGTGGCGGACGCCCTGCTCCCGACCGAACAGGCTCAGCAGCGTCGCGTAATGGTCGAGCGCGGCATCCCGGCGGTGCGCGGCCGAGACGGCCCGGCGCTCGCGCCCGGTGACGAGCGCGTGGGCGATGTCGCCGACCATCCAGGGGCGGCCGATCGCGGCGCGCCCGACCATCACGCCGGCGGCGCCGGAGCGGGCGAGCATGGCGCGGGCGTCGGCGACGCCGTGGCAGTCGCCATTGGCCACGACGGGGATCGACACGGCGGAGACGACGGCGCGGATGGCCGCCCAGTCGGCCTCGCCCTTGTAGAACTGGCAGCGGGTGCGGCCGTGCACGCTGACCATCGCGACGCCTTCGGCTTCGGCGCGACGGGCGAGTTCGGGTGCGTTGCGCGTGGCGTCGTCCCAGCCGAGGCGCATCTTCACCGTGACCGGCACGTCGGTCGCGGCGACGGCGGCGCGGACGATGGCGATCGCGGCGTCGAGGTCGCGCATGAGCGCCGAGCCGGCGAGGCCGCCGACGACCTTGCGCGCCGGGCAGCCCATGTTGAGGTCGATCGCCTCGGCGCCGAGTCCTACCGCCGCGCGGGTCGCCTCCGCCACCAGTTCCGGACGACAGCCGGCGATCTGGACGACGTGGCACCCCGATCCCGTGGCCTCGGCCTTCCTGCGGTTGCCGTCGTCGCCGGCGACGAGGCATCGGCCATCGACCATTTCCGACACGACGAACGAGGCGCCGAATTGTTGGGCAGCGCGACGCATGCCGAGGTCGGTCACACCCGCCATCGGAGCCAGGATCGCCGCAGGCTCGCCCTGGGCCATCTTGCTCAAGATTTGTGCAAAATTTGCCATTGCCCGCAGCGTAAGCTTTTTGTGCATCGCGGCAAGGGGAAAGTAACAATTGGCGAGCGTCGACAGGCTTGCGGCGGGTTTGACGCTCGCACCGAAACCGATCAAGACGTGGCGACGTCCTCGGTACCTGGCATGACGACATCTCCTTCGACGGCGATCCTCGTCGTCGCCGCCGGACGCGGCACCCGTGTCGGGTCCGGTACGCCCAAGCAATACCTGCGGCTCGGCGGACGGGCGTTGCTCAGCCGCACGCTCGATGCGCTCGCTGCACTCGGCGCGCCGATCCTCGTCGTGACGCATTCCGACGATGCCGCCTTCTACGCCGCCGCCGTCGCCGATCTCGCCTCACCCACGGCCATGCTGCTGCGCGCAAACGTGTGCGGTGGCGCGACGCGGCAGGAGAGCGTGCGCAACGGCCTCGCCGCGCTCGCCGGCCTGGCGCCCGAGTTCGTGCTGATCCACGACGGCGCCCGCCCCTTTCCCTCCCCGGCGCTGCTCGCGCGTGCGCGCGTCGCCGCGGCGGCCGGCGGCGCCGCGGTGCCCGGCTTCCTCGTTCACGACACGATCAAGCAGGTCGACGAGGCCGGCCGCATCGTCGCGACGCCGCAGCGCGCGGCCCTGCGCGCGGTGCAGACGCCGCAGGCATTTCGCTTCGCGCTGATCCGCGAGGCGCACGATTCCGCCTGGGCCGCCGGCGCGCGCGACTTGACGGATGACGCCGCCATCGCGGAATGGGCGGGACACGCGGTGCACGTCTTCGAGGGAGAGCCCGGCAACATGAAAGTCACCACACCCGAGGACGTTGCGACGGCGGAGGCCCGGCTGATCGGGGACTGTCCCGACATTCGCATGGGCCAGGGCTACGACGTCCACGCCTTCGGGCCGGGCGACCACGTCTGGCTCGGCGGCCTCAAGGTGCCGCATTCGAAGGGCCTCGTCGGCCATTCCGACGCCGACGTGCTCTCCCACGCCATCACCGACGCGCTCTACGGCGCGCTCGGCGACGGCGACATCGGCAGTCATTTCCCGCCGTCCGACCCCCAGTGGAAGGGTGCCGATTCCTCGATCTTCCTCAAGGCGGCCGCCGACGCGGTGCGCGCGCGCGGCGGCATGATCGCGCATATCGACGCCACCGTGGTCTGCGAGACGCCGAAGGTCGGGCCGCACCGCGACGCCATCCGCCAGCGCATCGCCGAGGTGGTCGACCTGCCGCTCGACCGGGTCGCGGTCAAGGCGACCACGTCGGAACGCCTCGGCTTCACCGGTCGCGAGGAAGGCATCGCCACCCTGGCGATCGCCACGATCCGCCTGCCGATCGATGCGCGCCTGCCGGTGCCAGCATGATCGGGCCGGAGATCAAGGTCGCGGTCAGCGAGCTCCTGAAGGTCTTCAAGACCTGCAACCTGAAGATCGCCACCGCGGAATCCTGCACCGGCGGCCTCTTGTCGGCGGCCTTGACGTCGGTGTCGGGCTCGAGCGCGGTGGTCGAGCGCGGCTTCGTGACCTACACCAACACGGCCAAGATCCAGTCGCTCGGCGTGCCGCACGACCTGCTCAACGCGCATGGCGCGGTCAGCGCCGAGGTGGCCAGGGCGATGGCCGAGGGCGCACTGACGAAGTCCAACGCCGACGTCGCGATCTCGATCACGGGGATCGCCGGACCGGGCGGGGCCACTCAGGGCAAGCCGGTCGGGCTGGTCTATTTCGGGCTCGCGCGCGAGCACATGCGCACGGTGACGCTGGAACGGCGCTACGGAGAGATCGGCCGCGATGGCATCCGCGAGGCCTCGGTCGAGACGGCGCTGGACCTGCTACGCCAGGCTGCGGGCTGAATTGGTCGGCACCGGACGCCCGTAGACCTTGTCGGCCCGCTTCTCGAAGGCATCGGCGAAGCGGCGGAACGCCTGGTCGAACATCGAGCCCATCAGCAGGCCGAGCATGCGGTTCTTGAACTCGTATTCGATGTGGAAGTCGACGTGGGCGCCGTGGCCATCCGCAGTGTCGCGAAAGGCCCAGCTGTTCTTCAGATAGCGGAACGGCCCGTCGATATACTCGACCAGGATGTGCTGGGTCGGCCGATCGCAGGCGACGCGTGTCTTGAAGGTCTCGCGGATCGCCTTGAAGCCGACCTGCATCTCGGCGACGAACACTTCCTGCTCGCCCTCCCTGGTCCGCGTCAGCACGCGCAGCGCGGTGCACAGCGGCAGGAACTGCGGGTAGGCTTCCACGTCCGACACGAGGTCGAACATCTGCGCGGCGGTGTGGCGGACGCGACGCGTCGTGTCGAAGGAGGGCATCGCCCTCCTTAGCATGCGTCGCGCGGGGCGGAAGGCGCCAAGCGGTCGCTGCCGCACGACGATGATCGAACGTTTTCAGCGCTGGAAGCTTCCGCAGCCGGACGCGTCGCGGACGGCGCGCAACACTCACGGAGCCTCGCATGACCGCCAAGACCATCCATTCCATGATCCGCGTGATCGACGAGGCGCGCACCGTCGCCTTCTACCAGAAGGCGTTCGGCCTCGAAGTCGCCGACCGCTATCCGAAGGACGATTTCACCATCGTCTACATGCGCAACGCGAAGTCGCCGTTCGAGCTGGAGCTGACCGTCAACGGCAGCCGCGACACGCCCTACGCGAAGGGCGACGGCTACGGCCATCTCGCCGTGCTGGTCGACGACCTCGAGGCCGAGCACGAGCGCATGAAGAGCGAGGGCCTGAAGCCGGGCGACCTCAAGGACATCGACCTCGGCGGAAAGGCACGCTTCTTCTTCGTCGAGGACCCCGATGGCTACAAGATCGAGGTGCTGGGCCGTTTCGGGCGATTCAAGGACTACTAAGGGTAACGCGGCTGCTCGGCCGCCAGCGGAGACGCCGGTCCTCCAAGCGAAGTCGTCAACCGTGAAGCCGATTGTTGCTCTTGATGTATCTACAGTGTAGATACTTTGGACGAGGAGTTATCCGATGAACGTGAAATTCGCGAGTTGGGGCAACAGCATCGCTTTGAGGGTTCCGCGCGCGATGATCGAAGAGCTCGGGGTGAGCGACGGCATGGAAGCGAAAGCGATGGTGCGAGACGGGCAGTTGGTCGTCACGCCTAACCGAGTTCCGAAATATGACCTGGACGCTTTGCTATCGGAAATGACCGAAGACAACATCCACGGCGAGGCTCTCACTGGTGACGCAGTCGGCTTCGAATTTGGCTGAGCCTTACTGTCCAGACGCCGGCGACATCATCAGGATCGATTTCGATCCGCAAGCGGGTCGAGAACAGGCCGGGAAGCGGCCCGCACTCGTCCTGTCGCCGCGGCGCTACAATCGACGCGCGCGGCTCTGCGTCCTTTGTCCGATCACCAGCCAGATCAAAGGCTATCCTTTCGAGGTCGAGATCACGAATTCCGAGGCCGTCCACGGTGTTGTGTTGAGCGACCAAGTCAAAAGCCTCTCCTGGCATGACCGAAAGGCATCCTACCTGGGCCCGGCGCCGCGCGACGTCCTGGCCCATGTGAAGGCAAAGGTGAAGGCGCTGCTCCAACTTTACTGATCGGCATCCGACGAAGTCTGCGATCGACGAGTCATTCGCGCGGCCCGAAGCCGGGCGAAATCCTCGCCGGCGTGATGCGACGAGCGCGTCAGCGGCGAGGCCGACACGACGAGGAAACCCTTGGTCAGCGCCACGTCGTGGAGTCCGGCGAATTCGTCCGGCGGCACGAAGCGCAGCACGGCATGGTGCTTCTTCGTCGGCTGCAGGTACTGGCCGATGGTCAGGAAGTCGACGTCGGCGGACCGCAGGTCGTCCATCAGCTGCAGCACTTCGTGGCGCTCCTCGCCGAGCCCGACCATGATGCCGGATTTGGTGAAGACCGTCGCGTCGAGCTCTTTTACCTTCTGCAACAGGCGCACCGAATGGAAGTAGCGCGCGCCGGGCCGCACCGTAAGGTACTTCGAGGGCACCGTTTCGAGGTTGTGGTTGAAGACGTCGGGCCGCGCGGCGACCACGGTCTCCAGCGCGCCGGGCTTGCGCAGGAAATCGGGCGTCAGCACCTCGATCGTCGTGCCGGGGCTGGCGGCCCGGACCGCGCGGATGACCTCGGCGAACTGCGCGGCGCCGCCGTCGGCGAGGTCGTCGCGGTCGACCGAGGTGATCACGACATGGTTCAGCCCGAGCTTGGCCACCGCGTCGGCGACCCGCGCCGGCTCGCGCGTGTCCAGGGGGCGGGGAAGCCCGGTGCGCACGTTGCAGAAGGCGCAGGCCCGTGTGCAGGTGTCGCCCATGATCATGAAGGTGGCGTGGCGCTTGGCCCAACACTCGCCGATGTTGGGGCAGCCGGCCTCCTGGCACACCGTGACGAGCTTGTGCTCGGCCACGATCGCCTGGGTCGCCTGGTACTGCGGCGATCCCGGCGCCTTGACGCGGATCCAGTCCGGTTTGGCACGCTGCGGCTGATCGGGCCGATGCGCCTTCTCGGGGTGACGCGGCCGCGCCGTCTCTACCGCCTCGTCCAGCACGTGCCTGCTCTCCCGTCGTCCTCAGGTTAGACCGTTCCTCGCCACGTGGATATGGTGCGCCCGCATTGCAGCCGCTCGCTGCCGTCTCAGCCGCGTGCCGCCTCGAGGAACGCGTCCCAGCGCGCGAGGATATCGGCAGGGTCGCGGAAGATCGCCACCGCGCCGGCCTCTCGAAGGTCGGCCTCGGAGAAGCCGCCGCAGAGCACGCCCACCGTGCGCACGCCGACCTTCCGCGCCGCCTCCGCGTCGTAGGGCGTGTCGCCCACCACCACGGCCTCGCCCGGCGCGACGTCGGACAGCCGGTCGAGCGCGGCCTGGAAGATGTCGCCGTGCGGCTTCGATCGCTCGGCGTCGTCCGACGAGGTCTGCTCCTCGACGAGCCGCTCGATGTCGGCCTTGCGCTTGTAGATCGCGAGTTCCTCGCCCTTGGCCGAAGACGCCAGCGCGATCGCCAGGCCGGCGCGCGTCGCCCGCTCGAAGAGCGCCCGCACCTTTGGGAAGGCTTGCAGGTCGTCGATGAACTCGTCCTTGACGATCGCCGCCCGGCTCGCGTCGATCGCCCCGCCGCGAACCTCGACCTCGTCCTCGGGAAGGAACACCGGCAGCAGCTGGTCGCCGCCCTTGCCGATCTGCGAGCGGACCGCGTCGTATTCGAGATCGATGCCGTGCTCGGCGAAGGCGCGCTGCCAGGCCGTAGCTTGCGCATCGACGGAGTCGATCAGCGTGCCGTCGACGTCGAAGATGATGGCTTTCAGCAAGAGCGGCTCCCGGGTGGTCAGCACGGGAAAGTGAATGCGGCGGTGTTGGTTCTGCGCTGTTTGGTCTCGCGTGGCGCGCGCGGCGGCGGCACCGGCGCGCGTTAGGCGGCATTGTTCGAGAGGAGTGAACGATGCTTTGGCTCATGGGCGCGCTGACCGTTCTCGGCGGCGTGCTGAACACCGTGCAGGCCGGCACGAACTCGACGCTCGCCCGGTCGCTCCACCAGCCGATCCTCGCCGCCCTCGTCGTGACGCTGGTCAACGGCCTGTTTTACCTCGCCGTCGGCGCCTTCGTCGGGATCGGCCTGCCGAAGAGCGGCGCCGTCGAGATGGTGCCATGGTGGGCCTGGTTCGGCGGCGCCTTCGGTGGGCTCTACGTGCTTGCGACGATCTTCTTTTCCGAGAAGCTCGGGGCCGGCATCTTCATCGGCCTGACCGTGACGGCGGGCGTGCTCACCTCCATCGCCATGGACCATTGGGGCCTCGTCGGATTCAAGCCGCATCCGTTGAATTGGCCGCGCATCGTCGGCGCCGCGCTCATGCTCGGCGGCCTTGCGCTGGTGGCGGCGAACTGAGTGTCGCCGGCACTACTTGTGGATCACCTGCCCGTAGGCGTCCAAGACGCTCTCGTGCATCATCTCGCTCAGCGTCGGATGCGGGAACACGGTCGCCATCAGCTCCTCCTCCGTGGTCTCGAGGTTCATGGCGACGACGTAGCCCTGGATCAGCTCGGTCACCTCCGCCCCCACCATGTGCGCGCCGAGCAGCTTGCCGGTCTTGGCATCGAAGATCGTCTTGACCATCCCGTCGGGCTCGCCCAGCGCGATCGCCTTGCCGTTGCCGATGAACGGAAAGCGGCCGATCTTCAGCTCGTGCCCGGCCTCGCGCGCCTTGGCCTCGGTAAAGCCGACGGAGGCGACCTGCGGCTGGCAATAGGTGCAGCCGGGGATCATCGCCTTGTCCATCGCGTGCGGATGCCGGCCGGCAATGGCCTCGACGCAGATCGTGCCCTCGTGTTCGGCCTTGTGCGCCAGCATCGGCGGCCCGCAGACGTCGCCGATGGCGTAGATCCCGGCGACGCTGGTGCGCCCGACCGGGTCGGTCTTGAGCAGACCGCGCTCCATCGCGACGCCGAGCGTTTCCAGGCCGATGCCCTCGACATTGCCGACGACGCCGACGGCCGAGATCAGCCGCTCGGCGCGGATCGTCTGCACGTGGCCCTTGCCATCCTCGATCGTGGCAGCGACGGAATCCTCGCCCTTCTCGACCTTGGTCACCTTGGTCGAGGTCAGGATCACGATGCCCTGCTTCTCGAAGCGCTTGCGCGCCAGCGCGGCGATCTCGGCATCCTCCACCGGCAGGATCTGCGGCAGCACCTCGATCACCGTCACGTCGGTGCCCATGGTGCGGTAGAACGAGGCGAACTCGATGCCGATCGCGCCCGAGCCCATCACGATGAGGCTCCTGGGGAAGCGCTGGGGCACCATCGCCTCGAAATAGGTCCAGATCAAACGACCGTCGGGCTCGATGCCCGGCAGCACGCGCGGCCGCGCGCCGGTGGCCACGACGATGTGCCTGGCCTTATAGGTGCCTTCGCCCAGCGTGCCCTTCGGCGGCGGGTTCTGCGGTTGCACCACCGGCTTCTTCGGCTTGGCGACGACCACCTCGCCCGCCCTCGGGATCGAGGCCTCGCCCCAGATCACGTCGACCTTGTTCTTCTTGAGCAGGAAGGCGACCCCGCCGGTCAGCTGCTGCGACACGCCGCGCGAGCGCGCGACCACCGCCGCCGGATCGAACCCGACCTTGCCCTCCACCGTCAGCCCGTACTCCTTGGGGTGCTGGAGGTAATGGTAGATCTCCGCCGAGCGCAGCAGCGCCTTGGTGGGAATGCAGCCCCAGTTCAGGCAGATGCCGCCGAGATGCTCGCGCTCCACCACGGCGGTGCGCAGCCCGAGCTGCGCCGCGCGGATCGCCGCGACATAGCCGCCAGGGCCGCCGCCGATCACGAGGACGTCGTAGGTGTCAGGCATGAAGGGCGATCTCCTCCTCTCCCCCTAGCGGGGTGGGGCCAGGGCTGTGAGTCCCCAAGCGCATCTCGGATGTTGAAAAGCGCCAGGACGATGCCGCTCCAAGGGAGACCGTGAAACACGGCGCAACCCCAATCCCTAGCCTCTTCCCGCAAGGGGGAGGGGACGCGCGCGACACCGTCGAGGCACTCACACCAGCATGCCCATCGGCTTCTCGATCAGGGTCTTGAAGGCGTCCAGCAGTTGCGCGCCCAACGCTCCGTCCACCGCCCTATGATCCGTCGAAAGCGTCACGCTCATCACCGTGGCCACGGCCGGCGCGCCGTCCTTCACCACGATGCGCTTCTCGCCGGCGCCCACCGCCAGGATGGTGGCGTGCGGCGGGTTGATGACGGCGGCGAAGTTCTTGATGCCGAACATGCCGAGATTGGAGATGGCGGTGGTGCCACCGGTGTACTCGTCGGGCTTCAAACGGCGGGTCTTGGCGCGGGCGGCATAGTCCTTCATCTCGCGCGAGATCGCCGACAGCGTCTTGCTCTCGGCACGGCGCACCACGGGCGTGATCAGGCCGCCAGGGATCGAGACCGCCACGCCGACGTCGCTGCGGGTGTGGCGCAGCATCGCGCCCTCGGTCCAGGTGGCGTTGGCGTCGGGCACGCGCTGCAAGGCCAGCGCCATCGCCTTGATGACGAAGTCGTTGACCGAGACCTTGAAAGCCGGCTTGCCATCCTTGTCGAGCGGCGCGGCCGCATTGACCTGGGCGCGCAGGGCGAGCAGCGCGTCGAGCTCGCAATCCGCCTCGAGGTAGAAGTGCGGGATGGTCTGCTTGGCCTCGACGAGGCGCCGCGCGATGGTGCGCCGCATCGAATCGTGCGGCACCTCGGCGTAGCTGCCGGCCTCGAACATCGCCTTGACGGTCTCGTCCGAGGCGCTTGGCGCGGCGGCGTTGCGCACGTCCGGCTGCTTGCCGGATTTCGCCACGGGCTGCGCGGCCGGGCTCTCGGCGGGCTTGGGCGCCTTCTCCGCCGCCAGCACGTCGCGCTCGACGATGCGGCCGCGCGGACCGCTGCCGGTGATGGCGGCGAGGTCGAGCCCGGCCGTCTTGGCGAGGCGGCGGGCGAGCGGCGAGGCGACGACGCGACCGCCGGCCTCGTGCCCGTTCGGCTTCGCCGCAACCCGACCGGCGTCGCCCTGCGGCGGCAGGCTCGGCGCCGCCGCGCCCGGCGTCGCGCCCGGTCGCGAATATTGCAGCACGAGATCGTCGGCCTTCGCACCATTGGGCTTGGCGGCACCGGCCGGCGCGGGCTTCGCGGACGACGAGGCGGCGGAGACATCCTCGCCCTCCTCGGCGATCAGCCCGATCACCTGGTTGACCGGCACGTCGGAGGAGCCCTCCGGCACCACGATCTTTGCCAGCACGCCCTCGTCGACCGCCTCGATCTCCATGGTGGCCTTGTCGGTCTCGATCTCGGCGAGCACGTCGCCGGACTTGATCGCATCGCCCTCCTTCTTCAGCCACTTGGAGAGCGTGCCCTTCTCCATCGTGGGGGAGAGCGCGGGCATGAGGATGTCGATGGCCATAGGGGTGTTTTCTCTAGATCGGCCGCACGAGTTCGAACGTCTGAACGCAAAGCATGGTCAGGCTCCCAACCTCGTCATTCCGGGGCGCCGCAGGCGAACCCGAAATCCATTGCGCTCTCCGGCGACGATCCGTCCGAAAGCTGCAATGGGTTCCGGATCTCCGCTTCGCTCCGTCCGGAACGACAAACCTCGACGCGCTTCGCAGGTCATCGGTAACACACCGCCTTGGCCGCCTCGACGACATCCTCGATCGTCGGCAGCGCCAGCTTCTCCAGGTTGGCGGCATAAGGCATCGGCACGTCCTTGCCGGTGACGCGCATCACCGGCGCGTCGAGCTCGTCGAAGACGTGCTGCATCACCTGCGCCATGATCTCGGCGCCGATGCCGCTCTGCGGCCAACCCTCCTCGATCGTGACGCAGCGATGGGTCTTGCGGATCGAGGCGAAGATCGTCTCCGTGTCCATCGGGCGGATCGTGCGCAGATCGATCACTTCGGCCTCGATGCCCTCCTTGGCGAGCGCCTCGGCGGCCTTGAGCGCGTAGGTCATGCCGATCGAGAACGAGACGAGCGTGACGTCCCCGCCCTCGCGCGCCACCCGCGCCTTGCCGATCGGCACGACGAAATCGTCGCCTTCGGGCACGTCGAACGTGTGGCCGTAGAGGATCTCGTTCTCGAGGAAGATCACCGGATTGGGGTCGCGGATCGCGCTCTTCAGCAGGCCCTTGGCGTCGGCGGCGCTGTAGGGCGCCACGACCTTCAACCCCGGGACCGACGAGTACCACGCGGTATAGTCCTGGCTGTGCTGGGCGCCGACGCGGGCGGCGGCGCCGTTGGGGCCGCGGAACACGATCGGGCAGCCCATCTGGCCGCCCGACATGTAGAGCGTCTTGGCGGCGGAATTGATGATCTGGTCCATCGCCTGCATGGCGAAGTTGAAGGTCATGAACTCGACGATCGGCTTCAGCCCGGCATAGGCCGCGCCGACGCCGAGGCCGGCAAACCCGTGCTCGGTGATCGGGGTGTCGACGACGCGACGCGCGCCGAACTCCTGCAGCAGGCCCTGGGTGATCTTGTAGGCGCCCTGGTACTCGGCGACCTCCTCGCCCATCACGAACACGTCGCCGTCGCGGCGCATCTCTTCCGCCATGGCGTCGCGCAGCGCCTCGCGCACCGTGGTCGGCACCATCTTGGCGCCGGGCGGGATCTCCGGCGCCGGAGCGGCGGCGGCGGCCGCCGGCACTGGGCCGTCGGAGTCCGTCTTGGCCGTGGAGGCCGGCTTCTCGCCGCCCGTGCTCTCCAGCTTGGCGCCCTCGCCCGTGCCGGGCATCGTCGCGGCGGCCTGCGAGGGCGGCGTCGCGCCGTTGGTGGGGACCGACACCGAGGCCACGTCCTCGCCCTCCTCGGCGATGACGGCGATCGGCGTGTTGACGGCGACGTTCTCGGTGCCGTCGGGCACCAGGATGCGGGCGAGCACGCCCTCGTCGACCGCCTCGACCTCCATGGTCGCCTTGTCGGTCTCGATCTCGGCGA
>CAXTVT010000081.1:0-12913 GCA_964247745.1 uncultured Beijerinckiaceae bacterium
AAACGCGCGGCTATGCGGTAGTCCTGCGTCTTCAACGAAAACTTCACGTCGGCCACGGGATAGCTGCCTTGGAGGTCTGCTGGAACCGACAGCCTTAGACATGTTGGCGGAGGGAGCGTCCGCCGCGTGAGGCGATTTACCTATTCAAACAGAGAGCCTTATCTCCCACGAAGTGACGCTTTCCCTAGTCTGTTCCCTAGTCTACGACCGCGCGGGGTGATAGGATCACCTCATTGGTGCGGCGATGATTGTCGGAGGGCGCGTGGGGATATTCGACAGCATCTTCGGATCCAACACCTCCGCAGGCACCCAAGCCGGCGTGCAGCAAGGGATCAACGCGCTTTATGGCGCGCAGACGGCCGGCAACGACGCCCTCACCACGACGACGGGGCAGGCCAACCAAGCGCTTCAGGCCGGCGCGGGCTCGGCGCTCGATGCCATCACGGCGGGTTACGGCACCGCAGCGAACACGGTGGCCGGCTATGGTGGCGCCGCGCAGGGGCAGCTCGCTCAAGGCGTAAACCGCGCGGCTGGCACAACGCTCGGCGGCGCGGCGGCCTTTCAGCCGTACTCAGCGGCAGGCACGGCCGACAGCAACCTCTACAGCGACGCGCTGGGGGTCAACGGCGCGGCGGGCAACGCTGCGGCCACATCGGCTTTCCAGGCGTCGCCCGGCTACCAGTTTCAGGTCGACCAAGCCACGAACGCGGCCTCGCGCGCGGCGGGCGCGGCTGGCACGCTCGGCTCCGGCAACACGTTGTCGGCGATTACCAATCTCAGCTCGAACCTCGCAAACACCGAGTACCAGAACTTCCTCGGCAACCTGAACACCGGAGCCAACCGCGGCGTCTCGGCGGCGTCGGGCATCGCCGGGGCGGATCAGGCGGCCGGCGCGATACAATCCACAGGCGCGACCACGGGCGCCACGCTCCAGAACACGACGGGGACGACGCTGGGAAACATCGCGAGCCAAGGCGCGCTGGCGCAAGGCACGGTGGACACCGGGCTCGGCTCCGGCCTGTCGACGAATTACACCGGCCTCGGGAAAAGCCAAGCGGGGCTCGACCTGTCGGTGGCGCAGGGCGTGTCGAGCGATGCGATTACCGGCGGCCAAGCGCAGGACAATGCGGCCAACACCAATTCGGGCATCTTCTCGAAGATCATCGGGAACGTCACCGGCCTGCCGCTCGGCGGCGCCTCGAGCTCCGTTGGCAACCTGCTTTCGGGCTTCAAGCTCTAGGAGATCGGCATGCCGGGCGTCGTCGCGAACGGAGTCTATTACAACACCGACAGCGGCCTCTCCGCGCCCGGCGGGTTCCTCGATCGCCTCACCGGCACCGTCGACCAGACCGCGCAGAGCAACGCTTTGCTTCGTGGCTATGCGCCGGGCCTCGCCGCCACTGGCATCCCCGTTCCTGCGCCGCCGACCGGCATCCTCGCGAGCATCGCCAGCATGACCGGCCTCGCACCGCCGGCCGGTGCCAGTGCCTCGCCGCCCACCACGCCGCAGCAGCCCGGCATGCTCGCACAGATGTTTGGTAGTGGCGCGGGACCGGCTCCGGCCACAGCTCCGGCACAACCGCCATCGGGCGGCCCAGGCGGTTTGATGACCCTGGTAGGCCAGACAGCGCAGAAATACGGGATCGATCCAGGGACGGCGCTCAAGGTCGCAATGGCCGAAGGCGGCGCCAGCGGCGGCTATGGTCCGAACGGCATCGGTGACAAAGGCACGTCCTTCAGCCCTTTCCAGCTGCACTACGGCGGCGGGATGGGCGACGACTTCACCGCAGCAACCGGGCTCGACGCGAGCGACCCGAAGAACGTGGCGGCGGCTGTCGACTACTCGCTGATGCGCGCCTCGAAAGAGGGCTGGGGCGCTTTCCATGGTGCCAAGCGCGCCGGCATCGGCCAGTTCGACGGCATCGGCCAGCCTCCCGCGGGACAGGCGCCGCCTTCCGCCATAGCCTATGCCGGGCCTCAGGGTGCCGGTGCTCCCGCCTCGCCAGCCGCAGCCGCGATCGGCGCTGCATCTCCCGCCGGCGGTGCGCAGCAGCCGCCGATGCCGCTTGCGACCGCGGAGACCCACGTTGGCCCCTCGCCGCAGCCGCCGGCGGATGGCTCCGCCGCCTCTCCGCCGCAACAGCCAAGCGTGGACCAGGTGCGAGCGATGGTCGCCAGCAACGATCCGGCGACACGGGCGCAGGGCATGCGGGCGTGGCAGGCATTGCAGCAGAACCTCCCGCCCGTGGGCGCCGCGCCGTCGCCGGGCTCGCCCTCGCCGACGGCGCCGCAGCCGACTTCGTTCGGCCCTTCGGGCGCTGCCTCTCAGCCCGCGGGAGCCCCGTCCGCTCCCGCGTCAGGGTCAACATTGCCGGGGATGCCCCCCGGCCTCACCCCTGCTGCGCTCGGGGCCATGATCGCCGAGCCCGCCACGCGAGCGCAGGGCCTCGCCTTGTGGCAATCCGCCTTGTCTCCGCCGGCGCCGACCTTCGGCAAGCCGGGCGAGATGGCTTTCGTACGCGGTCGCCCGACCTATCAGATACCGTTCGCCCCGGCCGACGTCGCGCCGGGCCACGGGCTGCTCAATCAGCAGACGGGCGCCGTGATCGGAAGCGTCGCGCCTGCGCCCGTGAAGCTTGGTCCTGCCGAAACGCTTGTTCCGGCAGACGGCGGCGCGCCGATCGCCGGCAATGCGTCCGGTACGTTGGACACGGCCACCATCGAGTCCCTCGCCCGGCGCGTGTACAGCGGCGACAGCTCCGCCCTCACCGGGATCAGCCGCGGGCCGCTCGGCGCACAGAACGTCGCCGCGATCCAGGCGCGGGCCGCGCAGCTCGCGCAGCAGTATGCAGGTCAGCCGAAGCCGTCGTTTCCCGAAAGCGACATTCTCGCCAACGCGGCCGACCAAGCGGGCGCCGTCGCCGGTGCGCGCACCTCCGGCGAGATCACCGCCAAGCTCGACACGTTCGCCAACGAGGCGTCCAACGCCATGGACCTCGGCATCCAAGCCTCGAGGCAGGTGCCTCGGACGACTTGGACACCGCTCAATGCGGCGCTTCAGAAGATCCAGGCCGGCAGCGGCGATCCGAAGCTGGCGCAGTTCACGGCGGCGAGCAACGCGATCGTGAACACGTACGCCAAAGCCATCAACCCGAGTGGCGTGCCGACCGACAGCGACAAGGCGCATGCTCGCGACGTGCTTTCCACGGCCCAGTCGCCCGAGGCGTTCGAAGCCACCGTGCAGCAGCTCCAGCGTGAGGTGAACATCGCGCACAATGCCGCGCGCGGGGCTCGGGCCGCCGAGCGCGCCGGAACGGCCGCGGCACCCATCTCGGATGCGCCGAAAGCCGCAGCGCCAGGCTCGACAAGCGTCGGCCTCTTCGGTCAAGGCGGATCTCCGGCCGGCGGTACCGCGCTTCCGGTCGCGGCCCCTGCGATCGGAGCCGGCGATCCTCGCGCGACGGCGATCACGGCGGCTCGCGCTGCGATCTCCGCTGGTGCGCCGCGCGCCGCGGTGCTGCAGCGGTTGCAGGGCGCCGGCATCGATCCGACGGGGCTCTGACGATGGACTTCTCGGACCTCATTCCGCAGGCGCCAAGCGCCGCCGCGCCCTCGCCGGTTCAGCCCGCCGCGCCGGTCGCGATACATGCCGGCATGTTCGACGACCTGGTGCCAGCCACGCAAGCCGATGGCGCCCCGCTCGGCCTCGCGAACGTGCCCACAGCGGCGAGCGACCCGATCTACCATGGCGCCGTACCGATCGCTCAGGCGCCGGACCAGGGCGCCGCGACGGCTTTCGCATCGGGCATTGGTGGCGTGCCGATCGTGGGGCCGGCAATCCAGGCCGGCGCCCAGCGTCTCGCCGCCGGCGCCCGCTCGCTGATGGGCGGCGGCAGCTACGGTGACGAACTGCAGCACGTCCAGGACATGACGGACATCGCGCGCCAGCAGCACCCGGCGGCGGCGTTCACCGGCGACCTCAGCGGCGCCGCGCTTGCGCTTGCGCCCGCGACGGCGGCGGCACCAGCGGCCTTCGGGCTCGGCGGCCCGTTGACGGCGGGGCGGCTGGCGGCTGGCGTGGCGAGCGGGGCTGCGCTTGGTGGCGGCGATGCAGCAGTGCGGTCGGATGGTGATCTGAACGCTGTGAAGCTCGGGGCTTTTGGCGGTGCCCTCGGTGGCGCCGCCGCCCCCGTCGTCGGCGCAGCAGCCTCCCGCCTCGGCGGCGCCATCGGCGACGCTTTCGGTCGCGCGCTCTCGCCGCCGCCTGCCGGCATGTCTAGGCCCACCGCCGACGTCATCACGCAAGCGCTCGCGAACGATGGTGCGCTCGGCGGCCAGGGCTCCGCCAATCTCGCTGCGGCAGGCCCGCGCGCCATGCTCGCCGATGCAGGCGGGCCGAGCCTGTCCGGCGCGCTCGACACGGCGTTGCAGCACGGCGGCCCCGGCACCTTCGCGGCGCGACAGGCCATCGATGCGCGCGCCGCGGGCGCCAACCAGGACCTCACCGGGGCCCTCAACCAGACCTTCGGTGCGCCACAAG
This sequence comes from uncultured Beijerinckiaceae bacterium, assembly GCA_964247745.1. Lineage (GTDB taxonomy): Bacteria > Pseudomonadota > Alphaproteobacteria > Rhizobiales > Beijerinckiaceae > RH-AL1. The sequence goes on from CAXTVT010000081.1 coordinate 4,541, forward strand.
GCGTCGCCACAGCCGAGGCCGGCATCCGCGACGGCTCCGCTGCGGCTCGGCAGGCCGCCTACGACACGGCCTATGCGCAGCCGATCGACTACACGACCGACCACGGCCGCGCCCTCGAGGCGATGGTCGCCAACCGTGTCCCGCCGGGCTTCATCGCCCGGGCCAACTCGATGATGCGAACGGATGGCACGCCGCCGACGCAACAGATGATGGCGAAAGTCGCGCCCGACGGCAGCGTGAGCTACCAGCAGATGCCCGACGTGCGGCAGGTCGACTACATCACGCGGTCGCTGAACGACGTGGCGCGCGCCGGGGATGGACAGGGCGCGCTTGGCGGCAACACAGCCGAGGGTCGGTCCTATGGCGCTTTGGCGCAGGATCTTCGCGGCGCGCTGCGCAACGCGGTGCCGGCGTATGGGCAGGCGCTCGACACGGCGGCCGACCCGATCTCGGCGCGCAACGCCCTCCAGTTCGGCTCGACCATGCTCCGGCCGACCGTGCCGCGCGACGTGGTGGCGAGCCAGCTCGGCGGCATGACCGGGCCGGAGCTGGACCAGGTGCGCCAAGGCGTGCGCTCGCACATCAGCGACGCCATGGCGAACGTCTCGAGCACGATCGCCAACCCGAGCCTCGACGCCGGGCAGGCCTGGGCCGGGGTCAAGATGCTGTCGAGCGACGCCGCGCGCGACAAGCTCGGCATGTTGCTCGACCCGGCCGAGCACGCGAACCTCCAGGGCAACCTCGACGCCGCCAGCCAAGCGCTCAATCTCCGCTCGGCGGTCTCCCGCAATTCGGCGACCTACGGTCGGACGGTCGCCGGGCAGACCGTCTCCGACGCGGCGCAGCCCCCCATCTTCACACGCATGATGACGGCCGGCGGGCTTCAGAAGATGACGCGGGCGCCGATGGAGTGGCTGACCGGGAGCACGCCGCAGAACATCGCCGCGCGCGAAGCGGCCATGCATGGCGAGATCGCGAACGCCCTCACGAGCTCGCAAGGCCCGGCGGCGAGTGGCGTGCTCGATCAGATCATCCAGGGATCGAACGCGCGCGACGCGGCGTCCTCAATCGCGGGTGCCGTCCCATACGGTCAGCTCGCGCACTCCGGCATCTTCAGCTCGTTGCTCGCGCTGCAACCGGCGCTTCAGCAGTATCGGGCGCAGTAGGTGAAGCCACGCGAGGTAAAGCACCGCAGGGCCGATCACGGCCAAGTCGAGGAGCGTCAGGCTGGCGGGGCTCCAATCGCTGACACCCCACACCGCCGCACGCTTGATCGCGACGACGCCCACGGCGACCGCGAGCGACGTGAGCACCAGGATGAGACCGCGGACGAAGCCGATCATGGCGCCAGCATAGGCGCAGCACCAGCACCAGGGGAAGAGCACCGATGACCAAGGCCACCGCTGCGAAGGTCCAAGCTCCAGAGCCGATCGAGGAAGCACCGCAGAGCTGTCCCTTCGCCGGATCGGCCCTGCCGAAGCCACAGCACTTCACCGAGGTTCTGCCGAGCATGCCGGGCGCCATTTCGGGGATCGCCAGCGCCCACGCCTCGATGATCTATTTCGAGGGCGCACCCTTCGCGAGCGAGGACGAAGGCGTCGGCAGGATCACGCTTACGACGTGCCGGCAGATCGGGATGCTCGCCGACGGCAAGACGGTCGCGAACGACTTCATGGTGGTGGCACACCTCCGCGGGAGCCTGCCGTCGCTCGCTCGGTTGCGCGACACGATCGACAAGCTCCTGCTCCATGTCGCCACGGCAGGACACGTGCCGAACTAGGCGCCCGTTCGCCTTTGAACAGACGCGGCGTGCTGGCGCTGAAGCGCCTGCGGCGATGCTCGACGATGGGCTCCTGCAAGCGGCGACGCCGGAGGGCCTGTTAAATCGTAAGCCTCGCCCAATGTCTGGCTGGCAAATTGCGTCCCGATGATGCTTCATCGAACGTGGAGAGACGACAATGGCCGAGCTAAGTGATGAGATTGCCGCTTTCGAAAGGCATCGATCGAAGCTTGAGACTGATCACACGGGCAAGTGGGTCTTGGTGCACGATGAAGAAGTGCAAGGCCTTTTCGGTTCATCGGAAGAGGCTGCACAGGAGGCGACCAGTCGCTTTGGCCGCGGCCCCTACTTGATCCGGCAGATTGGCGCGCCACCGATCATCCTGCCCGCGTCGGTCATGTTCCAACCGCTTTATTCATGCGCCTAGCTCTTTGTGGGTTCAACGATGCTGGCGGCGTCAAGGGAGCTGATTCTTTAGCTGCTCACGGACCGACCTTGTATGTCGATATAGGCTTCGATCCAGCATACAATGATGCCGTACCCGCCAACCTCCCCTTAGCCGGGCAGAAGATGTTACCAGCGCTTGTCGACACTGGCGCCTGCGAAAGCTGCATCGATAGCCAGCTTGCCACCGGCCTGGGCCTTCCGATAGTAGACCGAAGAAGGATTGGTGGGGCTGGAGGATCTCACGAAGCCAATGTGCATTTGGCTCAGATCCATATTCCGGTTCTTAATTATACTCTAACTGGCCTATTTTGTGCCGTCCACTTGAGTGCCGGTGGCCAGTGGCACAGGGCGCTTATTGGACGAACCTTTCTCCGTCACTTTAATTTGCGGTACGACGGCTCTACCGGAAATGTTGAAATATCAGGGCCGTGATCGACACGCCTGCCAGGTCGGACGCATCGCCCGACGATCCGGCCGGCGCACTTATGCCGCCAGCCATTCTCAGTGAACGGCCCATCGCAGAGCGGCACCAAGCCGGGCGCCTTGAAGCCGAAGCGGCACCACAGGGCGCCGTCGCGCTGGTAGGCCTGCACGATCGCCAGCGAGGCCGCGACCCGGCCGCCCTGCCATGAGACGACCGTGACCGCGTACAGCTCACCGTGCTGCGGCTCCCGGTCGGCCGTGTCGACGATCGCGATCTCGGCGTGTCGAAGGTGAGGGTCGAAATCCTCCCGCGTGACGATCACGCCGATGCAGCCGGCCGGGATGTTGTCGAGCATCTCGAGCGCGCGGAAGGTGCGGTCGTGGACGAAGGCGGGCATCGGGCTAGATCCGCGTGGCAGCGTGCGCCGCGGCGAAGGCAGCGACATCGGTCATGATGGAGGCCACCAGCTCCGGCCCCATGTGGTCGTTCGCGGTGGACACCTCGACCTTGAAGCCGAGCCCGGCGAGGGTGAGCGCGGGAACCGCGACGATCTCGGCAATGACGTCGCCTTCGTCGTCGAGGGCTTTCTCCTGCCGCGCTTCGGCTTCGGCCGACATGACCGCCTGCGGATAGCGCCGCTCCAGCACGTCGAGCGCGTCGCACCTGGCACGCATCACGGCGCGGCGTGCTTCCGGGTCGTCCAGATGCGAGGCGTAAGGCAGGTCGGCTAAGCCGGCAACGAATTCTGCTGTCCGCGGGAGCGTCTCGGCGGCGTAGGCGGCCCGTGTCGCGAGCCACGGCGCGCGCAGCGCCAGCAATCCAGCGTCGGGATCGGCCTCGGCCATGGCTGGCGCGCCGATTGCGGCGAGGACGGCCGCGGCACCGGCGCTGGCGAGCATGGTGCGGCGGTCGAGGATGTCGTGAGGCAGGGTGGCGGCGGTCGCCGCGAGGGTGCGCGTCGTCATGGTCGTCTCCGGTGGTGAAAGGATGGTGTGGGTGGCGCTAGACCTGCGCCGCGGCGAACGGCACGGCGCGGATGCGCTGCACCGTGAGGGCGAGGGCCTCAGCGACGTCGGTCATGTGGCCGGCGAGCCTGGAGAGCTGATCCACGAGGCGCACCAGGGCGCCCGGCTCGGCGGCGATGAGGCGGCAGCGCTCGGCGAAGTCGCTGTCGTCGGCCTGGAGCATGTCGAGCGCGGCGATCACGAGCGGCATGTGCCGCGTGGACCAGTTCGCACCGAAGCGCTCGGCGACGGTCGCGACGGCCTTGGTGCGGGCCGGCAGCGGCTTGGCGGCCGCCCGCGGTGCGAAAGGCAGAATGGTGGCGGTCATGCTGCGCTCCGATCGCTGGAGGCGGCAGTCGCGTTGCTGCCGAGCGTCATGGCGTCGGCGATGAGGGACGCAGACAATCGCGCCGTGCCAACCTCGTGCGGCCCATAGATGCCTGCCGCCCTCGCCTTGGCGCAGATGCCTTCCGGTGTCTGCGCTGGCGTTTCTATCAGCCGCTCCACGATCGCATCGATAGCGTCGGTCTCGACCTCGAAGGCGCGATCCAGCGCGGCGCTGCCGCAAGCTTCCGCCGCCTTCTTTTCCTGCAGCCGGTGCGCCTCGACGGCGGCGATGATCTCCTCGGCACGAGCGATGTCGTCAGGGCCGCAGATCCGGTCGACAGGCGCGAGAGCTTTCCATCGAGCCACCTTGCCGTACAAATCCGACAAGACGCATGCCGTGTCGTAGGTGAAGCGCTCGACGCCGGCGATGACGACGGTGTCCAGGCGCTCGGTCTGCATCCACACCGATGTCCAATCGGACGGGCGCCACAAGGCCGCCTCGACCAAGGCCGGCCCCTGGTAGCACTCCGCATAGATCGCGTCGGCCCGACAGCCAAAGTCGGCGCGCCGCGCGGTCGCTTCGGCGAGCAGCGCCACCAGCTCGAGCAGCTCGGCGTCGGGATGCTCGGCAGCGGCAAGCGCGGCCGGGGCGCCCGTCATCACGCCGGCGGCGGCGAGCGTCGCGAGGAAGGATCGGCGGTCGAAGGAGGTAGCGATAGGCAAGCCGATGGCGGCTGCCGGAACGGAATCCGACATTGATTGTCTCCGAGGTGGCGGTGGCGATGGTGGAGCGGTGCTAGGCCGGTCGAGCGGCGAAGGAGCAGCGGAGCCAGCGCTGGACGACGTCGGTGTCAGCGAGGGCGGTGAAGGGTGACGGCGCCGTGCGTCGCGGCGTTGTTGGCAGCAGCAGGCTTAGGAAAGCGCGCCGGGTCACGTCAGCGACCGTCTGGCGGCGCGTGGTGGTGTGGTCGGGCAGGCTGGTCGGCATCACGGGTTCTCTGGTGCTGATGGCGGGGTGGATCAGGCGTGACGCGAGCCGTAGCGCGCGTTCTCGATGAGTGCGGACGCAGCAAGGTGGGCGGCGGCCAGCCGGGCGTTGCCGGTGCCGGTGATCGGCTCGAACCAGGCGTCGGCGCGGATCGCGTCGGCCTGGGCGAGGATGTCGTCGGACACCGGCGGCAGCGAAGCCTCGAGCGCGGCGTCGGCGGCCACGGCGCGGGCCATGTGCCAGGCGTTGCGGAGCCGGCCGGCGAAGATCGAGCGATAGCCCGCCTTCGGCACCCAGGCGGCAAGCTCGCGGTCGTAGCGATCGCCGTAGCGCTGGGAATGTGAGGGCACGAAGCGCGCCCGGGTGGCGGCATGGGCTTCGCGGAGGATGGCGGCGCGGTCGAACATATCTGGTGCCTAGAAGGATGAACCTAGTTTTAGAAACTAGATCGCATTCTAGCGCTTGTCAACAGACACCTAGTTATGAGAAATAGTTTTCTCGACAGGATGCATTGAATAGATGCTTACAACAGGTTTCCAGCTAAGGGCGGCGCGATCGCTCATCGGAATGGATCAGAACGTGTTGGCCGATCGCGCCAAGCTCAATGTCAACACGATCCGCAGCATGGAGGCCGGTGGCCCTGCGTCGATTGCCGGGCGCGCAGCAAATGTGCAGGCCGTGCAGCGCGCACTCGAGGCGGCGGGGGTTGAATTCTTAAACCATGGGCAGCCGGGCGTGCGGCTGCGGAAGGTCGCGATTAAGAGCAAGCCGGACGACGGGTTGTCACCTGGACAGACGGATGACTCCCTCGATGCAGATCGGATGAGAGGTTCCGAGCCATGAGCGTTCGTACGCCGACACCCGAGCTCATCGCGCTCTGCGACAAGCTCATCGAAGATTGTGAGCTCCGAGCGGAGACGAGCCGACGTATTGCTAAGGCCTTCCAAGACGGGCACATCAGCATGGGGCCACACAGTCCCGGCGGCCAAATGCATCCGGACACCCTAGAAGCGATCCACAGGCACTCTCGGCAGATTGAGGATGCCGAGATCCTGAGAGACAATCTGTACGACCTGCGGAACGGCCGCATCGAGTACCTGCCATGACGTTGCGCGCTTGATCTCGGGCTCTTCCAAGGATGTTCGGTAAGCCATGAGTGACGGCCGTCGATCACCGCCGCGCCGCGTCCTCTTCCGCCAGTGCGACCTTGAACGCGCAATCCGCGCGGCACAGGCTACCGGCGCCGGGCGCGTGATGGTGACTGCGGATGGCGCGATCTTGATTGATCCGGAACCGCTGGACGATGCGACCCTTCGCAGAGGCCGGCTCGCCAAGATCAAGGAGGTCGTGTTCTCATGACCGCCATGCCCAAGCGCCGCCCTGAGGCCGCTGGCGTCGACTTCATCCCGGAGAACGGCGGTGGCGCCGGCGTGCGGCTGCGGAAGCGGATGCCATGACGGCTCTCGAAAATCTCGTTGTAAAGAAAGAGCCGCCTCCAAACCGCGTCGGGACATGCACCGGAGGGCTGGAGCATCATCTGCCGGAAGGTGCAGTGATGGTGGCTTATGCCATGCACCTATTCAGAACCGCCAACCCTTCTCGGATCGAGATCCATCCTGACGGCGAACATGGGAAGAGGTTTAATTTCCGCCCTTGGCTTGAACAGGAGGGCTTCAGCTTCTCGATCGGTTCTGGGAGGACCGATTACAGTGGCATCTACAAAGCTGCCGATGGGCGTGAGCTTGAGCTGACGCTGCAGGCCGGCAAAGGGGATGTGGTGGCTAGATGTGCCGCCGGGGATATCGTCGCCGAATGCAAGGGCGGCGTTCTCAACAGCAAGCATGCCGGGCAGCTTTCTCGCCTTCGAAGCGGTCTATGCGAGGCGGTCGGCCTCCTGTTGGCTAGCTCGCTTGCCGTGGGCGTAAGGCAGGTCGCGGTAGTGCCGCACACACCCGCAACACTTCGGCTGGCTGAGCGTATGGCGGCTCGAGCCTCCGTCGCTGGAATATCTTTATCGCTTGTCGATGGCGACGGGCAAGTCGTCGATGTCTCAGCGCAGCCACTGGCCGGCCCGGCGACGGACGTCATCGAGCGCATGGAGGCGGAGATCGAGGCCGATCGGCAGAAGCGGAAGCCGTGACGCTGGCGGGACGTGCTCGGACCGTCAGCGTCACAGGTCAGCAGCTCATCTCCCAAGCCGAAGAGACGCCGGCCGCACCATGGCCGCAACGCCGGACTGTAGTCCGAACTTATCGGAACGACCGCTTCGACCTGTTGTTGCGGAAGTAATCCTCACTACAACAGGAGCGTTCATGCCCAGCACGACACCCCTTTCCTATGCCCCCGAGATCGAGATTTCCAAGCCCGACGAGGCCGAGGCGATCGACGGCATCATCGCCGCCATGACGCAGCAGAGTGAGATCGTCGCCGGGCGCACGCATCACGCGGTGCGCGCCTCGCATGCCAAGAGCACCGGCGTCGTGGTCGGCGAGCTGATCGTGCAACCGAACCTGCCGGCGGAGCTGGCGCAGGGCCTGTTCGCCAAGCCTGGCACCTACAAGGTCGCGGTGCGCTTCGCCCAGGGACCGGGCGAGATCGCCTCGGACAAGATCTCGACCCACCGCGGCATGGCGATCAAGGTGTTCGGCGTCGAGGGCGAGAAGCTGCCTGGCCACGGCGACCACACGCAGGATTTCGTGCTGGCCACCGGCACGGTGTTCCCCTCGGGCACGGCGCAGCAGTTCCTCAAGGACGAGAAGCAGATCCTGGCGGCAACCAAGCTGCCGGAGGCCGTCAGCACCGGCTTGAAGGGCGCCGTCTCGTCCATCGCGCAGACCGTGACCAAGATGGTTGGCGGCGAGGCGAGCCCCAAGGCCGACTTCTTCGGCCATCCGCCGACCCACCCGCTGTCCGACGCCTATTACAGCCAGGCACCGATCCGCTTCGGCGCGCACGTCGCCAAGCTCGGCGCCTTCCCGACCGCGCCCGACATGAAGGCGATGGCCGACAAGGAGATCGACGTCGGCGACGATCCCGACGGCTTCCGCCATGCCGTCGTGAGCTTCTTCGGCGCTCACGACGTGCATTTCGACCTGCGCGCGCAACTCTGGACCGACGCCGACACCCAACCCATCGAGGACACGTCGGTGGAATGGAAGGAGACCGAGAGCCCCTACGCGACGGTCGCGACGCTTGTCCTGCCGCGGCAGGAGGCCTGCAGCACCGAGCGGCAGCGCTATTTCGACGACGTGATGTCGTTCCGCCCGGCCCACGCCCTCGCCGCGCACCGACCGCTAGGCTCGGTGATGCGCGCCCGACTCAAGGTCTACCAGGCGCTCTCCGCCTATCGGCACGAGACCAACGGCGCGCTGCAGGAGGAGCCGGCCAGCGCCGACCGCATTCC
>CAXTVT010000082.1:0-12786 GCA_964247745.1 uncultured Beijerinckiaceae bacterium
CCCCATTCGCAGCAGCACCGGACCGCGACCGAAGTGCTCATGCTCCTGATGGATAGCGCCTTTCTGCTCATCGAGGCACGGGCGACGATCGAGGCGGCCCGCCGATCGTCGAGAGACGGCGACCTCGCGACTTACCCCAAAGCCTTGAATACTCCTCGCTACGCTCGCTAACGACATCCGGTGTTCGGCCCCTCGACGGATGTCGAGCCGTGACGTCATAACGTCCTCGCATGGCTACGACGCCGGACGGAGGCGCGAAGAAGGTTCGCGCATTTCGTCTTCCGCTTCGTTTTGCTATCCGACCGAGGTCCCGCTTTGTGGCAAGTGACGACATGCACGACCGAGCGATCATCGAAGACCTTCGGCGACGCCTGGCCGTGGCCGAGGCCGGCCTGCGCGAGACGCCCGACGCGGTCGAAATGCAGAGGTCGCGCGACGGCGAGCGCGATCGATCGATCGAGCTGCAGCACCGGATGCGCAACATGCTGGCGCTCGTGCGATCGATCACGTCGCGGACGAGCGAGGGCTACGACAGCGTCGAGGATTTCACCTCGCACCTTCTGGGTCGCCTCGACGCCTTCGCGCGGACCCAGACGGCGCTGACCTTTTCCAAAGGCGACGGGGTCGATCTCGAGTTGCTGGTCCGCGACGAACTGCTGGCGCAGGCCGCCTCGCACGAGCGCTGCGACATCGGCGGCCCGGACGTCGTGCTGCCGGCCCGTGTGGCCAACGTCCTGGCCTTCGCTCTGCACGAACTCGCCACCAACGCCACGAAATTCGGGGCGCTGTCCGTGCCGGACGGCAGGGTGCAGGTGAGCTGGCGAACCGACATCGAGAGCGGCGAAGGGTGGCTGCATCTGGTTTGGGAGGAGACGGGTGTTCCTATCGCGGCGGTCGCGCCGCGACGCGTCGGCTTCGGCACCGAGATGATCGAGCGTCGCATCGCCTATGAGTCACGCGGGCGAGGCGGATTGGAGTTCCAACCCGGCGGCGTGCGCTGCACGATCGACATCCCGCTGCCGGCCGCCTGACCGTTCGCCTTTGCGGCTGGATCCTCACAGTCGCAGGCAGCGCACCCCTTCTCCCGCTCGGCGGGAGAAGGATTGAGCTGGGGCGCGGCGTCGATGAGCTTGGCGAGCGTGTCGATCACGTGGCGAGGGTCGATCGGCTTCTGGGCCCGTGGCGCGGCGCTGTAACGCTCCGGGATGACGGTCTCGTCGTAGCCGGTCGCGTAGATGTAGGGGATGCCGCGAACGGCCAGCATGTCGGCGACCGCATAGACCATCTCGCCGCCGAGGTTCACATCGAGCACCGCGGCTTCGAGGGCGGGCTCCTGAGCCAGCAGATCGAGGGCGGCCGCCACCGACGGCGCCGGCCCGAGAACGGTCGCCCCTGCGGTCGCGAGCGCTCGGGCGAGGTCGTCGGCGAGGTAATACTCGTCCTCGACGACGAGCACGCGGCGCCCCGCGAGTGTCGCTTCAACCATCGACCATCCCACTTCCCGTCTGCCGCTCGGAGACCGGCAGCGCGATGGTACAATGGATGCCGTCCCCTTCCATGACAAAGGTTGTTTTGGCGCGGAGCTGGTAGGGCAGTGCGCGCTCGATCAGCTCGCGGCCGGAGCCGCCGCTGCGCAGCCGCGTGGCGCCGGCCGGTATGACGACGCCACGTTCGCGCCAGTCGACGTGCAGCCAGGGCTGCGAGCCGGACTCCCGTTGCAGGCGCCAGCGTATGTCGAGGGTACCGCCGTCGTGGGCGAAGGCGCCGTATTTGACGGCGTTGGTGGCGAGCTCGTGCAGCGCGAGCGCGAAGGTCTGCACCGTGCTGGAGCGCAGGGCGACGCCCGGCGGCCCTTCCATCGTCACCTTGTCGTCGCCGCCGTCGAGCGCGGCGATCTCGCTGCGAAGCAGCTCGTCGAAGGTGATGCGCCGATCGTCGACGAGGCGCGACAGGAGGTTCTGCACGCGCGTCAGCGCGCTCAGACGATCGAGGTACCGCGTCCGGAAATCGGCGAGATCGGCGGAGCGGTCGATGGTCTTGTCGGCCATGGCGCGCACCACGCCCAAGAGATTGCGGGTGCGATGCTGCAGCTCGGCGACGAGGACATGCTGACTGTCCTGCAACTCGCGCAGCTCGTGAACGTCGATGGCGGCGCCGAACCAGCGCGCGATCATGCCTGCCTCGTCGCGGACCGGGACGTGCCGGACGAGATGCCAGCGGTAGCCGTTGCCCGCGCGATAAATCCGCTGTTGGATCTCAAGCGGCTCGCCGCTCGCGAACGCGCGCGCGAAGGCGGCCCGGGTTGCCGCGCGATCCTCCGGGTGGATGGCATCGAGCCAGCCGAACGCCCGCGTTCCGAGGTCGCTCTGGCCGGTGTAGCTGCGCCAACGGTCGGTGACGGTGACCGCGGGTTCCACCGGATCGGCCCACCAGAGCAAGGCGGGCACCGGCTCGATCATCAGCCGCTGCTGCTCCTCGCTTTCGCGCCAGCTTCGCTGGGCTTCCAGGAGACCGGTGACGTCGAGCGAGCAGCCGACGTAACGATTGTCTCCGACAGGGCCGCCGCTGCTGCGCAGCCAGCGATATCGCCCGTCCTTCCGTCGGAACCGGCACTGGAACGCATAGGGCTTGCGCCGATCGAAGGCTTCGCGAAAGGCGGCGAGATAGCCTTCGGCGTCGTCCGGATGCAGGAATTTCGCCCAACCGAACCCCACGATCTCGGCAAGATCGAAGCCGAAGAAAGCCAGGTAATGTCCGTTCACGGACGTCACGCCGGTGTCGTCGGTCTCCCAGATCAGCACGGGCGCATTGTCCGCCATCGTGCGAAAGCGATCCTCGCTCTCGCGCAGCTTCTCGGCCGCGCCGCGCCGTTCGGTGACGTCGCTGCCGGTGCCGAACCATTCGCTGATCTCGCCGTCTTGGCCGATCAACGGAATGGCGCGCGACAGCACCCAGCCGATGCCGCCGTCCGCGAGCATGACGCGATGCTCCAGCTCGAACAGCGACTTGGTGCGTATGGCCTCTTCGATCGCGGCGTAGACGCGTGGCAGGTCCTCCACCGGGATGTATTTGTCGGTCCAATCCTCGATGGGCTCGTGCGTGGGAACGAGGCTGCAGCTGTCGAGCTGATACATCAGCCGCCAGTCCGGCCCCATCCGATAGATCACGTAGGTGCCCGCGGTCACCAGAGCGCGGAGTCGCTCCTCCCTTGCGCGCAGCGCGTTCTCGGCGCGCACGCGCGCGGAGTCGTCGATGGTGACGTTGAGAAGGCCGGTGATCGCGCCGGTATCGTCCCTGAGCGGCGAGAAGGAGAAGTTCCACCAGGTCTCTTCGCGAACCCCGCGCATCGTCGTCGCGAGCGGCATGGCTTCGTACGTGACCGTCTCGCCATCGAGCACCCGCGCGACGAGCGGTTCGATGTCCGCCCAGACGTCCGGCCATGCCTCGGACAACGGGATCCCGAGCGCGCCGGGATGGCGATCGCCCAGCATCGGCGCGTAGGCATCGTTGTATAGGATGGTATGCTCCGGCCCCCAGGCCAGTTGCATGGCGCGACCGGAGGCGAGGACGATCTCGGCGGCGGTCTTCAGGCTCTGTGGCCAGTGCGCGGCCGCGCCGAGCGGCGTCGCGGCCCAATCGTGCGCGCGGACGCGCCCGGCCATCTCGCTTCGTCCCTGAGGCCAGTCCGACACGGCGACGCCCCCTTATCCGTAAAGCCCGCGCATAATGGCCGCTCGCGGGCGGCGGAGCCATGCAGCGTCTACGCCGCCTCGCCGACCCGCGCCGCGTCGGCAATTCCCTCGGCGAGCGAGCGCACCAGCGTGGTCACCGCCTCGACAGAACGCGCCGTCGCGCGACCGTGGCCGTCGAGCGAGCCGCGCAGCGCGTCGACGATGGCCGAGCCGACCACCACAGCGTCGGCGCCGGAGCCGGCGATCTCGGCCGCGGTTCGCGCGGTCTTCACGCCGAAGCCGACCGCCACCGGCAGCGCGGTCGCCGCCTTGAGCCGGGCTACGGCCGCCGCTACCGCGTCGCGCGAGGGCGCGGCCGTGCCGGTGATGCCGGCGATCGAGACGTAGTACAGGAAGCCCGAGGTGTTCGCGAGCACCGCCGGCAGCCGCGCGGCATCGGTGGTGGGCGTCGCCAGGCGGATGAAGTCGATCCCGGCGGCGCGGGCCGGGAGGCAGAGCTCGGCATCCTCCTCGGGGGGCAGGTCGACCACGATGAGGCCGTCGACGCCGGCCTCGCGCGCCTCCGCCAGGAAGCGCTCGACGCCGCGGATGTAGATCGGGTTGTAATAGCCCATCAGGATGAGCGGCGTGTCGGCGTCGCCCGTCGCCGCGCCGTCGCCCTGGCGGAAGGCGCGCACCAGCTCGAGCGTGCCGGCGAGCGTGGTGCCGGCCTGAAGCGCCCGCAGCCCGGCGGCCTGGATCGCCGGGCCGTCGGCCATCGGGTCGGTGAAGGGCATGCCGAGCTCGATGACGTCGGCGCCAGCGGCGGGCAGCGCGCGCAGGATGGCGAGCGCGGTCGCGGCATCGGGGTCGCCGGCCATGGTGAAGGTGACGAGGCCGGCTCGACCCTGTTGGCGAAGGGCGTCGAAGCGGCGGGTGATGCGGGTGGTCATGGGAAGCTTTTACGGGGCGCGGACAGGGTTGTCATGTTGCTCGCGAAGCACCTTGAATGTCTCACTTTTGTTGCACATAATGTGCGGAAGGAGTGTGTTCTATGCCGATCGCGTCTGCCCGCACCGCAACCCGTCGTCGCCGAACATCCCCTGATGCCCCACTGAAGGGCGTCACGCGCAAGCTGCGAAATCAGGGTGGGGCCACCGTGTTCTCGATCCCGATTCATTTTCTCACGGAAATGGGAATTCAGGCTGGCGGCGATGTCGAAGTGAGCTTGGTGGATGGCAAGCTCATGGCGGAACCAAAGGTTCAGTCGACACCACGTCGGCGGCGCTACACGCTTGCCGAGTTGCTCGAGGGAGCGGCGCACCTGCCCGAACTCTATGCCGGCACCAAGGGTGCCCTGGATGGGCCGCCGCTCGGTCGGGAAATGGGGTGATGCCGCTCGGATCCCGCATTCCTCGACGGGGGGAGGTTTATTCTCTCGACCCTAATCCAACCCTCGGCAAGGAGATGCGTGGCCGGCACTACTGGCTCGTCCTGATGGAGGAAGCCGTGAACCAGCACGGCATGATTGTAACCGTGGTCATCAACACCGCTGCCGAGGGCATGCGCAAGGCTGGACTCGCGGTACAGGTGAGCGCCGGCGCGGTGACCGGAGTGGCGGTGATCAATCAAGTACGCAGCTTCGACTTCCGGGCTCGCGACCAACAGGGTGGTGGCGTGTCCTACGAAGGGGCAGCCGATCCAGCGGTGGTCGACGACATCGCCGCGAGGGTGGCGAGCCTGGTCGACCCGGAGCCCCTCGCACCGCAGCCGAAACTGCGCGGCAAAGCCTCGCGCGCGGACGAGGGCTCGTTGGGGACAGTTCTCAAACAGGCGCTCGCGTCGAAGAAAGGTAAGGCGAGCCCCAAGAAAGCGCCGGCCAAGGAGGGCGATTAGCGATTGCTGGCCGCGCGCGATCCCCATGACCGACGCGTCTCGACCTTGCCCGCACGCACCCGCCGTGCTTCACCCCCGCGATGATCCGCTCCGCCCTGATGAACGTCATGACCGCCGCCGCCCTCAAGGCGGGGCGCGGGTTGAAGCGCGACTTCGGCGAGGTCGAGAACCTGCAGGTCTCGGTCAAGGGCCCGGGCGACTTCGTCTCCGCCGCCGACAAGAAGGCCGAGACCACGCTGTTCGAGGAGCTCTCGAAGGCGCGGCCCGGCTACGGCTTCGTCATGGAGGAAGGCGGCACCGTCGAGGGCGCCGACAAGAGCCACACCTGGCACATCGACCCGCTCGACGGCACCACCAACTTCCTGCACGGCATCCCGATCTTCGCGATCTCGATCGCGCTGGAGCGCGAGGGCCATCTCGTCGCCGGCGTGGTCTACAATCCGGCCGCGGACGAGCTCTTTATCGCCGAGCGCGGCCAAGGCGCCTATCTCAACAACCGCCGCCTGCGCGTCTCGGCGCGGCGCCAGCTGGCGGACTGCGTGATCGGCTGCGGCATCCCGCACCTCGGCAAACGCCGCACGCATCCGCGCTTCCTGACCGAGGCGCAGGCGGTGATGGGCCAGGTCTCGAACCTCCGCCGCCTCGGCGCCGCGGCGCTCGACCTCTGCTGCGTCGCCGCCGCCCGCTACGACGGCTATTGGGAGCGCGACATCCGGACCTGGGACATGGCGGCGGGGCTCGTCATGGTGCGCGAGGCCGGCGGCACGGTCACCGACTGCGACGGCGGCTCGGACATGATGGCCAAAGGCTCGGTCTGCGTCGGCAACGAGGCCGCCCAGCCGGCCCTGCTGAAGCTGGTGCGCGGGGCGACGACGGTGTCGGCTACTTCTTCGCCTCTTCCTCCGGCGGCTTCGGCTTGATCTTGACCTTCTGGCCGTCGCGCAGGTCGGGCGGCGGGTTCATGATGATCTGCTCGCCGCCGTCGACGCCGTCGCGGACCTCGAAGGTCTTGCCGAAGTCGCGATAGATCGAGATCGTCTGGAAACGGACCTGGTCGTCCTGCACCGCGGCGACCTGCAGGCCGTTCTGGTTGAAGACGATCGTCTCGGCCGGCAGCACGACGTTGGCGCGGATCCGCGGGATGTCGAAGGTGACGTCGACGTAGGCGCCCGGCTTCAGCGCGCCGGTCGGGTTCTCGATGTCGACCTCGGTGTCGAGGGTGCGCGCCGAGTTCAGCAGGGCGATCGACGAGCGCGCGATCCGGCCCGAGAAGGTCTGTTCCGGCTTCTGCGGCAGATAGGCGGTGCCGACCAGCCCGTCCTTGATGGCGTAGGCGTTGGCCTGCGGCACGTGCACGGTGACGCGCAGCACCTTGTCGGCCGCCACGGTGAACAGCGCCGCGCCGGTGTGGTTGTCGGCGTTGACGAGATCGCCGATGTCGACGCCGCGGGTGGTGATCACGCCGTCGAACGGCGCCATCACGCGCTCGAACGAGACCATCGCGTCCAGCCGCTGCACCGACGCCTGCGCCGCCTGCGTGTTGGCATCGGCGACCTTGATGGCCGCCTTCGCGCTCTCGACGTTGGCCTCCTGCGACTGCACCTGGGTGGATTGATTGTCGTTGTTCTGGACCGTCTGGTAGCCCTGCTTGGTCAGGGTCTCGAAGCGCTTCGAAGTGACCTGCGCCAGCGACAGGTTGGCGTTGGATTGCGCCAGCTGTGCGTTGGCCTGGCCCTGCGCCGCGACAGTCTGCTCGAGCTGGCCTTTGGCCTGGGCGAGCTGCGCATCGAGATCGGGCGCGGCGATGCGGATCAGCAGGTCGCCCTTCTTGACGTGCGAACCGATGTCGACACGCCGCTCGGCCACGTATCCGGTCGCGCGAGGATAGATCGTCGAGCTGAAGAACGGCTCGGTCTGACCCGGCAGGGTCAACTTGACGGGCCCGTCCTCGAGCTTGGCGGTGATGGTCCTCACCTCCGGCACGAAGTCGATGGCCTCCTGCTGGGTCTGCGTGGCGCGATCGTAGGTCACCCAATGCTCGTAGCCGCCATAGCCGAGCAGGCAGACGAGCAGCAGCCCGACGAAGAAGAAGAAGCGCCGTCGCGGCAGCGGCGGCGGGCTCTCCGCCTTGCCGGTCCTCGCCCGATCATCGGGTTCGCTCGGCGATTGGACACGCGCGGTCTCGTTCGAGGGGCCGGAAGCCAGCTCGTGCTCGTCGATTTCGGCCTTGGTCATACGTAATCCTCGACGGGCCTTATCTGACCCCGGCGTAGCACGCTGTACAGGAAGGGAACGAACAGCAGGGTCGCGCAGGTCCCCACCGCCACGCCGCCCAGCACGGCACGCGCCAAGGCGGCGTTCTGTTCGGAGCCTTCGCCCACGCCGATGGCCATCGGCAGCAGGCCGACGAACATCGCCAGGGCGGTCATCAGGACCGGCCGCAGGCGCGTCTCGCCGGCGGCGACCGCCGCCTCGATCGCGCTGCAGCCGGTCTCCTCGCGATGCTCGCGCGCGAAGGTGACGAGCAGGATCGAATTCGCCGACGCGACGCCGACCGCCATGATCGCGCCGAACAGCGAGGGGATCGACAGCGTCGTCTGCGTGATGAAGAGGCTCATCACCATGCCGCAGAAGGCCAGCGGCAGCGCGCAAAGCACGACGAACGGGTCGCCCCAGCTCTGATAGTTCAGCACCATCAGGAGGTACACGGCCACCACCGAGATCATCAGGCCGATGCCGATGTTGAAGAAGGCGTCGCGCATCTGCTCGACCTGGCCTCGGAGAACGATCTTGTCGGGAACCGGCAGTTGCTTGCCCACCCCGTCGGTGATCGCCTGGATGTCGTTGGCGACCGAGCCGAGATCCCGGTCCTGCACGTTGACGAAGATGTCGTAGACCGGCTGCGCGTTGAGGTGGTTGACCACCGTCTGCTCGGCCTGCCGATGCAGTTCGGTGACCGAGCCGAGCATGGTGATGACGCCCGGCTGGTCCATCGCCGTCGACGACACGAAGACCGGCGTCGTCTTGATCGCGTCGAGGCTGTCGGTGCGATATTCCGGCGTCTGCACCCAGAGCTGATAGGGAATGCCGGTCTTGGGATCGGACCAGAAGTTCGGCTGGATCTGGTAGCTACCCGACAGCGAGACGTTGATCGACTGCGCGATCGATTGCGCGTTGAGCCCGATCTCGCTCGCCATGTTGCGGTCCATGACGCCGAAGAATTCCGGCGCGTCGACGATCTGCTGCAGGTGGACGTCGACGGCACCCTTGACCCGCTTGATCTTGCCGACGAGGTCGCGGGCGACTTTCAGGTCGTCGGCCTGATGGCGACCGGTGACCTGGACATCGATCGCCGTGATGGTGCCGAAGTCCAGGATCTGCGTGATCATGTCCGACGGCTGGAAGTAGAAGATCATGTCGGGATAGGCGCCGCGCAGCACCTTGCGCAGGCGGCGCATGTAGACGGCCGTCGGCTCACGCGGCACATCGTCCTTGAGCTGGATCAGCATCTCGCCGTCGTTGTAGCCGACGAACGATCCGTCGCTGAACGCGAAATTGTAGTTGATCGAGGGCAGCCCGACGTTGTCGAGCACGGAATCGACGAGGTTCGGCAACGTCTTGCGCACCGTCTTCTCGACCTCCGCGAAACGCTGTCCGGTGGTCTCCAGGCGCGTCCCGGAGGGCGCACGGATGTGCAGCGTCATGTTGCCGGAGTCGATCACCGGGAAGTAATCCTGCCCGACGAACGGGAACAGCACGACACCGATGGCCAGGACGCAGCCCGCGACGCCGAGCGTCACGAAACGATGCGCGATGGAGGCGTGCAGCAGGCCGAGATAGCCGCGATGGAACTTCGCGAAACGCTTCTCGAAGCCGACCTGGAACCTGGCGACGAGCCCCGGCCTCTTGTCGCCTTCGGCCGGCGGCTTGCCGTGCGAGCCCTCGGCTCCGAAGCGCTGATCGAACTCTTTCGCCACCAGGATGTCGATCATGATCGGCACGAGCGTGCGCGACAGCAGGTAGGATGTCAGCATGGCGAAGACGACGGCGAGCGCCTGCGGCGTGAAGAGGTACTTCGCCGTGCCGGTGAGGAACAGGACGCTGACGAAGGCCGAGCAGATCGCCAGGGTCGAGATCAGAGCCGGCTTGGCGATGCCGGCCGCGCCCTCGACGACGGAGTCGCGGAAGGAACGCCCCTCCTCCATCAGCCGGTAGGTGTTCTCGATCGCCACGGTGGCGTCGTCGACCAGGATGCCGACGGCGAGCGCCAGACCGCCGAGCGTCATGACGTTGATCGTCTCGCCCAGGATCGAGAGGATCGACATGGAGGTGACGATCGAGAGGGGGATCGACACCAGGACCACCAGGGTCGAGCGCCAGGAGCCGAGGAAGATGAAGATGGTGAGGCCGGTCAGCACAGCGGCGATGACGGCTTCGCGGATCACGTCCGAGATGGCGCCGGACACGAACACCGACTGGTCGAACAGCATCTTGATGTCGACGCCCTTGGGCGCGGCACCCTTGATGATCGGCATCGCCGCCTTGACGTTGTCGACGACGGTCAAGGTCGAAGCCGTGCCGTTCTTGTAGATCGGCATCAGCACGGCGTTGGTGCCGTTGGCGCGCACGAAGTTCAGCTGCGGCGGCGATCCATCGCGCACGAAGGCGACGTCCCGGACCTGCGTCGGGATGCCGTCGACGACTTTGATCGGGATCTTGTTGAGATCGGAGATGAGCTCGGGCGCGGCGTTGAGGCGGATGGGATATTGCAGCGACCCGATCTTCGCGAGGCCGGACGGCACCACGGTGTTCTGGTTGATCACCGCGTTGGCGACGTCGGTCGGCGTCAAACCGTTGGCCTGGAGCGCGTGGAGGTCGAGATCGACCATGATCTGCCGCGGCGAGCCGCCGAACGGAGCCGGCAGCGTCGCACCCGGCGACGACAGCAGCGTCTGGCGGATGCGGTACATGGCGTAGTCGTACAGCGAGGCGCCGCTCTGGGTGGAGGAGGAGAGCGCGAGCTGGATCACCGGCTGCGACGAGGCAGACAGTCGCAGGACGAACGGCGGCTGCACGCCCGGCGGCATGACCTGGCGGATCGAGTTCATCGCCGAGACGACCTGCGCGATCGCGAGGTCGATCGAGACCTGCGGGTCGAAATAGACCTTCTCGACCGCGTAACCCTGGATGGTCTGGCTCTCGAGCCGCGAGATGTTGTTGACGTTGTTGGACAGCGAATATTCGCTGTAGGTCGTGATGCGGCTCGCCATGTCGGTCGTGTCGAGACCGGTGTAGGTCCACACCACCACGACGACCGGGATGTCGACGACGGGAAGAACGTCCTTCTTGGTGACGATCGCCGAGCCGAGGCCGCCGAGCATCATGACGGCGGCGAGCACGAAGAACGTGACCCTGTATTTCAGCGCGTAGAGGACGAGACCCATGCGGACCCTGACGTCGGCAAGAGGAGGAGCGCGGCTAACACCGCATATTGCATCGCACGCGATTCATTACCAGATGGCCATCCCCGTCAACAGATCGTGAGGCGGCAAACCGAAGCGGCCGGCTGGCTTGGATCGCTGAAAACTAACGAACCTCGTCTCTATTCGCCGTCGAGATGAGCGGCGCGAGTTTCTCGAGGAGAACAGGCAGCTTGGTTTTTACGACGTCCCAGACGACTGCAGCATCGACGTTGCCGTAATTATGAACAAGCAGATTGCGCATCGCGATCATCCTGGCCCATTCCAAGTCTGGATGTTCCGCTCTGAAGGCAAGCGTCAACTTGTTCGAAGCTTCGCCAATGACCTCCAACGCCTTCTGCGTGGCCAAACGCACCATCTCGTTTTGCTCAAAGTCCTGCCTCGGCATGTCGCCTACGAAGCGGCAAGCCACTTCGGCATAATGGACAATGTCTATGAGGTAGCTTGCGTCATCGCTCATAAACGATCTGCCTGTCGACGAGGATGTTCATGCGGACGAGATGGTTGTGGCCGGTCTCCAGGCCGTTTGTCGTCACGAGGTCGACTGGTCGACCCAAGACCTCTTCCAGGTCGTCCTTGAGGCCGAAGAACTCTTCAGCGCCGTAGCCCGGATCGAAATCGACCAGGAAATCCGCGTCGCTGGTCTCGATGTCGAAATCGATCCCCCGGGCCGCCGAGCCGAAGACATCGAGGCGGGAGACCTTTCGGCGACGGCACGCGTCGGCGATCCCACGGCGCTTCGTCTCGAGGCTCTGGTGCATGGCGTGCCTTTTTCGCAACCCGCTCTGAGGCATCGACATAAATGATCGCGAGCCGAAGGTCAGCAATGGCGGACGACAACGGCTTTCGTAGTCGCCCGCACCGGTTCCTCGGTATGCCGCTGTTCCGGAATTGGCTACAGACCGTCGATCATCTTCAATACACGCTCGGATAGATGTACTTGATGATGATGTCCTGGATCAGGAAGATCAGCAGAAGCAGCACGAGCGGCGACAGGTCGAGGCCGTTGAAGCTCGGCAGCATGGCGCGGATCGGCCGGAGCACGGGCTCGGTCAGGGCGTTGAGGCCGTTCCAAATCGAGCGCACGACGTTGTTGTAGAGATTGATGACGTTGAAGGCGATCAGCCAGGACATGATCGCGACGGCGATGATCACGTAGGTGTACATCCTCAGGATCAGCAGGATGACATCGAGAACGGCCTGCATGGCGACTCCGGCGGCGTTGGCTTGGCTTCGAGCAAAGGCAATAGGGGCGGGCTCGCGGCGCGGCAAGCGACGTTCGGGCGGCCGCCTCGGCCTCAGGCGGCAGCCTCCCGCCGCGTGGTCTCGGCCTCGATGCGGCCGGAGCGCAGCCGGATCGTGCGGTCGCAGCGTGCCGCCAGGGCGAGGTCGTGGGTGACGAGCACCAGCGTCGTGGCGCGATCCCGCTTCAGCGCGAACATGAGATCGACGATGGAGGCGCCGGTGGTCTCGTCGAGGTTGCCGGTCGGCTCGTCGGCGACGAGGATCGCCGGACGCGGCGCGATGGCGCGGGCCAGCGCCACGCGCTGCTGCTCGCCGCCCGACAGCTGCGCCGGGTAGTGCGTGACACGCTCGGCCAGGCCCACGGCGGCGAGCTCGTCGCGGGCGCGGGCGAAGGCGTCGCGGCGGCCGGCCAGCTCCAGCGGCACGGCGACGTTCTCCAGCGCCGTCATCGTCGGGATCAGGTGGAAGGACTGGAACACGATGCCGATGCGCTG